>NZ_VKHR01000087.1 GCF_009663145.1 Shewanella sp. TC10
ATGTAATGCACCACATCCACTTCGGCGTAAACATTAATCCGTGAAATCAGACTTTGTATTGATTGTTCACTGCGGCCTTCATTAATGTTTACGCCGAAGTGGATGTGGTGCATTACATCAATCGGGATCAAGCCCTAGAAGAATTCCAACGTCTTTCAGGTTTTGGTGAAGCACTATCTTATTTAGACAGTAACCCTTTACCTGCAGTGGTTGTCGTGACCCCTTTAGAGCGTCATTCCAGCCCTGAAGGTGCGAGGCAATTACTTGAAAAGCTTGAGCGTGAACCGGAAGTGAGTTTTGGTCGTTTAGACATTGAATGGCTAGAGCGGCTGCAAGCCATGGTGAGATTGATTGAACGCACGGTACTGGCGATTGCTGCGTTATTAGTATTGGCGGTTGTTTTAGTGATTGGCAACACCATTCGATTAGCGATTATGAATCGCCGCACCGAAATCGAAGTAATGAAGCTCGTCGGTGCAACTGAAGCCTTTATTCAAAGGCCCTTCCTTTACACAGGCATTTGGTATGGGGTGATTGGCGGCGTGCTCGCTTGGATCATCATTAACCTTCTTGTCTGGTATCTCGACTCAGCTCTCGCTGAACTGCTTGGCTTATATGGCAGTCAACTTCAAATTCAGGCATTAAGTATGGCAGAGTTAGTTAAGTTGGTATTACTGGCGTCATTTTTAGGCTGGTTAGGTTCATATTTGTCGGTGAGACAGCATCTACGCGCAATTGAACCTTCTTAATATTACTGTCGTACTATTATGGGAATATGTGGTGTCCAAGTGTGCTGGTAAGATTATTTTGGACTAAAAATGAACATTTGTTCACTTGCAATTGCTTTGTATTCAGCAGAGTATAATTCAGCGCGCATTTTGTGTGCATCCTTGTGTTGAACCACTGTTGACATATGTTGTCCGATAATAGATAGTTCACCACTTAACTTAAAATATTTTAAGTTATATAAGTGTTAAAAACGCAGTAATAGTAGGAGCTTTAATGGCCTTTCAATCGCAATCTATGTCACTCACTGTCCCTAGAGGAAGTAGCAGCTTAGAAGCTTATATGCAATCAGTCACAGGCATCGAGATGCTTGGGGCAGATGAAGAGCAGGAGCTTGCAAAACGCTTGCAAGAAACTGGCGATCTACATGCTGCAAAAAAACTGATTATGTCTCACTTGCGCTTTGTTGTGCATGTGGCGAAAGGTTATTCTGGATACGGCTTGCCGCAAGCAGACCTTATTCAAGAAGGTAACATCGGTTTGATGAAGGCGGTAAAACGTTTTGATCCTGGTGTTGGTGTTCGCTTGGTGTCTTTTGCTGTGCATTGGATTAAAGCTGAAATTCATGAATACGTTCTTAAAAACTGGCGTATTGTGAAAGTTGCAACCACTAAAGCGCAACGTAAATTATTCTTCAATATTCGTAAAACTAAAAAGCGTTTAGGCTGGTTTAGCGATGAAGAAGTCGGCATGGTAGCAGAGAATTTAGGGGTGTCTAAAAAAGACGTCACCGAAATGGAGTCGCGTATGGCGGCGCAAGATCCTGCATTTGATTTAGCCAGCGACAATGACGATGACAGCAGTGTCGATTTTGCACCTGTTCATTACTTAGAAGATCATTCTTCAGATGTAGCGGTTGAAGTTGAGAACGAAAATTGGGAATCTGATTCTCAAGCACGTTTATTCTCAGCAATCAAAACACTAGACGAGCGTAGCCAGCATATTTTGCGCGCCCGCTGGTTAGACGATGATAAAACGACATTGCAAGAGTTAGCCTCAACATATCAAGTGTCTGCAGAACGTATTAGACAGCTTGAGAAGAATGCAATGAACAAGCTTAAGTCTTGTATGGAAATCTAGTTCTATTCGTTTTCACCTGAAACGAAACCATTAAAACCTGCTACGGCAGGTTTTTTTATGGCTGAAATTTGTGGCTGGTGCCTATGGTTTTAGCTTTAGCTAGGGCTTATGACTTAGCTATTCGTTGTTTAACTGCAGCAATAATGGCTTTGCGAGGAATTTTTAGCCCTGTGGTCACTACGTCATTAGGCCAGGTGTAGTAATGGCGCGGGCGTTTAAAGCGAGCAATCTTTGTTAGCACCAATGCTTCTATGGCGTTAATTTTAGCTGCGCTGATTGTCGTCACCCTATTTTCTGAGGTTTGAGTCTCTGTGGTTTGAGCATCTGTGGTTTTAGCCTCTGAATCTTCACTCTCTGAATCTTCACTTACTAGTTTAGTCGTTTCTATATCGCTAGTGGCTGGGCTGTTTAGTTGTTCACTAGCTTTAAGTTGGATAATCGCAGCTGGTAATAAGCTAAATTTGAGATCTTCTTGTGCAAACACAATGGCATTTTCGACCGATGGGTACGCCTTGATTGCAGCTTCGATTTCTTCAGGATGGATATTCTCACCGCCACAAATAAACATATTATCAGCACGGCCAAGTAAGTGAAGATTGCCATCGACGTCGAGTTCGCCTAAATCTTGGGTGTTGAACCAGCCTTGTTCATCCGTTGGTTTTGACAGCGATAGTAATTTATTTGATTCTGAGCTTTCTTCATTCAAGCCATTCGCTAAATAGCCCAAAAATAAACACTCACCTTTTACCCAAATTGCACTGTCACGAATAGTTAGTTGTCGATTGGCAAGCGGTTTACCTAAATGCCCTTGAGGGTTAATCAATGCTGTGGTGATTTGCGAACTCATCTCAGACATACCGTAACTGCAATAAGCATTAATATGCCTATCAGCGAGCGCTGAGACTAAATGAGGCTCAATAGCGCCGCCACCTAACAAGAGTGCTTTTACTCTATCTAAAGCCTGTGGATGTTGGGCTAAAATCTCAGTTAATTGAGCTGCCACTAACGATACATGGCTAACCTCTGCATCAGTAATCTGTTGCCATAAAGCTTGCTTGCTACTTAATACCACAGCTGCACCAGCCAATGCGCAGCGGTTAATAATGGCTAAGCCTCCGATATGAAATAGCGGCAAGGATAATAGCCAGCTGTCATTTAGCGTTAGCGGAATATTTTTGGCTGAACCTGATGCACTAGCAATATGATTTGCTAAGCAATGCACTACGCCTTTAGGGCGGCCACTTGAACCTGAAGTGAGAATAATATTCAGTGGTTTATCAGCATCTACAGTTGGCTTGCTGGTGGTGTGTTTGTCGTTATAAGACTTATTAGTTAGCTCGTGAGTTAACGTAACTGCTAGCTCAAGTTTAAGCTGGGTAATACCCGCTAATTCAGGCTCAGCGATTTTGTGAGTGGAATTATCACTAGTGACTTCAGCATTGATGGTTTCAAACCAAAAGTAGTCGATTTCAAATCGCTGACATAATTCAGCGACTTGAGATATGGGAAAACGAGGAGATATGGGTAAAAAGATAGCGCCGATATCAACACATGCCCAATATAGGCAAATCATTTCAAGGTTATTGCTGCTGATACAAGCGATGCGACTGTCTCGGCTAACTCCCTGAGCTTGTAGCGACTCAACGAGGTTTGAGACGATTTGGCTCAGTTGCAAATAACTAATACTGATAGTGCCATGACTTGCTGCATGATGAATAACTGTATTATTGGCAGTTTCATGGTGATTGAGCCAAGCATAATGACGGCTATTTTTTGGTAACTGAATAGCCGTCGCTTCAGGTGAATTTAAAGCTGTTTGGTGCAGCGGAGAAATCATCACAACCCTTTATTTAGCGGTATCAAACTTGAATTTACGAGTCACAAGTATAGTGACTAATTAACTGGGTTACCTGCGGATTTAATTGATTGTTTGCTTCTATTAACGGTTCTGAAAAACTGGCTAATGTATCAAGTCCTGGGATCTCATCAGGGGTTAACACCGCAGCTAACGTCGCTAAATCCTTGATACCTGAATTGGCCTCTAAACTTGAACTTAATATGCAGCGAACGCCGTTTTCTGTAGCAGCTTCAATCAGCTGAGCGAGTTTGTTGGTATGGCCGATAATCATTGGCTTGAGTACTAACGCAGCCAAGCCATCAAGCATTGCAAATTGGTAGTTGGCATCATTTAGGGTTTCATCGAGCGCGAAAGGAATTTTCAGTGCTTGATATACATGTAAGGTTTGCTCGATGGTGTTGCAAGGTTCTTCAATGTATTCAATGCTCGCCTTTGGCAAACATGCTAGAAACTCGATCGCTTGCTCAGCACTAAAACCTTGGTTGGCATCTAGGCGTAATTTGAGTTTTGGATTGATGGCCAATATTTGATGTATAAATCGAATTTCTTGCTCAATTTCTGCTTGAGCTACTTTAACTTTTATCGCATACGTTCGCTGTGGTAGTGCATTGATCTTTGCTGTTAATGCTTCATTAGTCATCTCACCTTGGTAGTAAAATAAGCCAATTTTACGATCATCCACATGAGCATATTGAAATGCAGGGCTGAACTTAAGTGCTAATAAACTGAGTCCAAATGCTGCTGAGGGTAAGTCTATTTTCTCAGCTAATGTGACTAATTCAGTTAATGGTTTGCTGATTAACTGAGGTAAATCATGTTCAAGGGAACTGATAACTTGCTCAAGGGTTTCTTTGCTAAAGCCAATCAGAGTTTCACCTTCAATATCTTGGCCTGACAGTGGACTGATTTCTACGCGCTCACTTCTGCCATCGTCTAATGTGGCACTGACGGTGATACCAAAGCGCTGATCTATTCGCTGAGTTGCCACAGGTAAGGTCGGTGCTAATGGGATTTGGTAACGGTGAAGTGTAAGCTCACTGATGACGGCAGGTTTTGTCTGTTCAGAACTTGAGTGCTGATTTGATTCAAGCTCGTGAGAAGAGTGGTCATCAGTGTGCATGAAGCGTTCGTCCTTTTATATCGAGTATCGACTGCTTAACGCTTGGCTAGCAGTTATGGATAAAGCAGCTGTATTACCCTCGCTGCGAACATCTGTGGTTGGGCTTTATGGGTATTATGGCCACTATTTGGAATAGTGATGACAGATAATTCGAGTTTCTGTTGCCATTTTTCAGCCAACTTAGAAAACTTACTGTCCTGTTCACCCACCAACAAGTATGTCGGGCAGTGTAATTGTTTCAGTACTTTTTGGCCATTATCTTGTAAACCAAGCGAAGTACTCTGAAAACAATGCAACAAGGCTTGAGGGTTATTTTTACTGCGAATATTAACCAGTTGCTCGCGAGACGCGTCATCTAATTCAGCAAATACTGGTTGCTGGTACCATTGGTTTAAAAATGACTTGATCGGTTGGTTAGCGAGTTTATCAGCCCACTTTTGATCGTGTTTCAGCCTTGCTTGCTTGTCTCGGGTAGAGCATAAACCTAAGTGTGCGGACTCTAGCATCAGGCTCAAAAGCGCTTCA
Source organism: Shewanella sp. TC10 (assembly GCF_009663145.1). Classification (GTDB taxonomy): domain Bacteria; phylum Pseudomonadota; class Gammaproteobacteria; order Enterobacterales; family Shewanellaceae; genus Shewanella. The sequence goes on from NZ_VKHR01000087.1 coordinate 5,370, forward strand.
GGGTGGAATTTTGCAATGTGCAGCGCCACGCGCCCGCCCAAAGAGTAGCCCAACAAATGAAATTGTGGGTAACCTAGGTGAGCCACTTTAGAGGTGATAATTTCTGCGAGCGTTTCAAACCCAGGGGTTGGCAAAATTTGTTCATTCTCGCCATGCCCAGGCAAATCAATACAAATACAATGAAAATACTGACTTAAAATTGGCAAACTCGCCTGCCAATCTTCTTTAGAACCTAAAAAACCATGTAATAAAACCAGTGCTGGTAAAGCTGTGTCACCGTAACGTTTAATGGTTGGCATTAGTGTTGTTTCACCCATTGTGCAATGAGCTTTATTTGATCGCTTGCTTGATTCGGGCTGACATTCACTTCAATCACAGAAGTACCTGCAAAGGCCATCGCATCGGCATAAGCTTCATCAAAGCTCGCTAAACAGTCCACTTGGTTATACGGTAAGCCAAACATAGCTGCAGCATAGCCAAACTCCAGTCCGTGACTTAAGCGGTAATATTCGTCTCTTACAGCTTCATTAGGCACAGGTAACAAGTTGAAAATATTGCCACCATCATTATTCAAAATCACAATCACAAAGGGACTGTTCACTTGTTTTGTGATGGCTAACGAATTGAGGTCATGCAAGCTTGATATATCGCCAATAAGAAGGGTGCTTGGCTGTTTAGTGGCTAGCGCCATACCGCCTGCCGTTGCGATTAATCCATCAATACCTGATGCGCCGCGATTAGTATAAATATTGGGAGATTCGCAAGTGATAGGAGAATACATATCGTATAAGCGAACAGGTAAGCTGTTGCCAATAAACCATTGGTGCTGTGATGTTTGGGCTTTCGCTATCTGGCGAACAACTTGTGGTTCACCAAAGCTACTTTGATCAATATGCTGAGTCAGCAAAGCTTCTAATTGTTGATTCATTTCAATTAAAGGCAGGGCCCAATTGGCATCTGATGAACGTGGCCATTTTGCACTGCACATTGCCGATACACTGGCTTGCCAAATTCGCTTAGCTTGATGATTAGGGTCAAGGCGCTGTTGTATTGGGAGCACTTGCCAGTAACTGTGCCATTGCTGCTTGGCAATAAAGCTGATTAATCTTTTAGAAATAAAGCGGCCACCAAACACTAAAACTCGATCGGCTTGTTCAACAAATTTAGCCGCTTTGGGGTTGAGTAAAAGCTGATCTATATGACCAATTACACTGGGATGCTGTCTAAGTTGAGATTGAGCATCAACGATAATCGGCCAGCCAAGTTTTTGGGCGAGCTCAATGATTTGCTGTGGGTTATCCTGAGGGGATAATGTGCCCACCACGACAACACCTTTACCATGAACAAAGCGCATCATGGTGTCTTCAGTCGGCAAGTTACATGCACAGACGTGACCGTAGTCAGTATAAGGGAAGTGATGCTCTAGCCAGTCAGCAATAGGAGTGACATAACCTGATAAAGCAGATGTTGCGAGCTGAGATAAAGTTTCTAATTCCGTTGGGTACAATGGCTCACGATACATACAGTTAAAATGCACAGGCTGAGTTTGATTGCTGACTACTTCATCTATCGTAGTTAATAACGTATTAGGGCTAATGGCGATATCGGGTGTCGGCAGATTTACTTGTTTAGCGTAATCGGCAAAAATTGCTGGCTGAATGATCGCCTGATTAGCACCGCAGCCAATGAGTTCAGGTGGTCTATCACCACTTAATACAATTAACGGTACTTGAGTGAGCCATGCTTCAACAATGGCTGGATATAGATTCGCTACTGCTGTGCCTGAAGTCGTCACGATGGCAACTGGGCTGTTACTGGCTTTGGCAAGTCCAAGTGCCATAAAGCCTAAACCACGCTCATCAAAATGCAGGTGACGTTCAAGTTTATCTTGTGCGGCGGCTGCGAGCGTTAGTGGCGTAGAGCGAGAACCTGGCGCCATGCAAACGTGTTTAACACCAAGCCGCGCAAGCTCTTCAAGGATTAAGGCACCCCAGAGTAAATTGATGTCGGAAGTTGACTGTGTTTGCATAGTTATAAATACCCAATTAAAAATTTGATGTTGAAACAGATTGTATGAACAGGTCGTATTAACTGATTGTATTAACAGATCGTATGAACCTGTTGTGCAGTCTCAGCAAGTGCTGCAAACTACCTCTTATCTTAGTCGTATTTCTGTATATATTTGGCTATTTTCATCAGTATAACCAACTAATTAATTCGAAAATGTGCGTTACGCTTGATTGTTAATCCATTCACTCATTACCACGTGGGTTTTAATTTTAATGATGTCAGCTTGTGCATCAATAAACTCACGGATCTCGTGTAGCCTCTTCATTGAAGGAGCGTTAACGTACACCAATAAATCCATTTCACCGGTAATACCTTGGCAGGTAATCACTTCAGGGATCGCATGGAAAACGTGGACAACATCTGCGCAGCTGGCGCGTTCATGCTGAATTTCAAAATAAGCGGAGACGCCTTCTTTTTGCGACTCACTTAATAGTACTTGGTAGCCTCGAATAATCCCTGATTGCTCGAGTTTTTTGATCCGTTCAGTCACTGCACTACGTGATAAACTGACAGCTTCAGCAATATGCGAAATGCTTTGGCGAGCATTTGCGCGTAATGCAGTAATGATGAGTTGATCAAATTTGTCCATGTTATAACTCGCTTAATGTTTACTGACCGTCATATTGTGGGTAAATGTTACTTATACCGTCAAAGTGTCGGTTTTATAAGTGATCTTGTAGGGCGTTTACGGCAGTTTGTTTATCAAATTCACTTTATAATTCTTGCAAACTTCACCATAGAATAAGCCAATGAATCAAATTACAGGAACGATAGGGCGCTGGCAAGGTGCAGGCTTGATGGCCACCACTTTGTTGGGAACAGGCGTATTTATTCTGCCGCAAATGACCATTGCAGTGGCAAATAGTGGTGCTTTATTGGCGTGGGCAATTTTAACTGTCGCCATTTTGCCTGTGGCAGTGGTGTTTGGTTTATTAGCTAGTCGCTTTCCTCACGCCGCTGGGCCAGCTTTTTTCATTGAAAAAGCTTTTGGCACAACAGCAGGCAGAACCATTGGGCTGATATTTTTATTCGTTATTCCGATAGGTGCGCCAGCGGCAATTTTAATGACTTTCCAATTTATGGACGCGTTGGTGTCTATCACGGGCTGGGGGCAGCTTGCTGCAGAACTGGCTATCGTGCTGGTGCTATTAGTTTTAAATTATCGCGGCATTCAAGTGTCGGCCAAGCTGCAATTTGCGCTGACCTTAGCCATTGTTGCTGTGGTTGCGGTGTTATTTGGCGCTAGTGGTACAAATGTCAGTGAAGTTGAATCTTTAGCAAGCTTAGCGACCCCAGAAATGTCTACAGTGATGTTAGCCATGGGGATCGGTTTTTGGAGCTTTTTGGGTATTGAAGCCATGACCCACTTAGCGAATGACTTTAAAAATCCTAAAAAAGACATGTTGCCTGCGATGATGATGGGCACTGTACTGGTGGGAATTATTTATCTGATTTGTACTTTGCTATTACTACTGGTGCCTAGCGACAAAGCGGGTCTTGCTATGATCCATACCTTTGATGGGCTATTGGGCGATATGGTTTGGCAGGGAATGGGCGCACAAGTCATTGGTATCTTAGGTATCGCTAGCGGACTGGCGACAGTGAATGTCTATTGCGCTAGTGCGGCCCGATTATTGTGGAGTTTCAGTAAAGAAGGTGTATTACCAAGTTACTTTAGCCAACTAAATCAATTCGGGGTACCACTTCGCGCACTCGTGACGATTTTGATTACTATGGCCGTAGTCATTACGCTCACTTTTATTACGGAGCAAAAACTTGAGGATTTAATTGCCTGGAGTAACGGCGTATTTGTGATTATCTATTTGCTCACCATGTTGTCAGCTGCCAAATTGCTCAGCAAACGTTATTTACCTTTGATTATAGGCGGCTGTTTATTTTGCATTGGAGTGGGTATCGCACTGGCAGAAAACATGTTGTATTCGTTTATTTTAGTGCTGGTGGTCGCGCCATTTATGTATTGGCAAAAACAACATCAAACGCGTAAGCAAGCTGCGTAATTTATGCTGCATTTTAATTAACATGCAGCAAAAATGATAAAAGCGCGACTCTGTTACTAGAGCCGCGCTTTTTATTTGGATGTCGTTTGGATTGAAGCTATAAAGGGCTTAACGTTCTTCCATGGCGATATTGCGCATTTGAATCACTTCACTGTGTTTTAAGTACAGTAAATCAGCGGTGCGGCGAATAATTTGGTCTTCATTGCGGCATAATTTGCCATCTGAATAGGCAAGTTTCCACATACACAATAAGAGCTTTTGCTTTTGCTCAATGGAACACTGAGCATTAATTTCAGCAGTAAACTCAAATAATGAAATAGAGTTGCCCTGAACTAACTTAGCCTCGTCAATTAATACATTGGCTTCTGCTGCACTGATATTCAAGTTGCCACTTATCATATCTGGCAACATCGCTACTTCTTCCTCGTCTAGGGTTTCATCGGCATACATGACTTCAAGCAGTAAACTCACCGCCGCAAGTTTCAGCTGCTGTGCTTGATCTTCGGGAGTGGTTGCCTGAGCGTGCGACTGTAAAAACTGTTTTAACTTCGCGATCATAATGCCTCCTAAAACGACTGCAAATTCACTGCAGCAATAGCGAGTGTTGAAAATGTAGATTAGATTAAGCTTAACAGAGACAATAATGCCGAGCGAATGGCTCGGCATTAATTAAAATTAATCCTCTATCGGCATCACGCTTAAAGCAGTGAGCTAAGGCCTTTTGTTAACAAATCAACTGTGCCTTCAGTACCATTGGTTTCTAAGTAAGATTTAGCGATATCAACCATTGGAGCAACGTATTCTTTTTTAATGCCTAACTCTTCAAACGCATCATATACCATAGCTGCGCCTTCAAAAGATTTACCTAAATCACCAGCTTGAGATAAAAGGCCTGACATACCGTCATCTGAAGACAAAGCAGGAACAGCAGATAAAAGAGCATCAGCACCTGGAATACTGTTTGATAGCTGGCTGAAGTCAGAGTCGCCTAAGTTAGACTGTGCAAGGCTTAGCAAGGAACCTAAGCCACCTTCAGCTTGATCTTTACTCAGACCAAGTTGTGACATCACATTGCCAACTAAATCAGCAGATTGTGCGTCAGCGGTAGTCTCCACTTTTTCTACTTTCTTTTCTTCAGTACCAAAAACACTGTCTAACCAACCTGCCTGTGCTGGAGAAGTAACTGCAAACATCGCGACTAAAAGACTTACTGCTGGGCTTAATTTCATCGTGGCCATCCTATGATTCATGTTGAATGATTAAAGGTTAGTTTTCGTGATCCTGTGACCATTTTAACGTTATTCACAAAAATGTGACAAATGATTTAGCTAACTTTACTCTACAACAATATCAATTGTGCAAAAACAGCGTTTTTTCGGTATCCTTAGCAGCATATTTGTCTTATTTAGATTATTGGAAATCCCATGTCATTGTCTGCAATTTTGACTGAAGCATATAATTTCTTTCGTAACCACGTGGCGCAGCTTGCATCACTTACTGTGCCATTACTATTAATACAGGTCATGATCCAAGTATGGCTTGGTAGTGAGCTGGCAGCACAAGCTGAAGTTGAGGTACCACAATTTGGTGCTATCCACGGCGCCGCTATGATGGTGCTATTACTCATCTTCTCGTTGCTAATCGCAGCGTTAACTCTATATCTGGAAGTTCGTTCACGCGGACACGAAGTCACCCCAGGTTTAGTACTGAAAAACAGCTTTACCTTTGTGCCGCCACTTTTACTTGCAGGGGTGTTCTCTGGTTTAGCTATTTTAGCGCCAGTGATGTTATTCGCAGTATTTGGACCATTTTGGATTATTGGTTTAAGTATCAGTTTTTATCTGTTCGCACGTCTTGCCTACGTTAACTTTATGGTCATTGTTGAGCGTGTATCACCATTAGAAGCCATTAAAAGTAGCTTTAAGTTTTCGTCACCAATCGTATTGAAAACAATGATGATTTTGATGCTATATCTACCGCTTTCAATGGTCGGTGGCATCGTTTTGCAGTTAACTGAGTTCGGTGGATTCCCGCTACGAGTTATTATTGATACCTTGTTCGCATTTTTAGGACTATTCGTTAACGTTGCGCTATTTAGATTGTATATGGTTAACCGTAATACCGATGAAAGTGAATCTGATACCACTGAAATCTAACTGAATAGTGAACGACAGCAGAGGAGTAACCGCCAGTGTTAAATGATATTGAGTTTATTGGCGGCTTCTCAGCTGAAATTGTGGATGATTACACCAAAGCAAAGAGTTATGTCAGGGATATTCCCACCCAAGCTTTGGTGTTTGTTCGCAGCTTTACCCATCAAGTCACTTCGTTATTAGCTGAAAAACATTCAGTTAAGTTTAATGGCCCAAACCTATATGACCGCATCGAGCAGTTAAATCGCATGCGTTATATTGATGTGCCTACCACTCGTGCATTGCATCGATTGCGTAGTGACGGTAATCGCGGCGCCCATCCTGAAAAATATCATTTAACCCAAGAACAATTAGTCTCGTTGGCCGAAAAGACTATCAAAAATATCTTGTCGTTAATTACTTTGCTTTACCCTAAAGTGCATCGTAAAAAAGCCCCTGAATTCCAGTTTGAAGCATTTGATTCATTCGTAGGCCGCGAACTTTGCTATCAAGCAGTAATGCACAATGACCACCAAGCCCAGTATCTTGTAGGGATGTCATTAAAGTCCAAAGCCTTGATGCAACAAGAACAAGAGCAATCTCTTGAGCAAGATGCTGCGGAGCATGCCGAATCTGAAAGCACTTTTAAACAGGCTGCTAATTGGTTTGAACTGGCATCAGATAAACATCAGCAAGCCTTGTTTGAACATGGAGTGGCATTACTTCATGGTTATAACGGCAGCAAAAATGAGCTGGCAGGTGAGTTAGCCATTGAACGAGCTGCAAAAGCTGATGTGATAGAAGCTAAAGCCTTATTAGGCTTTTTCTATTTGGTTGGCAGCGAAAACTTCAGTGTTGATTTAACCATTGCGGCAAACTGGTTAGAACAAGCAGCAATGGCTGAAAACACTGAAGCCATGTCAAATCTGGGCGTGCTGTATTATCAGCAGCAGCAACTTGATAAAGCATTTGAGTGGATTAATAAAGCGGCACAGGCAGGCTACCCTCATGCCCAGTATCACTTAGCCTTAATGTTATTTAATGGCGAAGGCTGTGAAGCAAACCCTAATACCAGTGAACATTGGTTAGCAGAAGCGGCAGAGCAAGGACAATTAGATGCCATGTTTACCCGTGCCCAGCACATGTTAAATGATGATTCAGGTATAGGCGCTGATGTGTGTTTAGCTGAGCGCTACTTACGTGATGTCATTAATTACGGCCGCAGTGTACCCGCAATGATAGAGCTCAGTGTTGCACTGGCAGACGGCGTATTTAAACGTATCGATGTGGTGGAGTCAGCGTCACTGCTTAAACTTGCAAAACAATATGCAAATGATGAACAAGCAGAAATCATCGAGCCAATTTGGCAATCGCTGCAGATACAGATTGATAATGTGATTGCACTAAAACCCAGTGATGAAGAGCTTAAATCTTTAATTCATGCACAAGGGATCTTAGCTTAATTTTACTTTTGGGTTAGTTCATTTCTTTTTTTAAAGCAGATCAAAGTCGTGGCGCTTCGCCCACACCAGACCAAAAGGGAGTGAACGGCAACTCCCTCTTGGAACTCCCACCCGCTCCATTGAAGTGTAATTTCCTCAGTCTTATAAGTGAGTTTACTAACGCCTCAGATTCGCCATCCCTGGCTCAACTGAGGCTATCTCGACATCCATGTCGAGCTTATGCAAATTCACTCAACGCCTTCGGACACTTCAAACGGAGAATCATTAGCCTGCTAGCTCATTGGTCTGGATACTCCTATATATAGAGTTCATCAAGAAAATTGCGTGATTCCAGAAATGGCCCTTCTCGCACATTCTGATGTGCTTAATGATGTGGTCAAGTAAAGGTGTTTAGTACATCAATCCTGCACTTAAGATTCTGGCGAGCTTTGGATGGGAGGGCGCCCCCGTTGGAAGCGTGAGTGATTTTCGATAGTGGAGTAAGAGCATACCCAATGTGGTATCAGTCTAGATAAATCTGCGTGATAAAAAAACACCGCCATTTGGCGGTGTTTTATTTRCTSACGCAGATTTA
>NZ_VKHR01000056.1 GCF_009663145.1 Shewanella sp. TC10
GATTAATCATTCTTTMWGAWTGRTTAATCGGGCATTTTTTATTTGAACATTTGAGACATTAGCTTAAAAAACCATTGTTCAAGCTGATTTTGAGCATCAAAAACTAGCGCTTCATCGGTATCAAATGGGCAAGTATCGCCAAAAGCATGCTGCAGTTGCTGTATTTGTTCAGCATTCCACTCTGGGTGAAACTGAATTCCTACCTGCCTTTGATGAACAAACATTTGCTGTGGCCAAGCTGTTGAATTTGCAGTGATGCTCACCTTAGAATCACAAAACTTAAACCCTTGATAATGCCACTGGGGCACTTGCATTACTTGATTATCAACCAGCTTTATTGGCAACCAACCTAATTCAGGTTCAGGTAGTGCGTGTAACTTGGCACCGAGTGTCGATGCCAATAACTGTGCGCCTAAACAGATCCCGATGATAGGCATATTTTCATTTACAGCTTGCTTAATAAGGGTTTGTTCTGCTTGCATCCAAGCTGGATTTTCTACCACATCCATAGGGCCACCTAATATGATCAGCCCATCGACATTCATCAAATTGGGTAACTCATTATTTGGCGCCATAAAATGAACCAATTGGTGGCCATAAATATTAGCCCAATCAGTTATTCGTCCTGCCCCTTCAGCTGGGTGATGGTGGATAACGGCTAAGGTGAGTTTTTGCATGTGCTTTTTCCTATTATTGCAACTCGGCCGTTTCAAGGTAGATTTCGATAAGCTGTTTAGGCGCTATAGATAAGCTTTTTGCTAACTCATCCTTGCTTGGATGTAACTTGCCTTTTAGTGGGACTGTCACCTGAGATACCTTGTTAAATTGATGATTTAACATTCGTAAAAGGTGATCAGCCTCTGGGCGATTTTCAATTAATTTGATTAAAAACTGATGCTGACTTTGTGGATTGGCCCCAATCACTAAGTATTGCGCATTCGCTGCTTTATCTTGCTCAACCAGCATACTGAGTTCAGAGAAAATGATGACTTTATCAATGATAACCTGTTGATCGGTGAATCGACTTATACCACCGCGCTCAAAATGCCCTTCCACAACATCAGCTTGTAATTGTGTAAGCCCATTATCTTGCGCTGGATGTAAACGCATTAAATCAAATGGCTTAGGCACAATGGTCCACAGCTGGTTAGCTTGGTGGGCTTGCTGTGTTAATTGTTGTTTTACGGTTTTATCAACTACAGGATCACTAAAGTGAAATTGCATCACCATTTGCACATTATGGGGTTTATGGTACATGGGCAAATGTGATGCAAATAAGCCATCATTACCACCAAATATGGTCATGCCGTGGGTACCAAAATGGCTATTATTTGCCTGTAAAGGCGAAGAAAAAAGAGTGATGATTGCAATAAAGACAGTTGTAAAAAATACGGATTTGAACATTTTCGGCTCCTATCTGGAATTAGTCAGATGGGGCCGTCCCCGGATGAATATTTATTGGTCTATAACACTGAATAGCGATTTAACGAATAAACTGAGGTCGTCCTCAGAAACTATTTTACTACAATCTACTAACAATTCGAAGTCATAGAATTAAATAGACGAAACGACAGATTTTTGATCAGCATATTGGGCAAGTTCAAGCGCAGCAAACTAGCCAAGCTGAATAAGTGCGATACTAAATAATTTACCAGCTCAAAAAGTCCAATGCAGTGAGAGGTTCTCATGTCATTGGGCTTTGTTGGTCTTACACTCATCAGTGGCTTTAACTACAAAGCCATTTATTGTATTTCGAATATACTCATACGTGATTGAATCGAAAATACATTTCTATTACTTAGGCGAGATCATCTTTGCCTTCAATCAAAAAATGCTCGCTTTTTGAGCCTGCAGTACGGGCTTTAAAATGTGGTGCGTATTCAGGATCATTCATAAAGTCGATTGCGGCCTGCTTTGATGGCCACTCAATGACAATACGTAATGCTGAATCTTCACCTTGACCTTCTAAACGCTCATGACTGCCAGTTCGAGCAAGGTATTTACCACCGTATTGCGCCACTAATTTGTTTGCAGGGCCAATGTAATCAGCAACCCAATCATCATTTGTTGGTGTTACGGCTAATACTGAATAATAAGTCATGTGATGTTCCTCTAGAGGGTTATTTATGAGTATCAATGTTGTTTTCAGATTTAGAATTAACGCTCGAAACCTGATGTTTGTTTCAATGCTTAACAACTTGAAATCAATCTTAACATTGCAGTTGTGAATTGATAATTAAGCTTTCTGATGAATAACTTTATAGAATTTGTTGATAATTAAAACTTGAATTTAGGTAATTATCGTCTAGCGTGTATCAAGTTATGACGGCCTGAGAAGGCGTTATTAAGGGCTTTAAGGAAAATGCTGTGGTTTTTTTATGCTGAAATGATGTCGGATTTCAATGAATTGAGATACGAGTCACAATTTAAATCTATTTGAAACATAAGTTAGTCGACAGTTAGCGGGTTTAACATTATTTTATCGTCAGCCTACATTGAAGTTGATGTGGCAACTAACACTCACCGTTAGTGCTACAAATAAAACGTTTACACCCTACCCAAACGCTTTCACTTGTTTTCAAACCCGTCTGTCTCGCAGAACGGGGAAGCACTTGTGGTGTGAATTCTCTTAAATCTGTTTTAGTTGTTTCGGACAAATGAAATGAACAAACACTTCGATCTTATCGATAAACCGACTTTCTTCGGTGCGTTATTGCTGTTGTTTTCTGTTGTTACCCCGTTACTGATTTTTCCTAATGAAGGAGCCGAGTGGATTGCTGTTGCTAAGTTATTTATGACAGATAAGTTAGGTTTTGCTTATTTGGGCTTAGGATTAGCGGCCTTTTTCTTCATGATTTACATCGTTTTTTCTGATATCGGCCAGATTAAATTGGGCGATCCTGATGAGTCACCGGAGTTTGGGCTAGCATCTTGGGCTGCAATGCTATTTTGCGGCGGTATAGGTGCCAGTATCTTATATTGGGGAACCATTGAGTGGGCTTACTATTACCAAAATCCACCATTTCAATTAGAGCCAGGCAGTGAAGAAGCCATACGCTGGGCAGCGACTTACGGTTTATTCCATTGGGGGCCGATTGCATGGTGTATTTATATGATCCCAGCCATTCCCATTGCTTACTTTTTCTATGTGCGTAAACAGCCTGTGCTTAAAGTGTCTGCGGCATTAATGCCAGTGATTGGTGAAGCCAACAGCTTTGGTAAATTGGGTAAATGTATTGATGTGTTATTTATTTTTGGTTTACTAGGCGGCGCTGCAACCACACTGGGTTTAGCGGCGCCACTGATTAACGAAGGGATAAGCTACCTTTTTGGTATTCCTGCGACCACCGGCAGTCAAATTATGGTGTTGATGCTGTGTACGGCTATCTTTGCTTATTCAGCTTATATGGGGATGGATAAAGGGATTAAGATTCTCAGTAATATAAATTTCTGGGGGGCATTAGGGTTATTGCTGTTTGTGCTTGTGTGTGGTCCAACTATTTTCATGCTAGAAACTGGCTTAGACTCCATTGGCCGAATGCTATCAAATTTCTTTGTGATGGCAACATGGGCCGAACCTTTTGGTGGTATGGGAACATTTGAAGATACTCACTTCCCTCAAGACTGGACCATTTTCTATTGGGCTTGGTGGTTAGTATTTGCACCAAGTATGGGCTTATTTATCGCGCGAATTTCTCGCGGTCGCACCATTAAACAAATGATTTCAGGAGCGGTGTTTTTCGGCTCGCTGGGTTGTTCGATGTACTTCATTATCTTAGGTAACTACGGGCTTTCATTGCAGTTATCGGGTCAACTGGATGTGGTGGGACTTTTAAACACAGAAGGGCCTACCCGAGCAATTTTTGCGATTTTAGAGCAATTGCCATTTAGTACCTTAGTTATCGCATTATTTACCTTATTGTGTGTGATTTTTACTGCTACAACATTCGATTCTATTTCGTACATTTTAGCGTCTGTGGTGCAAACTAATGTTACTGAAGATCCTATGCGGTGGAACCGTTTATTCTGGGCGTTTACCTTATCGTTTATGCCATCTGCATTAATGTTTATGGGCGGCTTAGCTACACTACAAACCGCAGCTATCGTTGGCGGATTACCCTTGCTAGTGATTGCTGTCATGCTGATGATTTCAGGTGTAAAAGCAGCCATGTTGGATCTCAGTCATCAAGATGATTATGTTGATCCTGTGATTAATATTTCTGATCTGCCTGATGTTGATCCATGGAGCAAAGAAGGACAAGCTTTGGCTCGTTTTGAACTCTTGCGGGACAATGCTATTGAAGCTGCCAATTCAGAGCGTGAAGCTAATGAAGCCATTTGGATGTTGAAAAAACAATTACGTCGAGAGGCTCTGTCGCGTGGTGAATCTAGTGTTGAGCTAGGTAATGCACCCGATGAAATTCTCAAGCAATTACAGCAACTCACTGAAGAAGTGACTAAAGCTAAAGAAAGCAAACTGGCAGCATCTGCATTAGCACAAGAAGCAAGATCATCTTTCAACGATCTGATGCGTGAAAAAGTAGAACAAGAGCTGTTACTTGAGCAAGAAGAAGTAAAACTCGCGATTCAAGCAAGGCTAAACTCACAAGGGTAATAACCTAGTTTGAAACTGTTTATTTGCTTCAATCTATAAACCACTTTTTGCCTGATAAATCACTTTCAGGCTCTAGAGCCGCTAATGTGGCTAAAGTAAATCTAACCGCTGTAACTGATTAGCGATACTGAGCTAGTTTGGCGTTTAATCAAGAAAGTGCTGAGTGGCAAAAGAAGCTGGGATAGGTTAATTGAGGTATAAAAAACGGGCCACTGGGGCCCGTTTTAAATGTCTAGCTTATTGGTTAAATAGCGCTTTGATATCGATATTAATCCACTGTGCGTCACTGCCCAAAGCAGGAAGTTTGACTGACATTTGCAGTTTGTTTAAATCTGAGACCACTTGATAGTTGGTTAAATCAACATCTTGGTTTGTTGGTTTAGTCACCCCGCCATGCTCTTTAAAGCTGCCATCTTCATTATAAAGAGGTAAGTCAAAGATATCGCGCATTGCTGCCGCATCAATCTGACCAGCCTTTTCAGCATGAAGAGCCTGTAAATTCGCTAATCGCTTGAGAGAGAAACTTTGCGTTTCACGTACACCAATCCCCCAGTCAGGATTTAAGAATGTATTTACGGTAACAAATGAGCTGGCACCTGTATCTGCAACTCGCTTGCGGTTTTCTTGAATGACATTCTCATAAGAGCAGGCACTACCCTGACTATCAGCGACCATCCAAATAGACGAAACGTCAGTCTTAGCTGCTTGATAGCGAAAGCTTAGTGCTTCTGCATTATCCGACTCAGCCATAAAGTCGAACACTGAGTTGAGGAAAGACGGCTTTTCAACTGATATGATATTGCCGCCCATTGACGTACCATCATGTAAGTCTGTGTATACGCCTTTGTCATTAAAGCCTGTCACCATCCAAGTCCATCCAGGCCAGCTCACATTAGCAATACCATTTGAACCATCAGTTGGGTTATATACCGTGACATACACAGGGAAATCTAAAAAGATCTCACTCCAGTCCATGTTTCTGCCCACGATGGTACTGCCATCTGTTGTGCTTTCTCCCCATGCCGCTAAAGAAGAGCAACCTGAAAAAGAGTGAAGCTTTTGCAAGTAAATGGCCATTGGTCCACATTGATCAAGCACAATGACTTTTTCAACAGGCCAGCCTAATGCATCTGCCACGCCTTGAAAGTACTGTTTACGACGTGTCGTTAGCGAGATGAAAATGCGCGAACCAAACAACTTGAATGCTTCTTGCTGACTAATCAAGCCGCTGTTGATTTCTGCTTGAACTAGCTTGTCGTACATTGGCTGCATATGTTCTTTTGCTAAGTTGCCATATTGTTTACCCATGTCGTACCAACTGCCATTTAGCTGTAAGACGTAAAGCATGTCTTCATTGGTTTTAAACATAGTGCCGTTTTCAAATTGTGCTTTTTGCGTAAGAGTTGATGTATTCATAGTGACCTCGTCATTAGTGGTGCTGGTTAAGTTGTGTACATAATATCGAGGTTTTTTTCATTCAAACAATTCAATATGACGGATGTGACTCGTCAATTAAAGTTGGAATGAATCAATGAACCGTTTAGCAATGTGTTTAGGCTTACTGCCGAGCATCTCTTGAGGCACGATCAATTTGAAATGCGCTAGTAAAGCATTAGTTAATCGAGATTGAATAGAGCTGAAACTGATAGACGCAGTGATTGAGCAGTGATTGAGCAGTGATTGAGCAGTGATTGAGCAGTGAAATAGCAGTTAAAGATTGCAATTAAGAAGGGAAAGGTAGCAATGAAAAAATGATTAAAGATGACTCAGCAAACGCTGAGTCATCTTGGGGGGGAATTTTATGAGCAGAGAATTATTTCATGATCGCCCAGCTTGGCACTTGGAGATCTTTATTGATGGCGAGATGACGAATATACACGACGATTAAAATTGACACTATTGCACTCACATTAGAAAAACTCGGCAAATAAGCGAGTACAACTGCATGTATTGTGCAGCCAAGTGCAACAGGTATTGCGTAAAGTTCTTTTGATAAAAATAACGTTTGTCTTTGTATCAGCATATCCCGAATAACGCCTCCGCCTATTGCGGTAATAACACCAAGAATAATCGGTGCAATTGGTAGCCCAAAGCCTAAACTCCACGCTTTTTCGGTCCCCTGAATCGCAAACATGGCGATGGCAACAGCATCAATATAAAGATAGATACGATTGATCTGTTTAATTTTAAATATCGGAAAGAATATAAACCCAATAAGACAACTTAATATCGCAATCCAAATATATTGCATGTCTTCAGACCAAAAAACGGGAACATTTAATATACAGTCTCTAATTGTTCCTCCTCCGACTGCAGTGGTAATACCGAGTACTAGCACAGTGAAAACATCGGCTTTCTTTTCGCTGGCGGCAAATACTGCGGAAAGGGCGAATGCCGCAGTACCTAGCACTGTAATTGTGCTGATGATCAAACTGGATGTGATATACACGTTCAACTCCTCAAAAACGTTTGTTTGTGGCTTTAGGTGGTTAATGGATGAACATCATATCTAGGAGGCGGCATTACAAAGAATGCGATATGACGGATGCCATGCTCACTTATCTTCTCAGGCAAGTTGTTGCAATTTAAACGGTTAGTGTTAGCTTTGAAGTGTCACTCCATTGAGCTAGAGAGTTTTATGAGCACCAGTATCGAACAGTTAGTTGCCTTTGTTACCGTCTATGAGCAGCGTTCGTTTAGCAAAGCTGCGGTGCAATTAGGAAAACATCGAACGACAACAGGGCAAGTGATTGCCAATATGGAAGATACCTTAGCGGTGGAGTTGTTCGAGAGAATTGGCCGAAACGTTGAGCCGACAGAAGAGGGGCACTTGCTATATCATTATGCTAAATCTACCATAGCCCAGTCAGATACCTTCGATAAAATTGCGTTAAGCCTTTCATTTGGCGGAATGGAAAGTGTTAACTTTGCCCATTCGAGTATTATTCCTCAGCCGATACTTGCAGCAATAAGAACTCAACTTGCTGAAGACTTTCCTAGTATGAAGGTTAACTTTTTAATA
Source organism: Shewanella sp. TC10 (assembly GCF_009663145.1). Taxonomy (GTDB): domain Bacteria; phylum Pseudomonadota; class Gammaproteobacteria; order Enterobacterales; family Shewanellaceae; genus Shewanella. The sequence goes on from NZ_VKHR01000056.1 coordinate 7,638, forward strand.
AGAAGCAAAACCGAGATTGAGCAAGGGCTTGAAAGTGGTGATATTCACTTTGGCTTAGTGAATATTGATCAGGCGAAAGGTATTTACGGTAAAGATGTCACATTTATTGGTTACATGGAGCTAGTACCATTTGTAAAAAAAGGCAGTCCAATGTCTAAACTGCCTGCTTCAAAAGTATTGAGTGCAATGAGAACATCTCGACAGTTTGTTCTGAGCACCTTTATTGAAGAGGGGTTGAAAGGCAAGATTGTGATTTCAGCCGATAACGAACAAATTGATCAATTTGCCTTGGCGGTGAAGTTAATTCAAACAGGACTAGGTTGGGGGTGGTTACCCAAAATGCTTAAAGAATCTCAGTATATTACTGATAATTTAGAGCCGGTTATGCCCACTGAGCTTAAGCATGGGTTAAAGATTTCGTTTGCATTATGGAATCCTCACTCAAAACATATTTTGACGATTAAACAGTCTGTTATAAAAGCCATTGATGAGTATGTTGAGCACTATAAGGCACTGCAGAAAGAAGACGAGTAAGCTAATTTAATGTTGAATTGGGATTAAATAATGCACTGTACTTATTTAAAAAACTAATGCTAATAACGCAGTTAAGAGCATATATTCACTAAGCACAGTGCATCGATTTATTTTTAACGCTTGTTATTGCGTTCTAGCGCATAGTAACAAACTCTTCAGCGCCAGTCGGGTGAATTGCGACAACCGCATCAAAGTCAGCTTTTGTTGCACCCATCTTCATCGCAACACCAAAGCCTTGGAGGATTTCATCCATACCAAAACCAATGCCATGAATACCAACAACCACTTCATCTTCGCCAGCACAGATTAACTTCATTTTACACGCTTCACGATGAGCGGTAATGGCAGTGTACATTGAGGTAAAGCCTGATTTGTACACTTTAACGTTATCTTCGCCGAACTGTTCAATTGCTTCTGGTTCAGTTAAGCCCATAGTGCCAATCGGTGGGTGACTGAAGACGACCGTTGGGATGACGCTGTAATCCATTTTAGCGTTTGGCATATTGCCAAATAAACGCTCTGACAGTAGACGGCCAGCTTTAACGGCAACAGGCGTTAGCTCTACGCCGCCTTCCATAATATCACCGACACAGTAAATGCCTTTTGCTGTGGTATTTTGCTGCTCATCAGTGACAACATAGCCTTTAGCGTTAAGATTAACATCGGTATTTTCTAGGCCGATGTTACCCGTTGAAGGAGAGCGTCCAATTGCCCAAATCAGCGTATCAACAGTGAGGCTTTCACCATTTTCAAGCTCAAGGGTTAAGCTATCATCTGCATTTTTCACTACCGCTTTTGGAATGCTATGAGTGTGCAGTGTTGGGCCATTGATTTCCATGGCTTCAACTAGGGTGTCAGTTAATATCGGATCGAAATTACGAAGTGGTGCATGCTTACGAACTAACAAATGCGTTTCGCTGCCTAGGGCATGCAATACACCAGCAAGCTCTACAGCAATGTAACCAGCACCAACTACAGCGACACGCTTAGGTTGCTCACGTAGGGCGAAGAAACCGTCAGAATCGATACCGTGCTCAGCACCAGGAATATTCGGAATGGTTGGTGCGCCGCCAGTGGCAATGAGGATATGGTCAGCAGTGTAATGCTCGCCATCGACTTCAATAGTATTGCTGTTGACGAATTTACCGTAACCATTCAATAGGGTGACCTTGTTACTTGCAAAGCCACGGCCGTAAGCATCATGGATGCGGCTGATATAAGCTTCACGATTATCGACTAAGGTATTCCAGTTAAAGTTATTAACGGTGACGTCAAAACCATAATCTTTAGCAAATAAATGCATTGCTTCGGCTACATGAGCGCCATACCACATGACTTTTTTCGGTACACAGCCCACGTTTACGCAAGTGCCACCAACGTGTTTAGCTTCAATAACCAATACTTTTGCACCACGCATCGCTGCGCGATTACCTGAAGCGATACCGCCACTACCTGCGCCAAGACAGATATAGTCATAATGTTGAGCCATGTTAACCCTCTCTATTATTAATACTTGAGCCAGACATACTTAAAAAATGCCTGACTTATTTTAAGCGTTTATGTGAGTTTGCCATTTTTTATTGCAGCCATTGTAGGGGGGAATGCAATCACAAGCTAGTTTCAAAGACCGTAAAGTCGGTGAAATTATTGCAGCGAATTATTGCAACGAATGGCTGACACTCAAGTTAAGGCAGACACATAATTCAGATACAGACAGTAATGGCTTTGCAGTGAGCAATACTGCAAAGCATGGCGTAAAATGATGAGTTGATGATTAGCGGCGATACTGGCACTCAGCTTGTTGCCCTTGTGAAGGACCGTTGCCTTCACAATCCATACATTGCCATTCTGCCTCGCGGTGTGACAATTCAGTTTGCAGGTAGGCAGCTTGATCATGGTGTTTAAGCTGTTTAGATAACTGCTTTATGCGGTTGCCAACCCAGCGACAACTTGGGTCGTTGGCGATTTTTACTGAACTTGCGCTTAGCTTTGTTGGTTTAGGTTTATTAGCGATTTGGGGCTTTTTATAGGGAGCAGCTGATTCATCTCTAAGCATCTCCGTGGATGAAAAGTTAAGCGAGCCTTGTGCTGGTGGCAGCGAGATAGGCTGGCCTTGATGGTCGAACACCATGCCCATGGGAAGTGGCTTTGGGGGAGTTGAACTTGTTTTGGTTTGTGTTTCTGTTTGCGTTTTAGCTTTAGTGAGTGCTGATAGGTCACTGGCTTGCGCAGCTAGGCTGCAAAATGCACAGATAATGAGGTACAAGTATCCTTTTGAATATGTCATAAGCATTCCTTTGCTTGGTGGGTCGCGCCTTGTTTGCAATGTCACAACAAACAGGCTTAGCTCACTGAGCTTAGAAGCCGATGCGTATTAACGCCAATTTAAGCGTGAACGTGTTGGAAGTTAAAAATGCCAAGTGAAATGAATGCCAGCGTAACTTTGATCTAAACTTCCCGTGACCCCTTCAGCTTTCGCTTGCTCTTTTATGTCGTCCATAGCAATGGAGTGACTAAAGTGAGCACTGACGGCGATATTGTTTGAGAGTTCATAGCTTGCTTCAACGCCTATTTGGAAATGGTTGGCACCATTATGTTCTTCAGTCGCATATTGAAAATCAAATCCTTGAGTAATATATGGGGTTACTGTGAGCTGCTCTGTCAATTGCCATGGGCTATGTAAGCTGACTTCGACAAAATATCCGCCAGCTTCTGTTGCATAGGTATAAGCAACAGATGGAATTAACCAGTCGACACCGGTATAGGCGATGACGGCAAAGATTTCATTGTCATGATCGCGTTCATCCCCATAAAACTCTAAGCGCTGGTAGCCTATTACAGTTTCAATATCGTCATGTAGGTGTAAAGCGTACTCAAAACCAAAATTCCATTCGATGTAATGCTCTGAGTCTCCCCTGACCATAGTGGCATAAGTAGTTAAATCACCTGATGTTACCGCAGCTCCAGCTTGATATATGCCACCACTGTCTAAGTTATTTCTGCCTTCTGAAATATACTTAGAGTCCCAGCCAGCATTAAAGGCAAACTCAAGATCTTCCGCCTTAGCGTGGGAGGAGGAGAGAGCGGCAATGCTTATTATTGATAAAAAAACTGGCGTTAATTTCATATCAGTAATGTTTTTAGTTCAATCGGTAGATAAGAACAGGATACAGTAATTGAATAAGCTAAAAATGATAATGAGTTAGATTTGCGATCGGATTGTCAATAATTCTTATGTAAATTATCAGTAAATAAATGTGGGTGTTACGTCACGTTATTTTAGAGTATTTTCATATAGACGAAAAATCAGTCATGTTTGTGCCAATCAATCTCATTTGATTAGAGGGTTAATTCTTATTTCAATAAACAGCTAGACTTGAATTCAACCACTTGAGCCCTTATTAATGTGTAACAGGCAATTATTACCCTATTTCCCGAGGAATCACCTATGAGCAACCCATTGCTAGATAATCCTTTGCTTAAACAAAGCGAACTGCCGCAGTTTTCAGCCATTAAAGCAGAGCATATTCAGCCAGCTGTTGAGCAAGCGATTGCCGATTGTCGTAGTAAAATTGAACAAGTATTGGCAAGTACAAACCAATACACTTGGGAAAACTTGATTGAGCCACTTGAAGAAGTCGATGATCGCTTAAGCAAAATCTGGTCGCCTGTTTCACATATGAATTCAGTGACGAGTACAGATGAATGGCGTGAAGCACACGATGCTTGTTTACCATTATTGTCTGAGTACGGCACGTTCGTAGGCCAACATGAAGGCTTATACCAAGCCTATAAGTCGATTCAAGAATCTAAAGCGTTCGAGCAACTCACCACAGCGCAACAAACCTTATTGACTCAAAGCTTACGTGACTTTGAATTGTCTGGTATTGGTTTAAATGATGAGCAAAAAGTGCGTTACGGTGAAATTGTTAAACGTTTATCTGAATTAACGAGTAGCTTTTCAAATCAATTATTAGATGCCACCCAAGCATGGACTAAGCTTATCACTGATGAGGCTGAGCTAGCTGGCTTGCCTGATTCAGCGATTGCCGCAGCTAAAGCGATGGCGGAAGCAAATGAACAACAAGGTTGGTTATTTACCTTAGATTTTCCATCTTACCTGCCGGTGATGACATACAGTGAAAACCGCGAATTACGTGAAGAATGCTACCGTGCTTTTGTCACTCGCGCATCGGATCAAGGTCCAAATGCGGGTGAGTTTGATAACAGTGCCAACATGGACGAAATCTTAGCGTTACGTCATGAACTGGCGCAGCTATTAGGTTTTGATAGCTACGCTGATAAATCGTTAGCCACCAAAATGGCCAATGATCCTAGCCAAGTATTATCTTTCTTAAATGAATTGGCATTGCGCTCAAAAGAGCAAGGCAAGTCAGAACTTGCTGAACTGAAAGCATTTGCTAAAGATCACTTTGATGTTACTGAAATGGCCTCATGGGATTTGAGCTTTTATGCTGAAAAATTACAGCAGCATAAATATGAAGTTTCTCAAGAATTACTGCGCCCCTACTTCCCTGAAGACAAGGTGTTATCAGGCTTGTTCTACACAGTATCGCGCTTATTCGGTTTACGTATCGAGGAGCAACATGGCTTTGATAAGTGGCATGATGATGTGCGCTTTTTCCACATCTATGATGCTGACAAGGTTCACCGTGGTAGCTTCTATTTAGATTTGTATGCCCGCAGCGGTAAACGTGGCGGCGCTTGGATGGATGATTGCCGAGGCCGTCGTGTTACTAGCACTGGTTTGCAAAAACCTGTGGCGTATTTAACTTGTAACTTTAATGGCCCTGTCGATGGTAAACCTGCATTGTTTACCCATGACGAAGTGACGACTCTGTTCCATGAGTTTGGTCATGGTATTCACCATATGCTGACTAAAATTGAAGTCGGCGGTGTTGCTGGCATTAACGGTGTACCTTGGGATGCCGTTGAGCTACCAAGTCAGTTTATGGAAAACTGGTGTTGGCAAGAAGAAGCATTAGCTGAAATCTCAGGTCACTTTGAAACTGGAGAAGCCTTACCAAAAGCACTGCTTGATAAAATGCTGGCGGCGAAGAACTTCCAGTCAGGCATGATGATGTTGCGCCAACTTGAGTTCTCACTGTTTGATTTCAGAATGCACCATGAGTTTGATGCCGAAAAAGGCGCTGATATTCAAGGTATTTTGGATGAAGTACGTGGCCAAGTTGCAGTCAATGTGCCGCCATCGTTTAACCGTTTTCAACATGGTTTTGCGCACATCTTTGCTGGTGGCTATGCTGCAGGTTATTACAGTTATAAATGGGCCGAAGTATTATCTGCCGATGCGTTTTCTCGTTTTGAAGATGAGGGCATATTTAACCCTGAAACCGGTAAAAGCTTCTTAAACAACATTCTTGAAATGGGTGGCAGTGAAGAACCAATGACCTTATTTGTTCGCTTTATGGGTCGTGAACCCAATACTGATGCGCTATTGCGTCACTCTGGAATTAACGCATAACCCAATAGCTTGTTTTAAGCGATTGTCATTAATAAAAGGCACCTTAGGGTGCCTTTTTTGTTTTGATTTTGTCAGGATTGAATATTTTGCAAAATGAACTTATTAAATCGTGAAAGTTACATTATGATGGCTGTGATAGCATAATTTGAACGGATTCGTATTTTGAACGAGCAACCATTACCAGAAGAGCAAGTATTCTTTACCCTATCACCGGGCAGAGCGGTGGATATTCAAATTGATTTCCCTGTTAAATTCAGAACCAAAGCTACTTTGGTAGGCTATGAGCTTGGCAAATATATTATTTTGAAACATCCCGCACCGCAGCAAATGAAAAATTACAGTGATGTGTTTGTTGAAGGCAACGGTGTTGTTGTTCGTTATTTATTGGAAGGTCAACAAGGTGAGTGCTACGCCTTTAAATCGACTATTCGCAATATCACCAAAATCCCCGAAAAGTTTATTTTTCTGTCTTACCCAAAGCAAATTGAGAACCGTCAGTTACGAACCCATCAAAGGTACATAACGCATTTACCGGCAGCTATTCAAGCTAAAGATGAAAATGATGCTAGCCACGGAACCCAACTAAAAGGCATTATTTCTGACATATCATCCAAGGGGTGTGGCTTCGTTTTCAAAACGGAAAACCCAAATCTGAAGGTGAGTCAGAAAGACATTATAGTGACGATCCGTAACCCTAATAATGAGGGGATTTGTATTCCTGCCAAGGTGTGCAATAGCCGCTTTGAGGACGGTAAGGTCAATGTTGGAATTAAGTTTGAAGACGATGATGAACAAATCAAAACCTTGCTAACTCAGCTGTATATTGATTTGTAAGAATTAAGAAGGCATTAAAAAAGCGACTGTTATTAGTCGCTTTTTTGTTTTCATAGGCTCTAAAGTTAAAACACTAGGCCAATTTCAAATCATGCTGTTGGCGGTACATCACCATGTCTTCAATCGTCAATACTGGCATATTGTGCTTAAGGCCAAATGCAACAATTTCAGGTGCTTTTGCCATGGTGCCATCTTCGTTAGTGACTTCGCATAATACGCCTGCCGGTTGAAGACCTGCCATTTGCATTAAATCTACCGTGCCTTCGGTGTGGCCGCGACGAGACATAACACCGCCAGCGCGAGCACGAAGTGGGAAAACATGTCCAGGACGGGCCAGATCAGATGCTTTAGCATCTGCAGCGGTAGCCGTTTTTACTGTGGTAACACGATCTTGTGCAGAAACACCTGTGGTGACGCCTTCTTTAGCTTCAATAGATACAGTAAAAGCGGTTTGGTTAGCGCTGTTGTTATCGGCAACCATTGGTGGTAATTCAAGCTTATTTGCTTGGTCATCAGTTAAGCATAAACACACAATACCGCTGCATTCGCGGATCATTAATGCCATTTGCTGACTGGTAAGATGCTCTGCTGAATAGATAATATCGCCTTCATTTTCACGATCTTCATCGTCGAGCAATAATACGCCGTTACCTAGACGTAATGCTTCTAAGGCTTTTTCAACACGTTCGATAGGATCGCCAAAAGGCGAAAGTAGTGATAACTGATTCATGGTTAACTCCTAAAAAATACCAGAATCAGGGCTTTAAAGAGGGGTTTTACGCCAAACGAAATACACCAGTAAGCCCTAGGCTCACTGGTGTATTTCTATTCTCTCTCATCCGGACTATAACCGTCGGCTTTGGAATAGTAGACATTACATCTACATCACCAAATCTGCTGACCTCGACGAATCGAGCGCTCGCGGGCTTAGTTAAGATTACATAAAGGTAAGTTAACATCACCGCCGGTGGGGAATTTCGCCCCGCCCTGAGAATTAAAATAACCTGATCACACCCAATGTGTGAACAGCGCCGCCATGGTAAGCCAAAACGCTCGTTTAAAAAAGTGCTAACGCTCACAGAGGCTACAATTAATGATCTATTGTCTGTGATTGGGCTTATCAAATAGGCTTTTGTAAAACGAGTTCTATTTAATGCTTTGTTAATTTAGCAAGCAGGCTTGATAGCTGGTATGACCTCTGTTAGCCTGTTTTGCTCACAAGGAGTAGTTGTATGAATTTATATTTCCGCCTCATTTGGTTAATGCTTTGGCGCAATCGCCAAGCCCAGAAAATAGGTTTTTTAGATACCAGTCGAATCAGTTACCGTGCTTGGCCACTTGATTGCGACATCAATATGCATTTAACTAATTCCCGTTATCCTGCGTTTATGGATCTTGCGCGTACCCATATGATTGCTGAAATGGGATTAATGCAAAAATTTCTTAAGTTGAAGTGGTTACCTATTGTTAACGCATCGGAGTTTACGTTTTTCCGTGATATCAAACCGATGGAAAAATTTGAAATTGAAACGCGTATTGTTGGCTGGGATGAGAAGTACTTTTACATCGAACAACGCTTTGTGACTGCAAGAGGCTTACATTGCATCATGCATGTTCGTGGCGTATTTATTTGTAAAGGCAAGCAAGTGCCGATTACCGATTTGGTAGAAGCGGGTGGCTATTTCGGCCCAACGCCTGAAATGCCGCCAGAAATCATCAAGTGGAAAGAGTTTTTACAAGTTAAGAAAGAGCAAAACAGCAAGCCGAAATTGAGTTTAGCTTCGTAAGCGTTATCATACCGATAATTGATAACGTATTGAGTAGGTAACGCAGTGGTAAAACTAGAAAAATTTAGCGATATATTTGACCGTGCAGCTGAACGAAAAGGCGGCGCTAAAGCGTTAGGTTTGTTAATGCCACAATCACTGGAAGCCGACGAAATTGGTCAGTATTCTGATGCGCAATTGTTATCAGCGATGAGCAAGCAAGTTTTTCAGAGTGGCTTTGTTTGGCGAGTGGTTGAAAACAAATGGCCGGCCTATGAAGAAGCCTTTTTTAACTTTGAACCTTTTAAAGTACTAATGTTGTCTCCTGATCAAATTCAGCAGCGAGCCAGTGATGCCACGCTTATTCGTCATCAGAAGAAAACCCAGTCAATTGTCGATAATGCCTATATGGTGCAGCAAATTTCTGCTGAGCATGGCAGTTTTGCAGAGTTTATTGCTAACTGGCCTGAAGAGGATATTACCGGCCTATGGCAAGCATTAAAAAAGAAAGGCAGCCGCTTAGGTGGTAATACAGGCCCTTACTTTTTACGCACCATTGGCAAAGACACCTTTCTATTAACTAATGATGTCAAATCTTACCTGACAGCCACCAAGGTTGTTGATGCAGGGTTTACTTCGCAAACGGCGCTTCGCCAAGCTCAGTCAGCTTTTAATCATTGGCAACAAGAGTCAGGTTTGAGCCTTGCACAAATCAGCCGCATTATTTCCTTGGGTGTGGGTGATAATCGAGTTTAGTTCTCGGTTTTACTGGGTGAATGGGCCCTAGTTTTCGTAGCGACATAAAAACATCTTCGCGACTTCTGTTGCTATTTTTTGCTGTTGATCATGATTGAGCCTTTCTGCAAACTGCATGACTTGTGGCCAAAAGCAGCTACCTTTTATCAGGCTATGTATTTGTTGTAATGCTAGCTCTTCATCAGTGACCGTTATTTTTTTGTCGGCTATCGCTTCCCTTATCCAGCGCATGGTGGCACTTTCTTGTTTTTTCACCCGTTGAAATTCTTTATTCATCGATTCTGGGGTATAAAAAAAGTGACCAATAGCCATACGTGTCAGTTCAATGTATTCCTGACTACTAATAAAGTTAACTTCTATAAATACTACTTCAGAAAGTTGTTCAAGCAGTGGTCTGTCACTCTGGTATTCAGCTACATTATGCTTTAAAGAGCGGTCCCATAAATCAGCCATCAAGGTCATAACAATCGCTTCTTTGGTCTCGAAGTGATTATAAACCGTACGCTTAGATACCCCTGCAACTTCAGCAAGTTTATCCATACTGGTTGCAGCCACCCCAAATTCAGTAAAGGTCACTTTAGCGGCATTGATAATATCAGCTCGCTTTATCTGGCTTAATGTCATTTTTTCTTTAGGCATTGTTTGGCTCAATAAGTAAATCTGTCGATATTCTACACTGAGTAGTTTACTTTTCAATTATATTTTAATAAACTGCACCGTGTAGTTTACTTTTGGTGTGAAAAATGAAATATCTGTGGATTTTTGTAGGAGTTTTAGTCGTGGCATTTTCAATTAAAACAATATTTGGTAATAACAAAGCAGAAGCGCTGAAATTTGAAAATACCGATATCGCTTATCAATCTGGTCTAAGTGATATTTGGAGCATAGCTAAAAGTTATATGACCACAAAAAGGCTTCATCCTACTCCTGAAGCTGAGGTGCCTGTTAAACCTATGACTGCTACGAGTTTGAGTTTTTCGACGGAAGATCAAATTTTTCGTCTGGGTCACTCAACATTGTTAATTCGTATTGATGGCGAATATATCCTTTTAGATCCTGTGTTTAGCCAACGAGCTTCGCCAGTGCAATGGGCAGGACCAAAACGTTTTCATCAATCTCCAATAAATATTGAACAATTACCCCCTATTAAGGCGGTCATCATTAGTCATGACCATTATGATCATCTAGATAAGGCAGCTGTGACAGAACTTAAAAACAAGGTTCAGTATTTTGTGACACCTGAAAAAGTGGGCAACCATCTTATTGAGTGGGGCGTTGAGCCTAGCAAGGTAAACCAATTGTCTTGGTGGCAAGAACTTAAATTAGGTGATTTAACGTTAGTCGCGACGCCAGCACAGCATTTTTCTGGCCGTGGGTTATTTGACCGTGATACCACTTTGTGGGCGAGCTGGGTCATTAAAGGGAAACAAAGTAAGCTGTTTTTTAGTGGTGATGGTGGATATTTTCCAGGATTTAAAGAAATTGGAGAGCGTTATGGGCCATTTGACATCACCATGATCGAAACGGGTGCCTATAATGAATTATGGAGTGACATCCATATGATGCCTGAGCAAAGCATGCAGGCTCATATTGATTTAAACGGTGATAATTTTCATCAAACAGCCATGATCCCGATTCATAATGGGACTTTTGATTTAGCATTGCATGATTGGTTTGAGCCATTAGAGCGGATTGTACATCTAGGCGAGCAGGCAAATGTTCGTGTTGTCACTCCTATTTTTGGCGAAGCTGTGTCAGTTAAGTCTGCGTTGAAAACTGAACGTTGGTGGCGTGAAATGTTACCGAACGAGGAGTTATTACTACAAGCGCAATAATTTTTGTTGAGAAAATAGAAATATATCTGGTTTAACCTAAACTAAACCAAATAAAATACTATTTCATATGCATTTTTTTTAACGTTATGTTGTATATTGGTGTTTTTATAGCCTGTTGCAATATAACGTTTTTGTAACATAAAAAGGTTGTATTTTTTGTTGGCACAGATTCATTAACAAGCCTGAAACAAAGCAGCTAAGTTTATTATTTGTTTACAATTTATAATATTTTAAATGGTTGTTGAGTTTACACGGGTGTGCGATAACAGTGCCCATCAAAAAGTAAGTAAATTGAAACGTTAGGAATATCGCTATTTAGCAACTGTTACGCAATGAAGCGTAAGGTTACTGATGATGTCATTAGGAGTAAGAACAGTCATGCACAAAGCACTGAAAATAGCCTCAGTTATCACTGCGGCTTTATGGATTACCGCTTGTGGTCAAGCCGATAAGGCTCAAACCCAGCAAGAAGCACCTCCCGTTCCAGTTGGAGTGTTGAGTGTGACTGAGCAATCTCAAGCTATTCACGTTGAGTTACCAGGTCGCAGCCGTGCGTTTTTAGAAGCTGAGGTTCGTCCACAAGTTTCTGGCATTATCACCAATCGTGGTTTTGTTGAAGGCAGGGACGTTGAAGCGGGTCAATCGCTGTATCAAATCGATTCGGCAACATACAAAGCAGCGCTAGTTAGCGCTGAAGCAGATTTAGCTAGCGCAAATGCTTCTTTGGCATCGGCAAAAGCAACTGCAGACCGCTACGCAGCACTTGTGCAAACTAATGCCATTAGTAAGCAAGACTTTGATGAAGCCGATGCGGCTTACAAAGAAGCCATTGCTAACGTCACTGTTGCAAAAGCTGCGATTAATACTGCAAACATCAACCTTGAATATACTGAAGTGAAAGCGCCTATCTCTGGCCGCATTGGTAAATCAAGTGTGACTCCTGGTGCGTTAGTTACTGCTAATCAAGCAGATACATTGGCTAAAATTCAGCAACTGGATCCAATTAATGTTGATATTGCTCAATCAAGTGCTCAATTACTTCGTTTAAAAGCCAAGCTGAAAGCAGGTAAATTACAGCAAAGCGAAAATGCTGAAGTGAAGTTGATTCTTGAAGATGGCACAACTTATGAGCAAGCAGGTACTTTACAGTTTGCTGAAGTGAGTGTGGACGAAGCGACTGGTTCAGTGACCTTACGTGCCGAGTTCCCTAACCCTGACGGGGTGTTATTGCCTGGTATGTACGTTCGTGCAATTTTAAATGCTGGCCAAGATCCACAAGCGATTTTAGTGCCTCAAAAAGCGATTACACGTAACACCAAAGGCCAAGCGGTTGCTATGGTTGTTGGTGCTGAAAACAAGGTTGAGTCTCGCATTGTGACGACTGCTGAGGTGATTAATCACCAATGGCGTATTACTGATGGTTTGCAAGCTGGCGATAAGTTAATTGTTGATGGCTTACAGAAAATTCGTCAAGGCGCAGTGGTGACACCACAAGTTTTATCTGCAACTCCAGCTACTAAATAGGGTAACGTTATGGCTCGTTTCTTTATCGATCGCCCTATTTTTGCTTGGGTGATCTCAATCTTAATTATGCTGGCAGGGGTCTTAGCGATTAAAGACCTTCCTGTCGCACAGTACCCAACGATTGCACCACCAACCGTTGAGATTACTGCGTTCTATCCAGGTGCGTCTGCTAAGACGATGGAAGACACAGTAACTCAGGTTATTGAGCAACGTATGACGGGTATTGACCACTTGCGTTATATTTCTTCAAGCAGTGATAGCTTTGGTAATGCGACTATTACCCTAACGTTCAACGCTGAAGCTGACCCAGATATTGCTCAGGTACAGGTACAAAACAAGCTGCAAGCAGCGATGACTTTGTTACCTCAAGAAGTGCAGTCTCAAGGGGTAAACGTTGTTAAATCAAGTGCTGGCTTCTTAATGGTTGCAGCATTTGTATCTGAAGATGGTTCGTTACAAAAAGGTGATATCGCCGATTATGTTGCTGCCAACATTCAAGATCCATTAAGCCGTGTACCAGGGGTAGGTGAAATCCAATTATTTGGTGCCCAGTATGCGATGCGTATATGGTTAGACCCGCTTAAACTGACGCAATATAACTTAACCAGTATTGATGTTATGGCGGCGATTCAAGAGCAAAATGCTCAAATCTCTGCTGGTCAATTAGGTGGCGCGCCATCTATTGCAGGTCAAGAGTTAAATGCGACTGTAACAGCGCAAAGCCGTCTACAAACGCCTGAACAATTCCGTGAAATTATTCTTAAATCTGATTCATCAGGTGCAAACGTTTATCTAAATGATGTCGCACGAGTTGAGCTAGGTTCAGAAAGTTATTCTGTTGAATCATTTTATAACGGTAAGCCAGCATCAGGTGTTGGTGTTCAGTTAGCAACAGGTGCTAACGCACTCGATACTGCGAATAACGTGCGTGAGAAATTAGCTGAATTACAAGCTTATTTCCCAGATAGTCTTGAAATTTACTACCCATATGACACCACTCCATTCGTTGAAAAATCAATTGAAGGTGTTGTACATACGCTGATTGAAGCGGTTGTTTTAGTGTTCTTAATTATGTATCTGTTCCTACAGAACTTCAGAGCAACACTTATTCCGACAATTGCGGTTCCAGTTGTATTGCTTGGTACGTTCGCGATTTTATCAGCGACAGGTTTCTCGATTAACACCTTGACCATGTTCGCAATGGTACTGGCCATCGGTCTACTGGTGGATGATGCCATCGTGGTGGTGGAAAACGTCGAACGGGTTATGTCCGAAGAGGGACTCAGTCCACTCGAAGCGACACGAAAATCGATGGATCAGATCACCGGCGCACTTATTGGTATTGGTTTAACCTTATCGGCTGTATTCGTTCCAATGGCATTTATGTCAGGTTCGACAGGTGTGATTTATCGTCAGTTCTCAATCACGATTGTGTCAGCGATGGCATTATCTGTATTAGTTGCGATGATCTTAACTCCAGCACTTTGTGCCACGATGCTTAAGCCTATTCCAAAAGGCCATACTCACACGAATAAAGGTTTCTTCGGTTGGTTTAACCGTAGCTTTGACAAGTTAACATCGCGTTATGAAGCCAGCGTAGCGGCTATCTTGAAGCGCACAGTGCGTATGATGGGTGTTTACCTTGTACTCGTGATTGCAACGGCATGGATTTTCATGCGTATGCCAACAGCATTCTTGCCTGATGAAGACCAAGGTATCTTGTTCACTCAAGCCATTTTGCCAACCAACTCGACCCAAGAAAGTACCATTAAAGTACTGGAAGAAGTGAGTGACTATTACCTGAATGAAGAAGGCGATACCGTTAAGTCAGTATTTAGTGTTGCAGGCTTCAGTTTCGCAGGTTCTGGTCAAAACATGGGTATTGCTTTCGTTGGTCTTGAAGACTGGGCTGAGCGTGGTGAAGGGCAAGATGTTCAATCATTGTCTAACCGTGCTATGGGTCGATTCCAGCAAATTAAAGATGCGCTGGTGTTTGCATTCGTGCCGCCAGCTGTGATCGAGTTAGGTACTTCGAATGGTTTCGATATGTATCTGCAAGATCGAGGTGGTCAAGGACACGAAGCCTTAGTCGCCGCGCGTAACCAGTTACTGGGTATGGCAGCGCAAAATCCAAACCTTGTGGGTGTTCGTCCAAATGGACAAGAAGATGCACCTATGTATGAAATCCATGTTGATCAAGCCAAAATCCGCGCTTTAGGTGTCGATATTGATAACGTCAACAGCGTACTTGCAACCGCTTACGGTGGCTCGTATGTGAATGACTTTATTGACCGTGGTCGTGTGAAGAAGGTATACGTTCAAGGTGAAGCTGAATACCGTATGCAGCCTAGCGATTTAGATAGCTGGTATGTACGTAATTCAGAAGGTGAAATGGTTCCATTCTCCGCCTTTACAACGGGTACATGGGAATACGGTTCTCCACAGCTACAACGCTTTAACGGCTTACCAGCAATTAATATTCAAGGTGCGACAATGCCTGGATACAGTACTGGTGATGCAATGCTTGATTTCGAAGAAATGGTAAAACAATTACCACCAGGATTCGGTATTGAGTGGAACGGTTTATCATACGAAGAAAGATTATCAGGTAACCAAGCGCCAGCGCTTTATGCCTTATCTATCTTAGTGGTATTCCTTGTACTTGCTGCTCTATATGAGAGTTGGTCTGTACCATTTGCGGTTATCTTAGTTGTACCACTAGGTGTTATTGGTGCACTGCTGGCGATGAACGGTCGTGGATTACCGAACGATGTATTCTTCCAAGTTGGTCTATTAACGACGGTGGGGCTAGCAACTAAGAATGCGATCTTAATCGTAGAATTCGCCAAAGAATTCTACGATAAGGGAGCCACTTTGATTGATGCAACATTGCACGCAGTTCGTGTACGTTTGCGCCCAATCTTAATGACCTCGTTAGCATTCGGTTTAGGTGTTGTGCCGTTAGCGATTAGTACCGGCGTTGGTTCTGGTAGTAAAAACGCGCTAGGTACTGGTGTACTTGGTGGCATGATGAGCTCGACCTTTATTGGTATCTTCTTAATTCCATTATTCTTCGTGGTAGTTGAGAAAATATTCAGCAAAAAAGAACGTAAAGGTTACAAGCCGCCTGAAGCTGAAGCGGAAACTACTGAAAAAAGTTAATCGTTAAGTTAACTGATTCATAAACTTAAAAGCCTGCAATATGCAGGCTTTTTTATGTCCGAACATAAATAACATGGGTATAAATGGCTAACGCTATATTGATCCTTGCTTAGTGGGGTAAACGTAAGTTTAATATTAAGAGATACACTGGTTTGGACATGGGTATGAAACTAACAATAACTTGCAACAAAGCATTGCGGTGTGTGGCATTGATGGCTTTATTCGTCATATCTGCGCCGAAGGTCGGTGCTGCACCTTCTTTGAGCCATATGGTTCAAAATGAACTGGGTGAGCAGGTCAGCTTAAGCGAGTTTAAAGGTAAAGTCGTGTACGTGGATTTTTGGTCATCATGGTGCGGCCCTTGTCGAAAGTCTTTTCCGTGGATGAACCAAATGCATGCTAAATATGAGCAGCAAGGTTTAGCCGTTGTCGCCATTAACCTTGATGTTGAATTGCCGTTAGCATTGAGTTTTTTAAAGGACTTTCCTGCTGATTTTGCTGTTCGTTACGACCCAGACAGTGAAGTCGCAAGGCGATTTGCCCTCAAAGGTATGCCAAGTAGTTTTATCTTCAATCGCCAAGGTGAGTTAGTGCAGCAGCATACAGGGTTTAACTTGGATAAGCTCGAGATGTATGAGCAAGAACTGGTTGAACTTTTAGAAGCAAAATAACTTAATAAGCCATTACCGAGCAAAAAAAACCAGTAACAAAGAAGCTTGTTACTGGTTTTTATTTTACAGCTTAACTTATGTCTTTACGGTGTGTAGTAGGTCGCTGCGCCAGGACCTACAGGGAAGCCAAGAACGAATACCCATAAGAAGAAGAACAGAGTCCAGCCAATAAAGAACACGATTGAGTATGGCAACATGGTGGCGATCAGTGTGCCGATACCTAAGTCTTTCTTATAACGACTTGCTACCGCAAGGATAAGCCCGAAGTAACTCATCATTGGCGTTATCAGGTTAGTGACAGAGTCACCAATACGATACGCGGCTTGAATGGTTTCAGGGGCATAACCGACTAACATCAGCATAGGTACAAAAATAGGTGCGGTTACTGCCCACTGTGCAGAAGCACTGCCGAGCATTAAGTTAATCACACCACACAGCATAATAAATAGCACGAACACTAGCGGTCCAGTTAACCCAATACTGCTTAAGGCGTCAGCCCCTGTTACTGCTAATACAGCCCCAAGGTTAGTCCATTTAAAGAAAGCAACAAACTGCGATGCAAAGAAAACCAACACAATATACATGCCCATGGTGCTCATACTGTGGGACATGGCATTGATGACATCTGTGTCTTTATTCATGCTGCCAACGACTTTACCGTACACAAGACCTGGAATGGCGAAACCAATGAAGATGAAGGCGACAATCCCTTTTAAAAACGGTGATCCTGCGACTAAACCTGTATCAGGGTTACGCAGTGCGCCCCAGTCCGGAACAATCGTTAAAGCGAGTAACGCTGAAAATACTAATACAGATAGACCTGCCATTTTTAACGCGCGGATTTCTGTTTGAGAGACTTTATCCATTTTTTGTTCGGATAAATCATCTGCGGCTTCTGACACATCGTATTTGCCAAGCTTAGGCTCAACAATTTTTTCGGTAACGATGGCGCCCAAAGTGGTGATTAAGAAAGTCGAAACGAACATGAAATACCAGTTAACTTCAGGGCCAACGGTATATTCAGGATCAATCATTTGCGCTGCGGCTTCGGTGATACCAGACAGTAAAGGATCGACCGTACCCAATAGTAAGTTAGCGCTGTAACCACCAGAGACCCCAGCAAAGGCGGCTGCAAGCCCTGCTAATGGGTGACGTCCCAATGAATGGAATATCATTGCCGCCATAGGGATTAATACCACATATCCTAATTCTGATGCGGTGTTTGACACAATACCTGCGAACACAATTGTTAGTGTCACAAGACGCTTAGAAGCGCCCATCACTAATAAACGCATTGCGGCTGACAGTAGTCCTGAACGCTCAGCAATGCCGACACCGAGAAGCGCGACCAGTACCGTGCCTAAAGGGGTGAAGCCAGTGAAGTTGGTGACGAGATTTGACACTATCATGCGCAAACCTTCGGCGTTCATTAGGCTGACAACATGAATGAGTCCGTCTTCACTACGGCCTGAACTGCCGATGGGTCTAGGGTCGGCGACAGTGAGTTCAAAATATCCAGCAATACCACTGATAGCAATGACGGCTAAACAGAACATGGCGAATAAAGTGATTGGGTGAGGTAATAAGTTACCTAGACGTTCAACGATATTGAGAAATTTAACGAATGCACCGCTACTCGCAAGATCTTGTGGTGTGTTTGATGGCGGCGCCCCATTTTTAGGCGGCGTATTATTTGTTGAAGTGACGGACATGGTCTTCCCTTTAGCTTGGCTTAATTATTATGAGTTTGAGATTTTGCCAACTTACAGACTAGCTTATAAATTTTAAATTAAGCTTAAATTAACGATGAAAAAGTTGATAAATAATACTTAACAACAGTTATTCATTCAACGCAACGTAATGACAACTCATTTTATCTAAAATTGATAGAAAAAGAATTGCTTTTTTGTAATCGGGTATAAAAAATACCCACTATCGTTTTTTGTTATCCTTCTGTTTTTTAATGATAAAAAAATCTATTGTTAATTTTTGTTTTCAAATAGATTATTTAATCTGCTTTTCAACTCAAGTAATTCTAAAGTATTCATTTTTGAAAGTTTTATCCCTGTTTTTTATCAGGTTTTTGACTAACTTGTAAAAAAGTGCGCAATAAAAAAACACTGCTTTTAGAGTGATAGGGTGAACTTTGACAAGAAATGTGGCTATTATGAATATTCAGAGTGGATGTAAAAAGATAATGGAGTCAGCTGTTTCTGTGCTTTATTAAGGCAAAAGTTGTCTTTTTAGCAAGAATACTTTTTAAAAGTGATGCTTAAAAAAGGGTGTCACTTTGTATCTGAAAATAAAATGATTTTTACAGAATAATTATAACAATAATGAATAAAATACAATTTGTAATCATAGCTTTAGCCATAATTTCTGCTGTTGGATTTTTGCCAATGAGCGGAGCATGGGCTGCGCCTCATCTCGACGATAAAGTTAACGCTCAATCGGAGGAAGCAACTCATGAAAAAGCTAAACGGATAATGCAGTCGACTGAACAATCTGCATTAGTACAATCTGCATTAGTACAATCTGCATTAGTACAGTCTGCATTAGTCGCGAAAGAGAAAGCTCACAAGTCACTTTCGCCAACAGTGTTGACTCAAGTGGCGACACCAATAGTAACCACGTCAGCAGTTTCTTCACCTACGGCAGATAAGGCCAAAAAGCATGTTAAGTTAGCCCCCGCTACTGGTGCATCATCTTCAAAGCCAATTAAGCAATACCAAAATGTTGAGTCCGTTAAGCCTACTTGGGTATCAAGCCAACAACCTGAAGTTAAACAAGCCGCAAAATCCCAACAAGTTTTGTTAGCGCCAATTGTCGTACTGCCCACTGAACCTGTAAAGAATCAAGATGTAGAAAGTCGTTTGCATCTAAAACCTAAAAAACAACAAGTGCTTCATCCAGCCGTGGTTGCTATTCCTGATGATTCCCCCAAACCTATGTTGGTATTACAGCCTAAAGTACTTGTTGCGCCAACAACTCAAGTCGATCTCAATCAAAAAGCGGCACCTGCCAAAAAAACAGAGTGGGTTAAACCGTTAAAAACAGCTTCCTTTTCGGATTCAAGCCAAACTAAACGCAGCCAGCCTAAGCGTAAAATCTATCAATATGAACAGGGCGGTATTACTACTTTTTCTAATATAGTGCCTGATTCGACTGAATTTGAAGTCTTGTTATATGACTGTTTCGCCTGCCAAGTTGACTCACAGGTGGATTGGCACAGTATTCCTCTTTTTGCCTTTAAACATAAAGATTATGTCAGCGACGCTGCCCAGCAGTTTGCATTAGATCCAGCATTAATCAGAGCGGTGATCCATGCTGAGTCTGCCTTTAATGCTAAGGCGCTATCAAAAGTAGGTGCCATTGGTTTAATGCAATTAATGCCAGCCACAGCTAAGGAACTAGGCGTGAGTGATGCCTATGATGTGAAACAAAACATTTGGGGCGGCAGTCAATATTTAGCTTATTTATTAGATCGATTTGATAACGATATTGATTTGGCCTGCGCCGCTTATAACGCCGGCCCAACAACAGTAAGTAAATACCAAGGCATACCGCCTTATCCTGAAACACAAGCCTATGTAGAGCGAGTCAAAATACTCTTAAAACGTTATCGCGCTGCACTGCAAAGTTAGAGGAAACTATGAAACGACAATTACAGTTAACTAAAACAGCTGCATCAGTTTTCGGACTGATGTCTTTAATCAGTTTTGGAGCGAGCGCCGCGCCAGCACCTTCGCAAGAAGATCTTCGTTTATACGATATTGCCACTGCGCCCAAAGCCGAACGACTACATGATGATGTTGCCAAATTAGTCAGTTTTGGCACTCGCCATACTTTATCCGAAACTGAGTCAGATACCCGAGGTATTGGCGCTGCAAGACGTTGGATTAAAGATGAATTTGAGCGCATTTCGGCTGACTGTGGTGGCTGTCTTGAAGTGGTGATGGTAGGGGAAACCGTTACTGGTAAACGAATTCCTGAGCCAACTGAAGTCGTCAATGTATTTGCAATTCAGCGTGGTAAAACTGACCCCAATCGTGTGGTCATGATGAGTGGCGATATTGATTCTCGCGTGACCGACCCAATGAATTTTACCGATGATTCACCGGGTGCAAATGACAATGCGACTGGTGTCGCTGGAGCGCTTGAAGCTGCGCGAGTGCTATCAAAGTATCAATTTAACGGCACGATTGTTTATGCGGCGCTATCTGGTGAAGAGCAAGGGCTGTATGGTGGTGATGCACTAATTAATTACGCTAAAAAGCATGACTGGCAGGTTCAAGCAGTATTGAATAACGACATGATTGGCAATATCGCCGGGATTAATGGGGTGATTAACAACTCTACGGTACGGGTATTTTCTGAAGGTGTCAGAATTGCAGAAACCAAGGAAGAAGCAAAAGAGCGTTATTTCAGTGGCGGCGAGAATGATTCCGCCTCCCGTAATTTAGCGCGTAATATTAAAGGTTTAGCCGATCAATATATGACAAATTTAGATGTTATGTTGGTTTATCGTCTCGACCGATTCGGTCGTGGTGGTCATCATTTACCCTTTAATAAAGCGGGTATGCCTGCAGTTAGAGTGATGGAAACCAATGAGCATTACGATCGTCAGCACCAAGATTTACGTACCGAAAATGGCATTGAGTATGGTGATGTTATTGAAGGTGTCGATTTTGATTTTAATGCCAAATTGACCGCACTAAATGCTATTAGCCTTGCGTCAATGGCCTGGGCGCCAGCGCCTCCTACGGGGGTGAAGATTGAAGGGATTATGCAACCCGATACTAAAATTCAGTGGAATGACGATAGCAGTAAAGATGTTGTTGGCTATCGCGTTTATTGGCGTTTAACCACAGAATCAGAATGGACCCATAGTCGCTATGTGGGTAAAGTGAATGAATTTATAATGAAAAACATGGTCATAGATAATTATCTTTATGGCGTTGCTGCCGTAGGTAAAGATGGCAATACTAGCCCCGTTGTCTTCCCTGGATCAGCTGGTGCATTTTTTTAAACCGATTTAATGATTAAGGTTAATGGCTAAAGTTTAAGGATGAAGATGAATAAAAGGATTTTATTGGCATGTCTGTTAGTACCGTTACTCACAGCGTGTTCCGCACGAACCGCTTCAAATGCAGCCAACGACTTTGTTATTGTTGCATATGGAAATGCTGAAAAGAGGGATGTTGAGGAGTCTCGCCCCGAAAGTCAGACATCGAGTAATAATACCCGTAAGGATGTCAGTGTTAGGATTTTTAGTGCGATATTTGGTGCTCTTTCTAGGACGTTAAATGGCGATTAGCAAGCTGACTTCACTATACTGAAGCTAAAAATATTGAAGCTAGAAACATTGAAACTAAAAAAGCCCATATAACTTAAATTATATGGGCTTTTTGTTGAGTGCTAAATTATTTAATCGTTAATTATTCTGGCACTTCTAGCTTAACCACGGTTTTGCCGCCACTTTGGCCTAAGCTTCGCTCTAAATAATCCAAGGTTTCTTTAGCGGCGATATCTAATTGCCATGGTGGGTTAATCACCCACAAGCCTGCAGCTGTCATACCAAATGCATTATTGTCAGGGGTAATTGACTGCTCAATTCTCAGTTGATTTTTAATGCCACTGTCAGCCAAAATTTTCAACATGGCTTCAGTCTGCGCTCTATCAACGACAGGATACCAAAGCATATAAACGCCTGTTGCGAAGCGTTTATGAGCCTTAATAATCGCATGGGCGACATCTTGGTAGTCAGTTTTTATTTCATAACTTGGGTCAATCAGAGCAACACCACGACGCTCCAAAGGTGGTACTGCAGCAATCAGTCCTTTTAAGCCATCACCTTTTACCACACGTACATGTCTATCATTCGCAAACTGCTCATCCAGTGTGGCAAAATCAGTACTGTGGATCTCATGTAATACCATGCGGTCTTTTTCACGCATGTTCATATCTACAAAAGCGGGAGACCCTGGGTAAAAAGCCAGATCTTCTTCACCTTGGTTGAAGTGTTTTACATCTTCAATATAAAGCTGCAAGGGTTCTGGTAAATCATCTTTGCCCCACAGCTTAGCGACACCATCCAAATACTCACCTGTTTTCTTAGAAAACTCATCGGTAAGGGCATAACCGCCAGCACCCGCATGGCTATCAATGTAAGCCATTGGCTTGTGTTTTTTGTGCATGAGTTTAAGCACTTGCAGCAACATTGAATGCTTGAGTACATCGGCATAATTGCCAGCGTGATAACCGTGACGGTAACTTAACATGAGTGATCCCAGATTATTTGAACAGCTTAATGCTGTGTAATAGCTGCATTATAAGTTTTCTCAGTCAACAGGTATAGGTATTCACTCTCGTTGGCTTTTGGCATAATAGTCATAATCTTTTTGAGCCTAGGACAATCCTTTGCAAATACCTGTTTTTTTTAACCAACAATATCCTTCTTTAGTTGATATCAGTGAACGCTGGGGTCTTGTGTGGGATAAAAATGCTGAGTTTGAGTTACGTTTCGAGCAGAACACCTTAACCTTGCATAAACGTGACGAACCAAAACTTGATGGTATTGAAGTGGACTTTGTTTCTGGTGCGGTGGCCCATCGACGTAAATTCGGTGGTGGTCGCGGTCAAACGATTGCTAAAGCGGTTGGCTTGAAACAAGGTATTTCCCCGACTGTGGTTGATGGTACTGCAGGTTTAGGCCGTGATGCATTTGTATTGGCAAGTTTAGGCTGTAAAGTCATCATGGTTGAGCGTCACCCTGTGGTCGCTGCTTTACTTGAAGATGGCTTACGCCGCGCTTATGAAGATGCTGAAATCGGTGAGTGGATGTGCGATCGTATGAGTCTATTTCATGGCTCAAGCATTGAAGCCCTTGCAGATGCCGCTGCGCAGTCAGGTGATGAAATTGATGTGGTTTATCTTGATCCTATGTACCCGCACCGTGAAAAATCGGCATTAGTTAAAAAAGAAATGCGCGTGTTTCAAACCCTTGTTGGTGCTGATTTAGATGCCGATGGATTGCTAAAACCTGCCCAAGCATTAGCGACAAAACGGGTTGTTGTTAAACGCCCTGATTATGCCGAAGACTTAGATGGGGTGAAACCTAGCATGGTATTAGCGCAGAAGAAAAACCGCTTTGATGTTTATGTAAAAGCGGCAATGAAGTAAGCGTGTCTTTTTTGATGGGTTAGCCATTGAAGAGTTAGTCGTTTCGCAATAAAAAGTCGTCAGGATCTTTAACGACTTTATTATTAACACTATTACTTTGCTGCTCAGCAATTCCTTTCGCATCTGTTTGTAGCCCATTCAGTCAGGCTGTGGTATTGGTATCGTGCCAGGTTTTTACTTGCCGAACTTTTACCTGTTGGATTTTTACCTGCCGGATTGTTACTTGCTTAAGTTGAGGGGTGAAATTTGCCTTGTTGTTCCTCAGTGCTGCCTGCCAATCAATCATATTTATGGCTTACATTCCTATGGCCAAAAAGCCCCTCTCAAAGTTAATGCGAGCTTAGATGCTATTGCCAGTTTGATCTAACACTGGTGATGGCGACGTATAAGTGTGCGGTTTTTCATTTTGCCTAAGTGGTCTCCCTCTTGTATGGGAGCAATATTGTTATTGATTTTGACTGGCGATTGAGAATGTAAGCAAGTATGTCTTAACTTTATTATTCACTATTGAATTAAATCGTGTCACAGAAATAAAATGGAAACCTA
Organism: Shewanella sp. TC10; assembly: GCF_009663145.1. Lineage (GTDB taxonomy): Bacteria > Pseudomonadota > Gammaproteobacteria > Enterobacterales > Shewanellaceae > Shewanella. Next base: position 31,951 of record NZ_VKHR01000056.1, read on the forward strand.
TTTAAGTTATTGTTTTTAATGATTCAAACTTTAATGTTGAACTTCATGTAAGCACGATACGATATAAATAAAATCGAGTTTTGTTGGCAAAATAGGCAGCTAAAGTTGTTGTTTTGTAAAGCCGTGCAAAGTTGGCATCTAACAGTGTGAATTTTCGGTGCAAATCTCTAAAATTATTAACATAACAAAAAAAGACACCATGGAATCTCGGTTGATGAAAAAACACCTCACCTTTGCGGTGATTGCTATGTCCTTAAGTGCATTAGCCGGTTGCACCAGTCCGACATATTTAGATGAACAACAGGTTAAACCTGAGCTGCCACAAACTTGGTACACCAGTGCGGACTCGTTAAAGGAAAACCAACCTTGGGTTGAAGCTATCGCTACGGATCAATTGCTGGAGCTGGCAAGTATTGCACTTAACCGTAACCAAGAATTAATTCAATTAGCTTTAGATGTTGAAGTTAAAAAGCAGCAGCTAACGGTGAGTGATTCAGATTTCTGGCCAGAATTAACTGGGTCGTTAAATTCAGGTCGTAATGGCAATAATGACACTGAAACTAACACTAATAGCCTGAGTTTCGATTTAAATTATGAAATTGATATTTGGGGTAAGTTATCCGACAGTGCAAAGGCGACTAAACTCAATTTATTAACCGCAGAAGCTAACTATCAGCAAGCGCGAGATAACCTCGTCGCTGATGTCGTGAGCGCTTATTACCAAGTGGTGACCTCCCAAGAGTTAGTGAAGCTGTACGAGCGACGCACTGAAAATGCCAAAGTAAGTTTTGAGATTATTGAGTCAGGCTATTTCCAAGGTCTTAATACGTCATTAGATGTTTATCTCACCCAAAATGAGTTTTATAACGAGCAATCAAACTTGTTTGGTCAGCGTAGCCAATTAAATGCTGACATTCGTCAATTAGAACGCTTGTTGGGTGGCTATCCCGCGGCTAAATTAATGGTTAATGCCCAGCTGCCATTGTTGCCTCAAGGCATCAAAATTGGCGTGCCAAGTGAATTAGTCAAACGTAAGCCGTCGTTGCAAGGCGCTTGGTATCAACTGTTATCTCAAGATTCGACAGTGGCCTACACCCAAAAGCAACGATACCCCTCGCTACGTTTAGGTGGCAGTGTTGGCAGCAGTGACAGCGACTTTGCAAATTTGTTTGATGAAGACTTTAGCTCTTGGTCTGTTTTTGCTGGACTGACATCGCCTATTTTTAATGCTGGTCGCTTAAAAGCCCAAACCGAGCAGCAAAAGCTGATTTTAAAACAACAAGAGCAGCAATACCTCATCACATTATTTGGTGCGTTTGAGGATGTTGAAAACGCTCTCGACTTAGATGCTAGCTTACAACAGCAGTATCAAGCGACACTCAAGTCTCAAGATAATGCACTACAGGCAGAAACCCTCTCATTTGAACAATACCAAGTCGGGCTAGAAAGCTATACCACAGTGTTAGATGCCCAAACTCGTTCGTTTGTGGCGCAAACCTCTGTGATCAATCTAAAAAATCAAATCATTGCAAACCGGATTCAATTGCACCTTGCACTAGGTGGCGATCTTGATGCAGGTGTAACTCAAGTTGAAAATAATTATGAATAAAAAATACCTTGTTCCTGTTGCCATCATTGCTGCTGTCGTCATTGCTATTGCGCTAATTACCAGCAACCCACCGACCTCTAAACGTGGTGGTAAAAAACCGTCAGCTAATGTGACTGTCGAAGCTTTGCAAATCCAGTTACAAGATTATCAAATTGAGGTGAGTAGTTTTGGGGTGGTAAAACCTCGTACTCAAAGCTCATTGGTGACTCAAGCTTCTGGGCAGATTTTGTCTATCAATTCTAAGTTTCGTGAAGGTGGTTTCTTTAAAAAAGGCGACGTCTTAGTGCAGCTAGATGATCGAGATTATCTTGCCGAAGTGAAAATAACCCAAGCGGGTTTATTGCAAGCACAGCAAGGCCTGCAAGAAGAGCAGGCTCGTGTTGAACAAGCGTTAATTGACTGGAAGCGTTTAGGTAATGGTCGTGAACCCACAGATCTAGTATTACGTAAACCACAGTTAGCAGCGGCGCAGGCATCAATGTTATCCAATCAAGCTCAGCTTGATAAAGCTTTGCTTGCCCTAGAACGCACTAAAATTGTCGCCCCTTTTGACGGCCGAATCTTAGAAAAAAACGTTGATGTGGGCCGAGTAGTGTCGACTAATGCAGAACTCGCTACGATTTATGCCACTGACTATGTCGAAATCCGTTTGCCAATTAATAATAAAGATTTGGCCTTAGTTGATTTGCCGGAACAAGGCAAAAGAGCTGTTGCTCCTGTGCAATTTGAATCTGATTTAATTGGATCGCAAAACTGGCAAGGTCAGCTAGATCGCACTGAAGGTGCGATTGATAGTAGTTCACAGCAGCTATATGTGGTGGCGCAAATTGATGAGCCATTTAGTTACCAAAGCCAGAAGCAAATGCCATTGAAAATAGGCCAATACTTAACGGCTAAAATTGAAGGGAAAGTATTGAAGGGAGCCATTGTTATCCCGACAAAATCGATTTACCAAGGTAGCTATGTGTATGTGGTAGAGGATGGAAAGTTACTGCGCAAAGAGGTCACAACCTTGTGGAGAAACAGTCAAGATGCAGTGATTTCATCAGGGTTACAAGCTGATGATAACTTGGTTACCACTTCATTAGGCCAAGTGAGTTCAGGTACACCAGTCTCTATAGCTGGTGCAGCCAAACCAATGAGAGCATCATCTGAAAACCGTCCTGAAAATGCCAACAAAAATAAGCCGCCTAGAGGCGAGAGAATGGCAAAGAATAAGGAGGCACAACAATGATAGCTTGGTTTACTAAAAACCATGTTGCTGCCAACTTGCTGATGTTGTTCTTGTTGGTGATTGGACTTGGCTCATTATCGACACGTATTCCATTGGAAGTTTTCCCAAGTGTGGACTCTGAAGTCGTATCGGTGAATATTTCACTTCGCGGTGCAACGCCAGAAGATGTTGAGCAAGGGGTGACGATTCGAGTCGAAGAAGCGGTACAAGATCTCGAAGGGATTAAAAAAATCACTTCGACCTCTTCAGAGGCCTCATCAAGTGTGCGTATTGAAGTTGAAAGCAATTACGACCCCCGTGAATTACTCGCTGATATTAAGAGTCGAGTTGATTCAATTAATACTTTTCCGGTAGATGCTGAAAAACCGGTTATCGCGCTAGCTCAGCGTAAACGTGAAGTGATTGCGGTTACGGTGACAGGTAAATATAGCGAGAAGGAAACCTTAGAGTTTGCTGAAGTGGTGCGTGATGAATTACTGCGCTTAGATGGGGTCACCCAGCTAGATTTAAGTGGTGTGCGTAATTACGAAGTCACCCTAGAAGTGTCACAAGATAAGCTGCAACAATATCAACTTACTCTAAGCGAAATAGCCAGGGCGATTAACGCCTCTAGTACCGATATTTCTGCAGGTAACTTGAAAACTCAGGGCGGCGATATCTTATTGCGCTCAAAGGGCCAAGCGTATTACAAAGATGAATTTGCCAACATTGCCAK
>NZ_VKHR01000094.1 GCF_009663145.1 Shewanella sp. TC10
CTAACATATAGAGTACATTCCTTAACTTCCCCCCAAAGGAAAAATGATGACTCGTTATACCCTTGCCGCGACGTGTATCGCTTTAGCATTATCAACTAGTGCCAATGCAACCACTGTTGAAGAAGAACTGAAAGCATTAAAAGAGCGCATTGAACAGCTAGAAGCTCATAGTGACACAGTTTTCAGTGACAGGTGCATGCTCCCATAACATTGGGCCGCGTTTTTCAGCGTGACAGCTATAACAAGTGTCATTAACCGTTGGTTTATTTAGGGCGCTTTCAGACATTGAACCGTGTGGAGAGTGACAGTCGATACAGGTCATCTGGTCCCACTTCATTGGGTGAGCAGAGCGCTTGTTCATGTCAGCTTTTTCGCGGGTGTGACAGCTAGTACAGGTGTCATTGACGGTGAGCTTRTCTAATGCGGGATCTTTAGCKGCRTGTACCACGTGACAATCAGCACAAGCAATCTCTTCCAGATTATGGGTGCTGCTGTGCCATGCCATTTGCTCTGGGTCGTTATGGCAACCTTGGCAAACGGTGTTTTGGGTAGGGGCATCCAATTTGCTGTTTTTGCCAAATTGAATCATTGGCTCTTTGCCACCACGGTTGTGGTTGCCTTGAGGGCCATGACATGCTTCACATTGAAGGCCGGCCATTGGCGAATCTTTGCTGGTTAAGTCGCCATGAGCACCTTTGAAAATGTCAGCGACACCTTCAGTGCGTTGGTGACACATTAAGCAGCTGTCTGCTCCTTTAGGGGAATACTTACCTTCAGCGAACTTCTCAACCAGTTTTTGAGAAACTTCTTCACCTGTCATGTCATCCCATGGCGCTGCATAGTTCAACCTGGGAAGAAAAAAAACGACTATAAATATTGATATTGATATTGATATTATATTCCGCTTCATGAAATACCCTTAATTAGAATTGTATTTAACGGTTTTTATAGATGGAGTTATAATAGTGTTGTTGAAATTGTTTTTTATGAAAAAATATTGTTCATTTGTGACAAAGGTGAGAGTGATCAATGTTTAGTTTAACAGTTGCAATAAAATAGATTTTTAATTAACTTTTATCGCGTTAATTTAATAAAATCGTCTAAACGAGTTTATGGGTAAATATGTGAATAATTATGATCTATAAAGTAAGGCCAGCATCGTCAGTTAAAATGGTTTTGGCTAGTTGTGATGCAAATAAATTCTCTTTGCCAGAGTGTTTTAATAGATTTAAGTGTTTAGGTGATAAAGAATTAATCAGTATGAAATCAGGAAATGAATTATTAGATTTCATTGAGAATAATACTGATAACCCCTATTTCTTTTTAGATTTCTCTGAGGGCTTAATCGATAATTGGTTACGTATTATCGGGAAAGATTTCGAAACATGTGCTAGTCAAGCTGAAATTCTTTTTAGATATTTTCAAATATATACCCATCGATTAGCAAACTATGATTGGAGACTGGTCGAAGAATCAGATAGCTTAATGTTAATAGCTAATCGAGGTTTGGAGTTTGTCAGTTCAAAATTTGACGATTTGATATTATACGGATCACTAATTAGTGTAATGAAAAATAGGGGATTTTATGGTTCTGTTGAGGCTGGCTTACCATTTGGTAGAGAGTACTATGGTCGCAACCTAGCACTTTTTGAAAATGTCACTTTTGATAAAAAGCATTTGTATATAAAAGTAAATAAGTCACAGGGGGAAGTTGATTTTATTAATAAAATTCAACGTGAACCTAGTATCATAACTGAATATGAACAAGTAATTGCAGCGACTAATATGATTGATGTTTCAGTGTTGTCTTTAGAATCATTATCATTCGTATTAGGAATGTCATCAAGGCAGTTACAAAGAACATTAAAAGCAAAAGATTTGTATGTGAAAGACATAATTAGGGATGCACGATTCAGAAGGGCAGTTAATATATTGGAGCGTAATCAAGGTGATTTAAAAAGAACATATTTAGAATGCGGGTTTAAACATCAGTCTCAATTATCTCATCTATTCAACAAAGCATCAGGATTATCTCCGTTGGAATATACTAGAAAGCATTTTAAACATATTTAATAGTTTATTAATATTCATTATTTATATAAATATGCAATATTAAGTCGATTTTAAAATAGTCTACTAGTTACATAAAGTATATATGCATATTTATATCGGGGTTAATTGTTTTCGATTGGCAACCATACTTGTGCTCGTAGCCCACCTTCTGGACGATTACTTAATTCAATTTTACCGTGGTGGCGGTCAATAATCCGTTTCACTATGGCTAAACCAAGACCTGAACCGACTGAGCCACGGGCGCTATCGCCTTGGGTAAAAGGTTGGAATAACTCATCAATTTTAGCTTCATTAATACCAGGGCCGTTATCTTCAACGATAAAGCTGACATATTTAGGTTTATGTTTTGAACTGATTTTTATCCAGCCGCCGCCATATCTAAAGCCGTTTTCAACTAAATTACTCAATACCCGCTTAATGGCCACACTTTGAAATGGTACTAAGGGGCATTCTTGTAAATCCAGTTCAATTTCACCGTCACGGTTGACTTCTTGTTGGCTAATTTCTTGGATTAAACGATTGATTTGATTAGGCTCGCGTACGCTCTCTTGGTCATGGCGAACATAGGCAATAAATTGCTTAATAATGTCATCCATATCTTCAATATCATTGATGATCCCTTCTTGAAGATACTTATCTTCATCGACCATCATTTCAGATGCGAGACGAATACGGGTGAGCGGGGTGCGAAGATCGTGAGAAATACCTGCCATCAATAAGGCGCGGTCTTGCTCAAGTTGCTTCATGCTATGGGACATTTGGTTGAATGCATGGGTTACTTCGACAATTTCAGAAGAACCACTTAATGGCAAAGGCTTAGGAAACTCGCCTTTAGACACAGTAACAGCTGCGCGTTGTAACCGTTTAAGTGGCCTATTTAGCCTGCGAGCAAACCACCAACCACCGGCAACACTCAATGCACCGATCACCAACAAGTATAAAGTGAGTGGCGATAAGTCGTTTTCGTTTAACCCTGTAAGCGGAACTTTAATCCATAATGTGGGCGCTTGGGGTGGTCTGATCCATACTTGTAGCTGGGTGCCTTGAGAAAACCGTACTTCGGCCTCACCACCTAGATATTCAGACATTTGCTCAGACAGAAAACCATAGTATGTGGCGCTATCAAGCCCCGATGCAATGGCATCTTGCTGATTATAGATTTTCATTTCATCGTGACGCACTTTAGCATTGAGTGCATCGACAATGGTGAGGTGTTCACGGCTAATTTCCACCCCATCGATGAACAGTAAATTAATCTGTCTGGCGATCAGTTGGTTAATTTGTTCATAGCTGGGTTTAATGAAGTAAACCGTGACGGATAAATAAGATACCAGTTGATTAATGAGCAGCAAACTACCAATGAGCAGTACGGTTTGGCTGAAAGAATTGCGTGGCAGAAAACGCTGCCACCATTTCAGTTTGATTGCTTTTGGTTGGCTAATTGCTTTGGACTGGCTGATAAGATCTTAACCTCGAGCTGTGCCATCAGGCACGAACACATAACCTAGACCCCATACCGTTTGGATATAACGAGGGTTAGCTGCATCGACCTCAATTAAGCGACGTAGACGAGATACTTGCACATCTATAGAGCGTTCTAATGCCGAATAGTCACGTCCTCTGGCAAGATTCATTAACTTGTCTCGTGATAATGGCTCTCTTGGGTGAGAAACCAATACCTTTAATACCGCAAATTCACCCGAGGTGAGGGCAATACTTTTATCTTCATGGAACATTTCACGAGTCGCAAGGTTTAATGAGAAATCACCAAAACTGATGACTTCTTCTTGCTGAGCGGGTGCACCTGGTACTTCAGCTGTTTGACGACGCATAACTGCTTTAATCCGAGCTAATAATTCACGAGGATTAAACGGTTTCGGCAAATAGTCATCAGCGCCGAGTTCAAGGCCAATAATACGGTCAACTTCATCGCCTTTGGCGGTGAGCATGACAATTGGAATTGGATTTTCTTGTTGACGTAAGCGACGACAAATCGATAAACCGTCTTCGCCTGGCAGCATTAAGTCTAATACCAGTAAATGAAAGTTTTCGCGCTCTAATAAGCGATCCATTTGTTCAGCATTGGCTGCACTGCGAACTTGATAACCTTGCTCAAGTAAGTAGCGCTCCAATAATGATCTGAGTCGCATGTCATCATCGACAACGAGAATTTTAGATGTTTCCTGGCCCATGAAATATCCTTTTGTCTAAATTTCGGCGCTAAATACAGTTATTAAGCTAAATATAGCGACTTTAATAGAGTGCAAACAAGAGGTGTAACAGTAGTTTATGCTTTAACTGGGGTAATATGACGAACTTATTCAATTAAGTCTATGAAATTAAGTGAATTTAATGAGTTTGGTAGGATTATTAGAAATTGTAACTAAATCAGTTTTTTCGCATTAGTTTTGAAAAAGTGTCAATCACTCCATCTTCGTCGTTATCCAGCAGAAATATTAACTGGTCATTGTGAAGTTTGACATTAAACGCTGCTGAGGCAATTTCTCCATAGCGGCTGAAACCTGTTTGGTTATTGTCATCAAATTGCGCTTGAAAATAAACTTCGTCCGATTCAGCTTGATGTTGATATTGTCCCCACTCCATGCCCGTTAATTCGTCGTTATGTTCAAAGTTAATTTGCAGTTGCACGTACAAGCCATTATCGAGCATCAATACTGCATACAAATCATCAAATTCTTGGCTGTACCAGTACCCTTCAATGTTCCGTGAGCGCAGCTGTTCATATTCAACAATATTATCAATAGAGTTATCACCCAAACGATCCATATTTAATTGTAACCGCGAAGCATCATTATTAAGGTAAACATGACTGCGGTTTCGCTCAGTGAGTAGGGTAATAAACCCTTTTGAAGGATTGTTACTGAAAGTAGGGTTAAAAGAAATGGACAGCGGCATATTGGTAAACGCTGTAGTATCAGATAATGCGAAACTGCCCCATTCTGCGAAGCTATTGCTGGGATTTTTTAAATCTAAACCAATTTGTAGGTAGCTTTGATCTTCATTAATTTGCAGGAGTTCGATATGACCTGCTTGCTGACTTAACCAATTGCCAATGATGTGCGCAGGCAGATGGCTACTGGGCATCGCCTTGAAACTTGTCATCAAAAAAGCAGCTACAACAACTAACATCAACCAGAAGACTCTACTGCACATAAAAGTTCCTTTTTTATGTTATCTACTCGAGACAAGGTAAACAAAAATAGGATCTCAAGTTTAGTAAAGAACTTTCATAGGGCAAGAAATTGTAGATTAAATCGCCATAAAGTTGACGTTTAAGCAACGAATGTTCTTTTATAGGGCAGGTGACAAGTTTTTAGTACCTACAAAGCAGTATAGGAAATTTTATTGATATACCAGTCTTGTGGGCCTGTTGGTGTAGGAACGACGGCATCGTCGTCGACTTCTTTTTTCAGCAATGCGCGCGCCATGGGCGCATCAATAGAGATATAACCTTTAGCATCGCCGTAAATCTCATCGGGACCTACGATGCGAAATTGTAAAATATCACCGGCATCGTTTTCGATTTCAACCCAAGCGCCAAAAAAGATTTTGCCTTCTTGCTCGGCGGCGTATTCGACCACTTTTAGATTTTCGATACGTTTTCTTAGAAAGCGGACTCGGCCATCAATTTGACGTAATAAGCGTTTATTTTCTTTGTAGTCAGCATTTTCTGAGCGATCGCCAAGGCTCGCTGCCCAAGTCACTTTTTTGGTGATCTCAGGACGGTATTCTCGCCATAAATAATTCAATTCAGTTTTTAGCTTAGTCATCCCTTCAGGGGTGATGAGATTGGTCTTCACTTAGGTTTCTACTCAATGCTGATAATGGTGTGGAGCTTAAGAGAGAAATTACCTAAAACCAGTGCAGTTGTCGATGACTATGCAGCTTAACTGCCCATATTTCGACTTTGTTTGCGGCGTTGCTGACGCAATTGCGACAGTTGATTCATGGCGGAAATGACTTTTTGGCTTTGATTACACAGCGCAGCTTGTCTCGCATCGTAACTTTGAGACGATTCAGCAAGTTCTTCAGCTTGTTTTAGGCACTGTTTGGCGTAATGCTCGGTAATTTGCAAGATGAGTGCTTCACCTTGACCGAGATCGCTGGTGTTTATTTCTTTGACGAATAGCAATAAAAAACAATCGAATAATGCGCTAAATACATCAGCATTATCAAATTCTGATGCTAAACAGGCTTGGCGCCGTGATTCATCAATGAGTGCAGCAACTAAATTGGCTGTGGTGGTGGCGTTGGTGGCTCCAGCAAAAAGGCTGTTTACGTAGGGGTCTTGCTGCCAAAATGATACCAATTGATGCGACCAATCGGCCTTATTCCATTGTTCGCCTACGGCATGTATCACTGACATATCAACTCCTACGAAAACAACTTAATTAACCAGAAACTCTTTTACTATAAATGATGGTTAATGAGTATCAAACTAACTCAACTCACTTATCTGAATAACTTTCTTGGCATTGGTAATACTTTAAAAGCATCAGCAAGCTCAGCTAAGTAATCATTGGCCAACAGTGAAATACCGACATAGAAATCGGTTTCAGCATTGATTTTTGCTAGCTCTAAACAGCGACCAGCCCATGGCAACATGTGTTGTTGCAATAGTACTTGGATAAACTGAGTTAACTGCTGTACATCGGTGTCAGAGTCAACATTGGTATCAGAGTCAACATCAGTGGCGGTTTGTAACTTGCCAAAACTTGAGTCTAGAACACTGAAGAATAATCCCAAGTGATCCACAGGTTGTGGCATTTCTAGCTCGAAGTTAACCCCGTGCTGCTTATAAAAATCAATTAACGCTATGGTTGATGCATCGAAATGCACTTGATCTTCACCTAAGTAAGCAGAACCTTGTGGGATAGCTTTAGGCTCACCAGGACCAAAGAAAAGCTGACCGTAATCGACTTTTAAATCCAGTAACTGTTCAGCTTCATTCCAATGATTCAGATAGGTTGTTAGAGCGTCACGTCCTTGTTGATTATCACGACGACCTGCAAAAGTTGGCCAAGTCGCGGCGACGTCATTTTCTATCATGCTGTTTACTAACTCAGCTTCTGGATAATGACAAAATAGGTTATGCAAAATACGCGCAATGGCTTGGTATTCGCTTAACGTTTCAACTGACTGTTCAATACTCATTTAACTTTTCCTCAAAAAGGGCAGTAGTGAATCACCACTGCCAGATCTGATTATACTTCGTTCGGGTTCAAGATGTTGCCTGCACCGCTACCTGCTGGTTGACCATTACGATTCGCTTTAATGATCAAGTTAGGGGTAGTGATTGATGGGTTAGGTAATGGCGCAATATGTCCGTCACCTGTGCCATATTTCTTCTGAATGTTTTCAGTAGTATCAAAGTCTAGTGCACGTAATGGGCATGACTCAACACACACAGGCTTACGGCCTTCAGCTAAACGGTCATAACAACCATCACACTTGGTCATCACTTTGCGTTCTTGATCCAATTGTGGCGCATCGTATGGACAAGCACGTGAACAGCTTTCACAAGCGATACACAAGTCTTCTGCCACGTGCACTAAACCATCTTCACGACGTTTGTGCATTGCACCTGTTGGACAAGCTTTAACACAAACTGGCTCACTACAGTGGTTACAACCTACAGACATGTAGTAAGCAAATACATCTTGCTCAAACGTGCCTGATGCAGGATCTACAGCCCATGTTCCGCCGCCGTATTCATATACACGACGCCAGTTCACGCCGTTTAAGCTTGGTACACCGTTTTCAACTGGCTTAGTTGCATTACGGATTTGTTCGCCTTGTCTGTCTTTACAAGAGATATGGCAGGCTTTACAGCCAGTACATTTAGTCGTATCGACATAAAAACTATATTGGATAGCATCGCTCATTGTAGCGCTCCCTTATAAAACTTTACGAATTTGAACACGGTTAGTGTGTTGTGGATTACCTTTAGCCACTGGGCTAGGCATGTATTTGGTCAGCGAGTTAATTGCGCCGCCAATATCAACCACTTTACCTGTTGAGCCTGTACGGCCGTCTGGATCTGCTAAGAACCAAGCGCCTTGACCTAGGGCTACAACACCCGGTACAACACGTGGGGTGATACGTACAACTACTTCGATAGAACCACGGTCGTTATACATTTCAACAGTGTCGCCAGAAGCTACGCCGTATTCCTGTGCATCAATCGCGTTTATCCATACTGCATCTTCAACGGCTTCACGTAACCAAGGTACATTGTGGTAGCTAGAGTGAGTACGACCTTTAGTGTGATAACCCGCTAATTGCAGTGGGTAATTTTCTTTAGTGTCTTCATCTTCGTAGCCGTCCCAAGTCACTGTGTATTGTGGGATTGCAGTGATTGTGTCGCCTTTAACTTTGTTTTGTTCCCAGTTCGCTGCGCGCCATGCCAGCTCAGCTGAATGGATTTCAATTTTTCCTGAAGGTGTTGCAAGTGCATCACCACCATTCACAAAGCCTTGTAGTGCAACGTTGCGGTTTTCCATGTTCTTACGGAAGAAACCAATTTCTTGTGCTTCTTTGTAAGTGGCTGGGAACGCAGGGCTTACACCTAAGTTTTTGCTGTTGTCGCGAGTTTGTTGGTATAACTCTTCTAACCATTCATCTTCAGTTTTACCTTCAGTGAATGCTGCGCCAACGCCCATAGCTTCAGCAATCATGGCTGATACTTGGTACATAGACTTACAGTCCCAGATTGGGTCTACAGCTGCTTTCATTGCTGTGATGTAACCCATTGCGCCAGAAGCGTATGAATCATCAACTAAGTCGTTTGACTCTAACCATGAAGTGTCTGGAATGATGATATCGGCGAATTTAGCGCCTGGAGTCATCCAGCAATCACACGATACGATTAGCTCAACGCCGCTTTCATCTTTTAAGATTTCAGCTGTGCCGTTAATGTCAGCATGCTGGTTTAATAGCGAGCTATCAGAAGCTGAGATGATCACCTTGATGTTAGTGCCAAGTGGCGTGTCTAGATCATCAGTACCTGTAATACCATGGGTACGTGCTGTCATGGTTTCGCCGTGGTGAATCGCTTCAGACCAAGTAAAGAAGGAGATTTTTTCTTTAATTGGGTTGGTGCCTGTTGGGATAGAAGCACGGTACATGTTAGTCATGTTTGGCAATTCACCATTTGATGAACCTTCACGACCTAACTTACCTGCTAATACACCTAGCATGTAAATAGCACGAACGGTTTGTTCGCCGTTTGCTTGGCGGTTAACACCCGCGCCAGCGATGATGTATGGCTTTTGTGATGCCATTAAGTCATCAGCTACTTGCTGGATGTTGGTTTCTGAAATACCGGTGATTTTAGCTGCCCATTCCGGCGTACGCGCTTCGCGATCTGAGAACTTACCTTGGCCCATGATGTAATCATGGTAGTTTTCTTCAGGGTTCATTGCTGCAGCGTATTCAATTTTCTTTGCATCGCCACTGGCTTCAAACTCAGCGATTTGAGCTTCAATAGAAGCTGCGTCATAACCAACACTGTGTTGATTGATGAAACCGATAGAGTTGGCATCAACCCAGCCTGAACTGATCATTAGGTAAGCGATAGCTTCAGCTAAAGCAGCATCAGTACCTGGACGAATTGGTAACCAAGAAGATTCTTTACCTGCCATTGAGTCAGTGTAACGTGGGTCAATCATGGTTACTTTTAGGCCATTAGCGCGTTGCAATGCTTGTAAGTAATCGTAACCTTCACCAGAACCCGATTGACGGATTTCGCTTGGGTTGTAAGCAAAGCCTAATAAGAAGTCACTGCTTTCAAGGGTTACAGTTGCAGAACCAGAAGTACTGCCAGTCCCGAAGGTGTGCTTAGCCGCTTCAGTTTGTTGTGCCCAAGAGTAGTTACCGAAGTATTGTAAGCAACCGCCAACTAAGTTAAATAAGCGGTTGAAACAACCATTTGATGCGAAACCATAGTAAGCACCAGAACCGTAACTTCTGAAAATAGCTTTGTTGCCATGTTCAGCAATCACGGAAGTCAGTTTGCCACCGATAGTGTTAGCAGCTTCTTCCCAAGTGATAGGGACAAATTTACCTTCGCCACGCTCACCAACACGTTTCATTGGTGATTTTAAACGATCTAATGCGTAAGTACGTTGACGTAATGAGCGACCACGAGCACAAGCTCGAACTTGGTGCATACCGTATACGTCTTCAACTTCATGGTCAGTTTCTACGCGGGTAATCATCCCGTCGCGGCTGTAAACTTTAACTGGGCAGTTTGAGCCACAGTTAACTAAACAAGCAGACCAAGTTAGTGTTTCATCAACAGGTGGTTGCGGCTCTACTGGCTCAGCATCTTTTGAACTGGTGTTACAACCAGTGACTGTAGCAGCACAACCTAAAGCAGCACTCATTTTTAAGAAACTTCTGCGTTCCATTATTATTTCCTCTTACTAAAATAAATTCAGCACGTTTGTAAAACGACTACAGCACATAGCTGAAATTCAGCATGATTTGATGGGCGTTATAATTGTGATTAAGCTCGCCCAGGGTAACCATGCCTGGCACTTCATCAGGGGTCATTTGAGCGTCATCGGTGTCGTAATAGCGTTCGTAGCGGTAAGTCAGCTTCAATGCCATGTCATCACTCAAGGCATAGTTAGCGTAAAGACTCGCGCTATGGTTATAGGAGTAGTAGTCGCCGTATGGGCTGGTACCCTCAGCAGTCATATAAGTGTCACTGCTTGAATTACTGAATAGGTAGTCGGCGCCAAGGGTGAGCTTGTCTTCCATTAGGCCGCCGTAGCTTACGCCTGCCCCTAGGTTGATAAACTCATCTTCGATATCCGCGTACCAATCAGGGTCGCTGTAGCTTTGGCTGCCAGCTTGAGCTGAGTTAATCCACTGCTGACCTGCAAAACCGTAAGCAGAGAACTGCTTGGTGAGTTGCATATTGAGATTGATGTCGTAGCTGTAATCTTCTGACTCAGTTAAGCCAATGACGGTATCGTCGTAATCGTCGTAATCGTCTTTGGCATAACGACCTGTAAAGTCGATGCTTAACCAATCCAGCGGGGTGTGACTGACGCGCAGTTCAACTTCATTGCGCTCTCTATCTGCTAAGTAGTACTTGCGCATAAGCGAGTTGTCTTCACTTGAAGTCAGCTCTGTGGCTTGATACTCAGAGCCACCGCGATTGCTGTGAGCGGCTTTCATATCAATGGTGAAGTTGTCGATAGCGCGAATAGACAGTTTTGCCCATAAGCTATCTTCGTTGGTTTCTTCACGGTCGCTGTAGGTGCGTTCGATGTCTTTGCGGTCATAACCTGCTTGTAAGCGGTAACCACTAGCAATACGGTAGCTGGCATTGAGTTTAAAGGTTGAGCGCTCAACGTCTGTGGCAACATTTTCTTTGAAGGTGCCGCTGACACTATCGAAGTTGTATTGCTGGAATTCATACACAGAGCTGTTGTTTTCGCGGTTGCTGTAATCAAGACTACCGCCAACACGTAAACGGTTGCTGAGCATTGAAGTGATGCGGATATTGGCATCTGTGGTGTCGACTTCGCCATCCCAGTTCTGGATTGGGTTGCCAGCCACTTGAATTAAATCATCATCCTGTATCATACGACCGACAATGAAACGACCTG
>NZ_VKHR01000057.1 GCF_009663145.1 Shewanella sp. TC10
CCATGCGCCACTAGCTCAGCTGGATAGAGCAACGCCCTTCTAAGGCGTGGGTCTCAGGTTCGAATCCTGAGTGGCGTACCAAATTATGGTGATTGTAGCTCAGTTGGTAGAGCCCCGGATTGTGATTCCGGTTGTCGTGGGTTCGAGCCCCATCAGTCACCCCAAATTTTGCATTAAAAATGCACGATTGTAGAGAAAGCGACCTAAGGTCGCTTTTTTTATGCCTAAAATCCCGATTTTACCCCGTTTTCACACTCGACTCCGCAGTAAACCGTCGCTATAATGTCGCGTCTTGATAAATATCTAATACGAATTACTACGGGTAATGGCGCTGAAAAGCTGCTGTATAGCACTTTTATTAGTAAACATTAAAAATCAAGAAACGAATATTTAATAGTTGAGCTTTCGACTATTACAAAGGACGTCAGACATATTTCGAGGTAAAACAATGCAAGTTTCTGTTGAAACAACTCAAGGCCTAGAACGTCGCCTAACAATTTCTGTTCCTGCTGAACAAATTGAGAAATTAGTTAAAGACAACTTATTACGTGAAGCGAAACGTGCAAAGATTTCAGGTTTCCGTCCTGGTAAAGTACCAGTTTCAGTGATCAACCAACGTTACGGCGCTGCAATTCGTCAAGATGTAACTGGTGAAGTAATGCAACGCAACTTCATTGAAGCGATCATGGCTGAAAAATTAAACCCAGCTGGCGCTCCAGTTTTCGCTCCAGGCGAAACTGAAGGTGAAAACTTCGTATTCGTTGCAACGTTCGAAATCTACCCAGAAGTTGAATTAACTGGTTTAGATGCAATCGAAGTTGAGCAACCACAAGCTGAAGTAAATGACGCTGACGTTGACACTATGATTGAAACTCTTCGCAAGCAACACGCTACATTCGCTGTAGTTGAAACTGCTGCTGAAGAAGGCAACAAAGCTAAAATGAACTTCGTAGGTTCTGTAGACGGTGAAGAGTTTGAAGGCGGAAAAGCTGACGACTTCGAACTAGAACTTGGTAGCAACCGTATGATCCCAGGTTTTGAAGCTGGTGTTATCGGTCATAAAGCTGGCGACGAATTCGAAATCGAAGTGACGTTCCCAGAAGATTACCATGCAGAAAACTTAAAAGGTAAAGCGGCTAAGTTCGTTATTACTCTTACTGAAGTTCAAGCTGCTGAATTACCTGAAGTTAACGATGAATTCGCTTCTTTATTCGGTATCGCTGAAGGTGGCTTAGAAGCACTTAAAGCTGAAATCCGTAAAAACATGACTCGTGAACTTGAACAAGCGCTTAAAGCAAATGTGAAAGAGCAAGTTATCGAAGGCTTATTATCAGCTAACGAAATAACTATTCCTTCAGCATTAGTTGATGGTGAAGTTAATGTACTTCGTCAACAAGCTATGCAACGTTTTGGTGGCCAAACTGAAAACATGCCTGAGCTACCTGCTGATTTATTCACAGAACAAGCAGAGCGTCGTGTTAAAGTTGGTTTACTTCTTGGCGAAGTTATCAAAACTAACGAACTTCAAGCTGAAGACGAGCGTGTTCAAGGTCTTATCGCTTCAATGGCTTCTGCATACGAAGATCCAAGTGAAGTTGTTGAATACTACAATGGCAACAAAGAGCTAATGCAAAACATGCGCAATGTAGCGCTTGAAGAGCAAGCTGTTGAAGTTTTATTAAAATCTGCAAAAGTGACACTAAAAGATGTCGAATTTGAAGAATTTATGAACAAGGCAACCGGTAAAGCGTAACCATCGCTTGACTTGATTGGCGGTTCGCCATTTAATGGCTCGTATGAGGTTCCTCATACGAGCCATTTTTATTTTAGGGAAGCATAAAATGCATAAAGCGCCAGAATCTGTACTCAATGCTCTTGTACCTATGGTTGTTGAACAAACGGCTAAAGGTGAGCGTTCATATGATATTTACTCTCGTTTATTAAAAGAGCGAGTAATTTTCTTGGTTGGCCAAGTGGAAGAGCACATGGCTAACTTGATCGTGGCGCAACTATTGTTCCTAGAATCAGAAAGCCCAGATAAAGATATTTCTATCTACATCAACTCGCCAGGTGGCTCTGTCACTGCGGGTATGGCAATTTACGATACAATGCAATTCATTAAGCCAAATGTAAGTACCGTTTGTATTGGTCAAGCATGTAGCATGGGCGCATTCTTATTAGCGGGCGGTGCAGAAGGTAAGCGTCATTGTTTACCTAATTCACGTGTGATGATCCATCAACCACTCGGTGGTTTCCAAGGGCAAGCATCTGACATCGCAATTCATGCTCAAGAAATCTTAGGCATTAAGAATAAATTAAACGAAATGTTAGCTGAACATACTGGCCAACCATTAGATGTTATCGAGCGTGATACTGACCGAGATAACTTTATGAGTGCCCAAGAAGCAGCTGATTATGGTTTAGTTGATTCAGTTTTTGAAAAGCGTAGCTGATCTTTAGGCCTGAGTACGCTATTCTGTGATGAATAGCGTATAAAAAATATTTGACTGTTCCTGTGTTGCACAATAAATGCACAGGTGTTTTTTTGAAAACAGTGAACAGGCTGTAACAGAGGTAGGGTAATGGGCGATAACAAAAGTACCGGTGACAGTGGCAAACTACTGTACTGCTCTTTTTGCGGAAAAAGCCAACATGAAGTTAGAAAGCTAATCGCTGGACCTTCAGTATATGTTTGTGACGAGTGTGTCGAGCTATGCAATGACATTATTCGCGAAGAAATTAAAGAAATATCGCCTAAGCGCGATCAAGATAAATTACCGTCACCACATGAATTGCGTACGCATTTAGATGATTACGTCATTGGCCAAAATCAGGCTAAAAAAGTGTTGTCGGTGGCGGTTTATAATCATTATAAACGTTTACGTAATGGCACACCGATCGAAGGTGTCGAGTTAGGTAAAAGTAATATTTTGCTTATCGGTCCAACGGGTAGTGGTAAAACGTTATTAGCTGAAACGCTGGCACGTTCTTTAGATGTGCCATTTACTATGGCAGATGCTACAACATTAACCGAAGCGGGTTATGTTGGTGAAGATGTAGAAAACATCATTCAAAAGCTGCTTCAGAAATGTGATTACGACGTTGAGAAAGCTGAACGTGGTATTGTTTACATTGATGAAATCGATAAGATTAGCCGTAAATCTGATAACCCTTCAATTACACGTGACGTGTCTGGCGAAGGTGTTCAGCAGGCGTTATTGAAACTGATTGAAGGCACAGTTGCTTCAGTACCTCCTCAAGGTGGCCGTAAGCACCCTCAGCAAGAATTTTTGCAGGTAGATACCTCTAAAATCTTATTTATCTGTGGTGGTGCGTTCGCTGGACTTGAGAAAGTGATTGAGCAACGTGGCTTAACTGGTACTGGTATTGGTTTCGGTGCTGAAGTTAAAGGTGAAGCTGACAAAACGACGATTTCACAAACCCTAGGTAAAGTTGAACCAGAAGATTTAATTAAGTTTGGTTTGATCCCTGAGTTTATTGGTCGTTTACCTGTTGTGGCTACGCTAACTGAGTTAGATGAATCTGCTTTAGTACAAATTTTATCTCAGCCTAAAAATGCACTGACTAAACAGTACGGTGCTTTGTTTGAGATGGAAGGTGTTGAGTTAGAATTCCGCGAAGATGCGCTTAAGGCCATTGCCCACAAAGCAATGACACGTAAAACTGGTGCTCGTGGTTTACGCTCTATCATCGAAGATATCTTATTAGATACCATGTATGATATTCCTTCAGAGGAAGGTGTGATTAAAGCCGTTGTTGATGAATCAGTTGTTAAAGGTGAATCTGCACCTATCTTGATTTATGAAAACACTGACAGCCAAGTTGCTGGTGGCGAACAATAAATAGACGCTTTTAGCTGTTTATGAAAAATAAGGAGTCCGTTGGGCTCCTTTTTTCGTATTAGCCATTGAAAGTTCAAGAAACATCCCAATATACTGATTATAAAATCCATTCATCAAACGGAATCGAACTATGACCCAAGAGCGTGAAGCGCATATCGAACTCCCCGTGCTACCACTTCGAGATGTAGTGGTTTATCCCCATATGGTAATTCCGTTATTCGTCGGACGAGAGAAATCAATTCGATGTTTAGAATCGGCAATGGAACAAGATAAACAAATTTTATTGGTCGCACAGAAAGAAGCTGATTTAGACGAGCCAACAAAAGACGATATTTTCGAAATTGGTACAGTGGCGTCAATTCTGCAATTACTTAAATTGCCAGACGGCACAGTAAAAGTATTAGTTGAAGGTGGTCAACGTGCAAAAGTTGACAAGTACACTCAAGAAGAAGAGTTCTTCGTTGCAACGGCACAATACTTAGAATCTGAAGAGCTTGCTGAGAAAGAAGAAGAAGTCCTCGTTCGCAGTGCTATCAGTCAGTTTGAAGGTTACATCAAGCTCAATAAAAAGATCCCACCAGAAGTACTAACATCGCTAACTGGTATTGAAGAGGCTGCTCGTCTTGCTGACACTATGGCTGCACATATGCCACTTAAGTTAGAAGATAAGCAATCAGTACTTGAGATGATTAACGTTGGCGAACGTCTTGAATATTTAATGGCGATGATGGAAGGCGAAATCGACTTATTACAAGTTGAAAAACGTATCCGTGGCCGCGTTAAAAAGCAGATGGAAAAAAGTCAGCGTGAGTACTATTTGAATGAGCAAATGAAAGCCATTCAAAAAGAACTTGGTGATCTCGACGAAGGCCAAGACGAATTTGAGGTGTTAGGCCGCAAAATCGAAGAAGCTAAAATGCCTGCTGAAGCAAAAGAAAAAGCTGAAGCTGAGCTAAACAAATTGAAAATGATGTCACCAATGTCTGCAGAAGCGACAGTGGTGAGAAGTTATGTTGATTGGATGACGTCTGTGCCTTGGAGCCAACGTTCTAAAATTAAGCGTGACTTATCAAAAGCAGAAGCCATTCTCGATACCGACCACCACGGTTTAGAGAAAGTAAAAGAACGTATTCTTGAATATCTTGCTGTGCAAAGTCGCGTTAAGCAGCTTAAAGGACCAATCCTTTGTTTAGTTGGACCTCCAGGTGTGGGTAAAACGTCACTAGGTCAGTCTATTGCTAAAGCAACAGGACGTAAGTATGTTCGCGTTGCATTAGGCGGCGTACGTGATGAAGCAGAGATTCGTGGTCATCGCCGAACTTACATTGGTTCAATGCCAGGTAAAGTGATTCAAAAGATGGCTAAAGTGGGCGTTAAAAACCCATTATTCTTATTAGATGAAATTGATAAGATGAGTTCAGATATGCGAGGTGATCCATCATCAGCATTACTTGAAGTACTCGACCCTGAGCAAAATGCAGCGTTTAACGATCATTATTTAGAAGTTGATTACGATTTATCTGATGTAATGTTTGTTGCGACTTCTAACTCAATGGATATTCCAGGGCCGTTATTAGACCGTATGGAAGTGATTCGTTTATCGGGCTATACCGAAGATGAAAAGCTGAACATTGCTAAGAAGCATTTGCTGACTAAGCAAGTTGAGCGTAATGGTCTAAAGCCTAAAGAAATAAATATCGATGATAGTGCCATCATTGGCATGATCCGTTATTACACACGCGAAGCTGGTGTTCGTTCATTAGAGCGTGAACTGTCTAAAGTATGCCGTAAAGTCGTTAAAATGATTTTATTGGACAAGTCAGTTAAAACTGTTGAAGTAAATCAAGACAATTTGAAGTCATTTCTTGGAGTGCAACGTTTTGATTACGGTAAAGCTGAGTCAAATAACCAAATCGGTCAAGTGACAGGTCTGGCATGGACACAAGTCGGTGGTGATTTACTGACCATTGAAGCGACTTCAGTGTCAGGTAAAGGTAAGCTTGCGTATACCGGTTCACTTGGTGATGTGATGCAAGAGTCGATTCAAGCTGCTATGACAGTAGTAAGAGCGCGTGCGGAGCAATTAGGTATTAATGCCGACTTTTACGAGAAACGTGATATTCACGTTCACGTACCTGAAGGAGCAACACCTAAAGACGGTCCATCAGCAGGTGCAGCAATGTGTACTGCCTTAGTATCAAGTTTAACGGGTAACCCAGTTAAAAGTGATGTGGCGATGACAGGTGAAATTACCCTTCGCGGCGAAGTACTTCCTATTGGTGGCTTAAAAGAAAAGTTACTTGCAGCGCACCGTGGTGGTATAAAAGTTGTTCTAATTCCTAAAGAAAATGAACGTGACTTGGAAGAAATTCCAGCGAACGTGATTGCAGATCTTAAAATTCATCCAGTCAGATGGGTGGATGAAGTGCTTGAACTGGCATTAGAAAGACCTGTAAAGGGCTTTGAAGTGGTTAAAAAGTAGCTAAATAGCAAAAAAAGTTGCTTTGAACTTAAAAAAAGTGAAAAAAGGGGCTTAACAAACGCTAAAGCTGTGGTAGCCTAGATAAGTGGAGAGTCAGTTAGCACCAAACCCTTGGCGCAACTGACTTTGAGCTGTATCCAAGTACATTTTTTTTGGTTTTCCAACTAAGTTTGGTGTGGTATCAAACTTATAACAAAAAAGCCTCCGCAGACCGCTCTAAAGACGGATTTGGTTGCGGCGCGAAAATAAACATTCAAGGGGATGACATGAACAAATCTGAACTAATCGAGAAAATCGCTTCTGGTGCTGACATTTCTAAAGCTGGCGCTGGCCGTGCATTAGATTCTTTCATTGGTGCTGTTACTGAAGCACTTAAAGAAGGCGATAAAATTTCTCTAGTTGGTTTTGGTACTTTTGAAGTACGTCAACGTGCAGAACGTACTGGCCGTAACCCACAAACTGGTGCGGAAATCAAAATTGCAGCAGCAAATATTCCTGCTTTCAAAGCTGGTAAAGCTCTAAAAGACGCTGTTAACTAAATAGTTAATATCGTTGCCTTTTGTAAGGCATTTGTAGAAAGCACTGTTTTAACAGTGCTTTTTGCGAAAAAGATATCAGAAAGAACTTAGTTAGTTTTGATATTCGGAGGAATTGGGTCATACCCGAGGTAGCGTCTGATAACTCCACATAAATTACAAGAAGGCGCATCCCAACGTGGTGCGCCTTTTTATTTTATTAATCGCAACAAGCGAGAATTCAGATGTTAGAAAAAATTCGCGAAGGTTCACAAGGCGTTATTGCAAAAAGCATTTTAGTGCTAGTGATTCTTTCGTTTGCATTTGCAGGTGTAAGTAGTTACCTAGGCACTTCAACAGAAGTTGCAGTTGCCGTAGTTAATGGTGACGACATTACTGCAAATGAACTAGAACAAGCTTATCAAAACGAACGTGGCCGCCTAGAGCAACAACTAGGGGAAATGTTTGATGCATTATCAGCTGATGATAACTATATGAATGGTATCAAGCAAAATGTATTAGACCGCCTGATTGCTGACAAACTAATGACTCAAGCAGCAGCAGATTTAGGCTTACGTGTTTCTGATGACCAAATTAGACAAGCGATTGTTAACGAACCAGCTTTCCAAACGGATGGCGTGTTTGATAATGATCGTTATTTAGCTGTACTACGTCAGTTAGGCTACCAAACTACTAGCTTCAGAAATATGATGCGTACCGACATGACTCGTCGCCAGTTATTAACTTCGTTAGTAGCCACTGAGTTCGTATTAGACGGTGAAGCAAAGCAATTAGCTGAAGTTCAAGGTCAAACGCGTGACATTCGTTACTTAGTTGTAGCTTCTGCACCTTACTTAGCATCTGCTTCAATTTCTGATGAAGAGATTAAAACATACTATGACAGCAACTTGATGCAGTTTATGGATCAAGAAAAAGTGAGCTTAGAATATGTTGAGTTAAATGTAGCTAAAATCGCTGAAGGTATTGATGCATCGGTTGAAGACGCTCGTGCTTACTACGAAGAAAATAAGCAACAGTACCAAACTCCAGAAAAGCGTTTAGCTGCTCATATCTTATTTGCCTCTGGTGATGATAGCGATGATGAAGCAAAAGCGGCTGCAAGTTTAGCTAAACTACAATCGGGTGAAGACTTTGCGGAAGTTGCTAAAACGGATTCTGATGATCAATTCAGCGCTGAACAAGGCGGTCAACTTGACTGGTTTGAGCAAGGCGTAATGGACCCTGCATTTGATACGGCTTTATTTGAGCTTAATCAAGGTGATTACTCACAAGTTGTTAAGAGTGAGTTTGGTTACCATATCATTAAGCTACTTGATGTTCAGTCTGGCGCCGCAGCTCCATTCGATGACGTTCAAGATAAGATTGTTGCTGATCTTAAAAACAAGAAAGCAATTGATGAATTCTACAGCTTACAAAGCATCTTAGCTGATACAAGTTACGAAGTACCTGACACGCTAGATGAAACAGCACAAGCTTTAAATGTTGAAGTACAGTCTACGCAGTTATTCTCTCGTGATAATGCTCCTGCTAACTTAAATAAACCTGCTTTAGTCCGTGCTGCATTTTCTGATGATGTTATCGGAAGCGGTATGAACAGTGAAGTGATTGAGCTTGAGCCTAACCACGTTGTTGTTATTCGTCTACTTAAGCACCAAGATGCTGGCACTTTACCTCTAAGCGATGTAAAAGCGGGTATCGAAGCACGCTTAGTTCAAGACAAAGCCAATCTTGAAGCAAGTGAAAAAGCGAACGAGTATCTAACTGAGCTTAAAGCGGGTAACGAGATAACTGAAGTCACTATTTCGACTAAAGCGCAATTGGCTCGCTTTAGCCAAGATATTGATCAAGCAATCACCACTAAAGCTTTCCAAATGCCAGCTCCTGAAGCAAGTGGCGTTTCGTTTGATACGGCTGCTTTAGCAAATGGTTTTGCAGTGATTGCGTTAGATAAGGTTAATGCTGCAGAAGGTATTGATAGCAACGTGCTTGATAGCATTAAGCAACGTCTAGCACCTCAATTCAGCGAAGCTGATTACCGCTCTGTGATTGATGCATTAAAAGCACAAGCAAAAATTGAGTATCCTGTTGCTGAATAATTCCTCAGCTAACTAGATATGAGCATAAAGCCAAGGGAAACCTTGGCTTTTTTATTTATATCATCATGTAGAAGGAACTTCATGAACATTGCGCTATTCGACTTTGATGGCACCATCACAGAAATCGATACCTACACGCCATTTATTCATTTCAGTGTGCCTAAATGGCGCATCCTTATTTGTTATCCCTTTTTACTGCCAATCATTTTACTTTATAAACGTAAGTTGATTGGTGGTTCAACCATTCGTACCATCATTAGCCGCTTGAGTTTTTATCGCCGTAAGCAAAGTGAAGTGTTTGTTCAAGGAAAAAAATACGCAGCAACATTAAATGCTGTTATAAAACCAGAAGCTAAAAAGCGCTTAGAGTGGCATAAGCAACAGGGTGATTTGATTGTCGTTGTATCAGCATCCCTTGATGCTTATTTAATACCTTGGTGTACTGAGCATAATGTTGAGCTTATCTGTGCTGAGTTAGAATCGCGTAATGGGCGTTTAACGGGGCGATATATTAATGGTGATTGCAGCGCGCACCAAAAAGCGCAAAGAGTGAACCATCGATACCAGTTGAGCAGCTTTGAAAAAGTTTATGCTTACGGGGATACTGAAGAAGATTCACAATTATTGGCTTTAGCTGATGAAGCCTATTTTTGCTGGGAAAAAATAACTGTTTAGGGTAACTATTTGTTTTAATCGACTCACTGCTTTAATCGATTCACAGCTAAATTAACTATGCAGTTCGGCTCAGTTCAACTCATTCAATTTAAACAGGCACGATAGAAGGTAAAACGTAAGTGGAAAATATAAATCAACGATTTGAGCAGGTGTTAACGCATATTGATAATAACTTGTCAGCGAGCTTTAATATGGAGTTGTTGGCTACTATTGCTCAAGTACCTCAGTACCATTTTGATTTTATTTTTCATAGTTTATTTCATACCAATACAGACGATTATATTGCGCTATTACGGAACTTAGAGGTTGCTCAGCAGCTTGGGTTTGATAAAACAATATCAATTGCAAAAGTCGCGCAGTCAGCTGGTTATCCATCAGAGGTAGCTTTTGACAAAGCATTTAGTCAGAGTATTGGCCAAAGTCCTCAACAGTTTCAACAGTCACCAGACTGGGGAAATTTTTTTGAAAAACAGCAACCGTTAAAAACCCTTTCAGAAGGCCATGACGAACTATCTGCCAGCGACGTTAATATTGAAATTGTAGAACTAGATAGCATTGGGGTCATTACGATTAAACACCGAACTCTTGCTGAGTATTTACCGCAAACTATTCAAGCGATGCGTGCTTTTAGGCAAGCCTATCAACTTTCGCCCGCTACCAGTCAAACTTTTAATTTCGTTTATCAAATTAATGCATCAGAAAATGAACAGTACAATATTGATATTGCAGTGAGTATTAATGACAATCAAAAAGCGACTTTAATGCCTTTAATTGAGTCTTCTGAGCACTTTAAGTTAGGCGAGATACCAAAGGGTAGGTTTGCATCATTCATACATACAGGCTCTGATGAGGCATTAAATCAAAAAGTGAAGTATTTATACGGGACCTGGTTAATTGAGCAAAATAAAAAACATAATGTTGAATTGAAAAATCTGCCGCTAATTTTTGAGAAAATAAACATCACTGAGCCAAATAAGCAACAAACAAGGGTCTATTTAGCCTTAGTTTGATTGATTCTAGACTGAATAGTGATGTGATTTAAATGCTGCCGTAGCTTAATGCGACGTCATTCGCATCATCTCTGCACAAATCCATGCCATATAGGTTGCCCAAGCATATCCAAATACAGAAAACATGATGGCAACTGGCGCTAAAGAGCGGTGAAAAGCCATGGCTACAACTGGCGAGGAAGCCGCACCACCGATACAGCATTGGCTGGCTAAAGCCATATAAGCAACCGGTGCTTTCATCAACAGCCCTGCAATAATCACAACGATGGCATGAATTGATAACCACACAAACCCAATTGCAAAGTAAATGGGGAAGTCATCAATCATAGTGAGATCCATTTGCAAGCCCATATTGGCTATCAAGCAATACAGCATGACAGTCGAGACTTTTGAGGCACCAGCTGATTCAAGTTCACGGACTTTGGTATTGGATAGGATAATGCTCACAGTGGTCACTATGATAACTATCCAAAAGAATTTAGACGTAAAACTGTATTTTTCTGTTAGTGGGTAATGTTCTGCAAAAAATGGTGCCAGTATATCAGCACCGAAATGAGCTAAGCCTGTAACGCCAAAAGCAACACCAAACATCATCATGTAAGTATTCAGACTCGGTGCAGTTTGTTTGTTAGTGACATTATGTTCAGTAACAGAGATAAGCTTATTGAATTGACTTGCATC
Source organism: Shewanella sp. TC10 (assembly GCF_009663145.1). Classification (GTDB taxonomy): domain Bacteria; phylum Pseudomonadota; class Gammaproteobacteria; order Enterobacterales; family Shewanellaceae; genus Shewanella. The sequence goes on from NZ_VKHR01000057.1 coordinate 11,344, forward strand.
AGAGCCAAGTTTTTTATCGATGGCTTTGGCGTTATTGGCACAGATAAGTAAAAATGACATCCATATCGCTGAATAAATAACATTGACCGATATCATTATCGCGAATAAGCTTTCTTCAACTTGATAGATTTCCTTCATGGCTATTTGATTTGCAGTACCACCAACCCAGTTAGCCGCGAGTGTTGCCATTCCTTTCCATGCTGCGCCATCTCCGACCCAAGTGATCGTTTCTGGTGCGACTTTTGAGAATATTAGCAGCGTTAATGGACCGCCAATAATGACACCAAGGCTGCCGAGTAAAAATAAAATAACAATTTTTGGACCAAGCAAAAGCATAGATTTAATATCCACACTAATGATCAATAACGTTAAACATGCGGGCATTAAATACTTAGAGGTGATGGTATTTAATTCACTGAGACTTGCATCAACAATATTGAAGGTGTTGAGTAGTGAAGGAAGGACATAACACATCACCATGACAGGCACAAAACGGTATATTTGTTGCCAAATTGGATGTGAAGATTTACTGGTATAAAAAATTAACCCAATAATGGTCGCGAGTAAGCCAAATATTACTGGATCTTGGTTGATCATAAATTCTCTGGCTACCTTAGTGTTTAAATAATGATGGTATTAAGCGTTACAAAAACTAATAAACTCTTCTAATAGAGATGACAAGGGCTCGTCATTTCGGCTGATTGACCAATATTTACGACTGAAATCCCAATCTGCAAGTTGCAGTTCAACAATTTCACCGCGTTTTATCTCTTCTTTTACTGCTAAATAAGGCAATACGCTGACGCCAATACCTGTGCCTATTGCACGCTTAATTGCCCCCATAGTATTCATAGATAATTCATGATTAATCGTGATTCTAGCACTTCTTAACAATTGAGTATTTCGAAGCCTTGAAACAGATAATGTTGAATCCATTACCCATAATTGCTCTGATAATAATTCAGCTGTAATGGTTTCATCTAAAATCGGATTGTCGCAGCTAGTTACCAGACAGATTTTATCTTTTAACCATTGCTCATATTGCAGATTATTAAGTCCAGGTTTGGCATCAACAAAGCCTAAATCTAACTCTTTCTCTGAAACCATTTTCTCAATTGTGAGGCTATTATTAATAACCAGTTTGATATCAACTAATGGGTGCAACTTTTTAAATTGTGGAATTTTACGTGACAAAATGTAGTTTCCAGCAGTTTTACTACTACCTATTTTTATGGTCCCACCTACGGCATTTCGCTCGGCAAACATTTGTTCTAATTGAGTGCCTTTAGAGAGCATCTCATTGGCGTAGGGAAGGATAACTTCACCATTATCATTAATCGATAGCCCATTACTTCCTCGCTCAAACAGCCTCGTTCCTAACGAACTTTCTAACTCTTTAAGTGCCATACTCACAGCGGGTACAGACATATGCAGTTGTTGCGCAGCTTTTGAAATCTGTCCGTTATCATGAATGGCTTTAAAAATGGTGAGTTGTTTAAGCGTAATTTTCATAAGATAAAGATTATTTTATTAATGATGTTTGAGATTATAGCGAAATAATAAAAAACAACTTAAAAATCAGGGTTTAGGTTACGTTTTTTGCAACTCTGCTCATGTTTTTATTAAAACTTTTAACTGTGTAAAGCTAGCGTTAACTGAATACTGGGCAGTTAACGCTCTAGATTCTAATTTTTAAAAGTCGTATCTAACACCAAGGGTAAAAATATTGTCTTCATCTAAATCAATAACAGGACCTGCATTTTCAACTCTGTATTCACCTTCATATTTAGCATAATGGGCAAAAACCATTGTAGATTTAGATATACGGTAATCGGCACCAATCACAAATGAATTAATGTCGACATCCGTGGCGCGCTTATATTCACTTGATGATGTTGCACTGTTCTTAAAGTATTTACCAAAACCTGCTTCATCTTTACCGATTTCAGCTTTTAAATTAACGCCATTTAAATTATAAACCGCGCTAACAAAATATGAATTACCTTCTTTATAACTGTATTCTTGGCTTTCGGTATTTTGAAATAATCCACCAAGTTTAAACTTGCCGATTTTGAACTGCGCCACGCCACGATAAGCATCAACACCACCAATGGTATTATAGGCAGCAGCTAGGTAATAAGGTTGGTTTTTCAGCTTCTTATCACCTGCAATAATACTTAATGCATATTGCTGCTCGTCGTAATCTGTACGCTCACCGTTGTCATCATATTCTGCGTAGTTATCATCCATTAAATAAGTGGCATTGAACGTGATTAAATCAGCAATTTTAGGCGAGTAATAGGTAATACCGTCAGCTTTACGATCTTGGCCGGCAATCATTCTATTGTATGCAGCATTGGTTAACGCAAAAGCCTCACCTTTACCTTTAGATGTTTTCATTACGGTGTCGTTTCTACCTACGAGTACAGTACCTAGATTTGTCTTTAAACCTAAATAGGTATTTCTCGCTTTAAAGACATCATCATTGCCTTCATTTGTAGCTGAATTAACTTGTAACTCGACGCGATAAAGTACCTCAATATCTTTAGCAAGTGTTTCACTGCCGTGAACGCCTAATCTTGAAAAGTTATTTTCTAGTACTGTTCCAGACTTACCATTTTGAGTTGTAGAACCATTGTCTGAATTAGTTACTGCCATCTCTAATCGACCGTAAAATTGTGGTGACTCGGCTAATGCTGAATAAGAATTAGCTGAGAGAAGTGTTATCACTGATAATGATAGTAATGTTTTTTTCATGTTTAATCCCATGTTTTAAATAGTAAATTTAATTAATATTGTTTTTGTTTTTATAAACGTTTTAATGATTTATCTTTTTCATTTTTTAAGAAACGTTATTAGTGTCTAGATACAAAATTTATAAAATCTTATTTTTTATAAATCAGTAAATGTATTTAGATTTCATGTTTTATATCGTAGTAATTTTATTTTTTGAGAAAATGAATGTGAGTCACAGGTGTTTGTTTTTTGTTGCTGATTAAGGAGAATTGAACACGTTTTCATAAAAACTTAACTGAACCTTAAATATGATAGAGATCTAAGTTTTACTACTCCTTAGTGAGTAATCTTGCTCTCAACAAAGAGACATAAGAAAACACACTTAAAGGATCGAACACATGAAACTTAAATATTTAGCTTCGGCAGTAGCAGTGATGATGCTTACTTCTGGCAGCGCAATGGCAAAAAATGACTTGGCTTCATTTCATACTGAAATGGGTGACTGCCAGACTTGTCACGTCACTGGCAAAATGAAAGACATCAAAAAATCGATGACTGATAGCCAAACACATGAGAACGCTCAATGTCAGGATTGTCACGGTGGATACGCTGATCTAGTTAATGACAAATTAGAATTTGACCCACATGCTTCTCACTTAGGTGAAATCAACTGTACTTCTTGTCACTCTGGGCATGCGAAACCTGAGTTAACGTGTAACAACTGTCATAACTTCGAAATGGAAATGCCTTTTGCTGATGCGAAAGAGAAGAAAAAGTGGGATGGCGATTGGAACCAAGACAAGATCCAAAAAGCTATCGCGAAAGGACCTGTAGAAACGGTTGACGTCATCGTCGTTGGTGGTGGTTCAGCTGGTTTTAATGCTGCAATTTCTGCAAAAATGGCAGGCGCTAATGTGGTGTTATTTGAAAAAGCGCCATACACAGGTGGTAATTCAATGCTAGCTGCTGGTGGTATTAACGCAGTGGGTACACCTCAGCAAAAAGCAAAAGGTATTGAAGATAAAGTTGAATGGTATGCAGAAGATGCAATGAAAGGCGGTCGTAACCAAAATGACCCAGAGTTAGTGCAAATCCTTGCAGAAGAATCAGCAGGCGCAGTGAAATGGCTTGAGTCTTTAGGCGCTAATATGGACGACTTAAAGCGTTCTGGTGGCGCTCGCGTTGAACGTACTCACCGTCCTTCAGGTGGCGCGTCAGTAGGACCACACATCATTGATACATTACGTAAAGCAGCAAAAGAGCGTGATATCGATGTTCGCGTAAACTCTAGAATCGAAAAAATCGTGTTAAACGACGACAAGTCAGTAGCGGGTGTGGTGGTTCATGGTCGTCATTCTGGTTACAACATGGTTGCGGCAGATTCAGTTGTGCTTGCAACAGGTGGTTACGGTATGAATAAGCAAATGGTTGCTTACTATCGTCCTACAATGAAAGACATGACAAGTTCAAACAACGTTACAGCAACCGGTGATGGTGTATTACTTGCGAAAGAAATTGGCGCTTCAATGACAGATATTGATTGGGTTCAAGCTCACCCAACAATTGGTAAAGACAGTCGTATCTTAATTTCTGAAACTGTTCGTGGTGTAGGCGCTATTATGGTGAATACAGATGGTCAGCGTTTCATTAGTGAACTTACGACTCGTGACCGTGCATCAGACGCCATCCTTAAGCAAAAAGATCAATATGCTTGGTTAGTATTCGATGAGCAGTTAGTTGAGAAGAAGAAAATGGTACGTGGTTACGAGCATTTAGGTATGCTAAGTAAAGCCAATACTGTTGAAGAGTTAGCTAAAATCACTGGCATGAGCCAACTACCTAAAACTGCAGTTGATTACAACAAGTATCAAGCTGCGGGTAAAGATGATGCATTCGGTCGTGAAGATATGCCTCTTAACTTAAGCAAGCCGCCATTCTACGCAGTTAAAGTTGCACCTGGTATTCATCACACTATGGGTGGTGTTGCAGTTGATACCGATGCAAACGTATTAAATCTACAAAGCTGGAAAATGGAAGGTTTGTTCGCAGCAGGTGAGGTGACTGGTGGTCTTCACGGTTACAACCGCCTAGGCGGCAACGCAATTGCTGATACCGTAGTATTCGGTCGTAAAGCTGGTGAAAATGCTGCTAAGCATGCACTTGAAAAGAAATAAGCTTTAATATAATTCATCATCCCTAATATCCCCCAAAGACCAAGTCTCATCAGCTTGGTCTTTTTTTTTGCGTCTTATTTATAATTTATTAGTTAATCAAAGCTAGTTTAAAAAATAGAACGCGGATTAACAGACATAAAAAAACCAAGCACTTGGCTTGGTTTTTACTTATTTCGAAATTTAACAGTTATAAGCTGACAACATCAAAAGTCACGTTTGGATTAACGTCCGCATCATAATCAATACCGTCAACTCCGAAACCAAATAGTTTCAAGAATTCTTCTTTATATTCATTATAATCAGTTAGTTCAGTTAAATTTTCTGTAGTGACATCAGCCCAAAGCTCACGACAATGCTTTTGAATTTCTTCACGTAATTCCCAATCATCTAAACGTAGGCGATTGTCAGCATCCGTTTCTGGCGCAGCACCGTCTTCACGGAACAAGCGTTCACTGAACATGCGGTAAATTTGGTCCATACAGCCTTCATGAACACCTTCTTCACGCATTTTCTTAAATACCATCGCGATATAAAGTGGCATCACTGGAATAGCAGAGCTTGCTTGAGTGACGACACTCTTAAGCACTGCTACATTTGCAGAGCCGCCAGTGGCTGATAACTTAGTATTTAACGCATGTGCTGCACGGTCTAAGTCCATCTTGGCTTTACCTAGTGCACCATGCCAGTAGATAGGCCAAGTGATTTCAGTACCGATATAGCTGTAAGCAACGGTCTTACAGTTGTCTGTTAATACGCCAGCTTCGCTAAGCGCATTCATCCATAATTCCCAGTCTTCGCCGCCCATAACCGTTACTGTATCGGCAATTTCTTGCTCTGTAGCTGGTTCAACTGAGGTTTCAATGATGGTATTTTTATTGGTGTCTACAGCTGTTGCTGTATATGTTTCACCAATAGGCTTAAGGCTTGAGCGGATCACTTCACCTGTGTCTGGCAGCTTACGCACAGGAGAGGCTAATGAGTAAACTACCATATCGATTTGACCAAGGTCTTCCTTAATCATTTCAATAACTTTTTGTTTTGCTTCATGGCTAAAGGCATCACAGTTGATACTTTTAGAATATAAGCCTTCAGCTTTAGCAAACTTGTCAAAATAAGCAGAGTTATACCAGCCTGCTGTACCAGGTTTTGTTTCAGTACTTGGTTTTTCGAAGAAAACACCGATTGTTGCAGCATCACTACCAAAAGCTGACGCTATGCGCGAAGATAAGCCGTAACCACTAGAAGAACCGACAACAAGCACCTTTTTAGGACCGTTTGCAATTTTGCCTTTCGCTTTGGTTAATTCAATTTGCTCTTTTACGTTAGCTTCACAGCCGATAGGGTGTGTTGTGGTACAAATAAAGCCACGTGTTTTTGGTTTAATAATCATAATTTCGTTTCTTCCTTTAACAATGGCCATAGGATAAATAGTTAGCCGCCGAAATGGCACTCATTTTTAATAAAAATAGCTAAATTACGCAGTGGTTGGAGCAGTTTAGCGTTTTGCCTTGAGCAGTACTTGCTCTGTAATGAGTCTGCGTGTGTATTCATGTTGCGGGTTTTCAAATAATTCTTCAGTGGTATTTTTTTCTACCATGACACCTTTATTGAGCACCATAACTTTATCACTAAAGTGTCTAACCACATTTAAGTTGTGAGTCACAAAGATATAAGATAAACCCATTTCTTTTTGAAGTTTGAGCAACAGATTTAAAATTTGCGAACGTACTGATAAATCTAAAGAGGCTAGCGCTTCATCAGCAATAATAATTTTGGGATTAAGCATTAATGCCCGCGCAACCGCAACACGCTGTTTTTGACCTTCGGATATCATATGAGGGTAAAAACTTGAATGTTCAGGTAGTAACCCCACCTTACGTAGAGTATCCGTTACTTGCTCTTTGCGTTCCTGGCTGGTCATATCGGTATTGAAGCGTAATGGCTCTTCAAGTAAAGCGCCAATCGTTAACCTTGGGTTTAACGAGGTGTTCGGATCTTGAAAAATCATTCGTATTAGGCGGCAACGCTGCTTTAAATTACGCGCCTCCAATGCCTCACCTTCAAACTCAATCGTCCCAGTGGTACGAGGTTCTGCACCTACTAACATTCTGGCTAAGGTGCTTTTCCCAGAGCTGACCTGACCGACAATTGCTAAAGTTTGGCCACGTTCAAGTTCAAATGAAACAGGGGAGAGCGCCTGATTATATTGCGCCTTAAAGCGTTTATAACCAGTAAAGTATCGTTTACTAAGTTCTGTGACATTAAGTAATGGCGTTGTCATCTTCTATCTCATTGTTATATGGGAAGTGGCAAGCAAAATAGCGGTCTTTTTCATGGGCTAAACTGGGTTGAATTACACATTGTCTTTGCGCATCGGGGCAGCGTGGGCCTAGGCGACAACCTGCTGGCAAGTGTTGTAACGATGGTGAAGAACCTTGCAAGGAGGGTAAATATGATTTATGACGCATTTTACCTGTGTGCTCAGGTAAGTTTTTAAATAATGCTTTGGTATAGGGGTGATAAGGGTTATTGAGCAACTCATTAACAGGCCCTGATTCCATAATTTGACCACTGTATAAAATGCTAATGCGATCACACCATTTCACCAAGGTTTCTAGTTCGTGGCTTACCAGCAAGATAGACACATTTTGCAATTGGTTTAACTGCGACAGTAACCTGAAAATTTGCGCTTGTGTGCTTAACTCCATCGAGTTTGTCGGCTCATCTGCGATTAACAATCTAGGGTGATTGGCAACAGCCATTGCAATCATCACTTTTTGACATTCACCTTCAGATAACTCCCAAGGGTAGCTTTTCATAATGGCTTCAGATTGTTTAATACCGACTTTATGTAACCACTTTTGAGCTGTTAAACGTGTGTCTTTAGCCCGCCGCCAAAACGGTACTGCTTTATTGGGTGTTAATGACTCAATCAGTTGACTACCAATGGTCTTAACTGGATCTAAACTGCCTGAAGGATCTTGAAAAATCATTGTCATATCAGTGCCCATCAAGTTGCGGCGCTGTTTAGATGTCATTTCAAGGAGATTTTTACCATCCCACATCATACGATCTGCAATGATATTCCAGTTAGGACCTAATACTCCAAGAACGGCTTTTGCAAGTAGACTGCGGCCAGAACCAGACTCACCAACTAAGCCATGCACTTCACCAGGGTTAATGGTCAAGCTGACTTTCTCAAGCACTTTTACCTTGCCTTGAGGGGTATCAAGTTCAATGGTCAAGTTTCGAATATCGAGTAATGGCATAGATTAGTTTCTTATCGGCGCAAGCGCCGAGCGTAATCCGTCACCCACCAAATTGATGGATAAAACTGTAAATAAAATGGCAAGACCTGGAATGGTGATGGTCCATGGGGCGATAAGCAGGCTACTTAACCCTTGGAAAATCATCGAGCCCCATTCTGAACTTGGCGCTTGTGCACCAAGGTTTAAGAAACCAAGTGCGGCAATGTCCAAAATCGCTACAGAAATAGCAATGGTCGTTTGAATAATCACCACATCCCAAACATTTGGCATAATCACATACCAAAATATTTGCACCTGGCTGGCGCCATCAAGTTTAGCTGCGGTAACATATTCTTTTTGCAATTCTTCATGAACGGCTTGATGTATTGCACGAACAAATTGTGGGGTTAGCGCAATACCTACGGCCCAAAACACATTGGTTAGCCCAGGTCCCGTGACTGCGACGACTAAAATGGCTAATAGAAGTGATGGGATAGAAAGTAAAGCATCTAATAAGTGACCTAAAATACTCGATTTTAATCCGCGCATCATTCCAGATAATGAACCAATGATAAAGCCAACCACTAGTGCGCATATCACTACAATTAGCGACATACCAAAAGTCAGTCTGACTCCATGAAGAATACGGCTAAATAAATCTCGTCCTAAGTCATCGGTGCCTAAAAAGTGGGAAACATGACCAGCTTGATCCCAAGATGGGGGTAATAAAATCGCATCAGGATTTTGCATCTCAGGTTGAAAAGGCGCCAGTAGCGGGCCAAAAACCACTAAAAGTAATAAAAATATCACCGCCCATAGGCCCGCAACGGCAAATGGGTTACTGGCAAACGCATGCCATAGTTGCCCCAAAGGCGATTCCATTTGTTCTTCTTGGTAGAGTTTTTTAATTGGCATACAACTCTTTCCTATTAATTGGGTTAATAGAGGTATGCAATAACTCAATGACAATGCTTAAAAAAATGATCAACAAAGAAACAGATAATATTCCTGCTTGGATCACTGTGTAGTCCCGTTGATAAATACCGTTAATTAGCCATGAGCCCACTCCTGGCCAAGCAAAAATAACTTCTACAATAATGCCGTAACTTGCAAATGAGCCTAGCATCAAACCGAATGCTTTTAACACTGGAATAAGCGCATTTGGCAGAGCATGTCTGATTAGAATACGGTATGTACTTAACCCTCTGGCCTCTGCGGCGCGAATATAGGTTTGTGTCATGACGGTCACCATAGCTTGGCGAGTGATCCGAATAACTACAGTAAAAGGTAATACGGCTAAGGTGACCGCAGGCAGTATGATATGCAGTAAAGCATCTTTAAACGCCGACATACTGTAACTTGATTCAGATAACAATGTATCTATCAACATAATACGGGTGACGGGCTCTATTTCGTATAATAGGTTAATTTGACCAGAAATCGGTAACCATTCAAGCTGTACCCCGAACCATAGCGCTAAAGTCAGCCCTAACCAAAATACTGGAATGGAATAACCCGTTAATGTTATGGCTAGAATGCTTCTTTGTACTGGTTTACTGGTGCTTAGAGAGGCAAGCACCCCTAAAGGCACGCCAAAAAAAACCGCAATACAACCTGCAAATAATGACAATTCGAAGGATGCTGGTAATACCGCACTGAGCTCATCTGCCACACTTTGCTGAGAGTTGACTGAAATACCAAAATTTCCAGATAATCGCTGCTCCACATAAGCAAAGAATTGACTAATCTGGTTGCCATTTAAGTTATAGTCCTCGACGGTTTGGGCTTGCTGCTCTGCTGTAGGAAACTGAACGCCCGAAAGTGCATAACCCTTTTCTACAGGAAACATGCCTGTGGCGAAAAATAATACTGCAATCATCACTAAAGACGTCGCAAAAAAGAGGTTTATTCGTCTTAACAGATAACGCCACATTAGGGTTGAATCTCCTCTTTTATAAGCTCGACACTGGAGAAAGACATTCCACCATAAGGGTTTACATTTTTAGTGCTGACACTCGTACTCTTCAAAAGTAGCTTTTGTGCATGAGCAATATTTACTAAAGGCACTTGCTCATGAATAATCTGCTCAGCCTGTTTATAAAGGGCTTTACGCTCCGATTTAGATAAGGTTTCCTTCGCTTGTGCCAATACTGTGTCTAATTCATTCGAACACCAGCGAGAGCGATTATTGTTAGACTCTAACGCACTGCAACTGAGTAGTGGGGTAAAAAAGTTATCTGGGTCTGTATTATCAGCATTCCAACCAATCAGCACCGAGTCGTAATCACTGGAAATTAATTTTTGAGTGAATACACTCCAGTCGTAGCTGACAATATTCACCGTCACGCCAATATTGGCTAAGTCTGCTTGAATGAGCTCAGCAGTTTTGAGTGCATTGGGATTATAAATCCTGACCACAGGCATAGCCCAAATATCAAATGAAAGATTACTCACTCCAGCTTCTTTTAACAGCCGTTTCGCTTCTTCTGGATCATATTGATTAGCATCTTCGGTTTCGCTGTAAGCCCAAGACGCGGGAGGTAACATGCCGGATGCGGCAACAGCAGTATCATGATAGACCACATTAAGAATGTTCTGTTTGTCGACAGCATGAGCTAAAGCGTGGCGGACATTGACATCATCCAATGGTGGCTTTTGAGTATTGAATGCCCAAAAAGCGACGTTTAAACCTGGCTTAGTTCGCAATTCAAGGTGCTTATGTTTTTTAATCACAGCCAGTTCATTGGCTTTAGGCAGTGCGGAAACTTGGCAATCGCGGGTGATGATTTTTGCCAGTCTTGATTCGCTTTTACGGGTAATATCAAAAACTAATAAATCAATTTTAGCTTGCTCACCCCAATAGTACTGATTTCGTTTGAAGCGTATATATTCATTTTTAGCATATTCAGCTAAATAAAATGGTCCTGTACCTATGGCAAAATAGTCGACATTTTCCGGCGTACCAGCTTCAAGTTGTTGCATCGCATATTCTGCCGATAGAATAACGGCAAAATCGGTTGCGAGATTAGATAAAAATGAAGCATCTTTCTGCGCAAGATGGAAAATAATTTCATAGTCATTCACTTTCTCAATTTGAGTGACTAAGTTAGCAAAATCAATACTCTGAAAGAATGGGTAACCAGTACGGCTGACTAAATGATATGGGTGATTTACATCAATAATCCGCCCGAAAGAGAAAATGACGTCGTCAGCGTTGAAGCTGCGTGATGGACTGAACAGTGCGTTATATTGAAATTGTACGCCTTGACGCAAGGTAAAATGATAGCGAAGGCCATCATCCGATACTTTCCAGTCAGTAGCCAGAGATGCGGTGTAGTCAGATGAGTCATCGTTGTAATCAATTAGTCGATTATAGAGCTGATTTGAGCTCGCATCGATGGTGGTGCCCGAAGTGATTAATTGCGGATTAAATGTTTCTGGGTTACCTTCAGAGCAATAAACAATCCCTGATGGGACATTTAACTCACCACAAGCTGTTACTAAAAAAGATAGTAAGCAGAGTAATGCTAAGGGATTCCAGCGTTCTCTTTTCACACGCATTTTTTCATCATTTAATTTTTAGGCTGTAAACGACTATTTTAGCAGTGTTAATAACTTAGGAGCAAATATCATCTTAAGCCTTCTCTAATAAGTTGTACTTTTTCAATATGCCACGCAACTGGTGATAACTTAATCCAAGTAACTCAGCGGTTTTCTTCTGATTATACTGACTTTCTGCCAAGGCTTTTTTAAGCAACTCAACCTCATAATTTTCAGTGTGCTCTTTAAAGTTAATAGGGAAGCTAAACTGGTTATTTAATTGGATAGCCTGATCCACCTGATTTTCATCACTCGCCTCAGTATCTGATGCAGTAACAGGAGCTTCTGAATTGACATTGTCAGCTATTTGCTGCCTTTCACGGGTTTTAACTCGACTTGTTGGGCGATAAGGTGAGGCAAATGGGTCAAGGATAATATGGTCAATTTCATCACCATCAGAACCACGGCGGTAAACACTTCGCTCCACTACGTTTTTAAGTTCACGAATATTACCAGGCCAGCGATGAGACATTAACTGCTCTGTTGCTACAGGACTAAAGCCGCCAAAGAAATCTAAGTTTAGTTGTCTTGCCATACTGACTGCAAAATATTCAGCCAGCGGCATGATATCTTCAGTTCTACATCTTAATGGCGGTAATGTAATGACATCGAATGCTAGTCGGTCGAGTAAATCGGCGCGAAACTCGCCATTTTCAGCAAGAGTAGGTAAGTCTTCATTAGCCGCACACACCAATCTGACATTGGTTTGGACTGTTTTACTGCCGCCAACACGTTCAAATTCGCCATATTCAATAACACGTAGAAGCTTTTCTTGAATTAATCCTGAAGTGTTAGCAAGTTCATCTAAAAATAATGTGCCGTCATCAGCTCGCTCAAAACGACCCTCATGTTTTCCTTTCGCGCCAGTAAACGCACCAGACTCATGGCCAAATAGTTCACTTTCAAGTAAAGACTCACTTAAAGAGGAACAATTAAGTTTAATAAACTCTTGATCCCAACGTGCAGATAGAAAATGTAACCGTTCTGCGATAAGTTCTTTACCTGTACCACGTTCACCAATGATTAAAACTGGCTTAGAAAGTGGGGCAACTTTAGAAACATGTTCCAATACTTCTAATAAAGCATTGGATTGTCCGATAAGATTGTCTTGCTCAAATTGTCTAGTCACTGTAATTTTTAGTCTATTACGCTAACAAGTGGTGAAAATCATAATAGTTGGCTAGCGCTTTAAAATAAAGAAAAAGTTAATAATTTGGTTAACTTGTTGAAAATTAAAGCTTATGCAAAGTTGGCACGGCATGTGAATAGTAATATTCGACTTTAACAAAATATTTGAGGGACACATTATGGGAATCTTCTCACGCTTTGCAGATATCATTAATTCGAACATCAGTGCTTTATTAGATAAAGCAGAAGATCCAGAAAAAATGGTTCGTCTGATTATTCAGGAAATGGAAGATACGTTAGTAGAAGTACGTTCAACCTCTGCGAAAGTGTTAGCAGAAAAGAAAGAACTACTGCGTCGTATTAGCCGAGTACAAGAACAAGTTATCGATTGGCAGGCAAAAGCTGAATTGGCTTTATCGAAAGATAGGGAAGACTTAGCAAAAGCGGCTCTAGTCGAAAAACAAAAAACAGTGACCATTTTAGAAACACTTGAAATGGAACTACAAGTTGTTGAAGAGCATATTGCACGTCTTAAGCAAGAAGTAGAACAGCTTCAAGAAAAGCTTAATGATGCACGCGCTCGTCAAAAAACAATTATCATGCGCAAACAAACTGCAACTTCACGTTTAGAAGTGAAAAAGCAGTTAGATTCAAGCAAAATTGATGATGCAATGGTGAAGTTCGAAAACTACGAACGCCGTGTTGAAGGTTTAGAGTCTCAAGTTGAAGCTTATGACCTAGGCAAAAAAGGTAACCTTGCTGATGAGTTCGCAGCATTAGAAGCTGAAGACTCAGTCAATGAAGAGCTAGAAGCATTAAAAGCGAAAGTGAAAGCGAAATCAGCACCAAAAACGCAAACTAAAACAAACAAGTAAAATTTTTTCAGAGGTGAGTTATGGATATGGATCTTCTTATTGCCCCAATTATTATTTTTCTAGTGATTGTGGCGCCTATCTGGTTGGTTCTTCATTATCGCAGTAAGCGACAAGTGAGCCAGGGGCTCACTGAGGCAGAGTTTTCACAATTGAACGAATTGATCGCCCAAGCGGATAAAATGGGACAACGCATTGAAACGTTGGAAGCTATTTTAGACACGGAAGCACCTGAATGGAGGGGGAAACATGAGCAAAGCTAACGGTCGTACATTATACCGTATCCCCCAGTCGGGTAAAATTTCAGGAGTATGTGCAGGGATTGCCGACTACTTTAATTTTGAAACATGGTTAGTACGTGTTATTGCGGTATCAATCTTTTTAGTTGGCGGTTCTGGGCCCATTTTAATCATCTATATCGCTTTATGGTTAATTTTGGATAGCAATACAGTAGAGGAGAGTGCTAAACAAAATCATAAAGATATCGAAGTGAAGAAAAAGGTATGGCAAGCTGGTGAGCCTGCAAAACGTGCTCTTCACGATGTTAATAGCCAGTTCTACGCGCTTGAAATTAGATTGCAACGTTTAGAACGTCATGTAACTTCAGATAACTTTGATTTAAAACATGAAATTAATAACCTATAAAATTGCGCCACCTGCTTTAACTTAGCTCTACATTGAGCTATCAGAAATCCAATGGGCGGTACACCGCCCTTGAATTTTCCTTTCTTGCCTAGATGTTATAGTCAGCAAAGTGCTAAATTAATCTCGATATGAATGAGAATTGTTAGCCTAAATCTTAGTGACCAATCCCTGTTTTACACCGACTTGAGATAAATTATGAGTTTTTTTGATCGTTCAATGAGTAAAATTTCCAAAAAAACGAGTCAATTAGTACATCGAAGCACAGACAGACATGTCCGTTTAGCAGTGACGGGTCTATCTGGCGCTGGTAAAACTGCTTTTATCACAGGGCTTGTGAATCAAATGCTTCATGCTGGAAGTAATGTCAAACATAACCCGTTACCACTTTGGCAAGTGTCGAGAGAGAATCGTCTTATTGGTATTAAACGAGCGATGCAGCCAGATTTAGCTATCGCGAGTTTTGACTATCAGGGTGGAATGAATGCGTTAACGTCATCGCCGGCGACTTGGCCTGCTTCGACAAGGAATATTTCTGAACTTCGTTTAGCGATTAAATATCGTCCAAGAAAAGGCATCTTAGCTAAAATTTCAGACACTGCCACTTTATATGTTGATATTGTTGATTACCCAGGTGAATGGTTACTTGATTTGCCTATGCTAAAGCAAAGTTATTCAGAATGGGTTACTGGGCAGATATCAGTGAAAAACAGGCTAAAACATTCAGCTTGTTATCCCGCTTTTGAATCAGCGATAAATGAAATCAAATTCTCTGAAACCGCAGATGAGCACAAACTTAAACAAGTTGCAGATCTATACCAGGCTTTATTAATTGACTTAGTCAATACCGAAGGTTTTTATCTTGCTCAACCAGGCAGAATGTTATTACCAGGCGAATTTGCTGACACGCCGTTGCTCGCGTTTTTCCCTTTAGTCAATCTATCTTTAGAGCAACTTGCCGAACTTGAAGCAACAGCGGAAGACAGTTACTACCAAGTATTAAAAAAACGCTATCAAGAGTATGTCTCTGTTGTGGTTAAACCATTTTATCGTGATTACTTTGCGAGTTTTGACCGTCAGTTAGTGCTGGTGGACTGCTTTAATGGTTTGAATAATGGTAAAGCTCAATTCGAGGATATGGGGAATGCGTTAAATAGTATTGTGGAAAGTTTTCATTTTGGTCAATCAAGTTTATTGAGGCGTTTATTCTCACCTAAAATTGATAAATTATTGTTCGCTGCAAGTAAAGTTGATCGAGTCACACGGGATCAACAAAGTCATGTTTTAAGCTTGCTGACTGATATGCTCAAACACAGTCAACATTTTGCTAATTATGAAGGTTGCGAAGTGGAGACTATGGCCATCAGTGCCATCAAAGCAACCCAGCATGGCATGGTTAACACCTCATCGGGCGAGCAAGAAGTGGTAAGAGGTATAGATGAAAATCATAATATGTTGACAATTTTTCCGGGGGAAGTACCGCAAACGCTACCAGAAAATGACTTTTGGCAAAAACAGGGCTTTAATTTTGTATCGTTTAACCCGCCCAAAATACCTCCGTCAGCAAGTTCGGATCCTCACTTTGACCATATCCGGCTAGACCATTTACTGCAGTTTTTACTCGGGGATAAATTACAGTAATGAACCAATCAAATATGAATAGCAGCCAATCACAGCATCCAAGACATCAGACTGAACTAAAAAAACAGCAAGTGTTTGAGTCTGAAACCGTAGATGAGCCTCAAGTTAAGGCTGGGCAATCTTATGCTGAAGTCGAGTTCATTTGTGAAACTGCGTTAGCAGAAATAACAGAAGACATTGAGGTTATCGAAGCCACTACATCGCCTAAAGGTTGGTCTAAAATGGCTAAGTTCTCATGTGTTGGGATTATTTTAGCGGTGATTGTACAAACGTTTTCTGGTTTGTATAACGCTTTTTTACAAAGTCCTGGGTTATTTGGCTTTTATGCCTCAGTGACGGCAATCGTTGTGGCATGGGTCTCCTCAATGACGGTTTCAGAGTGGCGAAAACTCGCTAAGCTTAAACACGTTGTCGATACTCAAGTTACAGGCGAGCGGTTGTCGCAAAGTATGCAACGCGGTGAGGCGGAAAAGTTTATTGGCCAATTGATACAGCATTATCCAGCAAGTAAGGGGAAGCAGCAGTTTATTTCGATTAACAGTAGCGAGCATAATGATGCTGAAATGGTGTTGCTATTTGACGATTTAGTGTTGAGCGAGCGTGATGAGAAAGCCAAACAAATCGTTAGCCGATATGCTGGTGAGTCAGCATTATTACTGGCGGCAAGTCCGTTGGCAGTATTAGATATGGCGATTATTTTGTGGCGTAACCAGGGAATGATTAATGCCATTGCAGATATTTATGGTATTGAATTAGGTTACTGGAGCCGAATAAGACTGATAAAAAGCATTATTGTGAATATTGTTTATGCGGGAACAACTGAAGTTGTCGCTGATTTAGGTACTCAGTTATTATCTGTCGAAATGACAGGCAAATTATCGGCAAGATTAGCACAAGGGCTAGGTGGTGGTTTGCTCACAGCAAGATTAGGTTACCAAGCGATGGGACTGTGCCGCCCGTTAAGCTTTAAAAAAGATAATCGCCCTAAACTTGGGCAAATTCATCAGCAGTTATTAACTGAGTTGAAATCTTTTTCAGCGTCTATGCTGAAAAAAAGCAAAGAAAAACAGGCTACTGAAAAAAACACTGATACAGAGAAGGAATAATTTCAGATTAAAATTTGAACTATTTGCGTTATTGACTACAGTTTTATGACGGCTATTTTCTGTTAAATTTTTTATGAAGGGAATAGCTTAAGCAGCCGATCAAGGAATAGGGAAGCCGATCGGTTTTAAATAGGACTTAAGGAGTTAACAATGAAACATCCATTTCTAATGGGCGTTGTATGCGCCTGCGCTTTATCATCAGTATTTACTCAATCGATTCAAGCTAAAGAAGTTGGAGCAATAGATTCAAAACAGCCTCAAGCTCAGATGCAGTCCACTTCGGCTAAAGATACTAAACTGGCTAAAGTCAATATCAACAAAGCCAGTACAACTGAATTACAACAGTTAAAAGGTATTGGAGAATCTAAAGCCAAAGCGATTGTGGATTATCGAACAAAACATGGGAAATTCACCAGTCTTAATCAGCTAAGTCAAGTTTCGGGAGTAGGGGATAAGTTGATAGAGCAAAATGCCAAACAAATTAGTTTTTAATTTTGCAAGCTGCTAATGCCGTAGGAGCGAATGTAATAGAAACTAATGCTGATTCAATTCAAGCAATCGTCACTTATGTATAAATCGTTTATATAAGAAGTGAGTGAAACCTGTAGTGGTATAAAAACAAAAAGGAGCCAGTGGCTCCTTTTTTATTATTGTTTATTTTTGCCTATTCATTGTGACTTAATGAAGCTATTGGGCATTTAGCTGTTGGCCGTTAACTTCAATCGCGTCATCACCCATAAGGTAAAGGTAAGTAGGCATAATTTCTTCAGCCGTTTTTATTGTCGCAGGATCTTCACCAGGATAGGCTTTAGCGCGCATTTCTGTGCGAGTCGCGCCAGGGTTAATGCTATTAACACGCACGCTGGTACCTTCGCATTCATGAGCTAATACTTGCATCATGCCTTCTGTGGCAAATTTTGAGAAGGCGTAAGGTCCCCAATAAGCACGCCCTTGTCTACCAACACTGCTTGAGGTGAAAATTAAAGATGCTGACGGCGCGGTGCGCATAATAGGTAATAGTGCTTTGGTCAAAATAACTTGAGCCGTTACGTTAATTTTCATCACATCTTCCAGTGACTCTAAATCAATGTGCTCGAATGGCCCTAAAGCGCCTAATAAGCTGGCATTATGTAAAACACCATCTAAATGGCCAAACTGTTCAGCAATGGTATCAGCCATGTCTTTATAGTTTTGCTCTGTTGCACCTTTTAAATCAAGTGGAACAATGGCTGGTTTTACATAACCTGCTTGTTCTATCTCATCGTAAACGGCTTCTAATTTCTTGACTGTTTTACCTAGTAAAATTACTGTAGCACCATGTTTTGCAAAATTAATTGCAGCAACACGACCGATGCCAGCACCTGCGCCAGTAACAAGAATAGTTTTATTTTTTAGTAAATCTTTTTTAGCTTGATATTCCAACATGGTTCAATTTTTCCTTCGGCTGCAAAAGCACGTCAAATCTAGATTCGAACAAAAGATAAACGATCGTTTTAAACAAATGACTGATAAATGTTAACGTGTAGTACTTTTGCATGTAACAAATATGTAGCTAACTCAATAGTTTTACGTTAACTTGAGATGAGTTAAGGACAAAAATATGTCCTTATGGTCATGCGTTTACGCTATTGTGACCAATTTTTGGGGAAATTAAAATTATTACAACAAGATTTGGGGAAAAAAGATGAAAAGACTCATATTGGGTGTTGCTATTGCATCTGCTCTTGGGCTTAGCGGCTGTAGTGAAGATAGTACTAATGAAGCGAAAGAATCAGTCGAGCCGCTCATTCCATTCTCTCAAGTGGTATTTGACCCTACTGCAGGTGATGTGCCATTACCAAATGACCTTTTATTTAACGGAACACTTGATGGAACGCTAGCTATACCTGGTGAAGACGGTGTCGATTATGTTGACCCAACTTTAGCATTAGGTGCATTAGATGGGTGGTCAACGACTTCTCCAATCTCTATTACTGTGGATCTTGCCGTAGACAACTCTGGTGAAATGCTAACATTAGATGCCGCATCAGTTTTCCAAGCAGGTGCTGTGCGCTTGTTTGAAGCTACAGTCGGCGGGTCGTTATCTACTGATCCTGAATGTACTGATGAGTTAATACTCTCAGCGTGTAAGATTGGCGAAGAACTTCAATTTGGGGTTGATTTCATCGCACAGGCTTCAGGTAATACCATTGCTATTGTTCCACTAAAAGCATTGAAGCCGAATCAGTCATATATTTATGCAACGACAAGTCTTGTTCAAGACTCTGCAGGAAGAGCTGTTGAACCATCAAGTACATACACTTTACTAAAGCTAGATATTGAAACTCAGCCTTTAGCAACTGATGACCAGCTTTTATTACAAGGTTTAGTTAACAGTTATGAGAAAGGATTAGCAGCGGCACATGGTGTTGATGCTGAAACCGTTTCTTATTCTGGTTTATTTACCACTCAGTCTGTTGCTGATGTGTATGAAACAACAAAACTCTTGATGGCTTCAACTCCAGGATATACCCCTTCTTTTGTTCAGACTCCGATGCCAATGGATAACGGTTTTGGTGGCGTAGTGACAGTCGCTCAAGCTGCAGGTTTAACTCCTGAAGATGGAGCAGCATATGTAGTATCAGATTTAGCTGATGTATACACAGCTGTGATCGAGGTACCTTATTACGGTGACTGTTCATCTACACAGTGTGATATCCCAATTATTGATGGGGCGCCAACAGCACCAAATGGTCGCTGGTTTGCCCTAGGTGATAGTCCGGTATCGGTACTGTTAGCACTAGAATCAGGCACCATGAGCGTTGCTAACTTTAGTTCGCAAGCTGTTGCTCAAGGTGTAGATCCTGCTGCAGCATTACAAAACCCTACATTAATGGCGGGTAAAACTTGGATGTTAGATGATGGAACAGCTGCTGATCCTACAAAACATTTGACTAAGTTTAATCCTATACCTAAACCAATGGGTACTGAAACTTTACCAGTATTAATTGCACTGCCAAATGCTGCTAAAGTTGCGGCTTTTCAAGCATCGCAAGGTTTAACCTTTACACCTCCATCAAATGGTTGGCCTACAAATATCGCACTACATGGTTTAGGTGGCGGTAAAGAAATGGCATTAGCTTATGCTGGTTCTTATGCCGCTTTAGGTATTGCGACAATTGCTATTGATATGCCTCTACATGGCGCACGTTCATACGGTGATGACGGAACGGGTTCATATATTATTTCAGCATCTGATCCTTCATATGGTGCTGTGATTGGCGAGCCTGATGCTTTTAAAAATGGTAACCCATTAGTATTTGTAAACGTAGCAAGTACGCTAACGGTTAGAGATAATTTCCGTCAAGCAACGATGGATCATTTAGCACTTCGTTTGTTACTTACAGGTATGTATGGACAAATTGCTGAGGCTGGTGGTCAACAAGTATTTGATATTAGTAAAATCAGTGCACAAGGTTTAAGTTTAGGTGGCATTGTTGGTACGACACTATCAACTTACGCTTCGACTGGTTTAGTTGACCCAACGACTGGAACGGAATTACCAAATGTATACGGTATTAATGCCGCATCGTTAGTGGCTCCTTCAGGTGGTTTAGCGGGTTCATTTGCTGGTTCTGCGACTTTTGGTCCAGTGTTATTTGAAACTGTGACAGCAACAGATGACTTTATGGCTTTAGTTGATGAAGCAAACGAAGCAGGTTATGAACCTGGAACGCCTGAGTATGCTGCGTTAGTAGAATCAGTTTATGCTGCATTTATCCCAACATTTGCCTTCGCGGTACAAACAGCGGTAGATTCAGCGGATCCATTAAACCACGCTGCAATGTTAGCTGACACCCAACTACCTATTCACTTAATAGAAGTAGCGGGTGATGGCGCGGGTAACCTACCTGATCAAGTATTGCCTAATATGGTTGAAGGTTTCCCATTATCTGGAACTGAGCCATTAATTGCAGGTTTAGGTTTAGGTTGTGTTAGCTCTAATAACGCGGGTTCTGGTGCGGTTCGATTTGCCAAAGGCCATCACAGCTCGTTAGTTAGCGCTGACGAAATCGATGGTGTAACTGACGGTATGGCAGCTCAAGCGACGGTAGAAATGCAATCACAAGTCGCAGCATTTGCTAAATCTGCTGGCTTAGGGGCAGCAACAATCCTTGTTGATAATGATGAAGTACTTGTTCCTTGTAGCTAATTAGTCAAGTTAATTTGTATTTTGCTTAAAAACCCAGCAGTTGCTGGGTTTTTTATTGTCTACAAGCTTTAACTTCCTGCTAAGATAACAGCAATTAACGAATTATTACGGAGTGTATTTTGGAGTTTTTATCTGAGTACGGCATGTTTCTAGCTAAGGCTGTCACTATTGTCGTCGCAATTCTTGCGGTAGTGATTGTTGTGCTAGCTAGCAGCATGAAACAAAAGGCCGAGAAGGGTGAGCTAAAGCTTACTGATGTTACCGACGAGCTTAAGCAACTTGAAAAAGAGCTAAAAGAAGAGTTGTTATCTAAAAAGCAATTTAAGGCTTATGAAAAGAAGCTAAAAGCTGATGATAAAGCCGCTGACAAAGAAGAAACATCACCTTCAAAAGTATTTGTTATCGACTTTAAAGGCAGTATTGATGCTGGTGAAGTCGCCTCGTTAAGAGAAGAGATTACTGCGATTTTAACCGTAGCTGATAAAGATGATCAGGTGTTGGTTAATGTCGAGAGTGGCGGTGGTATGGTTCATGGTTATGGACTAGCCTCAAGCCAATTAGACAGATTAAAACAAGCCAAAATACCTTTGACTATTTGTATCGATAAGGTGGCAGCAAGTGGCGGTTATATGATGGCTTGTGTGGCAGATAAAGTGTATGCAGCGCCTTTTGCTATTGTTGGCTCAATTGGCGTTGTAGCGCAGTTACCTAACTTTAGTCGTTTACTGAAAAAACACGATATTGATTATGAACAGCATACAGCGGGTGACTTCAAACGTACCTTAACTGTGTTTGGTGAAAATACTGATGAAGGTCGTGAGAAGTTTCAAGAAGAACTTGAAGAAACTCATGTTCTATTTAAAGAGTTCGTCAGTAAATATCGCCCTGATATGGACATTGCTAAAGTGGCTACAGGTGAACATTGGTACGGTCAACAAGCCATTGAACTTGGTTTGGTCGATGCTATTTCAACCAGTGATGATGTTATTTTAGGTCTTGCTAAAGAGCATCAAGTGATAAAAATTAAGTATCAAATGAAGAAGAAACTAGCTGACAAAATTGCTCATGGTGCTTCTATGTCAGTTGATGGCGTTTTGAATCGTTTAATGGAGCGTGAAAACGCAGTTAAATAACAAAATAAGGATATAAATGCAGCAAGAGTCGGGTTATAAAGCGAATATGATGGTAGGGGATCAATGTTACCCTGCTTTTGAATTACGCAATTTGCTCAATTTTATTGAAATTCACTTAGGTGAAACTGTTGCTGCCGATATCTATCAAAAAATAGGGCTAGGCCCATTAGAGCTTGAAGCCATGCAGTTTGTTTATGTATGGCAAGTTGAGTTCGCAATGGAACAATTAAGACTATTGAGCCCTGATAAAGAAGTTGGCGCCCGCTTGGGTGCCAGTTATCAAGTTGAATCCCTCGATGTTCTATTGCCTTTTTTCGACCAATTTACCACTCTAGGTGAATGCCTTAAGTTTGTTATTCAAAATCCAGATCTAGCAGGTAGCTTTGCAGATACCTTAGTTCGGATTGAAGATGACATGCTGTGGGTTCGTTGGCTAAATACTGGCAAAGTATCAGCTGATAAATTTGCATTTCAATTTCAGCACAGTGTTTGTGCCTTACTCGGCGCAGCAAGACAGTTAGTCGATAATCCAGTCTTTATTGATGAAATTCATTTTGCTTCCCCTAAATGTAATACACCATTTTTAAGCTCAGAAACCAGCGCGACTATGGTATTTGACTGTGACTTTTTTGAATGGGGAATTAATCTTGGTGTGTTAAATAACCAACTTGCTTACCAATTTGATCCTATTAATCCTAAAAAAATGCAGCCAGAGAGTATTTCACTTATTGATAGAGTGCTAAATGGAATTCGAGACGGGATGCCAACACCTGCAAAATTAGACCAGTTTGCACAGACTTTGCATATGAGCGACCGTAGTTTACGGCGTAAGTTATCTGCAGCAGGTACAACTTATCAAAAGTTAGTCGACCAAGTCCGCTGCCAAGCAGCGATTAATTTAATTTTAGCAGATCAACTATCTATTGAGGATATTGCGGAAACCCTTGGTTATGGTGATGTAAGCCATTTCAGACAGAGCTTCAAACATTGGTTAGGTTATCCGCCAGGTCATTTTTTAAGACTAAATCAACAAACTAACCCAATGCCAGAGCAAACCTCTTTTTAGTTTTCGATTAAATTTATTGGCACGTGCCGATATTTGCCGACATGTTATCTATCCATCGTTTAACTAACTCTGTTCCTTCCGAATGTACTATCTCACGGCCTATAGGTGGCATTTTGTCCTTTGGCGCTGATAACACTTGCCTATAGTGCAATATTGACTGCTCAGCATTACCAGGGACGATGTCGTAAGCTAAACCATTAGGGCCACCATCCCAACCTGGTGGTTGTTTACAGACACCATATTTAAAGCTTGTATGGTCAATATGGTAGCTTAATCTCAGCCCTGAAATACTCGCAAACCCTTGTTCATTATGACAGTGTGCGCAGTTGATATCTAAATATCCCTTAGCTCGATTGGTCAAGTCCGCAGCCTCATTTATTAAACTAAAACTTTTATCTACTGTATCTAAATCTGGTAAATCGGCCAAAATTGCAAGGTTGGACCATAGGTTTAGCTGATTAACTGGATTAGCATTTTCTCGTGGAATATCTAGGTTGAGTAAATGCGCCTTTAATCCGATAGGGTTGATGCGACTAATATCATTTTCGTTAATTTGATGACATATTTTACATTCGACTTTGCTAGGAATATGGTAATCGAATGTCATTGACTCACCTTGATTATTTAATGTGTGAGTCACATCAGCGCCAGCAATGATGAGTTCTGCATTATCTTGTTGCCATTGGTAAGTTAACGCTGTCCAGCCAGCTTCACGATGGATCATCAACCGGGTTTCAATCAACTTTTCATTGTTTTCGCCTGTTGATTGAGTATCAAACGGTAAGGCAAAGCTTTTGACTAATACACTGCCAACAGGGAGTTGAAAAACTTGTTGCGGCATGAACTTCATTTGCTGGTTTTCAGGCAAGAATACAAATCGGTATTTACTTGCGTAGTTAGAAAATAACTCAGTAGACAATTGATAATTAATTCCTGGGGCTCTTGGAGCTTCAGTTGGCTTAGTCGGCTCTACAAAAAGACTATAATCGCTTAAATTAGGGATCACCGTCAGTTTTTGCTCGGCAATGAGAGCATTCTTTCGCTTTACTCGAAATACGCTTTTGACATGAAGGACATTCAATTAACGCCATAACTTGCCTACTTTGCTAAATTATCAACAACGGCAAGCATAGCAACTAACGATGCTTCACCTAAATATTCACAACGAGCTGGCGACCAACCTACTACAGGATCAGGCAAGTTGTCGTTGTCTTTAAACGGCATTTCTAATGTATTA
>NZ_VKHR01000124.1 GCF_009663145.1 Shewanella sp. TC10
CAGGCATACCCGCACAAAATTCTCACTGGGCGTCGCGACCAGATGCACACCATTCGTCAGAAAAATGGATTGCACCCTTTCCCATGGCGTGAAGAAAGTGAATACGACACATTTAGTGTTGGTCACTCAGGTACTTCTGTCAGTGCAGCATTAGCCATGGCTGTTGCAGCTGAAAAAGAGCAGAAAGATCGTAAAGTCGTTGCTGTTATCGGTGATGGTGCAATGACTGGCGGCATGGTGTTTGAAGCCATGAACCATGCTGGTGATTTGCACAATGACATGTTAGTTGTTTTAAATGACAACGAGATGTCAATCTCTGAAAATGTCGGCGCATTAAATAATCACTTAGCTCAGCTAATGTCAGGCCGTTTTTACACCACCATTCGTGAAGGTAGTAAAAAAGTGCTCAAGGGCATGCCTGTTATCAAAGAGATGGCGAAACGAACTGAAGAACATCTCAAAGGCATGGTAGTACCGGGGACTTTATTTGAAGAACTTGGCTTCAACTATATTGGTCCGATTGATGGTCACGATGTTGATTCTTTAGTCGAAACATTGCGAAATATGCGCGACCTTAAAGGGCCGCAAATATTACATATCATGACTAAAAAAGGTCGTGGTTATGAACCCGCTGAAAAAGATCCTATCGGCTGGCACGCAGTACCTAAATTTGACCACACCCAATTTAGAAAACCTAAAGCCAAACCTAGCTCACCGACCTTCTCACAGGTGTTTGGTAAGTGGTTGTGTGATGTTGCTAAAGAAGACGAAAAGCTGTTAGCCATTACACCCGCTATGCGTGAAGGTTCGGGTATGGTCGAGTTCTCGCAAAAATTCCCTAAACAGTATTTTGATGCCGCGATTGCAGAGCAACATGCTGTCACCTTAGGCGCTGGATTCGCATGTGAAGGCTTTAATGCTGTTGTGGCAATTTATTCTACTTTCTTGCAACGTGGTTACGATCAAATCATTCATGATGTGGCCTTACAACGCTTGCCGGTATTATTTGCCATTGACCGTGGTGGTATTGTGGGCGCAGATGGCCCAACTCACCAAGGCGCATTTGATTTAAGCTTCTTACGCTGCGTACCTAACATGGTGATAATGGCACCTTCTGATGAAGATGAATGTCGTCAGATGCTATATACAGGTTATCGTTATAAAGCAGGTCCAACTGCTGTGCGCTATCCTCGTGGCAGTGCCACTGGTATTGAGCAAACAGAAGTGATGACCGAAATACCAATTGGCAAAGGCGTCATTAAACGTCAAGGCTCTAAAATAGCGATTGTCAATTTTGGTACAACCTTATCAGCAGGCCTTGAAGCAGCAGAAGCGTTAGATGCTACCGTTGCCGATATGCGTTTTGTTAAGCCACTTGATGAAGCCCTGCTAGCTGAGCTTGCTAATAGCCATGATATTATTGTCACGCTTGAAGAAAACGCCATTATGGGCGGCGCAGGTAGTGGCGTGATTGAAGCACTTCAAAAAATGAAAATCATTAAACCAGTTTTACAAATAGGTTTACCTGATGAGTTCATTAAACATGGTGCACCTGATGAAATTATCCAGGAGTTAAGATTGGATGGTGCTGGGGTACTTGCACAAATAAACGAGTACATCGGCGAATAATTAATGCTAATGAAATCATAAAAAAAGGACTGCCATGGCAGTCCTTTTTTATTGCAGCATTTATCATGCTACGACTTATTCACTATGCTCTATGCACTAACCACTATCACTATGCGCTTTAATGCTTAATGCATTAAGCTTGAGTATCTACGCTTGGTCCGCCTTGAGAAACCATAACCATAGCAGGGCGTAATAAACGAGAGTTTAATGTATAGCCTTTTTGCATCACTAACATCACAGTGTCTTTCGGGTATTCAGCACTTGSTTGCATACCGATAGCTTGATGATGCTCAGGGTTAAACGCGTCACCTATAATGCTTTAACTCTTTGCTGTAAGAGTTTAATCGCATCGTCTTTATTTGAGGCAATGTCTTCAAAGCGCTTAGGTAGAAAAYCTAATGCGCCTGCATCTAATGCATCTAGAGTCGCTTGCGCTCCGTCATGAGTTAAAGAAGAAAACATCAATATTGGAGTTGGATTTGACGCCATTATTTCACGAACGGCAGTAATACCGTCCATTA
>NZ_VKHR01000100.1 GCF_009663145.1 Shewanella sp. TC10
AAGCGCTTAATAAAGTATCGTCATAAAATGCTCCTGCATTGATGACATCAAGTACATCCATGTACTCGAAACTCAAAGAACAGCTTTCCGAATTTAGTTAATTGCGACAGCGATTAACACCCGAATTTGCTTGGTGACAATAGCATTGTGGTCCCACCTGATCCCATCCCGAACTCAGTAGTGAAACGCAATAGCGCCGATGATAGTGTGGGGTCTCCCCATGTGAAAGTAGGTCATTGCCAAGCGCCTAATAAGAATAATCCCTGACTCACTGAGTCAGGGATTTTTTCGTTTTGGCGTTTTAGTTTTTAAATTAATTTTTACTAACTATCATAGTGTGGTTGATATGCCCATGTAAAAGCAGGTCATTACCAAGCGCCTAATTTCTCTTAATTGAGAGCAGATAGCCCGTTACTGATGTAGCGGGCTTTTTCTTTGTCTAAAGAAAAGTTCAAGTTTAAACACCAATACCTGATAGTGTGGACGATATGCCCATGTGAAAGTAGGTCATTGCCAAGCGCCTAATTTCTCTAATTTGAGAACAGGCAGCTCGCTACGATGTAGCAGGCTTTTTTGTGTTTGTAATTTGAGCGAACTATCTAATCTAGCAGCTTAATGAATAGATAGTGCGGACAATATGCCCATGCTAAAGCAGACCATTACAAAGCGCCTAATTTCTCTTAATTGAGAGTAGATAGTCCGTTACTGGTGTAGCGGGCATTTTTGTGTCCGAACATGATGCCCATAGATAAATTTTGCTTAATAGTGTTATTTACTCCCTCAAGGTACAATAGATAATCATTTTTTAATTTGTCACAATATGTCTGTAAGTCTAAAACCATTCAACACTCTTTCATTAGATCAGAATTGTCATCAATTAGTATCCGTTGCTGATGTTAAAGACCTTAAAGTAGAAATTGAACATGTGAAAAACCAACAACTTCCTATGTTAATTCTTGGTGGGGGGAGTAATGTTGTTTTTACACAAGATTTTGAAGGCATAGTAATAAAACTAGAAACTAAAGGTATAGAAGTACAGGAAGAGGCTGATTCTTATTATATAACAGTTCAAGCTGGCGAAGACTGGCATTCATTTGTTAAGTACTGTCGAGATAATGGTTATCATGGGCTAGAGAATTTAGCGTTAATCCCTGGAACTGTTGGTGCCGCCCCTATTCAAAATATAGGTGCTTATGGTGTTGAAGTTAATCAGTTTTGCGAAAAAGTAAACTATCTAGAACTGGAAAATCTAGAGACTCATTCACTTTCTAATGAACAATGCCAATTTGGTTATCGTGAGTCCATTTTTAAACTTGATTTAAAAAATCAAGTGGTCATAACCTCAGTAGAATTTAGGTTACCTAAAAAATGGAAAGCAAATTTAAAGTATGGGCCATTACAACACCTTGATGCCAATACCGTGACCCCACAAGATGTATTTAAGACAGTTTGCGAAGTTAGGAACAGCAAGTTGCCAGATCCTGCAAAGCTAGGCAATGTCGGTAGTTTTTTTAAGAACCCTATTATCGGAGCACAACAATATGTTGAGCTTCTCAAGACGTATTCTGATTTAGTTGGTTATGCGCAACCAGATGGCTCTATAAAGGTTGCTGCAGGTTGGCTAATAGACGAGGCTGGACTAAAAGGTTTTACTCAAGGCCGTGTTGCAGTTCATGATAAGCAAGCATTGGTGCTAGTAAATTTGGACAATGCGCAAGGCGCTGAAATTTGTCAACTTGCTACACACATTATAGAAATCGTTACCGAAAAGTTTGGAATTCGATTAGAACCTGAGCCTAGAATAATAGGGTCGAAAGGAGAGGTACAATTGTGATGAATGAACACTGGGATAAAAAGACGCAAATTATTGGATTACTTGATCACAGGACGTATATCTCAGGTGAGTTAATCGCACAAAAGGTAGGCCTTTCCAGAACGGCTGTTAATAATCATATTGCCCAATTGGCAGACTACGGTGTTGATGTTTTTAGTGTCAAAGGTAAGGGTTATAAATTACCAAAACCATTGCCGCTGTTTGATGAAACTAAGCTGATTAACGGAATTGAAAATCGTTGTTTTTATTTTAATGAAATAGAAAGTACAAACGCATTCATGCTTCAGCATGCTGAAGAATTAAAAAACGGTGATATATGTATTGCCGAATATCAATCTGCTGGGAGAGGGAGGCGTGGGCGTCAATGGGTCTCTCCGTATGGTCAGCATGTATATGCTTCGTTGTTTTGGCGATTAAATCAAGGAATGAATGCAGCAATGGGACTCAGCCTAGTTGTAGCTTGTTCTATTGTTAAATCACTCACAGAGTTTGGTGTTGATGGCTTAGGCGTAAAGTGGCCAAATGATATCTACCGCGACAATAAAAAGCTCGCTGGGATTCTTATTGAGTTATCAGGACATACAATGGATGAGTGTAATCTCGTCATTGGTTTTGGAATTAACATGAGCATGTCTGAGCAACATGCTGATTTAATTGACCAGCCTTGGAGTGATTTAAGCTCGTTAGAATCGATGCCTGACAAAACGGCATTAATTACTAACATTTATAAGCAACTCAAAATTGATTTAATGCTGTTTGAAGTTGAAGGATTAACTCCTTTTATTCCTCAATGGCAAAAATATGATTTATTTTATGAAAAAGAAATCAATTTATTAATGGCGCCAAACAATATCAGTGGTGTTTGCAAGGGCATTGATAAACAAGGTGCAGTGTTAGTTGAGACTGATGGAAAAGTAACACCTTACATAGGTGGTGAAATTAGTTTACGTGCTAAGTAAGGTGAGTATTTTTACTATTTGCGCAAGAGAACGCGGTCAACCAGATGGTTGGCTGCTTTATTTAAGATTAAATTAGCCCGCTCTCTGCTTGGTTTTATATTGGTCTGTAAATTGGGGCCGTTGATAGTGTCCCAAATATGCGCAGCAGTTGCGTTTGCCTCATCATCAGAAAGTTGTGAATAATGATGAAAGAATGACTTTGGATCACTAAACGCACCTTGTCTGAACTTCAAGAAGCGTTGTTGGTACCATTCTTTAAGCAGCGATTCTTCAGCATCAACATAAATAGAAAAGTCTACATAATCAGATAGAAAACTACTTTTACTCTCAGGACTTGGATCTAAAGCGGTTTGAAGGACATTCAAACCTTCTATAATTAAAATATCAGGCTGATTAATGTTCTGAACTTGATCTGTCAATCTGTCATAAGTGACATGTGAGTATAAAGGCGCACTGACATTCGGTTCACCTGCTTTTACCGCTGAAATGAAATCAATGAGCATTTTCATATCATAACTTTCAGGGAAGCCCTTCCGCTTTAGCAAATTATTGTGGGTAAGTTCAGCTAATGGGTATAAAAAACCATCTGTTGTTACTAGTTCGACTTTTGGGTGCTCAGGCCAACGCTGCAATAAAGTTTGTAAAATACGGGCTGTAGTACTCTTACCAACGGCAACACTGCCAGAAATACTAATGATATAAGGAGATTTGGTTGGTTTGTGATTTAAAAACTGATCAAGTACAACTCCACGCTGTTGCTTGGAATCAATAATTAAATTTAGTAAGCGACTAAGGGGCAGATAAATATCTGTAACTTCATCTAATGAAAGCTGTTCATTCATTCCACGTAAATTGGCTAATTCATCTTCGCTGAGTGTGAGAGGTACCGAATTACGTAATTCAGACCACTGTTGGCGAAGAAATGAAAAATAAAGTGCTTGATGTAATGTATTGTTCGCTGTCATATCTTCCTTTCCTTAGGTCAGGCACAGTACACCACCAAATTATTTTGAACAATAGCTAAAGTCATCTTACTTATAGTAGCTTGTGCAAATCGCTGTTATTTTATCCTCTCAACACAAATAAAGCCCAAAAAAGCGACATTTAAGACTTTTTTTGGTTTTTTTCTGCATTTCCTATTGCACTTGCGCCAACATTTACCTAATATCCGTTTCCGAAATGATTAGCCGGCATAGCTCAGTTGGTAGAGCAACTGACTTGTAATCAGTAGGTCCCGAGTTCGACTCTTGGTGCCGGCACCATTTTTCTGGAGGGGTTCCCGAGTGGCCAAAGGGATCAGACTGTAAATCTGACGGCTCAGCCTTCGAAGGTTCGAATCCTTCTCCCTCCACCATTTTTAAAGGTAGTTAGGTAGCCTTATTCAGGTTGCGCGGATGTCGTATAATGGTATTACTCCAGCCTTCCAAGCTGATAACGCGGGTTCGATTCCCGCCATCCGCTCCAAATTGCTGAACGACTTGATTGCTTAGTAGTTCTTTTAAATGAACTATTAAGTCAATCAAATCCTTTAAATCAGCACGTCCTGTCTTATGCTAAACTTAATCACCAAAAACTAATCGATTCGATGTCATTTAATGCATCGGATTTTTTCTATATGTGTTTTCATTACCAAGACTCTGGATTGAGGCAATATCATGGCTAAAGAAAAATTTGAACGTAGTAAACCACACGTAAACGTGGGTACAATTGGTCACGTTGACCATGGTAAAACTACCCTAACAGCAGCAATCTCAGCAGTATTGACGAAAGCATACGGCGGTGACGTTAAAGATTTCGCACAAATCGATAACGCTCCTGAAGAGCGTGAGCGCGGTATTACAATTAATACTTCTCACATCGAATATGACACTCCTACTCGTCACTACGCACACGTAGATTGTCCTGGTCACGCCGATTATGTTAAAAACATGATTACTGGTGCTGCTCAAATGGATGGCGCTATCTTAGTAGTTGCTGCTACAGATGGTCCAATGCCACAAACACGTGAGCACATCCTGCTTTCACGTCAGGTTGGTGTACCTTTCATCATCGTATTCATGAACAAATGTGACATGGTTGACGATGAAGAGCTACTTGAACTAGTAGAAATGGAAGTTCGTGAACTTCTGTCTGAATATGACTTCCCAGGTGATGACTTACCAGTTATCCAAGGTTCTGCACTTAAAGCGCTTGAAGGCGACGCAGAATGGGAACCTAAAGTTATCGAATTAGCAGAAGCTTTAGATTCATACATCCCAGAGCCAGAGCGTGACATCGATAAGCCGTTCCTACTTCCAATTGAAGATGTATTCTCAATTTCAGGTCGTGGTACAGTTGTTACTGGTCGTGTTGAGCGTGGTATCATCCGCGTTGGTGAAGAAGTTGAAATCGTTGGTGTTAAAGAAACGACTAAGACTACTTGTACTGGTGTTGAAATGTTCCGCAAGCTTCTTGACGAAGGTCGTGCTGGCGAAAACTGTGGTGTTCTTTTACGTGGTACTAAGCGTGAAGAGAT
>NZ_VKHR01000082.1 GCF_009663145.1 Shewanella sp. TC10
AGTATTATTAGTGGATSCACTAATAATACTGATTTACCAGCAAGGTAAGATGTATCTAGTTCTTTTATTGATACTGAAGAAATAGGACTTAAATCGAACGGTATATTCAAGTTAAAAGTGCTGCCTACATCTGGTTCACTATGTAGGGTAATTTCGGCATTCATCAACTCTGCAAGGTTTTTACAAATCGCTAAACCAAGACCTGTACCGCCATATTTTCGGGTGGTTGAGGCATCGGCTTGCGAAAATGCATTAAACAACCTTGACTGCTGTTCAGGTGTCATGCCGATGCCAGAGTCAGCAACAGAGAATGTGATTTGGGCGTAATCCGTTGTCAGCTCATTTAATTTCGCTGAAATGATAATGTTGCCTGTTTCGGTAAATTTAACTGCATTATTGGCTAAATTTATCAGCACTTGTCCTACTCTTAGTGGATCTCCTAACAAGTTTCGAGGAATATTGTCATCAATATCAAACAATAGCTCTAAGCCCTTCTCTGCGACTTTGATACCAATTAAATTACTGACGTTATTGAGCAAGTCATCAATACTTAAATCAATGTTTTCTATGTCTAACTTACCCGCCTCAATCTTCGAGAAATCAAGAATATCGTTAATAATCCCTAGTAATGATTGTGCTGAGAGATTAGTTTTTTCGATGTAATTACGTTGTTGGCGGCTTAAATCAGTCTCAAGCGCTAAATGCGACATACCAATAATGGCGTTCATAGGTGTGCGAATTTCATGGCTCATATTAGCTAAAAAGTCGCCTTTCGCTTGGTTAGCATTGTCTGCTTCAGCAATGGCTTCAGCGAGTTCACGTTGTAACTCTTTCGATTGATTAACATTGATATGTACGCCACTAATACGCTCTGGACTGCCGTCTCGATGATACTGGTAAGTTTGCCCAATACTGAGGATCCAGTCATAGCCACCATCTTTACGTCGCATTCTAAACTCTTGGCGAATGACTTGGTTTTTACTATTTACCTCATCAGATTTCACCCCAAAAATTTCTGATTCGTCATCAGGGTGTACCAAAGAGGCAAAAGTGTCAGAGCCATTGATGAGTGGTGCCCATTTGCCATCATTGGCACACATTTCAAGGCGATCGTAACCTAACATTTTGCAGTACATTCGATTCACAACGACTCGATTTTCATCAGGGTAAAAATCCCACATCCCCATCTGTGCACTTGTTGCTGCAACTTCAAGTTTTTCTTCTGAATCCAATAAGCGATTTTCAGCTAACTTTTGCTCTGTTATGTCAAAAACTGTCCCATCAAAGTTCCCTTCTTCTAGGTTATCTCCTAGCTCAAACTGCGCCATAATTTGCACATATCTGAGCTCACCAGCTTTGTTAATAATACGCATTTCAACGACAACTTTGCTATTGGTTGCCGCTGCTTCTCTGACCGTATCGAAAAATATTTCACCATCATCACCGACAGCTAACTGTATGAAGCGTCTAACAGGATTATCACCAACGAAGTCTTCTACCGGGTAGCCTGTGATATGCTCAAAATTAGGGCTGATATAAGAAACCGTAAAGTTATTGTTCATTAAATCAATATATTTACAGCGAAAAACAGCGCCCTGAATATTTTCAACCAAGGTTTGATACTGTTGCTGATTTTGCAGCATTTCTGCTCGAACCGTTTCTTGCTCATTGATATCCAGCAAAGATAATCTGATTTCGGTGTTATTTAACTCTTCATCTTTAGCAATCCGCACAGTGAGTGACACCGCTAATGATTCCCCCGAATGAGTGTTAAGGTGAACCCTTGCATCTGAGGTATCCAGCCCATTAATTGCGTTAGTAAATATCAGCTCTGCATCGTTATTATCAGTGGCAATGACCTCAGACCAATTCAGTGTGGCAAATGCTTTCCTATCGTAACCCGTTAAATGTGCAAACTGCTTATTGTGCTTAGTAAAGCGCCCTTGAGCATCAAGTGTGGCATAAGCGACAGCGGAGTTTTCGTATAAATCCCACAGTCGATTTTCCCGCTCTTGCAAATCTTTAGTTCGCTCTGAAATGGTTTTCTCAAGCTTTTCATTACTCAGTTGCAAACGACGATGCACATGACTGCTAAGCCATAAACTACCTAATGTGATCAGCACACAAAAGAAGGCAATAATCCCAATCAGAATTAGCACGATGGTTTTAAAATACTGATAGTTACTACTGGCCTCTTCAAGAGACATTTCAGTCACGATGCCAAAGCCATATCGCTCATCCCATTTCCATGCCCCAATAACTTCTTTACCTAAATAATTTCGATAACCTTGATAAGTCTGACCACTATTTTTTTTACTGACCTGTTGCGCCGCATAAGTGAGTTCAAAGTCATTATGTTCAGGGCTAGCTGGCGTTTCTGGAGTCAATAAATTTATAGGGTCTGTTACTGTCAGATTTAATACCGACATCTGGCCTTCAAATAATAGGCCTAATGAAACTAACTCCTGCTCATAACGACTGTGCGATAGCATCCGACCTTTCTCGTCAACAAAGTAAGACTCTCCAGTATCTCCAACAGCACCACTTTTAGTTAGTTTGGCAAACTCCAAATAAGGATCGACTCGAAGAGATAGCACTGCGGTAATTGAACCATCATCTTGAGTAATAGGACTTAACACGAACATGGTAGGCGTATCGGAACGTTCGATACCCAGAGGATTTTTTAAGGCGATATCTGATCGCATAGGCGGGGTTATCACAATTTTACCGCTAACCGCTTCTTGAAATATATCGGGGTGAATACGTTTAACAATATTGGTAATTGCAAGGTTATTGTCTCGGCTGGAAGCCAGGTTTTGACCTTCTAGTGTGATGATGAAAAAACCTAAAGATCCAAATGACTCACTGTAGCGCTCATAAGCATCTCTTGACCATTCAAGATGCTCACTTACTAACAAAGCCTCTTTGTCAGCTCCAATATCAGTCAACAACCTAGCTCGTTCTAATAATAGCGGGTTTGTTGTTACTGCCCCAACACGATCTTCCCAGCCCTTAACCCATGAAGAAAGAGCGGCATCGGTAGTGAGAGCGACAGAATCAAGTGCTGAACCGCTTTGCTCAAGGTCATGCTTATAAGCAACATTTAACCCAATTGCCGAAATAGTAGACATTAAAGCCAGAAAAAAGCACACAATTAGCGCCGAATAAAAACGGCTATGTCGTTTTTCAAAGAAACGGCCAATGTCAGTGTTTGCTTCAGCACGAAGCTTAAGAAACAACCATAAAAGTGCCCCTATTAAACCCACGGACACCAATAACAACATTGTGTTTATTTCCATTTCTTATCCTGTGTTAATTACAATAAGTCGCGCAATTTAGGTCTATAAATACAATCCCAAAATTTCGCATTAGGCTGATGGCATAATAATACTGACACTTGTATTGTTTGCATCGTCATCCACAGCGAGTGCCACTTCACCGTGTTGGGCTTGAGCTAGCAACTTAGCAGAGTATGTCCCAATTCCGGTGCCATTTTCTTTGCCAGTTGATACGTATTTCTGCCAAAACGTTTCACGAATTTCTGCCGGAACAACACCGATATTTTGTATCTTCACTTGTAAATGTTGATGACTGTCATCTGTATCATTTCTTAGAAGTGCAATCGACACTCTTGTTTTACTAGGAGCCGCTTCACAAGCATTTTTAAGGAGATTGAATAGCATCGAATAACTCAGGCTTTCATCACCTAAAGCAAGGTAATCCTCGTCGCCATCTTCTTCATAATCTAAGTAGATAAGTAATAATTTACTTTGGAAGGTTTTCTTCAACACTTCGATTATTTTTTGCAGTAAATTCGCTAAAGAAAAAGGTTTTGCTTGTAATTGAAATCGACCCGTTTCGATTTTATAAAGCTCACTAGACATATTTATCATATTCAGTAATTGCAATGACATATCTTCAGCGATTTGGGTATTTTCGAGATTACTTTTTGAAATATGTGGGTCTTTGCTAATTTGCTCAAGTAAAGTCATCAATCCAGCGATAGGACCTTTAAGATCATGTTGCAATACTTGCTGTACTTCTTGCTTCAGCTTTTCAGTGGTCACTAGGTTGTCAAAATCAGACTGCAAACGCTTATGCATTTGAACATAAGCCATCAAGTTTCTTACTCGTAATTTAAGTAACTCAGGTTGAATGGGTTTACTGATGTAATCTACCGCGCCGCAGTCTAACCCTTGCAATTGATATTTGTCTTCAGTTAACGCTGTGACAAATATCACTGGAATATGCGCAGATTGTGGATGCTCTCTTAATTGTTTAAGCACTTCAAAGCCATCCATTTCTGGCATCATAATATCTAACAAAATTAGATCAGGCGGCGAATCAGACTGTGCAATTTCAAGTGCCTTGCTGCCTTGCTTTGCAAGCTTCACTTGGTAATCGTCTTTAAGAAGTCCGCCAATCAAAGTTAAATTATCCGTAGTATCATCCACCACGAGCACTGAAGAGCGATGAGACCTGTTACTTTCTTGGGTAGACGCTAGATTGGACTCGTCAACTGTTGATGTGAGGTTTTGCTCTGTGTGGCTAACATCTGACTGAGGAGTATGACTTCTATTACTTACATGACCACTTAAACACTGAACCACGCGCTGCTGTAATGTGACAGCATTGAAAGGCTTGATAACGATGTCTGTGACACCTTCAGCAATCGCGGTGCTCACTCGTTCTCTTGCCGCTTCCGCGGTTATCATAAGAAAAGGTAGATGCTGCCATTTAGGCGATTGACGAACTTTAGATAGCAACTCGATACCTGTCATCACAGGCATATTCCAATCAGAAATAATCAAGTCTACCGAAGCGTTTTTGAGAATGGTTAATGCTTTAGCGCCATTATCTGCTTGGTATACTTGCCCGATACCAAAACGGCGTAATTGGTCTGAGCTAATTTTACGGATAGCATCCATATCATCAACAATTAGCACACTTTTCTTCGATAATTCCATGCGACCTCATCTATTAGAATCAATCACTCTACCTAACTGAAAAGTAAAGTTTAATTAGCCTTTTGGCTAACTATCAGTTTGTGACATTTTTGCACCAACTAAGCTGGCAACAATAATAGCCATATAAAATTGACCACAAATGGCCTCAGAAAAAGCAAAAAATCGTGCAATTGGCATATTTGGAGATATTTCTCCATAACCAACCGTAGTCAGAGTTATATAGCTATAGTAGATAACCGTTGATAAATTATCGGTCCACTTTTGCACTTCAATACCGTTAAAAGCGGCGCCAAATATTTCAATCAATAACAAATAGGTAAATGCCCAAATAAGCCCTAAAAGTAAAAAAATACAAATAGAGCCGATAATTTGGTTAGATGAGATTATTCCGGAAAAAAGCACTTGCTTTGCAGCACGAGAAGTCGCTGCAACAAGAAATGATAGAATGGTTAATAATGCAAGCACATCAAGATTAAGCAATTCAAATACAGAGCCGATACTGGCAAAAAACAGCGTCGTCAGCATCAACCCAAAACTTGAACGTATCCAACGTTTATTTTCGCCTAAGCCAATCACAGAAATAGATAAGCTCATTACCGTTGTGCCCACAACTATCATTTGGCCATTATCAAAAAACTGCTCAACCAATGCCGCACTCAACAACACTAAAATTAACGACCCCAATAAATAACTAAAGTTGTCTTCCTGCGACATTGCCATTCTCATTACAACTTACCCTTCTGATTTTTCAATTTCAGGAAGCACTGATTCTGTATCCACTTCAGCGGTCTCGACGACTAACCAGGCGCTAAATAACTTATAACTTAATGCCAGTACAACAGCACCAACAAATAAGCCCACAATGCCTGACAAAATCATGCCGCCAATTGCACCTAATAGAATCACTAGCATTGGAATATCAACACCACGTCCCATGAGCATAGGTTTCAAAAAGGCATCACTTGCGCTGACAAGAATACTCCAAATCATAAACAGAATTGCCGTTGTAGAAGACTCAACGCTAAATACATAAGCAATGATAGGACCTAGAATCAAAATTGGCGGTAATTGAATAATGGCTAAGATAAGTACCAATAACATCCATATTCCAGTACCAGGAACTCCAGCGAGTCCAAGTCCAATACCTGCAAGAATCGACTGAATAAAGGCAACACCAATCACCCCTTGCACCACACTTCTTACCGTCGCTACCGCAAGCTCAGAAAACTCTTCCCCATGCTTACCAGCAAGCCGCACCGAAACCTTATGGAACATTTGGTTAGAGCCTTCGGCTTTGCCCATGAATACGCCGGCAATGATGATGGATATTAAAAACTGTAATACTGTCATGCCAAAACTACCAAATGCACCCGCGGCCTTGGTTGAAAAGTCTTTGATTTCATCAGCATAAGTTTTGACTAACATCTCAATATCAGAATTGGCGGAAGACCAAAAGTTATATAGTTTGTCACCAATTACAGGTAAATCTGCAACAGACTCTTTAGGCGCTGGGATCTCCAAAGTGCCGTCATGCACTTCGGCAACAAAGTCTTGTGTGCTTGACACAATTGCGCCAGAAAACAGTACTGTGGGCACAATTAAAGAAGCTAAACATAGCAAGGTGATTAATAAACTCGACTTAGTCATTGATAACTTTAATCGGTTGCTAACGACTTTCACTACCGGATAGAGGGCGATGGCAATAATGCCACCCCATAGAATTGGCATAATGAAGGGTTGAATAATCTTAAAGCACCAAATCACCATAATGAAAATCAGTGCAATTTTAATCGCGGCATCAACTGCTGCATGGGTAAATCCTGCAGGCGTTGAAATGTTCTTGTCACTCATAAATTGTCTATCCCTGGTTTAGTGGCATTCCATTAAATGAAAGATAACGCCACAAAATGTCATTCTGTGTCGCTAACTCGCTTAAACAAAAGTAATTTCAATATTAATTAGTTTAAAAATATAGCTTATGTCTGTTCACTTTTCACCTGTTACAAATTAAAAACAATAATTACACTCAGTAACAGGAAATAAACTGTGTTTTCTTCTAAACAAGTTATATTTTACGATATAAAACGTGCATTTAACTTACAGTCCTTATCGTTTATATTTTCGTACAAAACACAATTAAATCTTTATGATTCATTTGCAGCACTCATTCTCATTTAAACTGTTTCGATACGCTCTAGGTGACATACCAGACATACGCTTAAAGGCGCGAGAAAAGTGAGCAACATCTGCATATCCCAAGGTTGCTGACACTTGGGTCACAGCGACTTGATTATCAGCCAGCATGGTTTTAGCTTGCTGAAAGTAAATATCATCCACCATTTGCCGATAACTCATACCCTCTTCAGATAGCCTACGCTGCAATGTGCGTACACTTAAGCCTAATAAATCGGCAGCTGTGGTAACGGATAATCGACCAAGGGACATGTACGGTAATAATGCAAATTGTAAGCTAGCCACAAAACCTTTAGGGCTCTCTATCGCAGGTTTAATAGTGGGGTTCCAGCCTCCTTTCAGTTTCACTTTGCAATCTAGCACTTTATCGGAAATGCTTAATGCTGTGACACGTCTAGAGTAATAAACCTGTGGCTCATCAAGTTTCAACGCGTTTAAATATTCAGCTTCACGAGATGACTGCAATGCAATATCAATTGGTTGCCAGTGAGTTTGCGTCACGGCTCGAACTAACTCGACCATCATCGTTAGCGCAAATTGTTCTGAAAGATCAATTTCAATGGGGTCATCTTTTTGACGAAAACGGGCAAACCACACCTTACCTAATGCCGTTTTAAGGTGAACATGGGTTTGTTTAGACTCAAAGTTAACCACATGAGTAAAGTCAATTAATGCTTGTCTTACCGTACCTTTGAGAGAAATTTTGGCTAAATGCTGAGGAACAAATATTGAGCGAGCCACCTGAAATAACCACTCAGAAAAACGTTCTTTTCCCAGCTTGTTTGCCATGAGCTTCAGTAAATTCATAACAGCTTGTTCAGATACGTAATCATATTTATCGGTTAACAAGCTTTCAGGTAAGCCAGCTTGTTCAATAATGGGATAAATGTTGTTTTCGAAATCTTTTAAGCGGGCCACAAATGGAGCAATGTATTCAGCTCTAAGTAGAGGAATAAAGGGACTTTGATTGTCTATATCTTCTATCTGCGGATCATTAGTTACCACTTCCACATGATGTGGATCGGCACTAAAATTTTCCATAGCGCTATAAGACTTCTGTGACGGCATTTCTTACCCTCAAATTCTCATCATGCATTCCCATGACACTCAATCTAGTTTGCGGTTCTTTTTTGTAAAAATTTCCAATTACGGGTTTCAAGATAAAAAGAAGCCACAACCATATAAATTCCGACCATAAATAACTGTGCAATACGAATATAAAAGTTGGTAGCAACATCAGCATCCGTAGATGATGCAGTAGAGCCCACAACTACTAACAAAGCTGAAAATATTCCCGCAAAAATTGGCGCTTTAACTGGATCAGCATAGATTTTTTGACTAAACAGCAATGCACAAATCATCGCAAGGCCAACGTAAAATGTTAGTTCAGGTACGATTACCAGTAAGTTATAAAATACAATGGCTAACACCCCGCCTATGCCATTAGTTATCAATAAAAACAGGCTGACTTTTACACTTTTACTTCCAGCTGATTGCAACGATAAAATCGCAATAAAAATCATCGTTAATAGCGCGCCAGTAATTTCAAATAAAAAGAAAAAAGTAATCACAGGAAACGCAATAATCAGTGCTCTCACTGATTCATAAAGACGTTCATCAGTGGTTAAGCCTGCCGCAACATGGGTTTCACGGTTAGGCGATAAATCAGGTAGAAGAATATGCAGAAGCGTGAAAATGAGTACTGCAACAACACCAGATAAGCTTAAGCCGACACCAACAACAATCGCAGCACCAGGATGCAAAATACCTAAATAAGGTAAAACCAAAGTTGAAACAATCAAAATAGTGGCAAAGAAATTCCACTTAGGATCAGAAAACAGGTAGTAAGCCCACAACATTAATACCGCTAATAAAGGTAGCAAGACCAATGGATACTGCACCGGACCAAAACTGACCAGCCAAGCAATACCAATTGTCACTACCATTGAAATAAGCAGCTCGTACACTGTTTGAACCGTTGGCTCGGTTCTATCAACCAAAAATTTAGCTACAAATACAGGAACAATAAACGCCAATTGCCAGGCAAAGATAGCC
Organism: Shewanella sp. TC10; assembly: GCF_009663145.1. GTDB lineage: Bacteria > Pseudomonadota > Gammaproteobacteria > Enterobacterales > Shewanellaceae > Shewanella. The sequence continues at coordinate 9,216 of NZ_VKHR01000082.1, forward strand.
GCAATGGCCACAGCTAAACCAATACCAAGCGTAAAGCGAAGTACTCGACGAGTGAAAATCGCTTCTTCTAAGGCTGGTTCAATTGCAACAGCTTCATTATCTGACATAAGAGAACCAGCTAACTAAGCGGATCCAGAATTTACCAAAAAGATTCATTACTGAGCTTTCTTGGGTATACACCATCACATCCACTTGACCACCAACTCTTCTTAATCCTTTAGCCTCTTCCTTTTCAAACACAATAGTTACCGGGAAACGCTGTGATTGTCTTAACCAACCCGTTTGCCCGGTGGTTTGGGCAAGCTTACCTGTTTGTTCATTTTGGCCCCAGTCTACACCGTAATCGATGTAAGCGACTTTGCCAGTAAAGACCTCTCCTGGTGCATAATCCAACGCAAATTCCACTTTATCGCCAGGTTTCATATTACCAATACTGTTTTCTCTGAAGTTAGCTTCAATCCATACATCTTCAGAAGAAATAAACGTCATGACGGGCTGACCAGCACTGGCATAAAAGCCTTCTTTTAAACGAAAGTTAGAAGCAACACCATCAGTTGGGGCTTTAATCTCGGTTCTTGCTAAATTAAGCTCGGCTTGTTCTAGCGCCAAGAGTGCAGATTTAACTGCAGTGTTATTCTCGCCTTCTGAACCTAAACGTTCTTCAGCCTTGGCTAAGTCGGCATTTGCTGCTGCAACACCTGCTTCTGCACTAGCTAATTCAGCGCGAGCATTATCTGCATCAGCTTGAGACATCACATTTTGGTCAACCATGGTAAAAATACGCTTTGATTGAACTTGAGCATTGGTATAGTTGGCTTCAGCATTAGCAACTTTTGCTTGAGCCGCTGTCACATTGGCTGTTAATGCCCCCATGTTTTGTCCAGCTTGGGTCACATTCTGCTGTGCGGTAAACAGTGCTATTTCATAATCTCGAGGATTAATGCGCGCCAGGACCGCTCCTTCACGTATTAAAGTGTTAGGGGTCGCTAAAATTTCAACCACCTCACCAGAAACCTGTGGTGTTATTGGCACGACAAAGCCGCGAATACGACCTAAATCTGTAGAAGGGATATATCGGTCGGCAAATAGATGAAAAACAAACAAAAAGCCCACCACAAGTAAAATGATATTAGTCACTTTACGAATTTTTTGATTTTTTGCTTTATCTGCAGGTGTATCAGCTGTGGGAGCTTGATCAACTTGAGCCTCTTCAGCTTGAACGGCTACCTCTGTTGAAGACACTTCTTTATTCTTATCAGTCATAACCTTCCCTTGAATCGACAAATATTCAGCTGCTAAATAGCACCGTTAACTTGGTAGGATGTTAACAGTAAATTAGAGACTTGTTAGTATAAATGCAGTATAGAATTATTTTGATATGGAACTCAAATATAACTATGAAATTAGCGAGTTATATTATGAGACTTGGATGAAGCAGATATATGATTAATTAACAAAGAACAGCTAATTATGCGGACAAACAACAAACAAAATAGAATAATCACCCAAAAGTCTTCATTAAGCATGTTTTAAAGAGACAACCCTAAACTCACAACGCTGAAAACTCCTTCAAAGCTGACATAGCCAGCGCTGCTTTATCTATTGGAACAAAAATATGATCATGGTAATAAGCTGCGATAACATTGGCACTGATGCCATTATCAGTCAGTTTTTGAGCAACCGCAGCGGTGAGCCCTACCGCTTCTAAACTAGAATGCACAGTTAACGTAATTTGTTTAAACCTCGCCTCAAAAGGTAAATAAGCCTGAATAGCTGACTCTGCTGCAAGCACTAATGTCAGCCCTTCTTGCTCATGAAAAAAGCACAAGGGATTTAAATGAGCGTAATCTGCAATGCGCCCTTTTACGCTGCAAAAGACAAACTCTCCTGCCTGCAGCTCTGGCGACATACTTGAAAGTAGCTTTGATAAGTCCGTTATGCCTGTCATCTTCATCCCTTTACCATTCTCGTTTTATGCTTTAACGAGCGCTTTAATAAGCCCTTTATTTAGTACTTTAATTGACTCTTGTTTAGTACTTTAATTGACTCTTTGTTTAGTGCTTTATATCGGTTTTACTTAGAGTAGTGCCTAATTACTGACACTTTACCATCATCGATTTCAAGCACTTCAAATGAGCTATTATCATGATGTGTAACTTGCCCATTATCTGGGTGTACGCCTTTAGCCACTGTATGAAACTCAATCATAATCACATTATGTCCATAAGCTTGATTAGTGAGTTCAGCTGAATACTCATCGTGCGAGGCAAGGTAATAAGTCATTCCTTTACGCAGTGCAGCTTTACCATCAGGTTGACGACTATCATCATCGCTCCAAGGTAAATGTTGGTAACCAATGTCATCGGTTAAAAAAGATAAATAATGTTCTAAATCTTCTTTAGTGGCATCAGGTTTTTGCGAGCCTTTCCATGCTTCAAAGTAATCTTGAGTAAAGGTTTCATAGTCAATCTCAACTGCAGTTGATTTATCCTCAGCAAGCACTTGAAACGGTGTCACAATGAGTAAAGACAGAGCCAACAACACCTGCAGCGATCCGCGTAATTTTGGCATATGAGTTAAAAAATTCCATTTCATCGTATTTTCCCGAACGCTATTAAACCGTTATATCTGATTTCACTAATTTAAGTCTGTAACTTACTGAATAAAATACTGAACTGCAACGGCTAATAGCTAAGGAAGTCACCAAGGGAGTCAATGAAGCTATTAGATGGGGAGAATAACAATGAGCAAAGATGTGCAATCAAATCGATTTTTGGTATTCAAACAGCCAAAAATTTTCATTGGGTTCAGGCTGAATCTCACCGATTTTTTTATAGCCTAATTTCTGATAAAAATGGTGATTACGAAAAGCTTTATAAGGAGTAACAAGAGACCAACTTCTCACATCAGAATAGCGCTGCTCTAGCAAAGCAATAGTGTCAGAGCCTATATGTTTATCCTGAAATTCTGGCACAATAAAGAAGTACTTCACCTCAACTTCAGTCAAACTTTTTGGTACCAATAAAATGCCACCAGCATTCTGACTTCCATATTTAATAATATAATAGTGACCAGACTCAATACTTAGCTGATGCCAAGGCGTGGATTCAATATGCGGCGGAAAACTACCGTACTGTTCAAAGTCAGCTTGAAACGCATCTACAGCTAAATTTTTTAACAGTAGTGCATCTTCAGCACTTGCTATCACTAACCTTGATTCGGGCATGCTTTCACTCATTTAGATAAGAGAAACTTAACGGCAGCGATCAAACAATATATTTAACCTTAGAGACCGCTGACGGATATGCCTCTTAAGTTGCCAAAGCTCAGTGACAAAATCAATATTTATCCATGGCTTATAAAAGGATTGAATTTGAATATTAGCAAATATTAAAGTAACAGAAAGGCCAAATATAGGAGAAATATTGAGGAAATATAGAAGGAATACAAAAGGAATATAGAAGGGTTGTAGTGATAATTATCTGCTTAACACTTGGGATAAGCACGCCGCTACGCGCGGCCTATCCTAATATGTTTTATGCCCTTTTACTTTTCTGATGGAAAATAATAAACGCGAGTTATCAGGCCATCTGAAAATTCATATACAGAAATAGCACGTTGTGATTTGAGACCACTTTTCCCCTGCCAACTAGCAACTTCTATAGCACTTACCCTGCTAGTCGTAGCTATCATCTCTGAAAGTTCTGAGCGACATGTTGAGCAAGACTTAAAATAAGTACCCATGCTCTCAATTAACTTGTTCTTACCTCTAACTTCAACAACGGTCTCGTTACTTACAATACTTATCCACTCGACCTCATCAACAACAAGACGTACCATCGCATGACTATCTTGTGCATTGAAAGCAGCAACGAACTGATTGACTTTATTAACATTAACTGACATTTGCTCGTTAGATTGAACCTCGGGCGTCAAAATCAGTAATAGCGCAAACACTAAAACTCTAAAATTACACATAAATCATCCTATGGCATATAACAACTGCATAACTGAATTAAAAAGCTTGTATTATTCAAACGATGAGCGACTTCTTTGCATGTTATCGACACCCAACGCTATTTCTTTTAATTCAAAGGTTAAGGTACGTATTGAGAATCTGCGAACATTAGCTTGAATAATCACAGTCAGTTGGTCGTCCGTATAACGATGTAAATTTGATGAAAAACCATCCATTGAACCGCCGTGCTGGGTCAATTTACCCAATGTATTATGTTCGCTGCTACGTTGATATTTTCGGATTCTAAAACCATAACCATAATAACCAAAAGCTTTACTCTCACCATTAAAAATCAGCTCAAGACTTTTTTGCGACAAGAAGCTTGGTGTATAAAGCGCTTGTTCCCACTTCAGTAAATCCTCCACTGTTGAGTATATATCGCCAGAACCGAGCGCATACGAAACAATATTTTCATCTCTGTTGATGCCAAATACACTTTTTCGATAACCATTGGCACGATTTTGAGGTGGGTTAGCCATGCGCTCAACACCAGATTGCTGCATATCAAGTGGCGCAAAAACTAGTGTGTTCATTGCTTCTACGTAGCTTTTTCCCGTAACATTTTCAATGATGAGCGCGATAAGGTGATAATTTAAATTTCCGTATTCGTACTGTGTTCCGGGTTTAAATGATTGCTCTGATGTATTGATAATACTAAGAATTTCATTTGAAGTGATGTCTTTTTCTTCAAAGCTTGTAAGGTGCTCTAAGTGGCGTGCTAACCCAGTTTGGTGCTTAAGTAAGTGGTGTAAGGTAAGCCCGTTCGCCAGTTTATTATCAAGCTTTGGAATATATGTTGTAACTGGTGCGTGTAAATCAAGTTTGTTTTGCTCTACCAATCGCATTGCAGCAACCGCAGTAAGTGATTTAGTCATTGAGCCAATAAGAAACTGATGCTGTGTTGTATTTAATATTTTATTTTCAATATCTGCATAGCCATAAGCTTTCTTAAATAACACCTTACCGTGTTTAGCGATAAGAACAGCACCTTGAAAGCTTTCTTCTTCAACATAATGTTGAATATGTCGGTTCAGTTTATCCTCAACTGTCGTGAGCGCTTTTCCGTAAGCCAAAGATTGTAAAAAGAGCAATAATACAATGCTTGTAACAACCAATTTAATCATAATATCTTCACTTTTTGAGCTGGTTAGTTTCATCGCTGTAAAACAATGAGCAGACAAAAACTAACGTAGTTTTTGCGCCAGCTACCTCTCCTTTGTAGCTGCTACCAGATTTTCCACCAAGATTTTTTAACACCTGGGTGGGATAGAACTAGATACTGCGGTTCGCTTTCGGAACCGGAAGCTGAAATACCCGTGATTTTTACTTTAACATTAAATGGCTCTTGCTCTTGGCTCCTGCCGTCTAGCCAGATAAATGTGAATTCACGTTTATCTCTTACATTTTTAGCTGGAGTAACTGGTTCTCCAGTAAACAATTGATCTTCAAACTTACCCTCTACGATTTCGAAGGTATAACCTTGAGGTTTTTCAGGCAGCCTAGTTAACTGGAGGGTTACAAGGCCTGCATCAGAAGTAGATGCAAAGTTTCCATCATCAGTTCCCCGTCTGATCGATTGAACTATAAAGTTCGGTTTTACAGCATCTACCTTTTCTTCGGAGTTCTTTTCAAAGCCCGTAAGCATTTGTGCAAAAGAACCAGCAAAAGAGATGCATGGAATTAATGTAAGTAAGAGAAGTCGTTTTTTCATCTGATGTCTCAGGTTATATGCAGCTTTCGCCCAGCTAATAAGTGAGCCATGTGCTGGCGGGCAATTTGCTCAGCAGATGGCATGAAAGCCTTGATGAATCTAAATTTAGCAGCTTGTTAAAGGGCATTTGGCGTTAATCCAATGTCTGCACATACTTCCGGTAAAATTTCCTCAGTGAGACCAGTTGGAAGTTCATTTAGTTTAGGCAAAGCCAATTGAAGTTGAGTAACTTCATCTTCGTTCGTAATATCTTCAATCCAAGACTTAAAGAAAGAGACTCTAGAATATACTTCCGTAACTCCATACTTGCCTATTCCTCCACCTTCAACTCTGGAACTAATGCCCAACAAATGATTTGTATTGGAAGTTTTGATAAAAGCGGGGCCACCACTATCACCTCCGCCAGACACTCCTTCCAAAGGTAAAGCTGAATTGTCACGATCAAATTTAAACTTTAAAAGTGGTCCATTAGCAAAGATGACTTTATTTTCAGCTTTCCTCAAAACACCAGCATTTTCGAAGTTATCTATGGTTTGCCCTGTCAACCCATTGCCTGTTCCACCAACACCTATAAACCAAGTTGACTTTCCAAGCTCGTCTGATTCTTCATAGACAGTTACAGGTTCAATGTCTTTGACAGGATTAACTAATTTTACTAGTGCAATATCGTGACTATTACCTGGCTGATAATTTTTGTGCACGAAAATTCGTTCGACTTTATGGAGGCTATCTCTTAACGCAATATAGCTACCAGAGTTTACGCAGAATGTTGCATGGGCAGCTGTTAAAACCCACTTGGGTTTAATTAGTACCCCATGAGCGCCATCTATGTAAAATGTCGCTAATGGTTCAAAATCATCAGGAGAAGCAAGGTACTTTTCACTATTAACATCATGTCGTACTACTATTGCTGACACTGATTGGGTCAGAAAAACCAAAATAAAACCTAAGATTATACGCATGACTTCCCTTTGCAATTTAAACTCCTTGTTAGCTGTCATTAAACCCAGATGTCGTTATCAGCAGTTAACTCGCCACTTGCCTCTCCTGTGTTTCTGACACCTTTGGGCTCAACAAGTAAAACCTGACAAAGTCCTTTAGCAAATGGTTTATGCTCAACACCTTTTGGTATTACGAATATTTCACCGTTTGTAAGATGAACTTTACCATCTCTAAATTCAATTTCTAAAGTGCCATCAATAACAATAAAAACTTCGTCGGTATCGTCGTGCGAATGCCATACAAACTCGCCCTCACCTTTAGCTAATTTAAATTGATAATCATTCATTTCAGCAATGACTCTTGGAGACCATAACTCATCAATTTTCGAAAGTTTATTTTTAATATTTATCGAAGAATATTTCATATCGACCTTGCACCTAACAGCTGTATAGTGCGCATGTGCATTTACCCCGTCAGACCTGTAAAATTCGTAACACTAAATAATTGAATTTAATTACATTACTCAAAAAAACATCAATATACCAGCCGTAAAAATACGCATATGTATTTATTCTGAGCAATAACCCAGACATTAACTTTTAAAGTGTTGATTTTGTTTTTTGTCAAAATAGCACTAAGAATGGGTGGCTAAATAATTTTTGAACTTAAATCTTTTCAAGCCCCCTTAAATAAATCATTATTTAAACCTTGGAAATTTGGCGGCAGTGCAGCTAAGGGAAAACATATGCACAAAGAGTACTTCAGTGATTTTGCCCGCAGTAAGCAAGATTTAACGGTTGCTCCAAAAATTAAAATAGCTTGGCGCTTTCAAGACTATATTACTTCACCGCCTAAAAAAGCTAAGGGTGAAGCTGCGAAAAGCAAATGTGGGCCTGATGCAAAGGCGATAGCTGGAGTAAAAGATGAACTGTGTGTTACACCACAGGGGATTCCGGTAAACCTAATTAAAGTATTCACAGAAGGAAGGTTGTCTTCTGCAGCCTTACAAGCAGCATGTCAATCAGAGTACTCGTCTATTACCATGTTACAAAACAGTAAATCTATAGCGAGGAGTTTTATCCAAAATGGCCTTTTCGACGATATTAAAGATCTTGTGGAGGGACTTATTGATGCCCAATAAAAACTTATTGAATAAATCTCTATTAACCCATTGGCAAACCAAAGACTCTACATGGGTAAAAGACCGTGAGCAACAGTGGCAGCGTATAGAGAGCTTTATTCAACAGTGCACATTCGGCTGGTTTACTAAAGCGGAGCTAAAACGCCATAAAGCTTATTTTTTAAAAGGCAAAGTCACATTGCATGAAGAGGATGAGCTATCTGTGGATTTAGCGCTTCAGCTTGCTTGGCACCCGAGTAGTGAAGCCCAAGTTTGGCAGCAGCAAATGAATTTAATGTTATCTCAGTTTACATCAGGTGATGAAATTAACGAGATTGAGAGATGCTATCAATCACTGAGAAGAAATATTAGACATAGTGATATTTACAATCCAGTCACTGCAGCACCGAGTATATTTGTAGGGCGGGAGCGGCTCTTATTTGAGTTTTTTCACTGCACACCTTTGTTAGAACCATTTGAAAAACACTTAAAGAGTAATAGCTGGGTCGAATATTTTAACGGCATCTATTGCGGTAATCTTGATGAAGCGTTACCTTTGCCAAAGCTTATGGCATGGGGTGGATTTTATACTAATGGTATTTATCATCAGTTGTTACCAAACTTATCAGGCTTTTTAACAGAGGAGTATTTCGCTAAGCAACTGAGTTACAGTGATAATAAAACTCGTACTCATATAGTGCTACGCGATCCAATGGTCTACGCTCAGCGAATTTTAAATAGGGAGCTGGAGGTGAGTGTTGAGGATTATGCCAGAGTAGAGTTGTGGCGCGAGCAGATAGCTAACGCATCGCAAAGTTGGCAAGCTTTATGGTTAGAGGCTGAACAAGATCCTGTTACATTAGATGAGTGGCGTGAACAGCAAGAGGCTATTAACCCAAGCCCTGAATCTGAGCAAAAAATATTACCGCCTTGGCCACAAGAGCTTGCAGTATTAACAGCTAGACTCGCAGAGTTAGGTTATCCGGTAGCAGAAGACACCCCGCGTGACTTTCCCTCTATTCTCAGTTCAATACCAGAAAGTAAAGAAGTTTTCTTTGGCGTTTTTAGCGAAGCAGAATATGAAGAGAGTGATTTAGAGGAACCTTACGAATATTTTGCTTCACCGCTAGAAGAACTATGTAACTTTGCTAGTTTAAATTTTAAATATGTAAGCAAGCGAAAAGCTGTTTACTTTTATGCTGATAATAAGAAGGTTGGGAAAATAAACTTATCAGACCCTGAAGATAGTAACACTAAAAACTATTACCAATCAGTTGTAAAATTAGCTGAACGTATCTTCCCTGAACAAGTGTATTGCTTTGGTGGTGATGAGTTTATACTTTATATACTTCCTGAAAAAGTTGTTGAGTTGTTAATAGAATTGGATTACCCAAGTGATCTTGATTATTTTTGTGAATAGCAAATGAATAACATGGCCTCCATGATTAATGGCTATATATCAAACTCTCAATAAATAACATGGCCATATAAGGACGCTCCCGGTGAGTCAAGACAATAGTCTGCCTACCGAAGGCTTTTAACCTTAGTTTTCTTCTAAACGATTCACACTTGTTGCTGTTATTGATGTCTCTCATCGGTTGTACTGCCATATATACGGGCTCAACAGTCTAACTGCGCCCCTAATGAATTCCGTACCACTGCACCGTTTAATTGTGAAACGCCCATTCGGATTAAGTTCATCCTTGGCCTTTTCTGGCTTACATTGAAGTTACGATGCCACCCATCTTTATGGTGACACATCTTTACTGCGAAAAGATAGGGAATTGACCCCTACATTGATGCGCTACAAACCATTAATGAACTACAAACCTATGTTGTTTTATATATTAAATTCTAGATAGTAAAAAGCCCGCTATTTTTCAATAACGGGCTCTTTCGATAAATATGGCGAAGAGATAGCGTATTTTTGAAAGAAGAACCCTACATTGATGAACTACAAACCTTTAACTCTCTCATCAAACTAACTCTAATTCCAAAAAGCAAAAAGCTCGCTAATAAATTAGCGGGCTTTTCTAAATATGGCGGAGAGATAGGGATTTGAAGCCTACATTGATGAGCTACAAACCTATGTTTAATTATAATTATACAAGAATGAAAAAAGGCTCATCATTTCTGATGAGCCTTTCGTCTTGAATATGGTAGAGAGATAAGGGCTTGAACCCTACATTGATGAACTACAAACCTATGTTGTTTTATTTATTAATATCTAGATAGCAAAAAGCCCGTTACTTTGCAGTAACGGGCTTTTCTAAATATGGCGGAGAGATAGGGATTTGAACCCTAAATGGATTGCGCTACAAACCAATTTGCAATGTTCCAAAATTCAGACACAAAAAAGCCCGCTATTTTTCATAACGGGCTCTTTCGATAAATATGGCGAAGAGATAGGGATTTGAAGCCTACATTGATGAACTACAAACCTTTAACTCTTCATCAAACTAACTCTAATTCCAAAAAGCAAAAAGCCCGCTAATAAATTAGCGGGCTTTTCTAAATATGGCGGAGA
>NZ_VKHR01000127.1 GCF_009663145.1 Shewanella sp. TC10
TCACCACGGGTAAATTGGTGTTCAGACTCTTCAAGCTCAGCATCACTGAGATCAATTTGCGCCAATCTTGCTTCGATGGTTTGCTGTTCTAGCAAGTTGTCATCGTAGTCYCTACTTTTTTATAAAGCCCATTTTCTATCTTTCTGATTTCTCTTGCTAAAACTTCTGCAAATTGTTCATCAGTTAATTGATAAATTTGTAGAATTTCTTTCCAGCTTTCATCTTTACTATCTGAAGGAGCAGCATTTTTCAGGTGTTCAGTGATATTACAAATCTCACCAATTAATAGTTTTTTCCACTGTTCTTCGCTGAGGATGTTTGTTGCAAGCCATAGAATATCACCACCAAATTGTTCCTTAAATGTATCAAGGAATAGTTCTCGTTCCGTTTTTATGTCTTTTTTATCAGTGCTGGACATATTAGGGTAAGGGTTACTAAGAGCTTCAAAAAGTATGGGGTTATTGTTAACTCTATAGTGAATAGAAAGAGGGAAAAATACATCTCGAAAGGTGTTGATAGTAGCTTCACTTAACTGTTTTTCGGTATTTGTTTGTTGTATTAGTGAGCAAAAATCAGATATTGAATGACCAACTACTCTGAGGTTTGAAAATTTAATTTCTTCACATAGTTTAATGATAGCAGCGGAGGATTCCTCAATATTCAGATTTTCTACGGGATTTATTGCAAACCTGCTTTCAACGAATGTTGGTAAGTCTGTAAGTATTTTTAAAGTTTTACCTACTAATTTCTCTTTAATAGATTGGTAGGATAAATTTGGATTAGTGGTAACAGTGCTTTCAATTTTTTCTTCATCAGCTATCAATATAGCTTTAGCGTTATCAAATTCGACTAAATGATTTATGTATGACATAACTAATGCTGGTTGCATAATGCAACGTTCAATATCATCAAAAATGAAAATAATGTCTTCAGTTCTAGTTTCAAGATCATTCTCAGATATTGAAATTTCTGGCTTACTAGTAACACTTGAGCCGTCCTCTAGATCAATCTTGAATGCCCCCTTTAGTACACCTTTAGCAATTCTACCGGCGAGCCTAACTCTTTTGCTATTTAGTATGGGGTGAGCTAAAGCAAATATTTCAGCGTCTATTTCTTGTTTATTAGAAATTCCGTGAAGTGATATGTAATAGAATTTGGTCTCTGTATGCTTACTAATAAAGTTATGTATAAAAGTAGTTTTTCCACACCCCCAACTGCCAATTAGCTTTACAGCAAATTTTGGTGAATTGAGGCTTATATAGCTCTCAAGGTAATTATTGATATGCTGATTGATTGGCATAGTGATATCTCAAAATAAGTGGGGATTCGTCAGTATCCTATTACTGAAAAATAATTTAGATAGGTTCATTTAACACTCAGTTGATTTAAACACTTTCTGCTAACTGTACTAAACAGTTTTTAAAGGTTTCTTTCTCACCATTGGTATTAATCAATGCTGCAGAGTTACTTTCATGCAGCACTACTTTACCGTCACTGAAGACGTCAGCACTAACTAATAGGTAGTTTAATGTGCCTGTATATGTTTCAACACGGTAACCAGATGCTCGTGTTGATTGGCGAACCTCAAAATTG
>NZ_VKHR01000006.1 GCF_009663145.1 Shewanella sp. TC10
GGATATTAGTATTTACCATCTGCCAGTTGAGTTTAAGTATCTGATTTGCTGGGTTAATATTTGTTGTGTGTTTTTCGGCTTTTTAGTGCTTTTATTTACAGCTCTTCATTAGTATTTCAAGTTAACCGAGCCCAGTATCCGTAAACAAAGACTTCATCTATCTAAATAAGAGAAACGATAAGCAAAAAAAAATGGCAACCCAATGGGTTGCCAGAAGTATCTCTTGCGGGACATGAGTTAATAATGCGCTAGCGTATTAACACTTTCCCAAATAAGGGGGGATGATGATGAACGTTAACATGAAAAAGTCTAGRRCAAATGGGAGAATTCACCGTGCCTATGATGGCGCTTGTCGGTTTTGTGCTCGGGGCCATGTGGGCAGAAAGAATTCGTAATACTGTGGGCTTATCTCATTTCTTTGGCCGACTAGTAGGCATGAGAAATGGTTAGCTACTAGAAACTGGCTGATTTTCTGAACAACTAAGCAGTATTCAATAATTTGTAACCACTAGCACTTACCGCCACAATCTTTACCCGTTTTACGGGTATAGGAAACAAGATTACCTTTGGCATCAAGGTGAAAGTCACAACATTGATTAAATAAGCTGTATAAAGACTGGCGGCTTTTTTGCACTCTCGATTTTAAGGTCGAATACTTAATATCTTGCTGTTCAGCATAGGCTTTTTGGGCGACTCCATTGAGCTCAACTGCAGTAAGTAACTCAGCTTCTTCTTGTGGTAAACCATTAATAAATGGCGAAATACAATCAGTCATTTGCTCAAAAATATCTTCGCTTTCTTCTAATGCCCAGTCATATTGTTCTTGTAATTCGCTTGTTTGGTTCTTAGCACGCTTGCGATAAAAATCGATGATGGTGTGATTAGCAATTTGAAATAACCAAGACTTTAGCTTTTTGGTGTCTTGGATTTTTTCTAAGCTGTTATAACTTTTAATTAAGATCTCTTGCAGCAAGTCATCCACATCAGCATGGTTGGAGACATTTTTAGTCAAAAATGCCTTGAGGCTAGTGCGATATTCTGCCCAAATAGTTTCGATGCTGATAGCGGTTGATGTTGTCATATAAGTTCCTATAAAGCGCCTTATTTGAAACGCAAAACTGATCTAAGCCATACTTAGATCAGTTTGTGTGTTGTCTTAATATACACTGTAGCGCTGCACTATCAGGCTGTATAACGCCTACAGCCTATTGATTTGCTATTTGAATAGCGATTTAACCGCAGCAATTCGCACTCCCACTGCAACTTGTTTGCACAATATCTTTGCCTTCAGCCAAATAGGTATTGGTTAAATAAAAGCCTGAGAATTTTTCAACAAAATCACTCGATACTGTTTTTTCAACTAAGCTTGATGTCATTATAGCTTGTTGCCATGCTTGCATTTTTGGTAATCCGCATAGCATGTCATAGCCCGAATTTTGCTTAATAATATCAGCGCGGTGAAGTAGTGGTAACCAAGCTAAATCGACGTTGCTTAATGCATCAGACTTAAAGAACTGGGTGCTGCCAGTAAGCTGATTTTCAGCTTTTTGGAACGCTTTGTACAATTTTTCAAACCGAGCTTCTAAGGTCGCTTTATCTTTGCTGCTCATCGCGCCACATTGTGCTAAATAATGCTTAGACCCTAAGTAACTCCACGCTCGATCTAATGCGCGCTGCTCATTGGTAACGTGTTGCTCAAGTGGACCATATTCATCTTCGATGTATTCAATAATCGCATCAGACTCAAATAATGAAGTGCCATTTTCAGTGACCATCACCGGCACTTGTCCATTCGGTGAAATATCTAAAAACCATTGTGGTTTATCACTTAAGCTGATGTATTCAATTTCATAAGCTATATTTTTAGCCGCTAATGCTGCGGTAACACGTTGAACAAATGGACAGATTTTAAAGCTGATAATTTTAATCATGGTTTGTGCCTTCTTATGATGTAATGCAAATTTAATTGTTTAATTACTCATAAGACGAAGGCTGATAAAAAAAGACGAAACTTTTTATCTTCTACTCTAAAGGCTATTAACCCCAATTTAGGTAATAGCTCTATATCAATGGTTTACTGGTATTAAGCTAACATTGCAGCCATAGCTAGCAATACAAACAAACCTGCTGTAATTCTGCGTATTAATGCTAATGGCAACTTATCTGCAGACAGTTTTCCAATTATCACCACAGGGACATTGGCGAGTAGCATGCCGATAGTGGTTCCTATCACCACCATCGCTAGCGCATCAGCGTATTGAGCGCCAAGAATAGAGGTGGCTATCTGAGTTTTATCGCCTATTTCGGCAATGAAAAAGGCGATAAAGCTGGCAACAAATGGCCCTCTGTTTGAGACTTTCTCATCGTCATCGAGCTTATCAGGAACAAGTATCCACGCTGCCATCGCTAAAAAGCTTATTGCTAGTACCCAAGTTAATACCTGAGGAGAAAGGTAGTCGGCGATGACTACACCTAAATATGCAGCTAAAGCATGATTGGCAATCGTCGCTAGAAAAATGGCAGCAATAATGGGAATGGGTTTACGGTAGCGGCTGGCTAGCAGTAAAGATAACAGTTGGGTTTTATCACCAATTTCGGCTAATGCGACAGTGGTAATGGAAATCGCTAATACGCTCACAGAATACTCTTTTGGAGGCGGGGATTATGATTAACCTAAGACAATGCTCACTCCCCACCTCGGGTTGCGATCATTGTCTATGGTCTCACTAAACTCAGTTGGTACTGAGTCTTGAACGCCATGATGATGTGCATCAATTATGTTGACGAACAAACCGACTTATTTAAAGGCTGTTTAAATGAGTGGCAAGTTACTCCCCAAAGACAGCCGCAGTGTAAAGATTGTCAGGATATTTATCAAGCAAAAATCTAGCTTACAAAGAAGCTTATTTCAGAGGTTATTGTTAAAAGAAACGGCTGTTTACTTTGTAAATCCTTGTTGGGATATGCTTAACCCTCATTAAATAGTCCAAATGACATTGATTTAGTTTGATTATCAAGGTATTTTAAATAAATACTTTGATAGTCAAACTAAAAGGTGCCCAAGTGCAATTTACTACTGAACATCAACATGACTTTTGTGCACAGCAAAGTTCAGGTGAAAGAAGAACCTTATATGTTTTAATCTTGACCGTGACAGCTATGGTGGTGGAGATTATTGCAGGTACCGTTTTTGGCTCGATGGCATTACTGGCAGATGGCTGGCACATGGGCACCCATGCCGCCGCATTTTGCATCACCTTGTTTGCGTATCGTTATGCGAGAAAACATGCTCACACTGATAAATTTTCATTTGGGCCAGGAAAGGTGAGTGTTCTTGGGGGATATACCAGTGCAATAGTATTGGGTATCGTTGCATTATTAATGATTGTTGAATCTGTTCACCGTTTATTTAATCCGCAAACCATTCAGTTTAATGAAGCGATCATGGTGGCATTTATTGGCTTAGCGGTGAATGTGGCCAGTATTTTCTTGCTGGGTGAGCACCATCATCATGATCATGACGATTCACACAGCCATGGACATTCACATGGCCATTCGCACAGTCACTCGCATGGTCATTCGCACAGTCACTCTCATGGTCATTCACGCGGCCATTCGCATGCTCATGCGCACGAGCAGCTCAATGAAAAAGACAATGCTAATTCGCATAGCGACAAACATCATGATCATAATTTGCGTGCAGCCTACATGCATGTTTTGGCTGATGCTTTAACCTCTGTGTTAGCGATTATTGCACTGGTTTTTGGCAAGTTTTACGGCTGGCATTGGTTAGATGCTGTTATGGGCATCGTCGGTGCGATTGTGATTACTAAGTGGACATTAGGTTTGATGAAGCAAACAAGCCCAGTGCTACTTGATGAAAATATTGATGTTCAGTATAGAGACAAGATTATCGCAACATTGGCACCCTATGCAGATGTTAAAGATATGCATATATGGAAGATCAGCGGTCATCATTATTCAGCAGCATTAACGTTAGTGGCAAAACAAGCTGATTTTTCTGTGGCTGAATATAAGACCTTACTGAGTCAATTTGATAAAATCCATCATCTAACGCTTGAAGTGCACCCGATGAGATAATAATGCCAAATACCGAATTGCTTAACCAAACTATTACTGAGTTTTACGACAAGATGTCTTCTTGGGAGCAGTCTGTTGTCAAAGAAACAGGCTATTCACTGGCGCAAACTCATACCATTGAGGTGTTGGGTTGTCATGGTGCACTTAGAATGAAAGAGTTAGCGCAAAAGCTTGGGATAACGACAGGAACATTAACTGTTCAAGTGGATAAATTGGTAAATTTAGCGCTAATTGAACGTGGTGCACACCCTGAAGATGGTCGTTCAACTGTGGTTAAACTTACTCAGGCCGGTGAGGAAATTCATCGGCAGCATAACCAACTACACCTTGAGCTAATGAATGATCTTACCCGTCATGTTTCTGCAGAAGAAGCACAAATCCTATTGTCATGTTTACAGAAAATGAATCAAGAATTTTAGCTGAAAGGCGAACATCCCCCACGAGTGAACCGAAATTATTTCTGTCTATTACTTTTTAGTGAATTTAAACCGAGGTTATGATCAAAGTTCTTTGTTATATATGTAACTAAAGGTAACAAATATATCTTTAAATCAATAATTTATCTAGAATGGAATACTGTGTTACTCTGAAGTAGATATACTGCTAAAGGGTTATGATGTTGAGGTTTTATATGGACATAGTATTGATGAAAAGGTGGCGGGTTTGCCTATTCGGCTGTCTTTCTTTGCTCTGCGGTAACGTATTTGCTAATGAAACCCTAATAGAATTACAAAATGCAGTGGCTGATGTCACACCTGCAGAAGCTGTTGTACTGTTGGATGAATTTGATATAACCAACAGCGGCCTGTCGGCGCAGCAACAAGCACAAGCCTATTTTCTATACGGGCAAGCTTATGAAAAAACTCGCGATCTAAACCAAGCTATTGAAAGTTACGATAAAGGCATTGCTTTAGTTAAATATTTGCCAGTGTCAGACATTCTCATTGATAGTCATTTAGAACGTTCTTTTGCGTTATATCTCCAATCTAATGATCCGGCGACCTATTGCGTTGATAGAAAACAAGCGCTTGAATATGCCCGCAAACACACTAATTCAGAACTCCTCGCTAAAACGCTGACCCAAAATGCTTTTTGTTATATTGAACCGGACAACATTTATAAAGGCATTGATTTACTTGATGAAGCAATAATGGTGGTGGATAAAAGTGATCAATTAAATGTTAATCGTAAGGCTTTAATTTACAACGCGACAGGCAGCTTATATCGTCGTGTGGGGTTGCATCAACGTGGCTATGAAAACTTTAAAATAGCTTATGAAACCTGGAAAACTATCAACGATATTGAAGATATGTTTAACATGCAGCACAACATGTTAAGCCAAGCGATTAAGTTAGGTGATTGGGAAAAAGCTGAAGATAGCATCCTGCGGCAATTTGAGTTAGCAAGAGAAGCTAATGGTGAAGGAGACTTATTGTTTTTCTCACACCTTAATGCGGGTCAACTTGCCCTAAGAACATACGACTTTACCCAAGCAGTTGTTCATCTTGAAAAAGCACTCTCGTTACAAGATACCACCAGAGAGCAATACTTTATAACGAGTACTTATTTGTATTTGGCTCTTGCCTATACACGTAGCGGTGACTTGAATAAAGCAGCTGAAATGGCAAGAATATTTAGACTGGATGATAAATTTCCAGCCAATATGAAGGATATGATGTTAAAGGCTGATGCGATTATTGCACTGGCTGAAAATAACCCTGCTAAAGCGGCCAATTTATTTCTTCAGGTAGTGGATATTGAGCGAGAGAACAATCAAAGCATTATTGACAGTAAAGTACTAACTAGCTCACTAGACCATAATATTAAATTGGCTTCTTTTGAAAATGAATTACTTGAAAATCGCTTAGCAATTAATGAATTAAATTGGGCTGCAATAGAAGATAAAGAGCGGATTAGTGATTTAAGACTGACACTTTTTCTGGTGCTGGCGATAGTGTTATTTGCCATTGTTCTGGTGTTACTGCACTCAAGAAAGACCTTAAAAGAGCGCGCGCAAACAGATTACCTTACGGGCCTAGCTAATCGGGGATATACTTTCCAGAAAGGTCAAAAAATCATAGAAAAAGCAATACGCAAAGGTCACAGCGCCTCGGTGATTATATTTGATATTGATAATTTTAAAGCGATCAATGACACATATGGCCATCATATTGGTGATTTAGCCATTAAAGCTGCAGCTAAAAGAGCGAGAAGTTGGCTCAAAAAAGAAGATTTAGTGGGCAGGATCGGTGGTGAAGAATTTTTAATAATCTTGGACAACACTAACTTAGATGACGCATTTACCATTTCAGATCGACTCCGTAATGGCATTGCGGCGCAGTCATTCCAATTTGAAGACGTGAACGTTGAATTTACCATTAGTTTAGGCGTTGCCACCCTCGACCGCGTATCGACCACATTATCTGATTTAACCAAGCAAGCTGATGATGCGCTATATCAAGCTAAATTTTCCGGTAAAAATAAAGTGTATCTTGCTAAACAGTGCGCGTAGGACTTAATGATGAGTGTTAATCGCACTCTTTGTGAGTGCGGTTAGTATTATCTTTAAATATTAAAATCCGCTACCTACTTTAAAGTAAAGTGCGCTTTCTTCTTCGCTAAACGCCACATCAACTCCCATATGGATGCCGTAGCGACGGGCAATTTGATAGCGAAACCCCACGCCATAGGCTGATATCAATTCATCAGAAGATGACTCGGTTATCGAATTGGCTTGAGTGGATGAGCTTAATAATTCATTGTTTTGAACGGCATAACCTAATCCGTAAAATCCAGACAAGGTCCAGCGATTATTCAGGTGGTACATGATTTGGGTTTGTAATGTCGCCACCTGATCGCCTTGATAGCGATATGACGAGACACCTCGTAAATCGATATAAGGCTTTACTGTAGGCGGCAAGGCGTCATCTTTGGCATAAAAAGCTTGGTAGTCACCTGCGACCGCTAAAGTCCACTTGTCGGCAACAGGCCAAAAACTTTGACCACTGACTTCTAAACTATCGTACAAATAATCAGAACCCATAGCCTTGTTATAACTCATGTACTCAGCTGACAATAAATAACCTTCAGACGGGTAAAACATATTGTCGCGAGTATCGTACTCAGCAGCTAAGCCAAGCCCTGAAGTGGTATTGTGATCTCCAAGCGCTTTCTCAAAAATCCAATCAACAACTTGGTTCGATGAAGAAATACTCGATTGTGCCCAAAACTGTTTTATTCCCAGCATTAAGCTAGTGTCAGGGATTCTAAATAATAGCTTCTGACTGGCGAATGCTGCTGTGGTTTGGGTATCAAATTGAAGTGGCTGCTCAACAGGAAGTAGACCGCCTAATGTAGAGTAAAGATCAAAGTTCACTTCCCCCGCACCACCAATAGCCGTATAGCGAATATGATCTTGCTTCCATGAATGCCGATGACCAGCAAAGGCAAACCAAGAGCCATTATCAGTAGCCAAAGCACCTACGGCGGTTATTGCAGGCGGAATGAGCTTAGCCCCGCCATCTAAAGATGCCATGGCTTGCTCTTGTCTGTGGGCTTTTTCTTCATCTGATTCATGCAAAAATAGTCCAACTACACCGCCACCCACACCTACAGCTGGCTCTGTAATGATTACAGGTACGGGTAAAAAACCATAGGCATTTTCGGCTAGGTAATGCCCCATGTCGAATTGGCCATCAATAGGGTCGAAGTAATCATTATCGTTATCTGCCTGCACAGTGTGACTAAATAGAATTGAACAAATGATAATTTTTCTCAACATGAGAGGTGACCTGATAGCTAGCGCAGTAAAAGAGCGTTTTAAATGACATGAAAGGGTTAATTAAGAAAGCGGTAATGAGGTCCCTTGGAGTGGATAAGTATGCTTATAGTTGAATTAAAGCACCCTCATTACCGCTTAATGCCTGTTGGCAGAAAGGAATATAATGGAATTCGAATAAAGTCATAACTCGCTTATGATGGATGAAACCCTCACAAAGCTTGTATAAGTGTAGGGAAAGCCCAAGCTTAATACTCAGCTTACTGCTACCAATAAGCCGTTAATCTGTTATAAAAGGCTTCGAGTCGCTTACCGACTGAATCAATCTCAACCATTTCAGCTTCACCCTCTTATTCATCCTTATCCTTAACCACTGCTGATTTCAGGCATTACTTTTTAGCCTATTGCCTAGCTGAGTGATCGCGATGAAAAGGATATGATTTGCACCATGTTAGTGCGAGGCGTGATTTAAAACCCAGCAACAAACCTAGTATTCCTCCAAAAAAGTGAAGTTTCATGAAATATTGCTAAAAAAATTTGTTTAAATTTTTCAATGGTTAACGAATTTGTTTGACCCAATTTAGTGCAGTTTAGGATGATCTGGCACATTACCTGAAACGTTTTAAACAGAGAGATTTTTTGTTTGCGTAAGGAAGGGAATAAACATGACCACACGACCGCTAATTTTTACCGACATGGATGGCACTTTACTCGACCATTATGATTATAGCTTTTCGAGCGCAATTGAAGTGATTGAGGCATTGGTAGAAAAACAAATTCCTATCATTCCAAACACCAGCAAAACTTTTGCTGAAATGGAAAAAATTCAACAGACAATTGGTTTTAATTCGCCTTTTATTTCTGAAAATGGAGCGGTGGTTTACATCCCTATTGGCTATTTTGACACTCAACCCGCTGACACCATAACCCAAGGTTATTATTGGGTAAAAGAATTTTGCGAACCAAGAAAACATTGGTTAGAGCTATTGGATACCGAGGCGAGTGACTTTAGCAGTGACTATATTGGTTTTTCAACTTTAACTGCACAAGAGTTATGTGAATTAACTGATTTATCTGAAGAAAAGGCCACACTGGCCTTAGTAAGGCATTATTCAGAGCCTGTGCTATGGACTGCAGATATAAATCGCAAACAAGCCTTTATTAAGCATATGAATAGCCTAGGCGCCAATATGTTGCAAGGTGGCCGCTTTTTACATGTGGGGGGTCATACCGATAAAGGCCGCGCTATGGACTGGTTAGCCCAAGTTTATGCTGATGTTTATCAAACCAGTGTGCAAACCATTGCACTGGGTGACAGTGGCAATGACAGCGCCATGTTAGAAGCTGCTGATGTGGCGATTCAAATTAAATCCCCGACACATACTTTCCCAAAAATTAACACTGCCAATAAGACCATGCAAAGCCAGCAATACGGCCCTAAAGGTTGGGCTGAGTGCTTGCAGGCTTTGTTATTAGAATCATCGACACCAACACCATCATTTACGCTAGAGGAGGCATAACATGGCTGATTTTTATCAAAATGGCATTGTTACTACGCTACATAATTTAACTCAGCGTACCCACGATGAAATGGAAAAGGACTTGATGAAGTTCTCTAAGACTCGTCCTTTAGGCTTGATTTTACCTTCTCTATTTTCAGAGTTAGAAGGTGAGGCATTACCTCAAATCATTAATAAATTGAAAGAAGTGCCATATCTCAATGAAATTGTTATTGGTCTAGATAGAGCCGATAAAGAACAATATAAGCAAGCACTGGGGTTCTTTAATCAATTGCCGCAACATCACCGAGTATTATGGAATGATGGCCCAAGATTACAGGCATTAGATGCCAAACTTAGTGCGTTAGGTTTAGCGCCTAAAGAGCTAGGTAAAGGACGTAATGTCTGGTATTGCATGGGCTACACTTTAGCATCGGGTAAAACTGAATCGGTGGCATTACATGACTGCGATATCGTTACTTATGAAAAGTCATTATTAGCACGCTTACTCTATCCCGTGGCTAACCCTCAGTTTAACTATGAGTTCAGTAAAGGCTATTACGCCCGTATGTCTGATGGAAAGATTAATGGCCGTGTATCACGCCTATTGGTCACGCCATTGATTAAAGCCTTGCAAAGAGTCGTTGGTCATAACGATTATCTAGAATATATGGATAGCTTTCGTTATCCACTTGCGGGTGAATTTTCATTTCGCCGTGATGTATTGAATGATTTGCGTATCCCAAGTGATTGGGGACTGGAAATTGGTGTACTCAGTGAAATGCATCGAAACTATGCTCATAATCGAATTTGTCAGGTCGATATTGCCGATAATTACGATCATAAACATCAAGACTTATCATTAGATAATGCCGAGGCTGGCCTATCTAAAATGTCTATTGATATCACGAAAGCCTTTTTCAGAAAGTTGGCGACTCAAGGTGAAACCTTCAATACTGAAGCGTTCAGAACGTTAAAGGCGACCTATTACCGCATCGCGCTGGACTATGTTGAAACCTACCATAATGATGCGTTGATGAATGGCTTATCCACAGATATCCATACTGAAGAAAAAGCCGTTGAAATGTTCACTCAAAATATTGTTACAGCAGGTCAGCGCTTTTTAGATAACCCGATGGAAACACCATTTATGCCGACGTGGAGTCGTGTGATCAGTGCTATGCCAGATGTGCTTGAACAGCTTAAAGAAGCGGTTGAAGCAGATAATGCCGAGTTCATGTAGAAGTAGGGCCTGTTGACCTTTGCTGACTAAGTTTTGTTCGAAATAAAAGCGTTTTAATCGAGGCGGATGAATTGATGCCTAGTCATCTAAGCACCTTTTATTCACAAAGATGCATTCAACAAATAGCAAAACGCTTTTAGTCGAACCCTTCGGGCAGCGTTTGTTGGTCATTTTTACTGCGTTATCGACTTTTTATGTAGAATAACTACACCACAAAGTCTCTGCCTTGTACAAATGACCAACAATTCGCTGCGAAAACAACCTAGAAAGATCAACAGGCCCTATTGATTGGATTTTCTGGCCTATCGTTTTTACTGTTAGCCATTTGAGTTAAGTATCATCAAGTGACTAACAGTAATTAATAATGATTAACGTTAGAAGAAAGACTTATGACAGAAATTGAAAGTTTAAAACACAAGCTTATTCAACAGCTTGATTGTATTTATAAAGATGTTGAACTCAAGCTATCTAGCGATGAATTAGCTGAATCGTTAATTGATACTATGCGTATTGAGCAAGGCGGCTTTACCCCAAAGCCCTATAGTAACCATTGGTCTGAGCAAGATGTGGTGATGATCACTTATGGCGATAGCATCATTTGCTCTGAACAAAAGCCGTTGGCTACCTTGTCTGAATTTATGAATACGCATCTTGAGTGCATCAATTCGGTGCATATTTTACCCTTTTTTCCATTTAGCTCAGATGATGGTTTTGCGGTTATTGATTACTCCAGTGTCAATGATGGCTTAGGTGATTGGTCTGACATCGAAACCATTGCGAGCAAACGACGCTTGATGTCTGATTTAGTCATAAATCACTGTTCTAGTCGTAGCGCTTGGTTTCAAAACTTTATTAAAGGTGAGGGAGTGGGACATGACTACTTTTTTACTGCCAATATTGATGATGATTTATCAGAAGTAGTGCGCCCAAGAACCTCTGATTTACTTAGGCCAACACATACCAGTAATGGTTGGCAGCAAGTATGGTGTACTTTTAGCCACGATCAAGTTGATTTTGACTTCAGAAACCCGCAAGTCCTGATGGAATTTGTGCGGATTATTCGCCAATATCTCGATGCCGGAGTGAATATATTTCGTTTAGATGCGGTGGCTTTTTTGTGGAAAATTGTAGGGACTAAATCCATCAATTTACCACAAACTCATGAGGTCATACGCTTACTGCGCACCCTTATAGAGCATGCACAATATGATGCAGTGGTCATTACTGAAACCAATATTCCAAATACTCAAAACTTAACCTATTTTGGTAACGCTAACGAAGCCCATTGTATTTATAACTTTTCACTGCCTCCTTTACTGATAAACAGCTTAATTACAGGCAGTTGTTTGTATTTAAAACGCTGGCAAATGAGTATGCCTCCAGCTCAAGACGGTACGACTTACTTTAACTTTATTGCCTCCCATGATGGGGTAGGGTTAAGGCCTGTTGAAGGGATATTGGAAGATGATGAAATCAACACGCTTGTGGATACCATGGCGTTATTTGGCGGCAAAATTTCTAGTCGAACCAGTGAAAGTGGCGAGAAAAAACCTTATGAAATCAATATCGCTTTAATTGATGCCTTACAGGGTACAACCAAAGGCAAAGATCAGCATGGTTTGGCGCGATTTACTTGTGCACATGCGATTATGTTGGGGCTAGAAGGGATCCCAGGGATTTATATTCATAGCTTATTAGGTACTGAAAATGACTATGAAAAGTTGGCGAACACCTCCCATAACCGTTCTATTAACCGCCATCGCTGGGATTATCATACTCTCAATAGCTTATTAGCTGATGAGCAGAATACACACAGTAAAGTGTTAGCGTCATTAACTAAGCTCATTAGTATTCGAACCAACCAGAAAGCCTTTAACCCCAATGCCACCCAGTTTACCTTGCACTTAGGTTTACAGTTATTTGGATTTTGGCGTCAAAGCCGTGATCGTAGACAAAGCATTTTTTGTATCAGTAATATTACCGATCAACCTATGGATTTACCGTTAGCTGAACTTAACTTAATTGGCACTGAAACTTGGTTTGATTTAATTGATGGTGAAGTGATTAGCGATATTACAGCAGTTAAATTGTTAGAGCCTTATCAAACTGTGTGGATAAGCAATGTGGCTTAAGAATTCAGTTACTGGCTTAACTTAAGGCAAATACTAAACATATAGTGTTTGCCTTAAGTTCTTATTTTATTGCCTATGATGGCCAATGATTTTTTGGCCCTGACTCATTCTTACTCCAAGAAATGGATCATTTTCATACATAGAAATCATTACACCTTTTAACCAATTATCAGCTAAGCGGTGCCACTTTCTACCTGCTTCCTTACTTGTTGGGCTGTCGAATACCTCAGTTGTTTTCATTGCTTTCAATTCAGTGTTATTTACTAAATCAAATGCGAACATTGAGAAGACCTCTTCAACGCCTTCGTGCATATATTGTTTAAGTAATGCAGCATCATTCTCTAGCCAAACCTTAGCTTGCATACCCGCTGCTTCTTCTGTTGTATACGTATTACCGACAGCTTTAATCTTTTTATCTCTTTTGATTATGGCTTTATTTCTAGCAAACGTATCTGAAGGTAGGTCTTTGTATTCTAGTTTTATTTCAGCTATTTGAGCTTCAATTTCTTCTGGGGATTTGATGTTGCTAATTGTTCTAGCTGATCTTGATTGGTACAAAAATTTATTACGATATAACAGTGAAGGTTTCTTACCTTTTTTAGGTTCGTATAACTCTACACTTAAAAAAACATGCAGCATTCTGTTTGAAGGTGTCAGGCTATAGTCTGGCGATAGCACTAAAAAAGCTGGTTTCCCGCCGAAGCTAAGTGATTTAATGCCTTTTGAAGGCCATTCATTTAATACTTTTACTTCGTTATCAGCTAGTTGTGGTAGTTGGGTAATTAGCTGTTGATATTGCTTCTGATAGGCTTTTTCTAGCGCGTCGCTTTCTAGTACTTCACGCAGTTTATTAATAGCGTCTTCAGCATCTGTTTCGCGTGACTCATTAACAATAGCTTCTGTTATTCCAACAAGAAGCCCCCCTAATGCCCCCGCAGATACTCCAGCTGCGCCAGCGGCATGAGACTCAAATCTATTGTATTGTGCTCCCAATTTATTACTGGTTAAGTTGGCATAAATTCGCGAGTTATCCAGTTTTTCCATATTTTCTTTTGCTAAATCAGTTTTATATGGAACAGAACCACAGCCTGATAATAAAGTAAAAGCTATCAATGCTAAAACGTATTTCATTAATTATCCCTAATTTTCATGATGTTACCAATAGTTATTGTAACAACAATGTTAACTGGGACGGTAGGTTAATTTACTTTTCTATCATTAATTATTTCTCTGCAAGGGTATATTGCTTCAAAATATCATCAAGACCTGCTGATGATTCTGATAAATTTGCCGCGAGAGATACTGAGCGGTGGGCTGTTTCTCGAATGGTTTCTGCTTGGCCTCGAATATCGTTTAACTGGCTGGCAATATCACGAGAAGCTGCGCTTTGTTCTTCTGATGAGGCGGCGATTTGCGAACTCATATCAAATACATGGCTGATTGAACCCACCATGCTATCAACATCCTCACCGACAGATTCGATGGCGGTTCTGCCTTGGTTGGCTTGTGACACAATATCGGTAGTGATGTGAGATAAGGTATTGGTATCTTTTTGCAATCCTTCAATCATGGTTTGAATTTCTACCGTGGCTTGTTGGGTTCGACTTGCAAGTGTCCGAACCTCATCGGCTACCACTGCAAAACCACGACCTTGTTCACCTGCTCGCGCGGCTTCAATGGCTGCATTTAGTGCTAGCAAATTGGTCTGTTCAGATATGCTATTAATGGTTGTTACTACCGCGCCAATATTGGCCGCAGCTTGTGAAAGTTCACCAACAGAGGTCGATGCCTCTGAAATGCGACTGGTTAGCACACCGATACGCTTTACCGCTTCAGCAATTTGAGTTTGACTATTGTTGGCTTGGGCTGAATTTTGTTGGCTTTGTTCGGATGTGCCGCTGGCATTATGAGACACCTCTTCGATGGCGGCGGTCATTTGGGTCATTGCCACTGATACCGTATCTAAAAACTCATGTTGATACTGAGTGAGCTCTTCACTTTGGTTTGCTTGCTGGTTGAACTCGTTAGCAGCTTCAGAGAGGGTTTGAGCATTAGCGGCAATAGCAGTGACCATTTCACTCATATTATCGGCGCTGCGATCTATCTCACGAGCAATTAAGCTGAAATCGTCGGTACCAAAAAAGTTAAGTCGGCAAGTTAAGTCGCCATCTGCAAGACGTTTAATTGCCACATACATATCCCATAATCCTCCGCCTAACGATGTCGACGTCCAGTAGCAGACTAAATACAGCGGCAATAAACCTAAAAAGGCAAATAATAGCAGGTAGTTGGCACTTGAAAATGCATCAGCTTCCAACTTAGCAACATTAACAGTGATGATGATTGCTTGGTTATCAATAGGGGCGCTGACGGTGACATTATTACCACTGCGTCTTGCTTGGGTTAATGGGCCTATTTGGGCATCTAGTCGCTGGGCATAGTCCATTAATGATTGACCCTCAAGTGCCAGGGCACGTGCGCCATCGGCAAGAGCTTCGACTCTCGATTGGGCAAACGTTTCAGAGGCTTGTTCAATTTTAGACGTGGTCGAGAAGTAATTACTGACAGCGATTGCGGCAGTTATTATGGTGACGAGTGTACAAATAACCCAAAACTTACCATTTAAACTCAACTTAATGAGAATGGCGTCGACTTTGCGAAAATTGATTTGTTTCATGTCGAGTATTCCTTTATTCAAAGTCACATCATCCGTGCCGACAACCTTTATCAAGGCTGTCTGGATATCAATATGCTTTGTAAATCTTAGTGACGTTAAGCTTGCCTGTCACACGTTGATATAGGTTGAAGTTAAGCATGGTACCGAGTATCGATATTGATTAACCCGAGGCAGATCTCAGTCTTATTGTCATTGACTATTTTTTATCATTTTCTATTATCAAGCGTGCATCTGAAGCCGGTATTTAGTTTAGTCGTCTCTTAGAGGTCATGCTGGCGGCTTCATTTGAACTAGATTTGATGTTTATAAGGTTTTATCGGCTTGCTTGTCTGTTTTGTTAGGCATATTTATAGGTAATTTAATCAGTGGCATGTATTAGGTGCCATCCTCTTATCATCTACACATGTTTTGTCTCATATTTACCTAAATTCTTGTTAAGTACCTTTGTAAATAATTGATGTGAATATTAAATTTTGCGATGAAGCCCGCTATTTTTTTATGTGTACTCGTTATTCTTACGATGAATAGCGAGATGACGTAATGTCGTGTCGG
This sequence comes from Shewanella sp. TC10, assembly GCF_009663145.1. GTDB lineage: Bacteria > Pseudomonadota > Gammaproteobacteria > Enterobacterales > Shewanellaceae > Shewanella. The sequence continues at coordinate 15,983 of NZ_VKHR01000006.1, forward strand.
TGAAATACATGGAAATGAAGAAATATAGGACGTGTAAAAATGAAAAAATGGTTAGTAACCTTGGCAGTACTCAGTGGTTTTTCAATGACTACTGCAGCGAGTGAAAAAGTGGAATTCAGAGCTGCAGGTAGTTTAAAGGCTGCAATGACAGACGTTATCACACAATACCAACAACAATACGGCGTCAATGTTGCTTCACAATTTGCTCCTTCAGGGTTATTAAGACAACGAATAGAGCAAGGTGAGAAAGTGGATTTGTATGCATCAGCCAATATGAAGCATCCCCAAACATTAAACAAGGACACTATAGCGGGACCTGTTGTGCGCTTTGCTGGCAATAAACTTTGTGCAATCACCCAAGCTAATGTGTCAGTGACAAGTGAACAATTGTTGCAACGCATGCTAGCGAAAGACATTAGAGTTGGTACTTCTACCCCTAAAGCGGATCCTGCAGGTGACTATGCATGGAAACTGTTTGCTAAAGCAGAAAAAGTACAACCAGGCTCGGAAAAATTATTACAACAAAAAGCACTACAGTTAACCGGTGGTGAACATTCTGCCAAAGCACCAGAAGGTCGTAATCCTTATGGTTGGGTGATGGAAAATAACCAAGCTGATATCTTTTTAACCTATTGTACTAACGCAGTATTGGCACAAAAAGAAGTGCCAGCATTACGCATTGTCAGTGTGCCAGAGGAGTTGTCGGTGGGCGCACAATATGGGCTAACGCTAATTAATGGTGCAACGCCAGAATCTGCAGGCTTAGCGCATTTTATTTTGTCCAGCGAAGGACAAGAAATATTAGCGCAATACGGCTTTGATACCCCATTAAAGTAACGAGGTTTAGGCCAGTCACACTGGCCTAAAATTGATTAGCAATGGGCATTCACGACACTGAGAGTTGCCCGTTGTTTTGTTGGAGTCGCTGCAGATGAATCATATCGCTTAACTTGGTTACGGCCCGCTTTTTTAGCTTTATACATAGCGATATCTGCATGTTTATAAGCTAGCGTGGCATCATCTTGAACTCTAGAAATACCAGCGCTGACGGTAAATGGCATTAATGTGCTGGAATCGATATTATTTTTTATTCGACTTAATACGGCTTCAGCTTGGTCAAGAGAAGTATGCGGCATCAAAATAGCGAACTCTTCACCACCAATACGCGCGATGATATCTGTTTCACGGCATTGAGATGAAAGAAAGTCAGCTAAGTTTTTCAATGCATTGTCACCCACATCATGACCAAAGTTATCATTAATTTTTTTGAAGTAATCTATATCGATTATTCCTAAGCAGGCATGATAGTTAGGATAGCGTTTGGTATATACACTCAGATTATTTAATTCATAGTCAAATTTTCTGCGATTCCATACGTTAGTTAATGGATCTGATTCACTTTGGTTTCTGAGTGTTTCCTCTAACTGTTTACGCTGAGTAATATCAGTAAAGGTGATCACATACTTTTTTATGGCGCCCAGGTTATTTCTTAATACCTGAATTCGAGCCATAAGTGCATATGGATTGTCTTGTTTATCCTGCCCAATGACCTCGCCTTGCCAATTACCTTGGCGTAAATGGTGTCTAATTGTGGTCATTTCAGCTTGGGTAAATTGGATATTAAGTTTATCCAATGACTCACCGATTAATTCATGCTGAGTAAAGCCAGAAACTCGTGCGAATTCTTTATTTGTTTTGATTAATTTAAAGTGTTGATCAGTGATAATGACACCAGCGACACCATTAAATGCAGCGCCCATAATTTGTTGGTTCATCTCACTATTTTCATGACTGTTGAACAGTTTGAAAATATAGCCACATACTCCTAAAAGGAGTAATAACAATAAGCTAGCAATAGTGAGTAAATTATTTTTTTGCTCAGTAACAAAAGCTGAACTTGTTGGTGTGGTGATAAGAATGTACTTACCAAGAGGAGCATAAACATCACTCAATCCAAGCTCTGTGTATGAGTAAGTCGTGTCCTCTGTAGTTAGCCGGCCATAATCTGTTGATAATATTTGCTGCCATAAAGCTGAAAAGCTATTGGTAATGCTTTGCTGTTCTGAAGTTGTAAAAAAATGGCCTAACTCTTCAGATGGATTGTCACTAGCGAGAATGTTGCCATTTTCATCTATGATCCGAGTGATAAAGCTATCACTTTGCATTGCTTCAATAGCCTTAAGTACATTGCTGACACTGAGGTTAACCACAATATAGCCTTGACGTTGATGCTGATTATAAACAGGCGTCATGATCCTTAAGCTGGTTTTAATCGGTTTAGTTAACTGACCGTTTTCGATTTCTACATCTACTGGCCAAGTTCCTATTTCACCTTGCTTAAGTTGCTGTGCATACAAAAAATATGGGCGTTTAGATTTGTTTTCTAATTCAGATGAAGGTACTCGCTCTATGTTGTTTTGTTTGTTATTGACTCTGATGAGTTCAATGCCAGCGTTATCTATATAGCGAACTTGAGAGTAGACATTTTCATTCTTCACAATGAAATAAAACATGTTTTCTAATGCGGTTCGGTTTCTCAAACTGGCTGTTTGGGTAAATAGATCCACTTGGGGACTAGTGGAGATCTTTTTTATCATGTCATCCACTTCTTCAATCACACTCGATAAACGCTCTGAAGCAAATGCCAAGCGCTGAGCGTGACTATCATTAATGCGAGTGAGCTGATCATTTTCAATCCGTTGGTATTGGTTAAAAACGTATAAACATAAGCTGATACCAAAGATCAGAATGATGCTAAAAATAAGTTTGAATACTCGAATACTCTTATTTCGCATGGCGTTATGCATAGGTTTATCACTCACTTCACAGGCTTGAGATTAATGTTGTCAATCTCTTCTGCGGCTACTGTAAATGGGATACCAAAGTGATAGTTACCTTTATGTGCCAATAGGCCATAATTTGACGAATGTAGCCGTTACTCAATTTGACGTGATGATTGCTGAACGTTTTAAACAAACAGATCAATTTTAATGATTGAAAAAGTTAGTTAAGGTAATGTTTTTAAATACTTAATCTTATACTTTAAAATTGAAATTAAAGTATGAAAACTATTGCACAAGTTAACATCGCTGGTTAATCTAATCACAGAAACATATTGTGAGTCGATGAGTGAAGGATTGCTATCGAGTAAGTGAAAAGGAGCTTTCGAGTTTTTCCTATTTCTTCCTTTCGTTGCATAACTTTGTCATAAATACTTTTTAATATGCCTTCAATAACAATTGGTTATTAATATTATTCATACCTAGGAAATTAGGTTGTTAAGGATTTTAAATGAGCGAAGAAACAAGTTTGCAAGTAGAAGATATTAGCCAAGATTCAAAAAATTTGGCGTTATTGTGCTGGATAGGCACCATCTTTTTTGGTTTTATTCCTGGGTTAGTTTTATATCTGGTTAAAACTGATGATGAGTTTGTCCGTGAACAAGCAAAAGAGTCATTAAACTTATCTATTACAGTCATTATTGGTTACTTCATTTCAAGCCTGCTATTTATCATTGTCATTGGTATGTTAACTATGTTTGCTGTAGGTATTTTTAATCTAGTATTTTGTATTTTAGGTGCAATTGCAGCCTCTAAAGGTGACAGCATCAAAGTGCCTTATATTTTACGTTTAGTTAAGTAAGTCAGAGTAAATTCATAGTGCTTGAACATCAGCATGATGCAGTTATGCCATGCTGATTAAGCGCCACACTTAAAAGGAGTATTAAGTGGAAACAAATGTTTTTGACCGTCGGCATACCACGGATAATATTATCAGTGGGCCGCTGTATAATTTGGTCATAGGTTTAACCCTTTGTTGGGGTTTTGGCGTTAATTGGTGGATGGTGACTAACATCTCTCCTGAGGCCATTGCGTCAGTCAACTCATGGGTGTTCTTTATTGGTTACTTTGCCTCATGTTTTTTAGGTATTTACTTATTCTCATCCTCCGACAAACCTATTGTCAGTTTTATTGGTTATAACTTTGTTGTGGTGCCATTTGGTTTCATTATTAACTTAGTGGTGAGCCAATATGATGCGGCATTAGTGTCTGAAGCCATTAGAATTACAGGTTTAGTTACTATTGGAATGATGTGCCTTGGTACTTTATTTCCTGCCTTTTTTAGTAAAATTGCTGGCGCACTGACGATTGCATTATTGTTGGTGATTGTCGTTGAGTTGATTGAAATTTATGTATTTGGGATTCATCACGGTATTTTAGATTGGATTGTGGTGCTGATTTTTTGTGGCTACATAGGCTACGACTGGGGTCGCGCGAACCAAATTCCTAAAACCGTTGATAATGCGATAGATAGCGCCGCTGCGTTGTACATGGATATCATTAATTTGTTCCTAAGAATTTTACGTATTCTAGGGCGCAAGTAGCAAGTAATAGCATTTCGGCATAAACGAAAGAGCCGTAAGGCTCTTTTTTGTTTTATAGCACACCAAAGGAGTTGTCAGTGCAATTAGTGAAGCCTTGTTTGCAGTATCGTCAAAGCTATTTGCAGTACATTGCAGAGTTGGAAGATGAAGAGCGTTATCCGTTTCCGCTTGATTTCGACTGTGATGATTTTGAAGCCATGCTACAAAAAAATCAGGACTTTGCTGACGGGGTTAATCTGCCTCAAGGTTATGTGGCAAGCGAAACCTATTGGTTGGTTAACGCTGGTGAGTTATTGGGAGTGGCAAATCTAAGGTTAAGTTTGAATGAGACTATTCGTCATTGCGGCGGTCATGTTGGCTTAGGTATTCGTCCAAGCTTTAGAGGAGAAGGCTTAGGGATAGAACTCTTGGGTCAAACTATTGCTGTGGCGAAACTTAAGGGCATGAAGGAGCTGCACATTCATTGCTACAAAGCTAATTTGGCCTCAGCCAAAATGATTATCGCTAATGGCGGTATATTGCACTCTGAAATTGAGCTAGAAGACGATAACGCTGCGGCAATAATACAGCGCTATCGTGTACTAATATAAATCGTGTACTAATATAAATAGCCTAGGTTAACTGATGAGTTGAGTCACAACCTCAGAGAGCTGCGCAGCAAGCTCAGTGTTAGTTAACTCACCCGTTTCCGCATCAAAGTTCTGATAAAAGCTTGGCACTGACATTGAGCCTTTCACGTCAGCGGCAAAATAAGGTGCTGAACCTGTTGCTGCAGCTAAAACACTGCCAGCGCCACCAGGTCCTGGAGAAGTGGCTAGTAGTAACGTTGGCTTACCTTGGAATACTTTTTGGTCGATACGCGATGTCCAATCAAACAAGTTTTTATATGCCGCAGTGTAAGAACCATTATGTTCGGCAAATGAAATCACGATAGCATCAGCGCTGCCAATCTTTTCAAAAAATGCTTTGGCCAACTCAGGCTGACCGAGTTCTTTTTCACGATCTTCACTGAATAACGGGATTTCGTAGTCATTAATATCTAATAGTTCAACGTCTGCGTTTTCAACTAACTTGGCTGCCTGATGAGCGGCATAGTTCGCCAGCTTTTTGTTGATTGATTGACGACTGCTGCTCGCTGCGAATGCTAAAATTTTCATGTTATTGCCTTAGGCTTTTAAAGCCAATTTAAGATTTGTTTTAGGTAAGAAGTAAACCAAGCTTAAAGATGATTTAATCCTTTATATTCAATAAATTCAACCACATTTCTGTCAGGGTCTCTGATAAAAAATGAGCTGCCAGTGACATGAGTCATGGGCTCGCCACTCAGTGGAATATTTAAATCTGCTAGTGCTTTCATTACTGCATTTGCATCGGTGACTTCCAAAGCGATATGGGTGTAGCCTGTGTGTTTGGTGGGTATGTCCATCAACACATTAGTATCGGCATCAGCGGCATTCAGAATGAAGTTGATATTAACCCCACATGGGTGCTCGACAATGGCGACGGGCTCAGGCCCCATTGGCCCTGCTATGTATTTGAAACCAAGTAGGGCATAAAAGGCTTTTGATACTTCAAAATCTTTCACACGTAGTCCGTAATGATTGATGCGAGTGATGTGTTCCATGCTCTCTCCTGACGATTCAATGGGGTAGATTATTGCTAATCGATACAGCTACTTTACTGAATAACACTAAGCCGATTAAGGGGCTAAAAGGCAAATTATTCTTTCCATATGACTCGTAATTGGTGATTTTTTGTATTATTGAGGCTTTTATGGAATAGATAAGCTAGGTACAGTAGAGAGTGAATGATTTATTTTGATCTGAGTGACTATCAATTTTGGCTCAACAACAGGGAAGGGGTATGAAGTTGGATACTAAGCTGTTTGATGGTGTGGTTATTTTTACACAAGTGATTGAGTTAGGGAGTTTTTCTGAAGCAGCAGAAAAAACAGGTCACTCCACTTCTTATATTAGTAAAGCGATCACTAAGTTAGAGCAACGTTTAAAAACTCGCTTATTACATCGCACTACACGCTCACTGAGTTTAACTCCTGAAGGTAAGCTGTTTCATCAGCAATGCGTGCAAATGGTGATGGATGCTGAGCAGGCTGTAGTGATGCTTGATAGTAGTCAACAAACGCCAACAGGTACCCTTAAAATAAGTTGCCCAGTGACATTTGGCCTGCAATATTTACAGCCCATTTTGTCTTTGTACATGCGTCTATATCCTCAAATTAAACTGGATATCGACTTCAGTGATCGTCATGTGGACTTAGTTCAAGATGGCTATGATTTAGCGATTAGAGCGACGCAACAACTTGATGACTCCAGTTTAATCTGTAAACGCATTAGTCAGTTTCATGCTTATACCATTGCAACACCTGCTTATTTAGCTAAACACGGCACGCCGCTGACTCCTGAAGACTTAATCACTCATCAGTGCATTTGCTATAGCAATATGAAACAGCCTAACCGCTGGGTGTTTGAACATCCTCAAAAGGACACGATGACCATAGATGTACCACAGGTGATTGCTTGTAATAATGCCGATATGGAATTGGCCATGGTGCTAGATGGTCATGGTATTTCAAGGTTGCCGTCGTTTTATTTAACCAAGGCATTAGCTGAAAATAAGTTAACTGTGTTGTTTCAGGACTATCATCAGCCAGAAGTGGATATTTATGCGATTTACCCAAGCCGCAAGCATTTAACCCCAAAAGTTAGAAGTTTTATTGACTTGCTGGTGGAGCATATGCCGGCTTAAAGCAGACGTGCCTAAGCTACCTCAAGATGTACGGTTCTGCCCTAAAACTTGTTTCAAATTCTGAAAGTATCATTTGAAAAAAATCAACGTCGTGGCGCTTCGCCCACACCAGACCAAAAGGGTACCAACAGCAATACCCTCTTGGAACACCTTGCTGCCCCAACGAAAAATGCTGAAAAGCGCATGTTTTCAACGGGGATTGATCCAGCTTTAGACTTCGTTTGATTACTGCTTCGGCCTTATTCGAAAATGCTAACGCTTCCGATGGTGCATCCCTGCACCGCGAAAGCTAGCCTGACGTCCTGTCAGGCTCACGCTATTTTCTCTGCGTCCTCAATTCAAATTGTGCCTTTTAGATTTGTATCTTTTTTATTTTTAAGTTAACGCGAATAAAGTTAAATCGAAGAAATGAAAATTCCGGTGTAAGCGCGGCTGTGACCGTCCATGACATGGACGTCATGGCCGAGCATTCAGGGATGAACTTGTAGCGTGTCACAGTTGTATCTGCACATAAGCCTGCGGCAGGCAATGGGTTAGATTGAAATAATGGTCTTGAGTAATTTAGCCAATATAGATGAAGTACAAAACATAAACGGGTAACTCGTTTATGCCCCATTCCGTGCTAACACCGATCGTTTATATCAAAACATTACGAGTTATTTGACTTAGTTTTCATAATGAAACTATAGTGCAGATGTCGAATAGTAGTTGGGAGATAATCGTGAAAAATATCGATATGTTCAATCTGACGGTCTCCGAGATATTAGGTCAGTGCTATAAAAATTTTCCTAATGAAACGGACTTTGACTATAGACAGATTGCTCATCAAGTATCCCTATACTATGACAAATCGGACTATCAAGAAAATTTCGTCATTCTTGAGGGTATCTGCCGAGATACCATGAGTTGGCTGTATCAGGCTGACTATCTCTGGACTAGGTTTCCTGTTCACTCTGAACGTGCCACCATGAATGCTACTGGGATCAGGCTGTCTCCTAAAGGCCTTGAAGCATTAAGTTCGATGCCTGATTCTTTGACACAGAAGAAGCCTGTTGGAGATATCTTGCAAGGAGGAGTAAAAGAGACGGGGAAGATGGCAGCATTAGAGGCGGTTAAATTCATTCTCAGTGAAGGTGTAAAAATATACAGCCAACCTTAACTTCTACTGACTTCGGTTAGCTTCTATATCCAGAAACGTACCTGTACGATCTTAGCTATGGAGCAGTTCGTGATAAACATAACGTTAAGCCAGCAAAGTCTCGAAAATGAAATAGCTAATAGTTTAGAGAAAAAAACATATGCTTCATTTACCGACTGCTTACTGTACTCGTTTAAAAAGTGCCTTTCTAATCAAGTGAGTGGTGATGATAGGGTTCTCAATAATTTGTTGATTGATGCTGAATGCTCCATTGATAATAAAACGTCACTTCTATATGGGCACTCTCTGGCTTCTACTGAAGACTTTGAACTTGATTTGAATCTATCTATAACTATAAAAGTAAAGAGAAATTTTGAAGATGGCGTGTTCGAATATGCACCAGTTTTGAATTGCTTCGATAATCAAATTTTTGAACCAACTTTTGCAAAAAAACTAAAAAAGCAAATTAACTACACCTATTCAGATCTACGTGTTCAATTGCCTCGACTAGACGTCGGAAGTAAGCTTTCAATCAACTGCCTTTCTTTGCTAGAGGAAACATTTTCACCTGAAGGTTTGTATCTATGTGAGTATGACTTGTTTAGTTGTGCTCACAATGAAATGACGTTTGTAAACCAAAGTGACGGTAAAAGGTATTTGTGTTCATGCACGGAAGGGTTTCATGAAGAGTTACTTTCTGACCCTAAAAAAGCTTCTAACCATGATAGTTACCACAGTGAACGATTCATGCTTTCAGAGTTAGTAAGCTTGCCTAGATTAAAAGACATTTGTCATTTGTGCGTAATTAAAGAAAACGGTGTTGAAGAAAGCATTATTCGATATGGAGAACCTTCCCCATCGTTGCATTATTCCTATGAAGCGTTTGCTGAACGAAAGAAGCACGAATCTGGTTGGAGTTGGATTTGTGATAATCTTGAGCAAGCACTTGGGAGACAAAAGTGGGTAAATGAGAACAAAGTTTTCCTATTCACCAAGGATTTAATGATCGAGCAACGTATCCTTCGAGAAGCTTCACCAACTTGGCTTGGTAAGCAAAGGTTTGATGTATACTTACCAGAACTACGATTAGCGATAGAGTATCAAGGAAAACAGCATACTGATTCAGTTGAATTTTTTGGTGGTCAAGGTGCTTACGAAAAGAACTTGGAACGTGATGTCCGTAAAGCTCGATTATGTAAAGAGAATGGAGTTAGTTTAATATATGTCTACCACCATGAAAAAGTCACACCAAACCTTATGAAGCGCAAGCTTCAGAAATACCTGAAGAAATAGTCTTGTTTAAAATAGGTGTAAAATTCGAGGTATCAAGATACTTTTTCTAATCTCAAATTAACGTTTTAGTATATTAGCACTAAAACGTTTCTGCCCCAAAACTTGTTAACAGCTGTAGTCAGCTAATAATTTCTAGATTTGAATCGAATCTAAACCTAAATCAAGGTCGTGGCGCTTCGCCCACACCAGACCAAGAGGGTATCAACAGCAATACCCTCTTGGAACACCCTGCCGCCCCTATCGAAAAATGCTGAAAAGCGCATATTTTCAACGGGGATTGATCCAGCTATCAACCTCGCTTGTAGACTGCTTCGGCCTTATTCGAAAATGCTAACGCTTCCGATGGGCCGTCCATGGCCCGACGAAAGCTAGCCTGACGTCCTGTCAGGCTCACGCTATTTTCTTCAACGTCCTCAATTCAAATGGTGCCTTTTAGATTTGTATCTTTTTTATCTTTAAGTTGACGCGAATAAAGTTTAAATCGAAGAGACAATAATCCCAGTGTAGATGCAGCAGCGAGCTTCCAAAACATGGATGTTTTGGCAGAGCTTACAGGGACGTACTTGCAGCGTCTCGCTGTTGTATCTGCACATAAGCCTGCGGCAGGCAATGGGTTAGATTGAAATAATGGTCTTGAGTAACTAGCCCAATTTATATGAGGTATAAAATTGTTGTTCTTAAAACGTTTCTGTCCAAAAGTGAGTTTGGAAGTGATCAAACTTTATCATCAAAAATCACATTCATAATCAGATAAATTATCAAATCCGCGCCTGAAAGCGACTCAAATCCCGCTGAACTATATGCTCCACTCGTATGCTAGCTCGCGATTTTCGCCTCAGCGATTGGGTTGGTAGCCAAAAACTCAAACAAGCCTGTTTGCATGTTTACATTCCAGAATCTGCCTGCAAGCGTGAGGCTAAGCGCTTTATCATCAAGTGTCGCAAGACCATTTTGCTGCCAAGCTGCAAATAATGGCTGTAAGTGAGCCAGTACTTCTGCCTCTACTTTATTGAATGCCAGAACTCCTGAGTCGAGGCCGCGCTTAAATACCGCATCAAAAGCGGCTGATGGATTAGGGCTTAATGCCATTCCCGGGACTCTTACAGGGTCTTTTACAGGTGCTTTTATCGATGCTAACTCTGATGTCTGTGATTCGTGCGCTTGATGCCATTCGCTTAAATCTCTGGCATTCATCATGCCATGGCCGTGAATACTACCGCCTCCGCCAGCGCCAAAGGGTAAGATTTCAATACCACTTTTAGCCAGTGAGTTGTAAATACTGCGCTCACGATCGTCTCGGCGCCAATGACAGCTGGATAAACGCTGCCACTCATTTGATTCTAACTTGTTCGCACCATAGGCATACATATTGGCACGGGTTTGACTGTCGGCTTGAAATTCACTGGTATCGGTACCCAGAATTTTGCCTTTTTCACTGGCTTTGTCGATGCGAGTGCCACCTAAACCAATCAGTTGATACAAGTCGACCCCATGAGCACCAGAAGCGATGGCCGCGTCGATATCTTGTTGCCATATTTCCATGGTTTGGCCAGGCAAACCAAAAATAAGGTCGATAACAATACTTGCCGTTGGATGCTGGCTTAACTGCTGAATTCTATCCAGTAATGTTTGCTTATCATCAAAGCGGCCAGCGGCTTTTCGCACTTCAGTATCAAAACTTTGTACGCCAAACGAAAAGCGATTGAAGCCGTTATCAAGTGCGCTATGCCATTTATCATCATCAAAGCCATTGAGTCGGCCTTCGAGAGTGATTTCTGTATCTGCTGTTAATGGAAACTGCTGGATTGCTTTTCCTAGTGCTGCAATTTCTTCCGCCTTGATATCCGTCGGCGTGCCTCCACCCACATAAACGGTATCAAAAGGCTGGCTTTGGGCTAAAGGGGTTTGGGCTGCAATAGTGAGTTGCTGACACAGGCGATTCATATAATCACTGATGCGCTCAGGTTTCGCGCCATTTTCAAAGAAGTTACAAAAGCTGCAGCGCTTGCGACAAAAAGGCACATGAATGTATAAAGCTCTTTTTTCAGCCTTAGTGGGTTGTTGCCACCATTGTTGCCATAAGTCATCGTTTAGCTGAAGCGGTCTACTGCCACTGCGACCAGCATGGGGAGCGCTTTTAACCTTAAAGGCATGTTGTAATGGATCTGGGCTAGCAATACCTGTCATGGTCGAGGTTAGTATCATGATGACTCTCAGCTGGGTAGAAAAACAATTACCTGTAATGATAACCATTATCATTTGATCTTTTTAAGGGATAGATCAAGTTTGCTGGCTTTGCATTGTAAATTTTGGCTGATAGTTTGAATTATCTGGCAATGCTTGTTGCCTAGCTTTAAAAATTGCTAAATCGCTTTAAAGCCAGCCCTGAACGTTTTAAGCGCTGAGTATTTAAATGGTGAGTATGTAAGTGGTAAATGCTTCAAGCTGTTTCAAGAACTTTGCTGTGAAAGGGCTTAGTGTTTTAGGGATAGGGAGTATAAAGCAACTATCAAATCTTAATAAACAAGTAATAAAAAGCCCAATAACATTCATTGTTGCTACTGGGCTTTAAGTGATGACTTTTATTGGCTTTAATCTTATAAGGTAAACGTCGCGACTAAGTCATTGAGTGATTTAGCCTGAACTTTGAGATCTTTGGCTTTTTGAACACTAAACTCAGCCGCTTTAGTGATATCGTCGGTTACGTCTTTAATCGCCACTGTATTTTGAGTGATTTCCCCAGTTACTTGGGTTTGCTCTTCTGCGGCGGTGGCAATCTGGCTAGCCATGTCTGAAATCAAGGCAACAGCTTGAGTGATTTCTTCAATCGCCACTGTGGCTTCGTTAGCATCATTTACACTGTTGCCGGCTAATGCTTGGCTACTTTGCATTAAAGTGACTGCATTGGATGTGGTTTGCTGCAAGGTTTCGATGGTTTCATAAATCTCTTGCGCTGAATCTTGGGTGCGTCGAGACAATACTCGAACTTCATCTGCAACTACCGCAAATCCACGCCCTTGTTCGCCTGCGCGAGCCGCTTCAATTGCAGCGTTTAATGCAAGTAGATTGGTTTGTTCAGCAATGCCTTGAATGGTCGAAAGGATGCTAGATATGGCAGTGGCATGTCGACTTAACTCGCCAATCACATCGGTTGCTTGAGTAACTTCATCCGCTAAAAGGGTGATTGATTGGCGGGTATTATCAACCAAGCTTTGGCCTTGCTGGCTGCTGGTACTTGATTGTTGGGCTGCAGTGGCAGTATTTTCTGCATTGGCAGCAATCTCATGAGTCGCACTGGCCATTTGTGTTACGGCTGTGGCAACCATAGTGACTTCTTGTTGTTGAACTTGCAGCTCTTTCTCTGCCAAATGGCTACTGTTTAGGCTGTCATCAGCTTGTTTATCTAACTTGTTTGCTAACTCGCGAATTTGGCTAATCAACTGATGTTGGCTGCCTACAAAGCGGTTAAAGCTAATCGCTAAAGTTCCAACTTCATCTTGTGAGTCCACTTTAATACGTTGGGTTAAATCGGCATCACCATCGGCGATATGGGCTAATGCTTGAGATACACGAGCAAGAGGTGCTAAAAGCTGACCCATTAACCATGAAATCACCATCATACTAACGACAAGCACTAAGGTTGATATACCCAGTTGGGCAAGCAACAGTGAGCTTAATGGCGCTTCAAGAGTTTGTTTATCTAGCACTAAAATGAGTTCCCAATCTGTATTCGGAATATCTTCAGCCCAGACTAATTTGTCTCGTCCTTCAGCATCAAAATGAATTGGAATAAGTTGGTTTGGTAAGCGGTTTTGAATTAATAAATTGTAATCTAGATCTTTATCAATCGCGCTAATATGCCCCATTGCCTTGCCGGCATCTTTATAGGCGATAACGGTACCGTCTTTATGCATCATGATGGCAAAACCGTCTGACGGTAGCTTCATTCTGTTGACGTCATCGACTAAGTCATCGATATAAAGATCGCCGCCAATCACGCCGTTATGGGTTTGCTTAGCGAGGGTAATAACAAGGTTACGGGTAGTAAAGTCAATATAAGGCTTGGTAATAATGGCATTACTGCTACTTGCTGCTTGTTGGTACCAAGGTCTTGTACGTGGGTCGTAACCTGTATTGTCAATCGTAGGATCTGAGTCAAGCATGTCACCTGACGATTTACCAAAAAAAGTTGAAGAGAAGTGCCCAGATGCTTCTGCTTGCTGTAGTGCTTTTACTGCATGTTCATCATGCACCAATTGATCTAATGCTGAAATGATGCCTATTTTACCAATAAACCAATCACCGATCCGTTCTGCTTGTTGACCACTCAAGCGCTGTACTTGCTCAAGGTTAGATTGCAGAAGTATGTCTTTTTGATTTGAGTAACTTTGCCAAGAAAGCAAAGCAATAACCATTGAAAGCGCAACTAATACAGGAACAAGGATTTTTTGTTTTAACGAATAGGATTTCATATTAACCGGTAATATCCGTGAATAGTGGAACAGAGTAATGACGTCGGTTATCGAGGCACTACAGAGCTAATTTGGGCGGCGGATAGTGGCATAGTTTTGTATGTTTTAATAGCAACTGGATTGTTAAATAACCAAATTAAACATGGTGATAACGAGAGAGCTACGGCATAGATACAAGTCGTACTCATTGCTGAAAATTACTGACTAAATCATTATCCTGCAGAGGGGTTAAAGCGACACTGAAAGCAAAGTTCTTTAAAGGACGCTCTTTAAGGAAGCACTTTAAGCTAAGGGCCTTAAATTAAGAGCTTTAAGGAAGGCGCTTTAACCTGCTTACCTTGCAGGAATAGCTAAAGGCTGAATTATAAGTTACTAGGGCCTGTTGATCTTTCAAGGTTGTTTTTGCAGCAAAGTTCAACAGGCCCTAGCAGTAAACCACCTAAACGTTTAAGTGATTTACGATGGTTTACTGCTGATGAATAACGAGTGAAATTAACTCACGTCTACATAGAGTTGTTTGAATAGCCCTGGTTGGTTCTTTAAATGCTGCTCAGTGCCTGACTGACTGATTTTGCCATCATCAAGAACCAGTATTCGGTCTGCCAACCGTAAATTATTCAGTCTATGAGCGATAATTATTGAGGTGCGTTGCTGCAAAAACTCAGTGAGATTTGCGAGCACTTTGGCTTCGGTTACCGCATCTAAGGCTGATGTTGCTTCATCTAAAATGACCACTTGTGGTTGGCTTATCCACATTCTAGCAATGGCTAAACGTTGCATTTGGCCACCAGAAAGACGCGTAGTGGAACGACCTAAATCAGTGTCGAGTTGGTCAGCCCATTGAGAGACTGTGTCGCTTAACTCTGCGTGAGCGAGTGCTTGCCATAAGGTGTCATCATCTACCTCAACACCAAAGGTCAAATTATCGCGCAAGCTGCCTGCAATCAACTTAGGGTGTTGGGGAACATAGCCCACCTGTTGACGAAATCGGTTAATGCCATAGTCAGACATCTGTTGGCCGTTAATGCTGATACTGCCTGATTGAGGCATATAAAAGCCCAATAACAAATTGATTAACGTTGACTTGCCACCACCACTCATTGCCAGTAATGCGACGGATTCATTAGCCGCTAAACTTAGGTTTAATTGCTTGAATAAATGCGGTTCTTGTTCAAAGCCAAAACTGACATTGTGGAAATCAATATTGATTTTAGCTGTCACAGAGCCTTGTGGTTCAGTTTGGGATAAATCTGAATTTTCCTGAGTCGGTTCAACGTCTAAATCCAATAAGTTGTTCAGTCTTTCCATTGAAGCTTGGGCGCCAAATCGAGCATATTGAATATTGAGCAACTCTTGTATTGGCCCCATTAAATACCAAAGGTAGCTAAATACCGCAAAGATTTGTCCCACTGTTAAATCAGATACCAGCACCATAAAAATAGCCATGGCGCGAAAGCATTCAAAACCAAGTAAGAAGGTAGTGAAGCTGAGCTTATTTAATGCATCTGTTTTCCATTGATTAGCAATGGCATGGTGACTAAGGCTTGAAGCTAAGCCAAACACTCTTTGATAATAGTGCTTTTCTTGCTGAGCTAAACGAAGTTCGCGAGTGGCATCGACGGTATCTACAAGCGCTTGCTGAAAAGCTTCGGTGGCGGCATTTTCTTTGCGGCGTAAGCTTTTCACATGCTCCGCGAAGCGTGATGAGAAATATATCACCAGAGGGTTAAGCAAGATGATCATCAATCCCAATTGCCAATTCAGCCACAACAACACGCTGGCAATGGCCACAATGGTGAGCACACTGATAATGAGTCGTGAAAGAGTGTCACTGACAAATCGCTCAACCGTATCGACATCGGTAATGCATCGTGAAGCAAGCCCAGCACTACCATACTTATCGAATGCACTAATTTGAATGTTAGGTAATTGCATCAGCATACGTTGTCGGACATCTAAACTGATCCGCTTAGCGATTTTAGTAAACTCGCGTGCCTGTATTACTTGGGTGATCATGGTCAGTAATCGAAGCAAGATAACGGCGAGTAACACAATGACAATATAGACACTGGGTTTGTGCCAAACTTCGGGCAAAATTGGATGTAAATTATTGAGTAACCAACCCGTTTGTCCAAGCAGTACTTCATCAACCAATAATGGCATAAGCATAGGAATTGGTAAGCTTAATAACGTCGCTAATACAGCAATCAGGTTTGCCTGAATAAGCTGACGTTTATGAGTCACGATTTTTTGCTTTAACCAAGTCCAGTTTAGCCTTGATTGCTCTTGCTTGAAGTGTGCTTTGGTTTGATTATTGTGTTGGGGGTTTTGTTGAGCCAAAACTAGTGTCCTTTGGAGCATGACAGCAAAAATTTGAGATAGCGTTTGCTGGCCATTTTTACTGCGTTATCGACTTTCTTATGTAGAATAACGACATAAGAAAGCCTCTGCCTTGTAAAAATGCCCCACAATTCGCTGCAAGAAAACCTTGAAAGAACAGTAGGCTCTAGCTCAATAAACTGTCGATTGTTAAGTTATGAAGTTAAGCCATCAAAACCGTTAAAAAATTAACGGCAGATTGCTTTTAGGATCAACAACTAAAGTGGGTTTGTAATGCCAAACCTTCTCAATGATATCTGCCGTCAGCGCAGTGTGAGGTTCACCATCACTCACCACTTCACCCTTTTCTAGCACAACCAATCTATCGGCATAACGACAGGCTTGATTCAAGTCGTGTAATACCACTACTACACTGTAGTTATGCTGGTGAGCTAAGGTTTGCGCAAGCTCAAGTACTCTATGTTGCTGAGCCAAATCTAATGCAGAAGTGGGTTCGTCCAATAATAGAATGGGATTGCTTGGTGCTTGAGCCAGCTGAGTCAATACCCGAGCTAACTGCACCCGCTGTTTTTCCCCGCCAGAAAGAGTGGGGTAACTGCGAAACTTAAGTGCTGATAATGCAACTTGTTCCAGCTGTTTATCGACGAGGTCACAACCTTGTTGCTGGCCAATGGTTAATGGGTATAAACCCATTTGCACCACTTCGTGTACTTTAAAGGGAAAAGTCAGCGAGGCGTGTTGTGGTAATACTGCTAGTGACTTGGCAAGTTCTGCTCTGTTCCATTCAAGTAATGGTTTGCCAAACATGGAAATATCACCAGAAGAGAGCGCTGTTTCTTGGCATAAGCTTTTGAGCAAGGTCGACTTACCAGCGCCATTAGGACCTAATAATGCAGTCACTTGTCCAGGTTTGATTTCAAGATTAATGTCGTTGAGCACTGGTTTTTTACCAATATGCACTGACAGATTATTGATACTCACCACAGACTTATTTAATGCATTATTGGATTGAGTTTCTTCAGCAGATGTCTCTGATTTTGGTGTGAATATCACGCTGTCTTTACTGGTACGGGATATGGCCGTTCTATCGAGTCCAGCAAGTTCTAAACCCGATAGCTCAGGTGCTGATTTATGTGTCTTTAGCATTGATTTTAGCTCTAGATTTCTCAACATATTACACCAACTTATTGCGCTGCTTGAGTAATAAAATAATGAAGAAAGGCGCACCTAACAGTGCAGTAACAAGGCCAACTGGGAGTTCAGAAGGGGCGACAATTGAGCGAGCACCAATATCGGCAACCACTAAAATTGCAGCACCCAACATGGCACTTAATGGCAAGAGTAAGCGGTGATCAGGTCCAATCATCATTCTGACTAAATGAGGAACCACAAGGCCAATAAAACCAATAATCCCAGTGGCGGCAACCGCAATGCCCACGCCAATGGCACATAAAACTATGAGCTTTAACTTAAGCTTGTCGACATCTAACCCTAAGTGTCTAGCTTCTGCTTCGCCCAGTAATAATGCGTTAAGGGCTTTAGCGCTTTGATGAAACTGCCAGCTTATTACCGCTAAGGCGATCAAACTTAAGATGACATAATGCCACTGAGCACCAGCCACAGAGCCCATTTGCCATAAGGTTAAATCACGCAGTGCCATGTCATTGGCCATATAGGTAAGTACGCCGATACCTGCACCAGCCAAAGCTGCAACTGCGACACCGGAAAGCAGTAATAACACCACTGAAGTACCGCTCGGGCTTGAGGCCAAACGATACACAATCAAAGTTGTAATTAGGCCAGCAAAGAAAGCACTAAAGGCCACTAGGTATTCACCGCCTTGAGGAAACAGCACGATACAAATCGCAGCACCTAATGCCGCCCCAGACGACACACCGATAATGCCTGGATCTGCTAATGGGTTTCGAAATAATCCCTGCATTACAGCGCCACATTGCGCTAATGTGGCGCCAACGGCTAATGCTAACAAGGTGCGTGGTAAACGGACGTTATTGATCACCAGTTGTTCATGTGGTGCAACCGAAGCCAGCTCTTGGCCTGTGGCCCAATTCACCATAGCGTTAAAGCTGGTGGCAGGGCTGATTTGTAATGGTCCGATGCTGACAGACAACAGGCTTGTAATCACCAAAGCGGTGAGTAAACAAGGCCAAAGCCAACGTTGATTTTCCATGATGTTTCCTACTGTGCTTAACCGTATCACTGTCGATAGTATGTGCTACATCACTGCGCTCACTTTGTTTGCTGTGAGCGCAAGGTTTGTCTGGGCGAACTATCGTTGCTGAATTTCAATGAAGTCACTGGCAAGCTGATCTGCAGCTTCTACAGCACTAAGACCTAAGCCACCTAACAGTGCTTGGGCTGATAAGTTTTTAATTAACTTATGCTCACCTGCTGGGGTGTGAGCCAATAATGGCATATGCGCTAATAGGCTTTCAGCAGGATCTTCTGCCACATCTTCACTGCGATTAGAAATTAAAATCACGTCTGGCTGCAGGGCTAAGATGCCTTCTTGAGACACACTCTTATAGCCATCAAAACCAGCGATATTATTGCCACCGGCTAAATTAATAATGATATCGGCTGCGGTGTTATCACCACCCACGCGTGCAGGGCGATCAGGTTGAAGTAGTAAAAACAATACTTTAGGTGCATCACCTTGTTTGGCAATGGTTTGCTTTTTACTTTCAATTTCTACAAAAGATTGTTCTATTTGCTGAGTTAATGCTGAGGCTTGAGATTGCTTCTCTAATAACTCGCCAATCTGTTC
Source organism: Shewanella sp. TC10 (assembly GCF_009663145.1). Taxonomy (GTDB): domain Bacteria; phylum Pseudomonadota; class Gammaproteobacteria; order Enterobacterales; family Shewanellaceae; genus Shewanella. The sequence continues at coordinate 35,164 of NZ_VKHR01000006.1, forward strand.
AACGTTTTTCAGTAGTTGTTGCTTAGTATCGGCGCTCGGTAGCGAAACAACGTTTACTTTCGCGCTAGATAGCACCTCTAACGTGTTTTTTGGCCCCATGGCATCTGAGCCTAAAAGTAAGGTTGGCGATAAGGCTAGAATGCCCTCTGCAGATAGCATTCTGTGATAACCAAGTTTAGCCACTGAGTCGAGTTCAGCTGGGACTTGGCTGGTGGAATCTACGCCCACTAACTCTTCGCTGCCATCTAATGCGATGACTAACTCAGTGATACCTGCACCTGCACTGACAACACGCTGTTCAGCCATAGCGGTTTGACTGAACATCGCTGCTGAAATTGCGCCAGTGATGGCGAATAAACTAGCGAATAAAACGGTTTTAGAATGACGTGTTTGTTGCTTGAGCATAACTAGACTCCGAATAAATAAAATAAAGGCTCAAATGAATCGTTTGTGTGGCCAACCTCGTTAAAACAAGGTCATTAAGGCTCCATTAAAATCTGGGTATTACTGATTTGTTGTCGCTGCAATAAGGCCAGCACTGTCATCAAAGGTTGTACGGGGGCATTTTTATCTGCGGCAACGACAACATTGAGTTCAGGTGAGGCATTAAATGCACTGATAAAGGCAACTTCGAACTGATCAAATTGTTCAAATTGCTCTCCATCCAATGCCCAATGCGGCGCTTCATCCATGATATTGACAGCGATATGCTGCTGTTGTGACAAGCCAACTAGCTCTGAATCTGCCTCAGTAGGTACATCCACAGGTAAGGTCAGCAGTTGGGTATTTGCCGTAAGTAGCAAGAACACCAACACAATAAAAATGATGTCGATAAGTGGGGTTAAATCAATGCCCATACTCGACTGAGCCCCCGATTGACCGATGGCATTATCTAAGCCAATCATCCGTTACTCTCCACAGGGCAAGCAGTAGCTAACACAGCTTGGTTTTCCTTACGGGATGGCTTTTTACTGCCTTGCTGGCTTACTGCTTTCGAGCTGACTTGGCCGTTATTCGCTGCATGAGTATCTGAGCCAATATGTAAGGCTTGATCAAACCCTTCTAACCACAGGTTTAGCTGGTTTAAGGCGTGGGCAATTTTATTGCAGCGCTTTTCGGCCCAAAGGGTAAACAGGTGCGCCATGGTGATGGCGGGGACGGCAATAATAAGCCCAGCCGCAGTGGTATTCATTGCCAAACCTAAGCCAGTTGCTAGTTGAGATGGGGTAACTGGTCCATCAGATAAGCCTAATTGGCTAAACATTTCTATCAGGCCTAATACTGTGCCTAATAGCCCCAGTAGCGGTGTGATTACCCCAATGATTTGCAGTACGCGTAATCCAGACTGGAGCTTTTCTTTTTGTTTTAGCAACCACAGGTTGATAATTTCTTCACGCATGGCGCGGTCTTGATCGCCATGGGCTAAAAGCAAAGCAGTGCCTTTCGCTAACATGCTACGGCCCTGGCTTAACTGGGTGATCAACTGCTGACGTTGCTCCAATGTGGCGCTGCGTGTTTGCTTTCGTAACTCAGTTAACCAAACATCGCGTTTGGAAAGTTCATTGATGATTAATGCAAATCGTTCTAACACGATAAGCAAAGTGATAAACCCGCAGAAAAACAAAGGCCATGTTAGGTAGCCCAGTTGTTGAGACAGTTCAAGATAAAGTGGTTGAGACATGAATACTTCCTCTGTTCAGATTAATTTAATGCAAACTTCACTGGCACTCTTACTGTGTAAGCAAAAGCGGTTTGTGGTGAAGGTGCAGCAAATTTCCACTTTTCAACCGCATCGATAGCTGCGGCATCAAGTAGGCTATAACCTGAACTGTTAACTAGGGTGAGCGAGAGTTGCTCACCAATTTGATTGAACATGACTTCCACTGTCGCGGTGCCCTCAAAACCACGCTTACGTGCTTTACGAGGGTAATTAGGTTGAGATGGTGGTGCTGAAAAGGTCGGTTGTTGCAAAGCAACCGTTTGTTTTGTAACGCCCTGTTTGGCATCAACTTGTTGTTGATTATGTGCTGCACTGACCTCGTTACTGGCAAGTTCAGTTTCTGATGGATCTTTTTGCTGTTCAGTTTTCGCGACGACCGGCTCTGGCTTACTTACCTCAGGTTGAGGCTCTGGAGTGACAGGTTTAATGACTTCCGCTTTGGCAACCACAGGCTTTGGCTCGGGCTTGTTTACAACAGGCTTTTTAGGCGCAGGTTTAACCACAGGCTCAGCTTTAGGCTCAGGTTTCGGGTCTGGCGTTGGCTCGATATTCTTGTGGGTTTCTGGCTGACTTGGCTGCGCACTTGCCTGCATAGCAATCATGACACTTACTGACTGACTTGAGCCCATTGCTGAGCCTTCAGCTAACTGAATTTCCGCTTCAGTATTTTGCGAAGCGAGTACAGCGCCTTGGATTAAAATCGTTAAGCATCCGAAAGCAAGATATCGTTTAGGTGTCATGATTTACATTCTTCTACAACAGCAATTCGATGAAATATTAATCATTACTAGGTAAAGCAATTAGTTAGCTGAAAATCTTTACAATCTTTACAAAGCTAGTAATTACAGTCACTTAATAATAGTTAGTATCAATATGTGCCTAAACATACAACATTGGTAATGAGATCGCAAATGATAATGATTTTCATTTGATCTAAGTTTTGTTCTCAGGTAAAGTGCGGCAATTAGTCAGGCAGTAATAACACTTTGTGCTTACGTTTTCTTAATTGAGCGGTGAGCTTTTTATCAGAACAAAGTTTGATTTACTTTCCGCGAGCTAAGCTGAATTTTGTACTTTATTTGAGGATTTAATCATGACCAAGAAGCCACTCGTAGTAGCAATGGCAATGGTTTTCAGTACCACCGCATATGCGCAAGAAAGCAAAACAGTTACCGAATTTGATGAAGTATTAGTTACCGCCACTCGCATTAGCGAGAAAGTATCTGATACCAGTCGTAGTGTTACCGTGATTAGCGAAGAAAAAATGCAAGAGTCTCAGCCTGCCTCAGTGGCTGATGCACTTAAAAACGAAGCTAACGTCAGTGTTACCAACGGTCCACGTGCGTCATCTCAAGGTGTTGAAATTCGTGGTTTAAGTGGTCAACGAGTATTACAGACAATTGATGGTGCTCGTCAAAATACTAATTCGGGTCACCGTGGCACTTACTTCATGGATCCTGAGTTACTACAATCAATTGAAGTGGTTCGTGGCCCAGCAAGTAGTTTATGGGGCAGTGGCGCTATTGGTGGTGTAGTTGCACAAAACACTAAATCGGCACAAGACTTCTTAGACGAAGGCGATACGTTTGGTGGTTACGTCAAGCAAGGCTTTGAAACTAACGGCGATAAAATCAAAACCAGCGGTACCTTATATGGTTTAGCTGACAATATTGATTGGTTATTAAGTGGTAGCTACCACGACAGCAACAACATCAAGATTGGTAACGACCAAACTCTTGAAAACAGTGCATCAGAAGCCACCAGTGGATTAGCTAAATTAGGTTGGGAGCCAACCGATGATCAGCGTCTACAGTTTTCTGCACGTTTTTCAGATACGGACGAGTTAGTACCGAGCAACCCAGCGACTAACGTGGGCAGCTCAGTACCATTAGTTCAACGTAACACCACAGATCAAAATGTGACCTTAGATTACAGCTTAAGCCCAACAGATAACCCATTGTTGGATTTAAACGCGACGCTATATTGGAATAGCACCAATTACGACGAAGACCGTGTCACTAAAGACCAAGTTGATAGCACTGAATACGACACCATAGGTTTTAGCCTTAATAACAGCTCGACCTTTGGCAATACCGTGCTGACATACGGTGTTGATGGTTACAAAGACACAATTAAGACCGTTCGTGACGATAATGGCCAAGCTGGCGAACGTCCTGATGATATCGACGGTGAGTCTACGGTTTGGGGAGCTTTCACTAAAGCTGATATTAGCCTAACTGATACTTTGGCATTAGATGCTGCAGTACGTTACGACACCTTCAAAAATGAAAGTAACAACTTAAACCAATCGTCTGACGACAATGCGTTTACACCATCTGTTGGCTTAGTGTGGAAGACCACTGATTGGTTAACCTTAAGTGCACGTTACGACGAAGCATTCCGTGCACCAAGCATGGAAGAAATGTACTCAACAGGTACACATTACTGTATTCCTTCTATCCCAGGTTTCTTGCCAGACGGTTTATGTAACACCTTTGAAATTAACCCAGATCTGAAAGCCGAAAAAGCGCAAAACAAAGAGATCAAAGCAGACATGCGTTTCTCTGACTTAGCGGGTGACGATGAGTTAGTGGTGACCTTAAGTGCGTTCAGAAACGATGTTGATGATTTCATTGAACAGTCAGTGTCTAACCCGCTTTATGGAATTCCGGGACTTGAGCAAACCACCTCTTGGGACAATGTGGACGAAGCTAAATTAACCGGTTTTGAGTTCACCACTCGCTACCGTTATAAGCAAACTCGTTTGACTTTCAACTATGGTCAAACTGAAGGTAAAGATAAAGAGTCTGACGAGTATCTATCTAATATCCCAGCTAAAAAGATGGGCCTAGATTTATCGCAATCCATTATGGAAGGCGATATGAAGTTTGGTACTCGATTCACTTATGTTGCTGAACAAGATGATTTACCGACAGACAACTTAGAGCAATATGACTCATACAAATTGTGGGATGTATACGTAGCTTGGGAACCTGCAATGGGGGCTTTCGAAGGCTTACGTGTTGATTTCGCAGTTGAAAATATCGGTGATGAGGAATATCGCCAAGCGTGGCAAACCTTGTATGAACAAGGCAGGAATTTCAAATTGTCAGCGCGTTACTCGTTTTAATCCTATTGCCATTTGAGCGGATTAATTAATCGGGAATGAGACTAAAACGGCGCGAGTAAGCTGCGGTTTTATCTCATGAAAATAAGCCTCTCAGGCCCTTTGGGTTTGAGCGGCTTTTTCAAGATTTGGCTTTTGCAAAAATTAGCATTTATGAATCTAGCGTTTGTGAATCCAGCTTTTGTGAATCAAGGGTCCGTGATTTTGGCTTTTTAATATTTGGAGATATTCCATGGCTGTATCAGTAGAACAAATTAAACAGTACTTAGCAGATAACCCTGCAGCTATGCCTGCACAAGTGGCAGCAGAGCTTTCAATCACTGAGTTTGAAGTGGTGAGCGCGCTACCCGCTGAGCAATTGGCATTATTACCTTTGACAGAAAAAGATGACTTATTAGCGTCACTACCTGAGTGGGGCAACATGACCACTATCGTGTCGGCATCAGGCAGCATTTTTGAATTTAAAGGCAGTTTTCCTAAAGGTAAATATGCCCATGGTTATTATAACTTGATCACTAAAGGTGAAGGCTTACACGGCCACTTAAAGTTAGATGACATCAGTGCTATTGCCCTTATCAGCAAGCCATTTAGAGGCACAGAGAGTCATTCAATTAATTTCTTTGGTGCTCAAGGTGAAGTGGTATTCAAAGTGTACTTAGGTCGAGATAAAAAACGTGTGCTATTAAGCGATCAAGTTGAGCGCTTTCAGGCGTTAAAAGCCAGTGTCGCTGCAGCGGCATAATCCTTAATAGCCCATTATAAAGATAAAAAAGATAAGAGGAATGTGTGATGTCGACAGATAAAGAGCAACGCTTACGTGAGAAGTTACTGCCAGAAATTGAAGAATTTAAAACTCAACGTTCTACTTTGCAGTTAGCGACACAAGATGCTGATGGTGTACCTAATGCCAGCTATGCGCCTTTCGCCCTTGCAGATGATGGTTTTTATATTCTAGTCAGTGAACTTGCTCGTCATGGCACTAATTTAAAAGCGTCTGATAAATTATCAGTCATGTTAGTTGAAGATGAGTCTGAGTCTAAAAGCGTGTTTGCTCGTAAACGGTTAACGTTTGATGCGACTGCTGAAATCGTCGCGAGAGACACGGATACTTTCACTAAAGGTGTGGCAGCTTTGTCATCTCGATTTGGTGAAATGATTGATAACTTGGCGGTATTAAAAGATTTCAATCTATTTAAACTAAATCCACACCATGGTTTGTACGTAAAAGGATTTGGCCAAGCATTTAGCCTTTCAGGTGCTGAACTATTGGACGTTGATTGGAAGCGCGATGGCCACCATGGCACTCCAAAGCAGGTCGCTGAACAAGCTTAAGTTTGAGTTAAATCATACCCCTATTATCGAAAAGCCCGCTCAATTTAGCGGGCTTTTTTTGATTAGAAATCAGTCATAATTAGGTGAGTATTGTTTCTGCTGAATCGCTTCGCCAATGAGTTGAAAATCAATCTTTATGCCTTTCATTATCATCATTTATATAATCTAAACTTAACTGAAACTGCTAAAATCAATCTCCAATTAATGGTTATAAAATATTAAAAGGTAACAAGCTTATGAGTAATGTTGTCTTCATTGCCACCAGTTTAGACGGGTATATTGCCGATAAGGATAATAACCTTGATTGGTTACACGAAATCCCGAACCCTGAAGGTTCAGACATGGGGTTCAATGCTTTTATGGATCGCATTGATGCACTGGTTATGGGTCGTAACACTTATGAAAAGGTGATGAGTTTTGACTGTGACTGGCCTTATCACAAACCTGTGTTCGTACTTAGCAATACCTTAACTAAAGTACCTGCTGAGCTTGCTGATAAAGTGTTTATCGTTAAAGATGAACTGCTACAGGTGGTTGCTGAGTTAAATGCTAAAGGGTTTAACGAACTGTATATTGATGGTGGCGTGACGATTCAAAACTTTTTAAAGCAAGATCTAATTGATGAACTCATTATTACCACTATTCCGACTCTACTAGGTGGTGGTATTTCTTTATTTGGTGAGTTAGCTGCACCGCTAAAATTTAAGCATACCAGCAGCCAGCAACATTTAGGCTGTTTAGTGACGAATGAGTTTGTGCGGGTACGTGAAGATTAATAACTTAAACTTCTAGCATTAGCTCAGAACATTAGCTTCGAGTATTTTAATCGAATATGGCTTTAAGATGATTCGTAATCACCATAAATATCAACCACAAAATCGCGCTGTTTGACATACTCACTAGGGGTATTGCCAATGGCGCTTTTTAAGTAACGGATCAAATGAGGTTGATCGCTAAAACCAAACTGCAAAGCCACATCACTCCAATCAATCTTGTCCTGCTGACTTTTAGACAAATGAGTTAATAGCATATCTAATTTATTAATAGACTGACATTGCTTTAATGTCATGCCTGTAACACGCAAAAAACTGCGTTCCAGTGTGCGTTGAGAACAATGTAAGTGTTGGCCCATTTGCGCAATGGTCACTTCAGGTTTAAGGGCGAGCGCTTTACGTATAAGTGCACTGTGTTTATCTTCATTAGCTTGCTGCAGCCAAGGTAGGATGAGGCTATCAAGTTGCGCTGCACATTGCTGTGACTCAAACTCACCTTGTGCTAACAGTGCATCAATATCTAGGTTGAGATCATCATGATATTGCTGAATTAATGCTGCAAATGATACAGCTGATATCTCATTAATTCGCACAGGGTTAGGTGAAGTATTGACTGAATAAAGCGCCCCTGCATGAAACTTAATTCCTAGCATAGTCGTAGGCCGACTGTGATCTAAAGTATAAGTGTGGTTGTAAGGAAACAACCAATGGCTGCCGCTGCCGGTCACTGTCTGCTCGTCCACTGCAAACTGATAAGGCTGATCTTCAGGGGTGATAATAAGGTGCCCGCAAGCATCAGGATTAAGCTTGGGCTGATCTAATTGATGTTCATCATCTGCATAGGTCTTTATAAACCAGTAACATTCGACATATTGGCTGATGAGTTCATTTTTTGGGGCGACCAGCCAGGCTTTCATGCAGTGGCTTTCCTTTTCCCTTTTGTTTTAGGCAGTGGCGCATCATTGCAATCTTCGTTGGCACAACATTCATCTTGCAGAAAACCAATCACCGACTCAAGTTGTTCAAATGCAGCCACACAAAATAAGGTTCTGCCTTCTCGGCGCTGAGAAATCAGTCCCGCAGAGGCAAGACTAGAGATATGATGTGAAAGTGTCGAACCCGGTATGGCTAGGCTTTCTTGTAACTCGCCCACCGCAATCCCCTGATACCCAGTACGCACAACTTTATTGTAAATCGTCAAACGAGTGGGATGACCTAATTCTTTCAATGCTTTAGCGACAATTTCAATTTCCATGTTTAACTCCTAAGGAAAATATATTTCGATATTACTAGAAATAACTTGATCTATCCAGTTTAAAGGCATATATTTCGACTATTCTAGAAATATGGTAAAACTTAGGAAATAAAATTATGTTCGATTCAAACTTCATTAATATGGATATGCTTAAAGAAACACTGGACATGTTTGTGTTTTTGGCTGTTGAGTTAACAATACTTTTCTTGGCCATTAGTTATTTTGTTGGTGTGTTGCAGCAGTATATTCCGCCAGCAAAAATTCAAAGTATTTTGAGTGGCAAAAATGGTCGAGGCTATATTGTTGCTGGATTTTTAGGCGCGATTACGCCTTTCTGTTCTTGCTCAACGATTCCTTTTTTAAAAGGGTTATTACGCGCTAGAGCCGGTTTTGGCACTATGATGGTGTTCTTATTTGCCAGCCCGCTGCTAAACCCAATTATTATTGGTTTATTTGCGGTGACCTTCGGTCTTAAAGTGACTCTGTTCTACTTTGTGATGGCGATGGGTGTATCTGTCATTGCAGGCTACGCACTTGAAAAACTTGGCTTTGAAAAATATGTAAAACCAGAAGCTTACATTGAACCTGAATCAAAAGGTTGTGGCAGTGGTTGTGGTGCTAAAACTCAGCAAGTCAGCAAATGGCGTAAAATTTGGAACAGTACTTGGTCTGACTTTAAAACCGTACTTCCTTATTTATTAGGTGGTATTGCGATTGGTTCATTGATTTACGGTTTTATGCCAACAGAATTTGTTGCCAGCATTGCTAGTGAAGATAACCCATTAGCGATTCCGGTTGCTGCAGTGATTGGTATTCCGTTATACATTCGTGCTGAAGCGGTCATTCCGTTAAGTGCAGCATTAGCGGCAAAAGGCATGGGACTTGGCGCAGTTATGGCATTGATTATCGGTAGTGCAGGTGCCAGCTTAACTGAAGTTATTTTGCTTAAATCGATATTTAAAAATCAAATGATTGCTGCTTTCTTAGTGGTCATTGTATCGATGGCAATCAGTGCTGGTTTCTTGTACCAGTTTATTTTCTAACGGTATTAGAGAATAAACTAAGCACTCATCACTTGTGGTGAGTGCTTTTTGTTTTTACTCTGTGCAGGCAGTAAATTTTTCGGCTGATATCCCCAGCTTTTCTGAAAAGTTTGATACTAAACAGGCGGTTGTTTTAGCGTCATCCTGATCAATCATATGTTTTTCTACACACGTTCGCATTACAGAGCTAAATACTGATTCCACTTTGGCTTCAGTTTGATTGGTACAAGTCGCCATTTGGGCAAATTCACCTTCTGCTTTCATTTGGTTAACTGACATTTGGATAACCATATCCATTTGCTCTGGACTTAATGCCTCTGGATTTAATGGCTCAGCAGTGGCTGATTTGGATAGTGTCAGTGAAGACAGAGCAAGTGTTGCTAATAGTGGTAAAAAAATCGCGGCTTTCATGTATTAATCCTTTAATGTAATGTCCATATTGATGACTAGCTTTGACCGCTTTAGGGCGATTGTAGTGCTTCATCGTAAGAGTAAGATAGCAGTATTCAAGCTGTGAATGAATAAGCACTTTGTATCAGCTTAAGCGAGTATAAATGGGTGGGACTAATATGCTGACGCGTTCAGATGATTTAGAAATATTGCTAACTGTGGTCGATAGCGGCGGCTTTTCTGCAGCCGCAGAGCATTTAGATATTCAAGTGGCACGGGTATCTCGATCGGTAGCTCGAATAGAGCAACAGCTGGGAGTGACTATTTTAAATCGCACCACTCGACGTGTGGAATTAACTGATGAAGGTCGCCAGTTTGTTGATGCTATTCGTAAAGGGCTGCAGTGTTTGAATCAAGCAGAACATGACCTAATTTGCCGTGGTGATTTGCCCAAAGGTCGCTTACGCGTCAATGCTGCCAGTCCTTTTGTGTTCCATCAGCTTGTACCCTTGATCCATGAATTTAAACAAACTTATCCAGATATCGAGTTAGAAATAACCTCTAATGAAGGCTTTGTTGATTTACTTGAAAAGCATACCGACGTAGCAATCAGGATCGGTGAACTGGCTGACTCGACTTTACATGCTCGTTTATTAGGTCATAGCATGTTGTATCTAGTGGCAACGCCTGAATATTTACAAAAGCGCGGTATGCCGCAACAGATTGGTGAATTGGCTAATCATGATTTGATTGGCTTTTCTGAACCTAAAGTCCTTAACCATTGGCCCCTTAAAGGGGGCTTTAACGCAGAGCCTACAATGACCTGCAGTAGTGGTGAAACCATTAGACAGCTAGTACTGGCAGGGCACGGAATTGGTTGTTTATCTGGATTTATGATTAATAAAGATATTGCCGATGGGCGTTTGGTCACCATACTAGAGGCTGAAAAGCTGGCAAATGCTGGCTGCCGCCAAGTTAATGCGGTGTATTACAAGTCATCTTCTGTTGCGCGGCGCATTTCTGCTTTCATTGACTTTATTCAACCCAAGTTAACGCTGTAAGCGTTTAACAATAGGTAGCATTTATGAAATCGATAATGGATTATTTGCGGTTAATCTTGTTTGTTAGCGGGGTTCTGCTCGGTGTACAGGTGCCTGCTTTTGTGGACCAATATGGCCAGCGACTTCAAGCTCATACTCAAGAGGCAAAGCTAAGCTTGGCTGAGTTTCAGCGAGACGCAGACCGATTTTTTGCTGGCGATCTCGACAAGCTCATTAATCATTACCAACAAAACCCCGACCAAGTGATTAATGCTGGGGGCGATAGCATTGAAGCTATTTATCAACGTTATCAATTACTCAGTGGTGCACTGAATCAGTTTAATCAAACTGCTTATAGCAGCTTTGAACAAGTGGCTTTTGAGCCGATGGAAGATATTAGACAAGAAGTTTGGCATAACTTTAGTCATACCATCATGCTTGATACGCGAGCAATAGGCATAGGATTAGTGCTAGGTTTTCTTTTGTCGCTCGCTTGCGAATTATGCCTCGTCGGCTGCGGCAAAGGCTGCAAACATGCCTATCGTGCAATTAGACCCAAATCTAAACCCAAATCTAAACTTGAAGCTTAATTTATCGCTAAGGCTAAAACTGAATAACTGAGTTAATTGGACTGTATGATTAACCATACAAACCATCGGTGTTTGTGAAGCCAATTTCGTTCTATGCTTACCTCACTCAAATACACTAAATAGGGATTTAACATGATTCAACAAGGACAAGCGTTACCTGCTGGCACATTATCTGAATTAACACCTGACGGTATGCTTAATCACGATGTGAGTGAATTTTTTGCCGATAAAAAAGTGGTGCTGTTTGCGGTGCCAGGTGCATTTACGCCGACCTGTTCAGAATCTCATTTACCCGGTTTTGTCATTTTTGCCGATCAGTTAAAAGCCAAAGGTGTTGATTTGATCGCTTGTGTGTCAGTAAACGATGCCTTTGTGATGAAAGCTTGGGGCGCAGCGCAAAATGCCTCTGAGCTGACCATGCTAGCCGATGGCGATGCAAGCTTTACCAAAGCATTAGGACTAGACATGGATACCGCTGGCTTTGGCGGTGTACGTTCACAGCGTTATGCCATGATTGTCGATAATGGTGTTGTGACAACTTTGAATGTGGAAGCACCAAAGTCGTTTGAAGTGAGTACAGCAGAAGCGATATTAGCAGCGTTATAAATGGCGCTAGTTTGACTCAATCTAATAAATACGGCCTAAACGGGCCGTTTTTTTATGTGGATCAATAGAATTTAAAGAATAACGATTAAAAAGCTTTTTCAACACAATAACCTTTTATGTATTGGAAAATCTTTTTAAACTCACAGTTCAATCTAATCCATTGCCTGCTGCTGGGATGTTCAGGATGAACGGAATGTCGCGCTCACATGGATGTGAAAAAAGCGGCCTTATGTGTAGATACAACTGCGAGACGCTACAAGTACATCCCTGTAAGCTCTGCCAAAACATCCATGTTTTGGAAGCTCGCTGCTACATCTACACTGGGTATTTTTTCTCTACGATTTTACTTCAATTGAAAATAACCAAAGCAATTAAGCTCTAATGAAGAAACATCAAATGAAGTTGCAGGCTCAAGAGCCTCCGTTTGAAGTGTCCAGAATCGCTACACTCATTTGCGTGAGCTCGGCATGGATGCCGAGATAGCCTCAGTTGAGCCATGGATGGCGAGCCTGAGGCGTTAGCTAATGAGTGTAAAGCGATGAAGGATTAACACTTCAAGGGAGCGGGTGGGTGTTCCAAGAGGGAGTTGCCGTCACTCCCTTTTGGTCTGGTATGGGCGAAGCGCCACGACTTTATGTCTTATTTAAAATGCATTAAATAATGAATTATTCACATCACTAAAAAACGCTTTTGTCTGCTTTTGCAGTCATAACGGAATCAGTTTCTATACCTAAACTTTGCTCGATGGAGTGTACAGATTCTGCCACTTCAGATGCGATTTGATGGCTTTGATCTGAGGCACTTTGAGCATGGTGATTTAAGCTATCCATGGCGGTGCCAAATTCATCGAGGTAGTTCACTTGTTGGTTAGCAAAGTCAGAGCCTTGTTTTGCGGTGCCGACCATTTCGTTGGCTTGTTCTTGCACGGTTTTCGCCACTTCGAGTAGGTTGGTCGCTCGCTCTTGCTGGCTTTGAGTTGCTTCTCCAATTCCCTGAACACTGTCAGTTAAGGCTTTATTTGAGATGGTGAGTTGCTCAAGTATATTTAAGATATCTTTAAGGGAGCTTTGAGTGCGGTGAGATAAATTACGCACCTCGTCAGCTACAACGGCAAAGCCTCGACCTTGTTCACCAGCGCGTGCAGCCTCAATGGCGGCATTTAATGCTAATAGATTGGTTTGTTCTGCAATATTACCTATCACATCAATGATTTGAGACACATCAGTTACAGATGTCGAAAGCTGACTCAATGATTGATTACAATGGCTCACTGCTTTTTGAGAGGTGCCAGTTGCTTCTAAAACAGCCTCAGCTTGGCTTTGACTTGCTTGCATATGCTCCATAGTGAGCGCGGCTTTTTGCTCAACAACGGATGACGTTTGCTTAACCTGATCTGCAAGCTCTCGTATTTGACTGGTTTGAGTCTGCGCGATGTTGACGACTTCCTGAGTTTGCTCGGTACCATTAGATAACTGCTTAATACGCTCAATGAGTAAACTTAATGATTGCGAAACTTTGGTGACTTGCTGTCGCTGCTGTTCATCCTCTTGCTCAAATCTATGCAGTAACTGGTTAAAATGTCCTGCAATCTGACCGGTTTCGCAGCGGCTATTAACTTGTAATTGTTCACGATGATTTGATTCGCTGAGTTTCATGAAAGCTGCATTAAGACGCTTTAATGGACTGACGACTCGACGTTGCTGCAACCATAAATAAGTCATCGCAAATAGGCCAATAACCAGCACCATTGAATAGAGAATAGTTTGTAGCTGCTTTTTTAAGTCTTGATCGTATTTGGCGTGCAGTGTCCCTAAGCGCAATAGTTGCTGCTCGACTTGGTTAGTATCAGCTGTGAGCTGTGATTGCACGGCTAAGTTATCTGCGAGCATTTTGTGAGTATTAGCCACTTCTTTGTCGTAGCGTAAACTCAAACTTAGCAATTCGCTACGGTAACTCTCACCGACTTCAAACTGTTCTGGTTCATCTGCACCCAAAGCAAATTCATCGACTTCTTCAATTTGGTATATGCCGATTAAGTCCAATTTTTTTAATTGTTTATGCCATTGATTAAGCTCGTCAATGCTGCGCTGTAAGCTGGCTTCTAGTCGAGTGTCTTTGCCGATGAGATAACCGTCAGTGAGCTGAGATAGCCTAAATACCAATGGCGGTAATTCACGGCTTAAGTGTAAAAAATCTTGGGCTAGCTCGGCATTGATAGCTAAGCCTTGCTCTGCGTAAGCTGCTAAACGCATATTGTTGTCGAGCATTTCAGATTCTGAGTGGGCTAATAATTGTCGTGGGTTACCAGCAAGTTTACCTGCAGCGCGATAGCGGTTGTCTAGGTTATCAACAAAGCCATTCAGGAATTGCAGCAGAGCGTTAATATCATTAGTTGCAGAAGGTAAGTTGACTTGGTCAATGCTCCCTGAAATGTCTATGAGTTGCTGTCTTGCTTGATTTAATGTGCCACTGTCGCCAGCTTGAAGGTACGCATTGATATTAGGACGGACTTCAAGCAAAAACGCTTGTTGAATTTGTTGTAGTTCAGTGGCTTGTAATTCTAATTGCTGACGTTTATCAGTGCTCCAAAGTACAGTAACAGCCAATAGAGCAGCAAGCAGCAACAATATTGCCGAAGCTGTTAAGGAAAGAGTGGAAATCTTCATTGAAATGTTAGCTTTTTGGAGATTAAGTGTTGGGGATTTTATGAATTAAATATGACATTAAGATTACACTGTATGTATCAACTTGTATCTTTATGTGATCAAACCCTTGTTTTATTTATGGTTAAATTGAAAAGAGACTAAGCTGCTTATAAAGAAATAGAGGCTTAATACAAAAATAGAGTTACTGCTCTATTTTTAGTCAGGTACAAGGTGTTGTTCGCTTATAAACGACCTAATTTTTGAGATTAATTGTTAAATGAGCCCTAGATAAAATGAAATTAATCTAAAATATATTGATCTAAATCAAATGCATGTTTATTATCATTTTAAAACATGCATTTTAAATACATATTAGAGGTTGTTTATGTTAGATCAGCATACTAAAGACGTTGTAAAGAGCACTATTCCATTACTAGAAGCGGCAGGTCCAGCGCTAACCACCCATTTCTATCAACGTATGTTCGAACATAACCCTGAGTTAAAAGATGTATTTAACTTGGCGCATCAGCATACTGGCGGTCAACCTGTTGCCTTGTTTAATGCGGTTGCCGCTTACGCAAAAAATATCGATAACCTTGAAGCGCTAGGCGCTGCAGTTGAGCGCATTGCCCATAAACACACTGGTTTCTTAATCAAGCCAGAGCAGTACGCCATTGTTGGTGGTCACCTACTTGCGACACTTAAAGAGCTCGGCGGTGATGCCGTGACTGAAGAAGTGTTGACAGCTTGGGGCAATGCTTATGGCTTTTTAGCTGATATTTTTATCAACCGTGAAGCGCAGCTTTATCAACAAACTGCGGCTAAAACTGGCGGTTGGGAAGGTAAACGCCGCTTTGTGGTTAAAGCAAAAACAGCAGAGTCTTCAGTTATCACTTCATTCCTGTTAGCGCCTGAAGATGGTGAGCCTGTCGTCGAGTTCACTCCGGGGCAATACTTAAGCGTGTCGCTTGAGCATGAACAGCTTGAGTTTACTGAAATTCGTCAGTATTCATTATCAGATGCACCTAATGGCAACACTTACCGCATTAGTGTTAAGCGTGAATCAGATGGCAAGGTGTCGAACTTGCTTCATGATCATTACCAAGTGGGTGATGTGATTGACGTTGTTGCGCCGGCAGGTGACTTTGTATTGGCGACAGCAGCAGAAACACCAGTAGTGCTATTATCGGCAGGTGTGGGTGTTACGCCAATGAAGAGCATGTTGAATCAGTTATTATCGCAATCACATACAGCAAATATCACTTGGGTACATGCTTGTGAAGATGGTGCACAGCATAGCTTTAAGCAAGCAATCAAAGCCAAACGAGATGTGAATACCAACTTAGACAGCTACGTTTGGTATCGTCAGCCTTTAGCTACAGATTTACCGGCTGAAGATTTTGATTTTGAAGGGACAGTTGAGCTCAACAAGATTGCTGAACATATTGTGCCAAACGCACAATACTATTTCTGCGGCCCTATCGGCTTTATGAAAGCAATTAAGCAGCAATTACTAGCGCTTAATGTTGCTGAGTCGCAAATAAACTACGAAGTTTTTGGTCCGCATTCAGATCTATAACCTTGAATTAAGAGGATAACGACCATTAAAAAAGCGACTCACTATATACGCTATAGTAGTCGCTTTTTTGTTGATTATGATGCTAACGTAGTATCAGTCTCATTTACCCAGTAATTTACTAATTGAAATGCTAGTGATGCAATTGCAGAATAGTATTGAGTATTTGATTTTTCTTGTATCAAATTAAGTACTTTTATTCCCCAATCACTAAAGTGTTCCAATAAAATGGTTTTAATAAGTCTTAGCTTTTTTTCTTCAGTATGTTCACTTAATTGTATAGCAGATAAAGCTGAAAAAATGAGGGCGAAATGATCTGTAGGCTCATAAGTTATCGTAGTAATTTTAATATCACTTGTGTGGCAAAAATCTTCCCAGGCTTTAGTCGTTTTGCCAAAGAGTAAACCTTCTTGATCTGTGTAATATGATCCCCATGGATAAACGAGCTTCTTACCTGGTCCCACGAATAATCGATGATAATCGGCATTGAAGTCATCTATTGTATTGTTTAATTGACTCTGTTTTATCGCGTGAATTGCTTCTGTGTTAGGGCCGGAAAAATCTGGCCAGTTTTCAAATGAGCTGCTTGTTAGCTTGAGTTTATCTGTTGTAGGTGGATTATAGAAAGCATCTGCCAGTAAGTTAAACATTGCTCCTGAAAGTTCCTGTCGTTCTTTTATTGCTAACATTGTTTCCCCTAAAAATGTGGAGAACTGTTTAGTTCTCCACATGCATTTTACTGATCAACTACACTTCATCTGGATTTTGAATAACACCATCGAGGCTACCTGATGGTCGAGTCATTTCGCTTGTTCCGATGATCAGGTTCGGCGATGTAATGTCTGCAGAAGGTAAGGGTGCAATACTAGCTTGTTCACCATATTTAGCACGAAGCTCATCAATCTTTCCAAAGTCCAGAGCTCTTTGGGTGCAACCTACAACACATAAAGGCTGCTTTCCTTCTTGAACACGTTCAAAACAACCATCACATTTGATCATGACTTTTCTGACAGGATCCAGTTGTGGTGCATCATAAGGGCAAGCACTGGCACAGCTACCACAACCGATACATAAATCAGTAGCTACATGAACGAAGCCATCTTCACGACGTTTATGCATTGCGCCTGTTGGACAAGCTTTTACACAGACTGGCTCATCACAGTGATTGCAGCCGATAGACATATAGTATGTGAATACACTACATTCAACCGTACCGTTAGAGTTTTCAGAAAAAGCGCCACCGCCATATTCGTATACACGACGAGGCTTGACTCCAATTTCAGCATCAAATTTATCTTTACATGCTATGTGGCAAGCTTTACATCCATTACATTTACGGGTATCAAAGTAGAAGCCGTATTGGGTTAATTCAGACATTGATTAGCTCCTATGCTTTAAAAATTCTTACACGGTTTGTATGCTGTGGGTTACCTTTAGCTATTGGACTTGGTCGATATGCGGTTAAGGTATTTACGCATCCACCGATATCAACTCCTGCTTCGGGATCGAACCATGCACCTTGAGGGATAGATGCAACGCCAGGCATAATTCGGTTACTTAATCTCACCTGAATTTTGACTTGTCTTGCGAGGTTGCCATCCCGAGCTGGCGATTCAACGATGACCCAGTCACCGTCTGCATAGCCATTTGCATCTTGTGGGTTTACCCAAACTGCATCATGTACAGCTTCTCGCAGCCATTGCACGCTATGGAATGAAGAATGAGTTCGACCTTTAGTGTGATGACCAATTAACTGAAAAGGGTAGTCATCGCGAGTGTTTGGATCTTCAAAGCCTTCCCAAGTAACAATATAAGTTGGGATTGGAGTAATAAAATGACCATTAGGAACAACTGTTGGATCTAAAACATAATCTGGCTTTTCCCAGTTTTTGTTCATGAAATCGACTTTATTAGAAAACAGTTCTATTTTACCAGATGGGGTATTTACTTCGGCTTCAGCTGTATTTACATAGCTATATAATGCACAATCTCTTTCGCTAGATTCACTGAATGATTTGACAATACCCTGAGACTGAAAGTCTTTGTAAGTGGATGGAAATTGCGAACTCATCGGAGCAACTTTTTGCTGATAATAAGCTTCGAGTGTTTCATCTAAATCTGCTCTGCCTTGACGATATAGTTCACCGACACCCATAGCATCAGCAATATCCGAACAAATATCATAAGCACAACGACTATCAAATAAAGGATCAACAGCTTTAGTTACTGGTGTAACTAGATTCATAGCACCTGCACCATATGACTGGTTGGCGATATCATCTGTTTCTAACCATGTTGTTTCAGGCAATAAGTAATCGGCAAATTTCGCTGAAGGAGTCATATGGTTTTCACTGACAACGATTAATTCACATAGAGTGTCGTCTTCAAGTAATTCAGCGGTACCAAAACAATCAGAATGTTGGTTGATTAATGTATTACTTGCAACGTTGATAATCGCTTTAATATTTGCATCAAGCTTACCATCCACAGGGTTGGCATCATCATAGTCAGGTAGTATTACTCCATCTTTAAAAGCTGTCATCTCTTTGCCATTCCTGATTGCGTCAGGCCATGAGAATACAGATATTTTTGCCGTTTCTGCACTGCTTGTGCCTGTTAGACTTGCTAATCCAAATGTATACATTGAGATAGCTGAATTGGGTAAGCCTCCAGTAGAAGTGCCTCTTTTCCCAATGGCACCAACTAGCATACAAAGAGCTGCAATTGACCAGACATTATTCTCGCCATTAGCTTGGCGCTGAATTCCCCATCCACTTCCGATATAAGGAGCTTCTGCTGCGGCAAGTTCTTCTGCTATTTTCCTGATTTTTTCTGCAGGTACTCCACAAATTACCTCTGCCCACTCTGGCGTTTTAGCTTGCGAGTCAAGCTCACCGGTACCTAAAATGTAGGCCTCATAACTGCGCTCATAAGGTAAAGCTTCCAATCCTTTTTCTGGTAACGCAGGTTCATCGCGGAATCCATATACTTTGGTAGATAAGAAGGTTTCATCTATTAAACCCATAGTAATTAGGTGATATGCGATACCTGCACATAAAGCTGCATCAGTTCCTGGGCGGCATGCATGATACTCAGTATCTTTACCCGCAAGAGTGTCACTGTAACGGCAGTCAACAATTACCGTTTTAAGGTTATTTTTTTCTTTATAATAGGCATATTCAAAGCCCTCTCCAGACCCTGATTGACGCATTTCTAAAGGGTTGTAACCAAAAAAGAGGCAATAATCACTGTACTGAATTTCACTGATAGTTGAATTGGCTGAAGAGCCGTAAATAAGTGGAAATAGCTTCGCTATTTGTGCCGCACTATAGCTTCCGTAATAGCCTAAGTAACCGCCCATGAGATTAAGCATATGCTTCCATGAGTTACCACCATTGATATCGTAGTAAGCACCTGTTCCGTACATTGAATATACTGAGCGAGCACCATAAGAGTCATAAATACCTTTTAACTTTGCGCCAATCTCAGACGTCGCTTGCTCCCAGCTAATGCGCTCAAAGTTTCCTTCACCGCGCTTACCTACACGTTTCATCGGGTATTGAATGCGGTCAGGGTTATAAACACGTTTACGATTAGAGCGACCTCGCGCACAAGCACGAATCTGGTGATTTCCAAATTCGTCATCACCTTCGTCATCTGTTTCAATACGGACAATTTTGCCATCGACTGAAAATACTTTTAATGGGCAATTTGAACCACAGTTACAAAGACAAGCAGACCAAGTCATTTGCTCATCAACTGGGGTTTCTGGTGGGACTTCCACTGCATCTTTTGAACTAGTGTTACAGCCTGTGACTGTAGCTGCGCAACCCAATGCAGCACTCGCTTTTAAAAAACTTCTGCGTTCCATTACTATTTCCTCTTACTAAAATTTATTCAGCACGTTTGTAAAACGACTACATCACATAGCTGAAATTCAGCATGATTTGATGGGCGTTATAATTGTGATTAAGCTCGCCCAGGGTAACCATGCCTGGCACTTCATCAGGGGTCATTTGAGCGTCATCGGTGTCGTAATAGCGTTCGTAGCGGTAAGTCAGCTTCAATGCCATGTCATCACTCAAGGCATAGTTAGCGTAAAGACTCGCGCTATGGTTATAGGAGTAGTAGTCGCCGTATGGGCTGGTACCCTCAGCAGTCATATAAGTGTCACTGCTTGAATTACTGAATAGGTAGTCGGCGCCAAGGGTGAGCTTGTCTTCCATTAGGCCGCCGTAGCTTACGCCTGCACCTAAGTTGATAAACTCATCTTCGATATCCGCGTACCAATCAGGGTCGCTGTAGCTTTGGCTGCCAGCTTGAGCTGAGTTAATCCACTGCTGACCTGCAAAACCGTAAGCCGAGAACTGCTTGGTGAGTTGCATATTAAGGTTAATGTCGTAGCTGTAATCTTCTGACTCAGTTAAGCCAATGACGGTATCGTCGTAATCGTCTTTAGCGTAACGACCTGTAAAGTCGATGCTTAACCAATCAAGCGGGGTGTGACTGACGCGCAGTTCAACTTCATTGCGCTCTCTATCTGCTAAGTAGTACTTGCGCATAAGCGAGTTGTCTTCACTTGAAGTCAGCTCTGTRGCTTGATACTCAGAGCCACCGCGATTGCTGTGAGCGGCTTTCATATCAATGGTGAAGTTGTCGATAGCGCGAATAGACAGTTTTGCCCATAAGCTATCTTCGTTGGTTTCTTCACGGTCGCTGTAGGTGCGTTCGATGTCTTTGCGGTCATAACCTGCTTGTAAGCGGTAACCACTAGCAATACGGTAGCTGGCATTSAGTTTAAAGGTTGAGCGCTCAACGTCTGTGGCAACATTTTCTTTGAAGGTGCCGCTGACACTATCGAAGTTGTATTGCTGGAATTCATACACAGAGCTGTTGTTTTCGCGGTTGCTGTAATCAAGACTACCGCCAACACGTAAACGGTTGCTGAGCATTGAAGTGATGCGGATATTGGCATCTGTGGTGTCGACTTCGCCATCCCAGTTCTGGATTGGGTTGCCAGCCACTTGAATTAAATCATCATCCTGTATCATACGACCGACAATGAAACGACCTGACATGATGGTGCGGTCTAAGCGGTACTGACCCGATAACGACACTTGGTGTGCTTCATTATCCGGTGTGGCTGAGTAAACATCGTAATAAGTTGGCAGGCTCAAGTTTTCAGTATTGTTTTTATACTGACTACCAAAGTAGCTCAGTTCAGTTAACCAATTTTCACCGGTTAATGCCGCGCCAGCGGTAAATGAGTCTGTGGTTGAGTCAACGCGTTGACCAAAGTTAACAGGGC
Organism: Shewanella sp. TC10; assembly: GCF_009663145.1. Lineage (GTDB taxonomy): Bacteria > Pseudomonadota > Gammaproteobacteria > Enterobacterales > Shewanellaceae > Shewanella. The sequence continues at coordinate 56,569 of NZ_VKHR01000006.1, forward strand.
TTGGGCTGACTAAGCTGCTGCTCTTRTAACCGGTTTTATCTTCGCGGTCGAAACGCACATAGCCTTGATAAAAGTCTTGGTTGAAATCAGCACCWATACCCACTTTCTCACGTTGCTGAGATAGCTCGAACACATAAGGCTCGCCCGATACCATCATGCCGTCATCGTAGTAAAGGCTACTTTGTGCATCACCTGATTGATAAGTGGTAATCAGTGAGTAATCAGCATCGACATTAAACAAGCCTTTTTGACCGACACTRATGTTAGCTGTGCTGTTTTCAAAGCCTAATTGATGAGCTTGAATACTKGCTTGGTAACCATGCTCGTCTTGGTATTCAATATCGCCACTGACCGCAGAGACAAAACCGTCTTGGTCAGTCCCAAAAGCATTGGCTGCGTGAACATCGTCGCTGTCGATGTAACCTGCAGAGATATCAATGTTGCCRCTRTAGCCAGTGCTATTTCCACAGCGCTTACACTCATACTTTTCTTGATTGAGGTTTTCAGTATTRGCATTACCGACGGCAAAGTTAGCCGCCATGGCTGGMSCTGATGCAACTAATAAAGAAGCAGTAATTAAGTTCAGTTTAAAGTTCATGTTATGGCTCCTAATTAGCGCTGCAGCAAGCTGCCGGCTGGGTGGTTAGAACCATGGATTTGGCTATGACAGTTCAAGCAGCTTTTTCCACCGCCAAAGGCATCCATTCCAGGTTGTAAAACAACGCGACTTGCGTGGCCGTCATCAGCGTGACATTGCTGACATAACTGAGGTGCACGATTATTTAGCATGCCTTCATTAACGCTACCGTGTGGGTTATGACAAGTGACACAGTTTTCAGTGACAGGTGCATGCTCCCATAACATTGGGCCGCGTTTTTCAGCGTGACAGCTATAACAAGTGTCATTAACCGTTGGTTTATTTAGGGCGCTTTCAGACATTGAACCGTGTGGAGAGTGACAGTCGATACAGGTCATCTGGTCCCACTTCATTGGGTGAGCAGAGCGCTTGTTCATGTCAGCTTTTTCGCGGGTRTGACAGCTARTACAGGTGTCATTGACGGTGAGCTTRTCTAATGCGGGATCTTTAGCKGCRTGTACCACGTGACAATCAGCACAAGCAATCTCTTCCAGATTATGGGTGCTGCTGTGCCATGCCATTTGCTCTGGGTCGTTATGGCAACCTTGGCAAACGGTGTTTTGGGTAGGGGCATCCAATTTGCTGTTTTTGCCAAATTGAATCATTGGCTCTTTGCCACCACGGTTGTGGTTGCCTTGAGGGCCATGACATGCTTCACATTGAAGGCCGGCCATTGGCGAATCTTTGCTGGTTAAGTCGCCATGAGCACCTTTGAAAATGTCAGCGACACCTTCAGTGCGTTGGTGACACATTAAGCAGCTGTCTGCTCCTTTAGGGGAATACTTACCTTCAGCGAACTTCTCAACCAGTTTTTGAGAAACTTCTTCACCTGTCATGTCATCCCATGGCGCAGCTGCGGCATTAAATGTACATAAGCAAAGGGCTACACTGATAGAAGCTATGACGTTTCGACACCAGTTCATCATGTCACCTGACCTTATTAAATCGAATTTATAAAAATGGAGTAATCAATAAGGGGTATTTTAAAGATTGGTGACTTTCAAATCTAAGAATTGCGATTATCATAAAACGACATTTGTGATCAGGATCTATATCAGGGGTAACAAAAAAAATTAAAATACTTGCCGCAATGACAACCGTTCAAATTAAAAGTTCAAAAATGATTAAATATAAGTGCCGACCTGCTATTCACACTAAAATAGTATGCGAATATTGTGAGAAAATTAATTTCTCTTTACCAAGTGAATATGCTCACTTTAAATATTTGCCAGATGAAGAATTAATTAGTTTTAATACCATTACTAACTTATTAAATTATATTGAAAAGAATACGACTAATCCGTATTTCTTTATTGATTTGGTCAAGTTTTTGATTCTTAGGTTGGAAGCATTCACGAAAATTGATCTATCTACTAATGTCAGCAATGCCAGTAAGCTACTTGCGTTTACTCAATTTTATAATCAGGTGTCAGATCTTAACTGGTGCAGCATTGAGACTGAAGACAGTGTAGGTTTAGTAGCAAAGCGCGCAAAACAATCGCTAGCATCTAAGTACGATGATTTGTTCATATATGTATCTATAATGCATGTTTTAAAATTTAAAAATGAAGATAAGTCCAATATAATTATGGAGTTACCATTTGAGAGTGGTTTTTATGGTAACAACATTGATTTGCTGGATAATGTAAAGTTTAACTGTGAAAACTTGTCTGTTTTCGTCAAGAAAGATGAACGAGACGGGGCAAACATGCTGCCTCAATATTTGAATAATATCTCTAATATTGAACGAATTAGCGCTGCTGCGAAAAGCATTTCACCTGCTGAATTAAGCCTTATTTCCTTGGCTAATAGATTAGGTATGTCGACCCGAACTTTGCAGCGAGAACTAAAAGTTGATGATTGTTGCGTAAAAGACATAATAAAAAATACTAAAGCAAATTCTATTGTTTCGGTTTTAAATAAAAACAATAGTAATATTAAAGTGACAGCTTATGAGTGTGGTTTTAAAAATTTATCCACCTTTAGTCGTCATTTTAAAAATACGATTGGTTGCTGCCCAACTGAATATGTTAATAGCCTAAAATCTAATTCTATTTAAATAGTATCATTGTATTATTAAATAAATGTATCAAATGTTACAGTTGAGAATGATTATTAATTAAAGACTTATTGATAAAGTTTTGTGACGCAATAAACATATTACTTAATAATTCATACCTATAAATAGGTATTTTATAAATATATATGCCGCATATGAGACATACCATTCAAATAATCTGACACGCTTTTAAGTCAAAATTACTGTGATTTTACAAGTAAAATAAGACGAAAAAGCACAAACTCAATAAACGTTTTTGGCTGATTATGCTATCTTTGGGCGATATTTGTTATTCAACGCCGAATAAGACCCTTATGCTTAGTATTGCTCAAATTATCGCTCAAGAACTCAATGTTCGTGAGCAACAAGTCTCAGCGACTATCGCGTTACTTGATGATGGATCTACCGTTCCTTTTGTTGCTCGTTACCGTAAAGAGGCAACTGGGGGCTTAGATGATGCTCAATTACGTACTCTAGACAGTCGTTTAGGGTATTTGCGGGAATTAGCTGAAAGAAGGCAGGTGATTCTTTCTAGTATCGATACCCAAGGTAAGCTTACCCCAGAGCTAAAGCAGGCAATTAATACTGCTGATAGCAAAACCCGTCTTGAAGATCTTTATCTACCTTATAAGCCTAAGCGTCGTACCAAAGGCCAAATTGCGATTGAGGCAGGCTTATTGCCGTTGGCTGAATATTTGTTAGCTAACCGTCAAAGTGAATTGGACGCTAAAGCGAGTGAGTTCATTAATGCAGAAGCTGGCTTTGCAGATATTAAGGCTGTGCTTGATGGTGCTCGTTTTATCTTGATGGAACGCTTTGCTGAAGACGCAGATCTACTGCAAAAGGTACGTAAACATCTGCGTCAGCAAGCAGTGCTTGAAAGTCGTATGGTAAAAGGTAAAGAGAAAGAAGGCGCTAAGTTCCGCGACTACTTTGAGCATACTGAAGCGATCACTAAAGTTCCGTCACATCGTGCATTAGCTATGCTTAGAGGACGTAATGAAGGCGTATTGAGCCTTTCAATGAATGCTGATCCTAAGGCGGAAGAGGCTCAGAGTAGCTATTGTGTGGTGATTATTGCTGAGCACTTTAATTTAAAGCTGAGCGATTCAGAAGTCGATCAATGGTTAAAAACAGTAGTCACAGCCACTTGGCGGGTGAAAATTGCGTTGCAGATGGAAACCGAGTTCATTAGCCAAATGCGTGAACGTGCCGAGGCGGAAGCGATTAATGTATTTGCTCGTAATTTAGGTGACTTGCTGATGGCAGCACCTGCAGGCGCTAAAGCAACTATGGGGCTGGATCCCGGTCTTCGTACCGGAGTGAAAGTGGCCATTGTGGATAACACGGGTAAGTTTGTCACTCACACCACCATCTTCCCTCATGCGCCTCAAAATGTATGGGATAAGTCGATTCGTACTTTGGCTAACCTAGTTAAAATGCATAAGGTTGAGCTAATTGCCATTGGTAATGGCACAGCTTCTCGCGAAACCGATAAGTTAGCCGCCGAAGTTATCAGCTTTATGAAAGAAACCCACCCTAAATTGACCAAGATTATGGTCAGTGAAGCGGGTGCTTCTGTGTATTCAGCTTCTGAACTTGCTTCTGATGAATTTCCAAATCTTGATGTATCGATCCGTGGCGCGGTATCGATTGCGCGTCGGTTACAAGATCCGTTAGCAGAGCTGGTGAAGATTGAACCTAAATCAATCGGAGTCGGTCAGTATCAGCATGATGTTAGCCAAAGCCAGTTATCAAGCTCACTTGAAGCTGTGGTAGAAGACTGTGTAAATGGTGTTGGGGTTGATTTAAATATGGCGTCAGCGCCATTGCTGGCTCAAGTCGCTGGTCTCAACAAAACCTTAGCTAAAAATGTCGTTAATTATCGCGATGAAAATGGCAAGTTTGAATCACGTAAACAGCTATTAAAAGTGGCACGTCTAGGGCCTAAAGCGTATGAGCAAGCGGCTGGTTTCTTACGTATTCATCAAGCTAAAAACCCATTAGATGGCTCTTCTGTTCACCCTGAAGCTTATAAATTAGTGGAATCGATTGCTAAGGCAAAACAGCAAACTATTGAGCAGTTGATGGGTAATTCTGAATTGTTATCAGAGCTTAATGCCGCTGAATTTGTCACTGAAGACTTTGGTTTACCCACCATTACCGATATCTTGGCAGAACTTGATAAGCCTGGGCGAGATCCTCGTGGTGAGTTTAAAACAGCTAGCTTTAAAGAAGGCGTTGAAGAGTTAAAAGATCTTAAACTCGAAATGATCCTTGAAGGTGTAGTGACCAACGTGACTAACTTTGGTGCATTCGTTGATGTTGGTGTTCATCAAGATGGTTTAGTGCATATTTCATCGTTAACTGACAAATTTGTCAGCGACCCTCACACGATAGTTAAAGCAGGTGATGTGGTTAAAGTGAAAGTGATGGAAGTCGATACTGAGCGTCGCCGCATTGCATTAAGTATGCGCTTGGATGAGCCAGTACAAGCTAAAGCATCATCGAATAAGCCACAGACTTCAGGTAAAGGAAGTGCTGGTAAAGGCAAACAAGCATCTTCTAAAGGTCAGTCGGCTAAAGGTGGCCAAGGTAAGCAAAACAAAGCCCCTGCCAATGCGGCAATGGGTGATGCATTTGCTAATGCCTTTGCCAAACTGAAAAAATAACCGCTTAAGAACTGACGATTAGTCATTAGTTTACAAAAACCTCAGATAACCCTGTTATCTGAGGTTTTTAGTTTTTGAGCTTAGCAAGCTTTTGAACTTAGAACTTAGAACTTAGATAAGTTATTGGCCGTTTTGGATAGTTATTGGCAGTTAATGCAACAATAAAGTTCAGGGAGTTAGTCAGTATAAATTTGGCAAACTTCATCAAAGTTCATTGTTGGCGAAAGCATCAAGCCTTGCTGCCTCATCCGGATTAACTCATCTTTTTCCATCAATGGGTTATCGATTTCGAAAATCACTCTATTATTCAACTGTGCTTTATGAATAAGTTGGCAATACTGCTGATAAAAAACCTGATCAAATTGACCGTTAGCAATAATGCGTTTCATCCCTGTTTCTATGCGTTTAGCGAGTTCAGGCTGGTTAGGGGAAACATAGAAAATGGTGATCAGTGGTATATGCAATAGCACTTTATCATCTAACACTAGATTGGGAAAAGTTTGCGTGTGACTGTCTAATTCATCATAGGCTTCATTGATCCCACGACCAAAACTGGTAAATCGTCCCCGTTCAAGCATATGAAATAACCCGTCATAACTTGAACCCACAATCACATCAAATCCGGCGAGTTCCAGTGCTTTTCTCGTCGACCAAAATATTCCAGATCCTGTCGGGTAATTTTTGAGTTGAGCTAAAGTTTCAATGTTTTGAAATTCTTCATAGTGTTGCTGCTTAATGATGAAAACTCTAAAGCCCTGAATACCTTTTCGAATAGGCAGTTTGATAGGGATTAATGACTCATTCCAACCAACTTTCGGGGCTTCAGCCATCACGTTAATGATTTTTCCTGAAATGAGTTCATTCAATACTCGATCTCGTGTCATAAAAACATCAGAGTGAGTAATTTCCCAGTCGCCAAAATCTTCTTTGGTTTGCTCCATAACGAGCTTCATTAATTCAAAGCTATATTGATATCGAGAGTCAGTCTCTGAGGCGGGGTGGTTAAGAATAACGACATCTTTGGCAAGTGCAGGTTTTACAATGAAAATACTACCCAATAGACAGCTAATAAAAGCGGCAAAAATATACTTTGATAGTGTCATTTTCGCCCCCCATTTGTGCCAAAATTGATTTACTCAATATAATCACACAATTGGTATTGCTCAGCAATGAGTCAAAATGAAATAAAGGGCGGTTTTACACAACACATTATTAAGGTTTACATTTAAATAAGCCTCTGGCGTAAGCGGTGAAAAGTGTCTTCTAATACGCCATTTTGCTGAACAGCAGTTATATCATTTTCAAGCTGCTTGAGTCGATTGAGCTCTTGTTGCACAGTATCAAATAGCAATTGGTTATTAAGATCTGTCAGCCGTTGATAATAGCCTAAGCGTCGGCCAAGAATGAAATTGTGTTGCTTGGCTAAATTTAATTGAAGAAATTGCGCTATTCGGTCAAGAAAGTCAGTTTTATCTTCAGGTAATTTTCCATTTAGCTCCATCAGTAAGTTAATGGAGTGATAGTTACCGTATCGGCTATTAATGCCATCTAACAAGCGCAGTAATTGTTGTTGCTCTTGAATCATTTCAACTTCAGATAATACGCTAAACTTGCCGCTATCGACTAAGCTGGCTTGTTCAGTGCCAGGCTTAACCGCTAACGACAATAAACGTATTTCTTCAGGATTAATTTGATTGAGTAACTTAGCAGTTTCAGTTACGTGTTGTACTGATAGCTCTTTGCCACCTAAACCTAAAATCACAAATACCATCATCTTCATTCCTGCCGCTTTTGCATGCAAAGACGATTTTAAAATTGAGTTAGGCGTAATGCCTTTTTTGGCCTTACGTAATACCTCAACAGAGCCAGACTCCATGCCGCAATAGAGCATATTTAATCCAGCGTCACAGATAGCTTTCATTTCTGCAGCTGATTTTTTTACCATGGTTTGGGCTCGACCGTAGGAGCTGATTTGAGTCAGTTCAGGAAACGCTTCAGTTAATGTGTTTAATACATCAATTAAATCGGCAGTTGGCATTGCAAAGGAATCACCATCTTGCAAGAAACAAGTGGTAAAGGTTTTACCTTGATAATGTTTTTTGGCAGCCCAAATATCGCGTTTGATGTCTTCAACGGGTCTGATTGTAAAATCCATACCTTTGTATAAAGTGCAAAAAGTACAGTTATTCCAGGGGCAGCCTTGAGTGGTTCGAATGAGTAAGCTATTAGCTTCTGATGGGGGTCTAATAGGACCTTGTTGAAAATCAAGTATATCCATGGGATATGGCTCCAATCGGTTGGGGGGTCATGACATCCGCAAATCAACTCCCTGTGCGCTGGATGTGTCTAAAAAAAGCGCTAAACCAAAAGTGGCCTAGCGCACAATAAATGCTCAATGAACAAGTGGGGATGATGAATTAAGATTTAAGCGATTTGGGTCATTTCGTTTAAAATGAATTGCTCAACAGCGCCTTCAGTCGCACTCATGTATTGCGCTAAATGTGTGTTACCCATATGTGTTTGCCATAACTCACGAGTTTCCCAGTTTTCATAAAACATGAAATGAGCTGGATTTTCATTGTCCTGATGTAAGTCATAATTAATGCAACCTGCTTCAGCACGAGTGATTTCAATCAGCTTTAATAGCTCTGTTTTAACAAGTTCAACTTTGTCAGCTTTGGCAATAATGTTGGCAACGATAGTTAATTTAGTCATGTTGAGATGTCCTATAGCTTGTGAGTTTGAAACAGAAACAACTTAATCATCTGTGCATGTTTCCGTTTGATGAAATTATAGTAGGCTTATTTGTAAAACGATTAAACAGGGTAATATTTGAAATATTATCAAATAAAAATTGATAATAGACGATGGTTGTCAATCAATAACAAAGGTTAAGGGCTAGTAAGTAGCAATAGAGGGATAGAGCAATAGAACTGTTAGTTAAATATTGAGGCAGGCTTTTGACTGGTGTAGCTCCAAGCTGAATGGCCTAGAGCAAAGCTGGCAGGTACGTTTATACGAGTGCAAATAGTTGGTTTTGATCTGAAGGAGTTGTTTGTTGCTGATAAAATTGACCAACACGTTCACCAAGCTGTTGGTAAAAAACCTCAGACTGCTCTTCGCTGGCATCATTTAATAATAAGCTTTGAATCGCACGGGAATTATCTTTGTTGGTACTTTTATCTGCTTCAACATTGGTTGACTGAGCATTTTTCTGTTGAATATCACGGCGCTGGATAGTTGGGTTACTATTAGCTGCGACACGCAACAATTGCGGAAAAATGCCTTTTGGACCTAAAGCTTGTTGCTGGGTTTGTTGTTGCTCTGCAGACTGTTTTTGTTGCTGCTTTTGCTCAAGCAATTCATGACGAGTTAATCGTTCATTTTGTTGGTTATAAGCTCGCTCTTGATGAGCTTTAGATAATTCTTGAGGCGGTAAAATTGGTTTAGCTTGCTGGTTATCCGCGCGCGCAAGATCGGTTGCAACATTACTTGTCGCAATCGGTACTTGGGGATAATTGGTGACAACCAGCATAAAACTCACTTAAGAATTAACGAATAACGTTTAAATTATAGTCAATTTGCAAGTGGTTTTATAGCTTTAGTCTGTATGTTTTTTGATCCATGGTAGTAATTCGGTCAAAAAACATTCTGGGTGTGAAATGAACGGTGCGTGGGATGCTTTATTGTGAATAACGTCTTTAATACTTGTTGCCTGAGGTAAAATAGTTATGATCTTTTTTGGCACTAAACTGTCACATTTGCCCCAAATTCTTAACCATGGCTGTTGAATATTATTTAGCTGATTGCGTAAATCTACGCTCCGTAACATACCTAATCCTTGGTCTAGTACTGTCTGACTAGGTAATGGTTTGGCTAAAACCAACTTCTTAATGGCCACAATATCCTCTTTTGCTGAATCACTGCCCATGGCTTGTATCGCTAAAAAGCGCTCAACGGTTTTAGCAAGGTTGACTTGTAATTGCTCGGAAAACTGCGCCAAGACTTTTGGGGCAATTCCTGGCCAACCCGCTTGTTCTGGAGTTGTTTGTGCTTCTTGCGCCATAAAGCAGGGCGATGAGGCCACAGTGATTAATGCTTTGACAGATTGTGGATGATTAATGGCAATTTGGCTTGCGACCAAACCGCCTAGTGACCAGCCAAGCCAAATGGCTTGTTTGGGTAACTGCTCTGACAATTGTGCTGCCCAAGCTGTTATATCACCGCTATTTTCAACGCTATCACCAAATCCGGGCAGATCTACATAATGCACTCTATACTCACTGAACGCCGTTTGTAATGGACTAAAAACGGCAGAATTCACACCCCAACCATGGAGCAAAATGAGGTCTTGGCCTTCACCAATAGTGTGAACGTGTAGCTTAGGTAATTGAGGCTGCACTAGATTTCCTTAAGGTTGGTCTTCAGCTAATTGCCATACAGGATAAGGATATTATATGGATTGGCAACTCCGACAAGCCTGTTATAAAGGCTTACGTACTATTAAATATGCCATTTTGCGCAACCTGCCCAACCGTTGTTTGTTGTGTCGTCAGGATATTCATCAATATGGCCAGCAGAGGCCGCAAACGGGGATCTGTCAAAGCTGCCTTATTGCAGGCTTGTATCAAGATGAAGCCTGCCTAGGTTGTGGCAAAACAATGTCAGTACTACAGCGTTATTGTGGTCACTGCCAGCGAAGCGAGCCTATATGGGTCATCGCGCCTTGCAGCTATCATCAAGGTCTTGGCGAGTTAATCTCTGGGATAAAGTATCAACAACAATGCGCGCCATTACATGCGCTTGTTCAGGTACTCGCCATTCGAGTGATGGATTTAGTGGCGAGAGATCTTATCCAATTGCCCCAAGTGATTATTCCAGTGCCTCTGCATGCTAATCGTTTAAAATCGCGTGGATTTAACCAAGCTTGGTTAATCGCAAATGCTTTAAGTCAGCAATTGGGGATTAAGATGGACGACGGTTTATTAATTCGGCATGTGGATACCCAAGCTCAGGCTGGTCTCGATGGCAAAGCAAGGCGGATTAACTGCGCCAATGCATTCAGTTTAACCCAAGATATCCCATATCAAAGAGTGGCATTGATTGATGATGTGGTGACAACAGGCACCACTATTAATGAAATCAGCAAGTTGTTTGCAGCCGAATACGTACACGTACAAGCTTGGTGCTTAGCAAGAGCTGAAGCACCTGGGTTACTTTAACGCGATAACTTGTATCTATTGAATAATATCAGTATGTTCTAAGGCGATGAAATTGAAAGGAATAACTTTTTAAAGTAATAACAAGCGAGCTAAAGCTAGCTGTTGTTATGGTTATAAGGAGATTAAGGTTAGAAAATGGAAATTGAACAGAAAAAATTCTCAACAGTACACACATTCACATTTAATGATGAAGTGGTTAACTTTGCATTTAAAGACAAGTCTGGTTCTGCTGACATCGATGTTGAATACGGTACTTTCCCTAAAAAGTCATCGGTCAGTATTGAGCAAAATGAATGGGTAAGAAATGTAGGTGTGCTGTGGATTATAATTGGATGTTTGGGAGTGGTACGTGCTTACTATAGTGATTTACCTTTACTGAGTAATAGCTTTTGGTTAGTGCTAGGCATTGTTTGCATGATTTGGTTTTTCGCATCAAAAGTGACATTTTCTGTATTTAAGTCAGAACAGGGTAATGTCTTTATTATTCAAGATAAAAAGCATGACACCATTATCGAAGAAATATTTAAACGTAAAAAAGCTCAGCTATTAAGGTGGTATGGCGATATCAACTTGGATAATGAACTTGAAAATGAAATAAATAAATTCAGGTGGTTAGCTGACCAACAAGTGATAACAACAACCGAAGCGGAAGAAAAAATTGCTCAATTAGAGTTTGCCCACCAAGATCCAGAATTGAAACAACATCAATTGAATTAAGGGTTATTCGAATATAAAAAAGAGCGCAAATGCGCTCTTTTTTTAACTGTTCTTGGCGTGAGTTGCTCGAACCAAGTGCTTGAAAAGTCGTCGTAACATTGGCTAATAACAATGGTTAATAACAATGACTAGTAACAAATAAACCTAAACACTAAGGTTTATAATGCCGAAGGGATAAAATACAGCGCATTGGCGTAAACCTTTTCAGAGCCAAGCCAAATATTTCTGAATAACAAGTTGTCGGTAAGTGCGACAACTTTACCTTTACCTTTGGTTTCAACAATCATTGCAGGTGAGTTAGCAAATGAGCGTTGGTATTCTTTCGCCATAAAACCACTGACTAATAAGTCGTTTTCATACTCCGCCGCCACGATAAACGGCGTTGAGGTGAGGTTAAAGCTAATCTCACGGTTTTTCATTACCGGCAGTGGATTAGGCAAACCAAAAGTCACTGGGTGGGTGCTATCTAATTTTAGCGATACGATCGCGCCGCCTATTGATTGGCGAGCCTTAAGTTTGGATTGGTCCCCAAACTTCATTCCTGTCGTGCTAAAGAGCTTGGCTAATTCACGTTTGCTCTTGGGTTCAGAGTTCAAAATATTACGTTTATTGAGCCAAACTAAGGCACGCTTTTGCGCCACGATTGTGCCGCCCTCTGATACATACTTGCCGAGTTTTCTTGAGGTGCCATCGCTTATCAAGTGATATGGACCATCTGCCATAAAGATATGGCTATAAGCAGATAAATCTAGCGATACTAAACGCTCGGTGTTAACCATGGTCGTTGGGATACCTAAGGTTTTATCAAGGAAATACCAAAGTTGCCCTGTCTCAGATGCATTCGTATCAGCCCCGGTAATGATAAGCGGGGTGACTGGTTTTACTTTAATAAAATCATCACTGCCCAAGTCCATTCCTGTTGCCGTATGTGAACTGGCTGACGCGACAACTGTTACTTGGTGTTTTTGCGCGGCAGTAGCCACGATGTCAGCTAACTCTGTTGCAGTAAAATCTTGCTGCTTAAGCGGTATTTGTAAACTGCCTGCAATAAATGCGGTCGGCTGTTTATTTGACTGTGTTTTAGCTGACGATTTAGCTGACGTATGTGGATAAAGGCTAAAAGGTTTTAAGGCGTACTTTACTAATACACCTTGGTTTAACAGCTGTTGAAGCATAGGAGCAGCAGCGGCTTGCTGCCAATCAATCATTAACGCCACACTGTCTTGTGGGTAACTGGTTTGAGTAATGCTAAAAGTGGGCTTTTCAGACAAATATTTCTCGCTGGGTTTAGCTTTGTTCACCAAGCTAAGGCCTAATGCTGACTCAAAGTTCCAAGTGGATATGTCATAAAAAGTTTCATCTTTAAATTCGGTGCGCTTATCAAATAAAGCTTGCAGTAAATCATGTTGTGGCTGGCTATCAGGAATAAACAAGCTGTCTTGTGGGGTGAAGTTAATATCATCATCTTCAAAAGCTTGGGTTAGGTATTTAAAACTGATTTTGTGTTGCTCAAGAATACTGACCAACTCAGTAATGTGCGCTGAACCATTGTGGGCTTTAACTAATCTTCCTGACTGTTTACCGTCACGGAATCGCTTAACATTACTTGAGAAAAAGTTAGTTTGGTATGCCATTAGCTTTTTACGCAGTGCGTGAGCCCCTTTAAGGCTAGATAATGAAGTGGCAAATTGATTATCAATACTGTCAGCTAAGGTCACGACCCCATTTGGAGAGTCTTGAGCTTGGCCACGTGAACTGGCTTGTTCAAACAAAATACCGATAGCACCGTTAATATCTGGGTAGGTTGAACCTTTTCCGTAAAAAAAGTCATCAAACATCTGCCCGCTAAAATAGGGTTGTTTAACTTCATCTAGGGCTTTGCGATGAAAATCTGCTAACTCGTTAGATAACTCTTGATTGGCTGGCAAGGTTAAAGGATTGACGCGATCAGGTACTCCAGGCTGGAAGAAATATGACTGCTGATGCCACATTTCATGGAAATCTCCCACGTAATGCGGCTGCCATTTATGGAAAAAGGCCACTCGACCTTGTGATGCAGGATGGCGTAAGAACAACCAATCTCGATTTAAGTCGGCGAGGTAGTGATTAAAGCGCCCACCTGGCCAATCTTGATTATGCTCACGATGGTTATTGTCAGTGACAATGACTTGGCCTTTATTATTGTTAGCCCAGTTTGAAAAGCGATCAAATCCATCAGGGTTTTGAGTGGGTGTAAGCAATATCACCGTATTGTCTAATAACTCTTTTACCCAAGGCGCATTGGCTGCTGCAAGATAGTGACTTAACGCGATTGCAGCATGTGCACCACTGGCCTCATCACCGTGAATGGAGTACGCAAGCCATACCACTAAAGGATTTTTATTGCTGCGGTTGGTTTGCATGGTGCCATATTTAATATTGCTTCTATATTCAATTATATCAGCAAGGTTTTGTTGGTTTTTTTCTGAGGTAATGACCGCAGTAACTTGCTCACGACGTTCTTCGCTAAACCCTGCTGAATCCAGTGATACCCGCTCACTTTCACTGGCAAGTAACTGCAAATAGTGGTTAATTTGATCATGACGCAAATGCCATTCACCTAGCGGATAACCTAAGTACTGCGCAGGTTGGGTGAGGAGGGGATTAATATCTTCAGCTTGTAATCGCTGCTCAATATGGGTCTCAGTGGGAGAAGTTTCACTGGCTGATGCCATAAAAGGCAGGCAGGTAAAAAAAGTTACCAGTGTTCTAATTGACAAACGAGCGAGCAAGACATGTAAGCTAATCATAGGAGAAACAAGATCATAAAAAGAAAACCGTGCAATAACAATAAAGTGATTAGCCTTAAATCTCCATTAAAAACCGACCGAAAGAGACTATTTTTTGTCACAGTTGCTACATGCAGGACTATAAAGCCGAGGCAACTAAGAGTATCATGTCGCTAAACCTACTAAATTACTCAAGTACTACCTTATTTAAGTCAGTTCTTAATTAAGTTGGTTCTTACTCAAGTACTACCCAACGGAGCAGTTTTTATGATCAACATTACTGATACGGCTCAGGCTCATTTTGTAAAATTACTGGCCGATCAACCTGAAGGCACTCATATCCGTGTGTTTGTCATCAGTCCTGGTACCGCTCAAGCAGAGTGCGGTGTATCTTACTGTCCACCAGATGCTGTTGAAGCTGATGATACTGAATTACCATTTACTGGTTTCAGTGCCATGGTTGATGAAAAAAGTGCACCATTTTTAGAAGAAGCGAGCATTGATTTTGTGACTGACCAACTTGGCTCACAATTAACGCTTAAAGCACCTAACGCGAAAATGCGTAAAGTGGCTTCTGATGCACCGTTAAAAGAGCGTATTGAGTATGTGATTCAATCTGAAATTAACCCACAGCTAGCAAGCCATGGTGGTAACATCATGTTAGTTGAAATCACTGAAGAAGGTACTGCAGTACTTCAGTTCGGTGGTGGTTGTAATGGTTGTTCTCAAGTTGATATCACTTTGAAAGATGGTATCGAGAAGCAATTATTAGAGATGTTCCCAGGTGAGCTTTCTGGCGTTAAAGACGTGACAGATCACCAACATGGTTCTCACTCATACCAATAATCACTTCGGTGAAGTTTTATCGATGAGATAGACAATAATAACGCGGCTTAATCTGCCGCGTTTTTTTATGTGTCTAAAAACTCATATGTCCGAGTTATCCGCAGCATGAACACGTTTGATAAACCCCAATAAAATAGTCTAAATGGGTTGCCTAATATAAAAAGCGTCTGATTTTATGAGCAAAAAATCTTTTAGGTTTGATAAATTTTTCATTCTTTAGGTTGAGAGAAAGCGCCTTAATGTTATGCATGTGTTATAACTATAACAAGGTGACGATAAGGAGCACTGCGTGGCAAAACCTTCCCATACTCATAAATCTTACGCTTATCATGTTGCAGCAGGTTCAAAAGGTTTTACCTTAATTGAGCTGGTTGTAGTAATTATTGTGTTAGCTGTGCTTGCCGTTATTGCAGTCAGTAAATTTTTCGATCTTAAGCGCGATGCTGAAATCAGTCGTGTTAAGGCTGTTGCCGCTTCGTTTGAGCAGTCAGTTACCTTTGCGCATACTCGCTGGCAAATTATTGGTGGCAGTGAGCCAATGAATGATTTGCCTGATTTTGCTGATGACGATTTAGATATGAATGCCTTTGGCTATCCGTTAGGCACTGGAAAAGGTAATCCAATGGGGAACCCAGTTAATATTGGCCAAGGTCAGGCTGGGTGTGTGGATTTGTGGAATGCATTGATAGAAGATCCACCTACCGTTGCCATTAGAAATACATCAGATGATGTTGATTTTGAATCCTATCGCCATACTGCAGATGGTGGCACCGGTGCGACGCAATGTACTTACGTATTAAGAACACTGGGAGATACCAGAGGCCGAAATCGTGCAGAAATCAAGATTGTTTATGATTCGGTAGCAGGGACTGTTACCCCTTTCATTGAAGATTAATCCGTACCTCACAGGGTGAGTTAAGTGTAATTTAAATGTTTGATAAAACAAAACGGCTTACTGTTTTCAGTAAGCCGTTTTTGTTTGAAGTAAACTTAGCTTGCGTTTAGATTACTTACGCTTCTTTTTGAAAATGCGGCGGTAAAAAGTCACTGCGCTGAATAATAAAATCACAGTACCGATAAAGGCGATAGCAGTAATAAATGCCACATATTTAAAAGGCATATTCATCGCATCATGTAACGGTCTAACAAAGGTCGCGACTTTGCCTGATAACGGGCGATCACTGTGTAAAAGTGCAGATTGAATCTTACCTTGTTCATAGTTCATGGTGATGCTATCAGCTTGACGCAACCAAACATCACTGTGGGTATCAAAACGGATGCTGTAGTTAAGTTCTTGTGGCCCTTTAGGTTTTTCTGCGCCAGGTTCAGGTTTTTTCTGTCTAGGCTTACTTACTGCTACGAGTGAAGATTCAGGCCACATATCTTGGGCTGTTTGAAGCTGGCTCTGCCAATCACTTTTTTGGCTGACAGGGTATTGTACTTCTGCAACGGGTTGCTGCTTTAACGCACCCATCCACAAACCTTTATAAGTGATTAAAAAGCCAGTTATACATAGTAGAAATAGCGGAACTGAGATAAATAGCCCTAATTGAATATGGCTTTTAACTAGGCTACTTGATTTAGTGTTAGTTGGTATTGAGTGCTTTAATCTAAAAGTTTTGCGTACTCGCCACCATAGGTAAATACCCACTAATACGACTATACCGCCGACCATTGATGCCCATGCATTTAAGTACTTACCAAAATCACCTAATAAGAAATTTCTGTGTAGCCAGAACATGGTAGTCCATAGCGGAATTTCTCTGATGTTATAGGTGGATAGCTCATTCAAGTCTTGATCAAAAGCAATCGACTTACCACGAGTAGCAACTTCAATATAAGGTGAGTATTCGGTTGGAAAGCGAACCGTTCCCATGTCTGGGTAGCGCTCAAATAAGGTCTCGGTAACATGAGCTTTTTGTTCAACGGATAACGGCGCATATTGCTGCCCTTTGTCATCCATTCTTTTCAGCATGTCCATACCGCCAAGATAAACACCTGTGACTAATACAATCAGCATTGAAATGCTGATGACAAAACCAACCCAGTTATGAAACCATTTTAAAGCAGGGACTACATTCATGTTGATGTTCTCAGAGTGTTCTAGGCAGTTGCCAATTGATGGAAGTACTGTTTGTTGTAAAGCAACAAACTAAGCACTCCGTAAAAAATTTCGTGAATGATAATTAATCTCATTTCTTTGTTCAATTAAAGAAGTGTAAAGGAAGCATATAGTGTTAAATAGGTCACAAATTTACATTAAAAATTATGCTTCAAATGCTTAACAAGTGAATAACTATTCATCGTGAATTTGATTTTCTAGGATTGAGCTTTAGGTCATATAAGCAAAGTATCAGTAAGATTTATTTTGAAACCATTGTTATTTTATTGTTAATAAAGTGTTTTACTATTTTTATTGTTGTTTGGTTGGGTGTGTTTAAGTGTTCTTTTTGGTGAATATTTTGGGGTGGGTTAACATTAATTTCTGTTAATATGCAATAAATATTCAACATTAGTAATGAGTTTTACTCGCATTAGTGCGGTTCTTCACACTTCTTTACACTTAGTAAAAAAATCACTTCACAAAGTGGTGAACGCAAATGATAATCCATCTCATTAACGGTTACTGCCAAATTAAGGGCTACTTTGTATGAGAATTTCACCAATTGCGTTTGCTGTTGTAGCAGGTTTAGCATCAGCGTCATTAGCTGCTGAAGAAGCGAACAATGAAACTGAAACGAGTCAGAATTTTGTTGCAAATATTGAGCGCATTGAAGTGACTGGTATGAACTTCAATAACTACAAAGTTGGTTCATCATCTGGCGCAATGCGCGGTGATATTGATTTGATGGATACCCCGCAATCAGTGAATGTTATTCCTGATTTCGTCACAGATGAGCAGTTAGCAAGAAACCTGTCTGAAGTATTGGTTAACGATTCAAGTGTTACCGGTGGTAGCGAAAAGTGGAACCGCCAAGTGTTCAACATCCGTGGCTTTGAACTTGATTCAGGCAGTGGCTTTTTAATCAATGGCCAGCAGCAGTGGTCACACTACGTACAACCGATTGAAACACTACAACAAGTTGAAGTGCTTAAAGGTCCATCAAGCATGCTGTACGGTCAGTCAGGTCCTGGCGGCTTAATCAACATGGTGACTAAAAAGCCAACCTATGAAAACTTATTTGACGTTGCATTTGATACTGACGCGAATGGTTCAACTCGTTTTCAGTTAGATGCGGGTGGCGCATTAAATGATGCTGAATCAATTCGTTACCGCACAGTGTTAGTGAAACAAGACACTAAGTACTGGCGTGAATACCAAGATGGTAATGGTGAACAAGAGCAAGAGCGCGACCGCTTTTTAGGTTATTTGAACCTTGAGTTTGATCTACATGAAGATGTGATGTTATCGGTTAAGTACGATTACACTGACGACAAAACAGGCATCGACAGAGGCGGTTGGTTAGATGATAACGGCGACTTAGTTGGTGATCGTGAAGATATCTGGGATATGTCATGGGCATTTACCGACAACAACGTTGAAAACCTAGGTGCTGATTTAACTTGGTATATTTCTGACGATTGGAAAATGACCACAGGTTATAACCACCAGAGCTTTACTCGTCAGCGTTTAGATTCATCACCTTCAATGGTTGCAGGAATGGATCCAACCACTGATGGTTACCAAATCAAAGCCTTTGACCGCTATGATGATTGGCAGCATAAAACAGCCTACATGGACTTTACCGGTATCGTGAATGCCTTTGGTATGGAGCATCAAGTGTTAGTCGGTGCCAACATTCTTGATTACTACTATGGTCAGTTAAGAGATAGCGGCGATGCTCAAATGGTTATGCCAGGTCAAGATGTGCCTAGACCCGATCTAGATTACAACAATGACACCACCAAGTCAGAGTCGAGCTACAAGCATTATGGTTTTTATGTTCAAGACTTAATGACCATCAATGACGAATGGCAAGTACTTGCTGGTGTTCGTTATGATGAGCAAAAGAAAGACGGTGAAGGTGAGAATAGCTACGCAGTTTCACCAAAGTTTGGTGTGATTTACTCGCCAAGTGAAAATGGTAGCATCTACGCTAACTACTCGAAAAGCTTTAACCCACAGTCAATCGTAAATAGCGACAATGATGTCAACGATGGCATGAATTTAGACCCTGAGTACGGTGAACAGTACGAAATCGGAACTAAATGGGAACTGTTTGATGGTGGCTTATTACTAACCGGTGCGGTATTCGATACGACTGTGACCAACGTAACGGTACGTGAGCAACTTGACACACCTATTGGTGACGATGAGTACATTACGACTCAAAGTGGTAAACAGCATCACCGCGGTTTTGAAATGGGCGCGCAAGGTCAGGTTAGTGACAGTATATTTGTGACCAGTTCGATGATGTACTTGGATGCAGAATACGTGACAAGTGCTGAAGATACTGAGCAACTTGATGGTAAAACACCTGTTGATGCACCTGAATGGTCAGCTAATATCTGGACCCGTTACGAAGTTACTGACGACTTAGCATTGAATATTGGTGCTATCTACGTTGGTGAGCGTTTTGCTAATACCCAAAATACTATTGTAAAAGATGACTATGTTCGTTTTGACTTTGGTGCAGCATATTCTTTTGCTGTGCAAAATACGGATATGAGCGTGCGTTTTAATGTTAAAAACTTATTTGATACTGAATACTTAGGTGGTGGTACTAATACTGACGTTACTGTTGGTGAAGGCAGAAACTTCAGCTTAGCATTCGAAGCAAAGTTCTAAGTTAAAGCTCTAAGTTAAAGTTTTAAAATAAAGTTCTAAACTAAAGTTCTAAAATAACGTTTTGAACTAATATCTAAAAATTTAAACGATACCGTGTTTTAGTGAAAGGCCTTAACGTCAGCAATGATGTTAGGGCCTTTTTTATTAACTTATCAAACGTTACGACTATAGGTTCTTAGATAAAAACTCGTCAATCGCTTTAAACGTCATTAGACGATGCTGATTGTTGCTGAGGTAGTGATTTCCGTTATCAATTTCAAGGTATTTTACTTTTTTGTCCAGCCCATCTAACTTGCGGTACATATCGCGGCTTTGGCTTACTTGTACCACTTTGTCATTGTCACCATGGATTAATAAAATAGGCACATTGATTTTGTCAGCGTGATAAATCGGCGAACGCTCGTATAGTGCATTATAGTCATCACCAATGGTTTTTTTGGTCATTTCATGGTTGGTGTAAAAACGCGATAACTTAACCAAATCCTCTACGTCAGCAACGCCAGCAAAACTGATAACACATTGATATAAATCAGGTGTCATTGCCGCGCCCATCATTGCGGCATAACCGCCGTAACTGGCACCTGCAATACAAATCCGCTTGGGGTCTGCAATACCTTCATTGATTAAATAGCGCGTGCCATCTTCAACATCGGTTTGCATTTCTTTACCCCAGCCTTGTAAACCTGCAGTGGTAAATTGATGGCCATAGCCAGCAGAACCTCGAAAGTTCATTTGCAGCACGGCATAGCCGCGGTTAGCAAAGAATTGCGCCCAATAATCGAATGATTCACCAGTATTAGATTGTGGCCCACCGTGAGGGAAAATGATGGTGGGGAGTTTTTTAGGTTCAACCGCTTTTGGTAGTGAAAGGTAGCTTGGAATGGTCAAACCATCTCGAGCTTGATAGCTGATAGCTTGGGGTTCAGTTAGTACTTGCGGATTGAGTTGAGAATATTTGCTGGCAATAACCTCTAATCGGCGAGCATCTCGGTCACCATAAAGAAATAACCCTGGTTGAGTCGGGCTGGTGGCAAAGACAATATAACGACGTTCATTTTGGCTAAATTGCGTTAAGTAATTCTGAGTATCTGGTAACGCCATTTTGATACCACTGACCAGCTTTTGATAATCTTTGTCCCAAAAATGGTACTCATTATCGATACCTGTTGAAATTCCAATGGCTTGGCGAGTAATTTTAGAGTGAATTAATCCACCGTCGACATCATGATTTGCCTCTTTGTAGACTAACTTTTTTGTGAGTTTAGGGTCAGTTAAGTCCACTTTGAAAACTGCAAAGTAGCCTTCATGGTAAGCTTTTACAAATAGAATATTGGGGTTAACATCAAAACCAATAGGGATAACAGTATCCTCAGAGTAGGCTTCATTTTTCCACAATAAGCGCAATTCTCCATTGGCTTCATTTTGTTCATAAGTTCTATATTCAGTATTATCTGGGTCTCGGTAAGTGGCTATTCTTACTTTGTGTTGTTGATCGGTCATCCAATCAATTACATGCTCACGATAATATTGTTCAGTGGTGGTTTTGCCTGTTATTAAGTTAACTTTGATAACCGTTGGTTCGTTAACTCTCTTACTGAAACCTGATACAGACAGTAAAATATGTTCAGGATCTTTTGGCAATAGATCGACAATGTCATGTTGGTATTGAGGGATAGATTCAAAGCGTTTTAACGCTTTTTTAGTTAGCACACTACCCACATCGCCAGTTAACGTATTGTATTTAATTAAAATACTCTCATTAGCATCTTTACCAAAGCGTTTTGAAGGGATAAAAGCAGATATGAGTATGGTTTGATTATTGGCCCAGGCTAAATTGAATATGGTATAGCGTTCATGATCATTTTTGATTGGAATATGTGATTGGCCGGTTTCGATATTAAACAAAGCCACAATTTTATGCGGCACTGCTGCACTATCATCCAAAATTAATGAGGCTATTTGTTTACCATCCGGTGATAATCGTACCGTGCTGACATCTGGAATACTCGCAAAAGCTTCAACTGGGAGCTGCTGAGGTGTTGTTGCACTGACGGTGACCGTTTGGCTGATAAACAACAAAATAATCAGCGCTAAAATCCGTTTCATAATAATCCTAGTGGTTTGGGTTAAAGTGTCGCTCTCATCCGAAGAGCAATTAATGTGTGACTATTCAAGCTCGTGTTTTACGATCTCGTGCTATAAATGTTTTTGCAAAAACGCTTCGATGGCGACAAAGGTTTTTATTCGATGCTCATTGTTACTTAAATAATGGTCGCCATTTTCAAGTTCAATGTACTCAACTGGCTTTTTCAGATCATCTAATTCTTCAAACATGTCTTCACTATGTTGAACCCTAACAACACGGTCCTTATCGCCATGAATGAGTAATACTGGCACCTTGATGTCTTTGGCCTTACTCACTGGTGAGCGCTCATAAAGGGCATCATAGTCATCACCAATTTGCTTTTTAACGATATCAAAGTTGCTATATCGTCTGGATGATTTTACTAAGTACTCTATGTCAGTAACGCCTGCAAAACTAACCGCACATTGATATAAGCCTTCAGTGGTGGCAACGCCCATTAACGCGGCATAACCACCATAACTGGCGCCGACAATACAGATTTTATTGGGATCAGAAATACCTTGTTCAATCAGCCAACGAGTGCCATCTTCAACATCGGTTTGCATGTCTAAGCCCCAGTTTTTTAGCCCTGCTTTCATAAAGTCATAACCGTAACCAGCCGAGCCGCGAAAGTTCATTCTTAACACCGCATATCCACGATTAGCTAGAAATTGAGTCCAGTAATCAAAGCTATTTGAGTCATAACTGATAGGGCCGCCGTGAGGAAAAATAACCGTTGGTAGGTTTTTCGCTTCTTGGTTTAGTGGTGTGGTTAAAAAGGCTTCAATTTCTAGCCCATCACGAGCGTGATAGGACAATGTCTTAGTATCAGCAAGGAGCTCAGGGGTGAGGTTTTTATAGCGATAAGCAATCGGAATTAACTGGCCAGCATCACGATCGCCAAAAAGATAGATCCCTGCTTCTTTGGCATTGGTGGAATAGACAATATAACGGCGCTCATCTTGGCTAAATTGGGTAATGTAATTACGGTAATCAGGTAATGCTTTGTTTAAGCCATTAACCAGACCAATATATTCTTTGTCCCAAAAGGTGTATTCAGATTCTTCGCTGTCATCAATGCCAATGACTTTCTTTTTCAGTTCAGAGTAGATTAATGAGCCTTCGACATCGTAGTTTTGTCTGCTAAAGACCAGCTCTTTTGTCAGTTTTGGATCGCGTAAATCAACCTTGAAAATGGCTAAGTATCCTTCATGATATGCTTCCACATAGAGAATATTTTTATCTTGAGCAAAGCCTTTAGGCCATACTTGGTCTTCGGCGAAGGCTTCAAATTCCCATAAAATTCGTCTGTCTTCATCAGTGTCAGCTTGCTCATAAATACGATATTGGCTGTCTTTACGGTAAATACCAATTCTCACTCTGTGCTGACGGTCAGTCACCCAATGTTGAATATTGGATTCAGCTGGCTGAACAAACTTAAATCGACCATTTCGTGTATTAAGCTTAACGACTGATTCATAGTTAGGTTTATTACCTAAGCCTGAAATCTCCAGTAGCAGCTGTTCATCTTCGCTAGGCAATCTATCAATAATATTGGACTGAATTTGTGGCATCCATTTAAATTTGTTTAGCGCTTTACGGCTGAGTGCATTCAGTGATTTTTTCTTTTCTAATGAATATTTGATTAAACGGGTTTCTGTGGTGGGCGTGCCATACCGTGTGGCAGGGAATTTTGCTTTAATCAGCAAAGTGTCATTATTTGCCCAGCTTAAAGATAAAATGACGAACTTTTCATTGTCAGTTTGAATGGGGTAGATAGATTCTTTGGTATCAATATCTAAGATATTGATAATGCTGCCTTTCATTTCGTCGGTGTTTAGCCTAACCAATGAGGCGATTTTTTTGCCATTGGGAGACATGCTGACATGGCTCACATCGGGAATGCTGGCAAAGTCTTCTACGGGGAGTTTTTGAGCGTACACTGAAGCTGACAACAGCCAAAGTGTTGCCAGTAGGGCAAAAATCCATTTCATTGATACAGTCCATGTAAATAAGGTCACTATGTTACGGCTATGTTATCAGTAAAAAGATGGACAAAGCCAGTTTTTACTAACCTAAACCTATGTAATGATTATATTTGCTTAAAAGCCTGACTGTAGCGGTAATGAAGTCCAAGTGAGGCGCTACGGCACAGCATAAAGGCGCTCATGGCTGCCCATAAACCGTGGTTACCAAAGTCCTGCAACACATACCAGCAAGGAAAAAACACCACGAAAGTGGCAATAATCATGCTATTTCGCATTGCTCGACCTTGAGCAGCGCCAATATAAACCCCATCAAACAAGTACGAACCGAATGCCAGTAGCGGCATAAACACTAACCAAATAAGGTACACATTGGCTTGCTGTTGTACGATTTCAATACTGGTGAGTAAACTGATAATGCCACTGCCACCAAAATAAAATAGCACACAGAAACCCAGTGAAAATAGCGCAGACCAATAACCTGCCAGTAATACCGACTCTTGCAATAACTGCAGATTTTTTTGTCCGACTGCGCGGCCGACTTCAGCCTCTGCGTAATAGGCGATGCCATCTAACGCATAGGAAATCAGCATTAATAAGTTCAGTAGTACCGCATTGGCAGCAATGATGTCATCACCTAAACCTGCGCCGTAAAACGTCATAAAAGTAAAACTTGCTTGCAGGCATAAACTACGGATAAAAATATCACGATTCAGCTTTAGTAATTGCGAATAGCCTTTAAAACTTAAGTGGACGAATAACTTACCTAGATTAAAATCACTTTGCTGATAAAGGGCACGTTTGACAATCACCGCTGCGACAGTAAAAGCACAAATGTCAGCGATAACCGAGGCTAAAGCCGCCCCTTTCACGTTCCATTCAAAGCCGATAACAAACACCACATCCAAAACGATATTAACGATGTTGGCGATAATGAGTTGCCACATAGCAGCTTTAGGCGCTTGCCTGCCTAACAGCCAGCCAAGGAGAACTAAGTTGAGTAAAGCGAATGGAATAGACCAGATGCGAATGTTGACGTATTCGCTACAGAAGTGTTTTACCTCTGCACTGGCTTGGCTCAAAGACATGGCGAATTCAAGCAATGGTTGCTGCAAAATGATGGCGCAAAAACCGAATATCAGCGCTAAGCTACAACCTTGTACCAGCAATTTTTGCTGAGTTACGTTATCATTAGCACCATAAGCTTGGGCGACTAGACCCGTAGTCGACATTCTCAAAAAGCCCAATAGCCAGACAATTAACGTAATAATTGTGCTACCTAGTGCCACACCGCCTAAGTAATAGGCTTCAGATAAATGACCAATGACAGCGGTATCGACTAAACCTAATAGGGGAATAGTGATATTGGATAAAATCATCGGCAATGCTAACGCAAATAGCTGACGGTTTTTTTGGCTGTTAAATAATAATGCTTTTATGGACATAGGAATCTTATGTTAAAACAAAGTCTCTTGGGATTAATGTGGTTATTCTCATTTAATGCCAGCGCGGTGGTGATATTGCAATATCACCACGTATCCGAAACATCGCCAGCGAGCACCAGTGTGACACCGGCGCAATTTGAAGAGCAGATGCAATATCTTGCAGATAATGAGTTTACCATCATAAGTCTGACAGAAGCGGTAGATGCAATAAAACAAGATACGCCGATAGCCGATAAAAGTATTGTGATTACTTTTGATGATGGTTATCAGAGTATTGCTGATGCTGCAGCGCCAATATTAGCTAAGCATAACTTTTCATACACCTTATTTATTTCTATTGAGCCGATTGAAAAAGGCTATGCAGGAATGATGAGCTGGGATCAAATAAACCAACTAGCAGAAAATGGCGCAACCATTGCCAACCACAGTTGGGGTCATGAGCATTTGAACCGAAAGCTTGAAGGCGAAAACCATCAGCAATGGTTAACGCGTATCGAAAACAATTTATTAGATACTGAAGCTGAAATTAAAAAGCATACTGGCCAGAGCGTTAAAATGTTGGCTTACCCTTATGGTGAGTACAATGCTGACGTTGAAAACATTCTTAAGAAAAATGACTTTATTGGTTTAGGCCAACAATCTGGTGCTGCGGGTAAATATTCAATCTTAACAGCATTACCCCGTTTTCCTGTTGCAGGGCCTTATGCGGATTTGGATAGTTTAAAAGTTAAGTTTACTAGTTTGAACATGCCAGTGGTTAAGCAAAATATCACTGATCCATTATTAACTTCTGGAGATTGGCGACCTGAGTTAAAAGTCGAGTTAGACATCACTGATATTTACCCACATCAAGTGATGTGTTTTGTCCAAGGACAAGGCGCGAAAAAGCCAACATGGTTGACTGAAACTGAGTTTAGTATTCAAGCACCAGCGAATTTACCCGCAGGGCGTAGCCGTTATAATTGCACCGCTCCGAGTAAAACTCAGAAAGGCTATTATTGGTTTTCGCAGGCTTGGGTGAGACCCAATAATGATGGAAGTTGGCCAAAAGAATAATCTTTTGGTTTAGCCTGACGGCTAAGTAGTTTTCATTTTTGATCAAAAGCCAAATCAAGGTCGTGGCGCTTCGCCCACACCTAATCTTGGCCCCAGGATTTTAGCCTGTATTTCCAAACTCCGTTTGGATTAACATCGTGGGTTTTCCACCCACACCCGACCAAAAGGGGAAAAGCGCTTGTTCCCCTTTTGGATATCCCCCAGCGCCCCGACGAAAAATGCTGAAAAGCGCATGGTTTTCGATGGGGATTGATCCAGCTTTCAACCTCGCTTGTAGACTGCTTCGGTTTTATTCGAAAATGCTAACGCTTCCGACGGGCCGTCCATGGCCCAGCGAAAGCTAGCCTGACGTCCTGTCAGGCTCATGCTATTTTCTTCAACGTCCTCAATTCAAATTGAATCTTCTAGCTAATTAGAGCTAGATCTTTTGAGTTCTTTAATTTGACACAAATACAGTAAATTCGAAGAGACAATAATCCCAGTGTAGATGCAGCAGCGAGCTTCCAAAACATGGATGTTTTGGCAGAGCTTACAGGGACGTACTTGCAGCGTCTCGCAGTTGTATCTGCACAAAAGCCTGCGGCAGGCAATGGATTAGATTTAAGTGATGGTCTTAAGTAATTGAGCCAATATAGATGAAGTACAAAACATAAACGGGTAACTCGTTTATGCCCCAAAAAGATTTTCACTGATAGAAGTTGTTAGTAGCGCAATTAAAGCTTTAGCCTTATAAAAGCTAATGTGGGACGCAAGATATAAGACCTGCCCCCGAATTATCATTTAGGCCGGAGTATAGTGACTTCTCTTTCAGCGTAAACATTGCAATTTATGCAATGATGACAGTTCTTTGTTTCACTCAGACGGAGAAACTAGGAATCAGTTGTTTCTACGTTATAACTCATTGTTGATACACTGGTTTACTGTTAGTCTTGAATGATTAAAGTACTGGCGCTCTGTTCTTATTAAGACCGTTCTTATTCGGAATTCAGCCTAATATACTGTTAGCTTTAAAGGGAGTTTCGTGACTGATCCAGACTTAATTAAAACTCTATGGCTCATAGGTTTTTTCATAATATTTGCCTTTGTAGTAATTTTGGCAGCCATGTACGATAAAAGTAAATCCCGATGGAGTTATTTATATTGGGGAGGGTGCTTAATTTCTATCGCTATTTTTTCTATTGTGGGTATTGAATTAATCGAAGCTATATATAAAAAAGATGGCTTTGTTGATGGTTTCTCTCCAGCTAATCAGGAGCAGCTGAGCAAGTTTATCCAAGTAGTAACCGTGTTTAAATGGTCGTTTGTACTAATTGCAGGAGGCATAGGTGTTAATTTATGCTCTCACGGGATTATCAACTCTAAAGACAAGCTCAATGATGCCTTAGATCAGCAGCAACTAAATCACATTGAATCTAATACGGTAACAATTAAAAAGATGATCGCGGGACTTGGTGTTTTTATTTTTGTTGGTTTTATTGCTTTGTGGATGAAAATTTAAAGCTAACAAGTCGTTTAAAAGGACAAAAAACAGTTGGCTTTTGCTCCTTCGTCGCTAATTTTAGCCAACATATTATTTGCCTCTTAACGAGGCGTTACAAGGCAAATCAAATTTAGGAAGTAAGGCTATAAAATGAAAGAAAGCATTATGAAATTACAGTTGGCTATGTTTTATCAACAGCCACAGTTTAGACCTGATACAAGTATGAATCAGGTAAATATGGATATGGGTAATTTGTTTGATGCAATGCCTCAAATACTTTCAATGCCCAACGATGTACCTCATGATATTCCACGAGTGCAGATGAGGTCTGAGAATAATAAATATAACTGTAACATTGCACCTGCACGAATAGACTTCATCTTGAATGGTAATAATTTAGGTGAGGAGGCTTGGCCTGAAATTGTCCAAGATTTTAAAGCTAAAGCTGCTTTGTTTATTAAATCAATCACCTCAAGATCAAAAGTTAATCGGTTTGGTGTAATCGGTAACTTTTATATTCCTGATAAAACGCCAAGTAATACAATTTCAAGAAAGCACTTAAAAACAGATTTACAAAATGCCCAAGAGATAAACTTGAGGTTCAATAAGGCATCATCAATGCATGGCCTTAATTTAAACAACATATCTAGCATCAACACGGCTTTATCTGGAGATGGAAGTAACCCAGAAACAGGTATATTCATAGAGCTTGATGTTAATAACGTACCAACAATGGAATCAGTTTCTACCGATACGTTAACTGAAGTTGTAGCAAAAATACTTCCTACATTTTCACCTGATCAAGTTAAAGGTTTGGTGAAATAATGGCTGGCTCAAGCTCTAGTAGCTCTTCAAATCAAATTCCAAGTAGTTCCTCTGCAATTCCAACAGACAACCAAGCTTGGAACAAGCTGATTGCTGAGAATAGCAAGCCGAGAACACCCGCACAAATTAAAGCCGCTGGAGATGTATCAGTTAAAATCGGCGTACTTTGGCTAGTTGGTATTACATGCGGGCTATTAGGTGTTTTCGGCTGCATCGCATTTTTCATGATTCCAGATAACGCAAAGGACCTATGGGTAATCATTGGACCAATTATCACCGCTGGGTTAACAGGCACACTCGCATACCTGACAGGAGAGAAAAGTGGCTCCGGTAAGTAGCCTTGTAACAAGTCAACCAGCTTCGCGCCTTCGGCGCCGGACGCAGCAAAGCTGCGCCGGTTATTGAGGCGTTATAAGCCAAAGGAGGTAACAAATTGGAATCAGCATTAATAATAGTCCTTCAAATACTAATTCTTATTAGTGTTGGCTGCATTTTTTTGTTTAGAAAACTGCTCTTTTCATACTCGTCTGAAAAAGGTAAGAACTTAGCTACAAAAGAAGATATTGCTGAGATCACTAACAAAATTGAGTCGGTGAAAAACGATTATGCTCATCAATTAGAAGCCACCAAAGCAGATTTATCATCTCAATTGCAAACCAGCAGCATTCGATATGAAAGAGAGTTTTCAATTCTAGAACAACTCACTGAATTGCTTGTAGACGTACGAAATCGTGCTAATAGTTTGAGACCAGTGTTTGATAGAGTTCCTGAAAGTAAAACCGAAGAAGAAATTAAAAATTCGCGCCTTCAATCGTTATATGAAGCAAGGTTAAAGCTTTATGAATTAAGAGAAAAGAAGCGACCATTTTATCCTGAAAGTATTTATGATTCGCTAACTGATATTGATAAACTTGCACATACAGAGTCAGTTAAGTATCAGTATCAATCACCGTTTGACAGCCGTGGATTTGAGCAATATTGGCAGGAAGCAGAGAAAAACCAAAAAGAAATCGCAGAAAAAGCTGATATTTCCATCAAATTAATACGAGCTAGAGTTATCGAGTGGGAACAACTTTCAGCAGGCTTATAACAAAGCAATTAAGTCGGATTCGTGAACGCGTGCCGATTCCGCTTCGCTTCATTATGGCACACGTTCACTAACCACTTATTGCGGCGTGATATCTCTTGGAGTTTATATTGACTGTAGTGGAAACAGAAAGGTTATCAATTCGACAAATTACTGATGCAGATGCTGAAGATCTTTCGAAGGTCTTAGCTGACTCTACAGTAATGAAATACTCTACAGTAGGGGTTCACTCCGAACTGCAGATTAAAGAGTATATTGTTAATTGCCAGCAACAATATGACTTAAATGGTTATGGGCACTGGGCTATTTATGATTCCTCTACTTCTGAATTTGTAGGTGTTTGTGGCCTCAATAAACATAAAATTGATTCTGGCGAAGTTGTACATATCAATTACCGTTTAGCTGCGAGCCAACAGGGAAAAGGCTATGCTGTTGAGTCTACGTTTGGAGTATTAGGCTTCGCTAAGCACACTTTACAGCTAGAAGTCGTACACGCACTTATTGAGCCTGAGAATACTAGCTCTATTAAAGTAGTAAACCGAACAGGCTTTAAATTCATTGGTAGTTCGTTATTTCGTGGGTTTGAAATAGATGTTTATCAAGTCATGCTATAAAACGAGCTTCAGTAAAGGGCTATTACTTAAATCGAACTCCTCAACGGCTCGCATTAAAAAGCCTCAATATGTTCATATTGAGGCTTTGTTATATTTCCAGTACCTATATAAAAATTTTAAGCACTTTCAATAATCTGCTTTAGATCCGCAACCAGCTCTTTATTCAAAATTTGTGGAATTTTTCCTGGTTGTTGTTTGGGTTTAAACACCGCGTATTTTTCCCCTTGGGGTGACACTAAAACATAACTAGCGCTATGGTCGACTTGATAGTCAGCGCCATCTCCAACCATGGCGTAGGCAAAGCCTAAGTCTCTGGTGAACGGGAATAACTGTGCATGTTCAGCGGTGACTGCTTTAAAATCTTTATTAAAAAAGTTGATGTAATCTAAGCGCTTGGTTTGCGAATCTCTGTCAGGGTCCACTGACACAAACACTACCTGAATATCTTCTGATAGCGACTGTAGCTCAGGGTAAGCAGCATTGAGTTTATTCAGTGTGGTTGGGCAAACATCAGGGCATGAGGTAAACCCAACAAACACTAAACTCCATTTGCCGAGTAGTTGCTGATTGGTAAACTCATTGCCTAGTTGGTCATGCAAAGTAAATGGCGCTAATGCTCTTGGTTGGTCGAACATATAACTGCTGGCAAGTTCAAGCGGCTTAGGCTGCGAAAAATTAACCGCTACCGCCACGCCTAAACCTAACATCATCACAGCCAGTGCGATTATCTTTTTCACATTCCTTCCCCTCTACTGGTCACTGATACTGTCATTAATTGACCCATAGGTAGTGGTCGACAAGTAACACCAAAAACAGAATCATTAAGTGGTAGATAGAGAACTTAAATACATCCATCGCCAGCCCTGGTTTGTCATGGTATTTAAGTTGCCATGCTTTGTAGATAAATCCACAACTTAGAATGGTGGAGCCGACTAAGTAAACTGGGCCACACATACCAACGAGCACAGGTAATAAACAGGCTATTGCTAGCAATAATGTGTATAGCAAAATACAGGTTTTAGTGAACTCTACACCGTGGGTTACAGGCAGCATAGGTACATCGACTTTGGCGTATTCTTTTTTACGATGAATCGCCAATGCCCAGAAGTGCGGTGGTGTCCAAGTGAAAATGATGATCACTAATAACAGTGCATTACCGTGCAGTTCATTGGTCACAGCTGTCCAACCTAATAGTGGTGGCATAGCGCCAGCTAATCCACCAATGACAATATTTTGCGGTGTAGCGCGTTTTAAATAGGCGGTATACACCACTGCATAGCCAATTAAACTAGCAAAAGTCAGCCATGCAGTTAATGGATTCACTAATGCGTATAAAATGATAAACCCACCTAAGCCAATAGAGGTGGCAAAGGTCATTGCTTTAATTGCAGACACTTTACCTTTTGGTAATGGACGGTTGTAGGTACGCGCCATTAAGCCATCGATACGGCGATCAATTAGGTGATTATAAGCTGCCGCCGCACCGGCCATCATGGCTATGCCAATCATGCCAAAAATAAGCGGTTGCAGTGGCACAGCGCCAGGCAGTGCTACGCACATACCGACCAATACCGTCAGTAGCATCAGTGCGACGACTTTTGGTTTGGTCATCTCGAAATAAGCGCGCCATTGCAGAGTGTCTGTTTTGGTTGCGCTTGCGGGTAAAGATAGTGATTTAGCCATAATAGAATCCTTGCTTATGCTTTACGCCACAGCGCATAGTTAATGAAGATAACGGTTAACAACAATAACGCTGCGCCTCCGTTGTGTGAGACTGCAATACCTAAAGGCAAGTGCATTACAATATTGCTAATGCCTAAACCCACTTGTAACACCACAAGGGCAAATAAAACCCATGCACTTTGTCGCATGATGGATGATTGTGCTTTGA
The DNA here is from genome assembly GCF_009663145.1 of Shewanella sp. TC10. Lineage (GTDB taxonomy): Bacteria > Pseudomonadota > Gammaproteobacteria > Enterobacterales > Shewanellaceae > Shewanella. Next base: position 88,787 of record NZ_VKHR01000006.1, read on the forward strand.
GTAATTTAAACGCTAACCAACATAAACTGATAGCGGTAATAACGCCCCAAATACGATGAGTGACATGTATGGTCATTCTAGCGGGGTAATCAAGTACGCCATATTCAAAGCTGGGGTGATCGCCTTGAAATGGCGAGAAGGCTTTAGCAAACTGTAGGTTATCCATCCAGTTGCCTTCACATATTGGCAAGCTAGTACAGGCTAATGCCGCATAGTTTGATGATGTCCAGCCGCCTAACATGATCTGTATGACTAACACCACAAGACTCACCATCGCCAATGGACCGAGCTTTCGCGCATAAGAATCGCCGCCTGGGATCCGTAAGGGTTTGGTTCTTAGGTAGAGTAAAAGTAGTAAGGAAAATAAACTAAAGCCGCCAATCAAGTGCCCCATGACCACAATGGGCATGAGTTTCATGGTGACTGTCCACATACCTAATGCCGCTTGAAATAAGATCAGTGCGGAAATAAATATCGGCAGTTTTTTCGGTGCATCGGCTCTTTTTAAGCAAACAATTAAAATAGTTAACACCATTAAGCCTAATGCGCCGGCAATATAACGGTGGATCATTTCTAGCCAAGCTTTTTCTGGCTCGACGGTGAGATTTGGAAAGTTGGTTTCGACTTTAGCCAAGTCGGCTGCATCACTGGGTACGCCAATATGACCATAACAACCCGGCCAATCAGGGCAACCTAACCCCGCATCTGATAAGCGGGTGTAAGCGCCCATCAAAATAACGGCAAAGGTAAATACCAAGGTGAATTTGAGGAGGTTTTTTATATCCATTAACCGACCCTCGACAACTTCAATAACTTACGTAGGTCGGCAATCATTGATTTGCCTTGATCCATATTTTCTTGCTCACCGATGATGCCAGGATATTCCATCACTAGGCTGCCGAGTGGGTCGACAATAATCATTTGCTGTTCTGTCATCATTGCAATGATGGCTTGGCTAGCATTGGCAGTTTCAAATGGCACTTTGAGCTTTTCAAGGATTGCCGTGTCACTATCAGGTTGCAGCATGATAATAGGACTCACGCGATCTTGATGCTTACCTAAAGCCACGTGACTTTGATGCAGTACGTATAAACGTTGCTGACATTGTTCTAGGCAGTCTTTAGGTAATAGATATAACAGCTGCCAAGATTGTGGATGCGGATTTTCCATTGATAAGCTTTGATAGCTCACCTCTGGCGGAATAAGTTGGCCTTTATTGGTTGCTGCGCCATTGTATAAGTCCATGCTTAATACCAGCTTTGCGACGGCCACTGGTAAGATAAATACCAGTACTAGGGCAAACAATGCCTTGTTGTTTTTAGGTTTTACTGGGGAGTTCATACTTGCTCCTCTTGTTACGGCTTAATTTATTAGTTTGGTTTTATTCGTTTTCGCTTGTCTTGCTAGCTGTGCTGTTAGGTGTTGCTTTTATTAAGTGCTTCCATCCTATCCATAGCATCAGTGACAAAAATACCGCCGCCATGGTGAACCATTGCAGTGCGTAGCCTTGGTGTTTTTGGGCTGATAATGGAATGGGTGTCCATGGCTTAGGTAATGCAATGTTAGGGATAGAATCTGGCTGCAGTACTACTGGTGCCAGTGGGTGGCCTATTTTCTCAGCTAAGGCCGCTAAATTGAGGTTTTGAAAACGCATCACATGGCCGTCTTCAGCATGGAGCTGGTGGCTTAAAGGGTTAATTTGTTTTTGATAAACACGACCCGTTAGGCTAATGGCAGAAAGTGGTACAGGGGTTATGTCAGGTAAAATTCGACGATCGATATTGGCAGCAACAAAGCCTAATTCAACCAAAAGCCAAGGTAGGTCTTTGTTAACTGCTTCAGCGTTATCAATTGTAATATCATTTGTGACAGCATTTGTATTAGTCCCTGCATTAGCAACTTGAAAAACTTGGTAGGCTAAGTAACCGACTCGTCCTTCAAACACTTGGTTATCGAGTAGCAATATTTGTTGATTTACCGGAGTTGCATTGACACTTAAACGGTAACCACTGAGTCTTTCATCAGCGCCAAAAGCAAGCAGTTGATCAAAACTTAATTCACTCGCAGCTTGTCTGGCTGACAAGGTGGCTTGCCACGCCGTTTTTTGCTCAGCTCTATCAAGTTGCCAAACGCCTAACTTGACCAAAATACAAAACACACTCACAGTAACAAGCAGCAATAACCCAGTAGATAGTCGCCAGACTCGCAAAGGAGAGCCCATGGATACCTTAGTTATTTTCAAGCTTGTATTAGTACTGCTGCTTGTATTCATATTATTTAATCTAGCTAGAGCCTTGTTTATTATGGTTAAAGCTGAAAATAAACAACCAATGAGTCAATTTTTAGGACGTCGAGTTATCTTTTCTGCTTTGGTGATGGTGCTGTTATTACTGGCCTTAGGATTAGGTTGGGTAACCCCTAATCCAAGGCCTTATTAGTTTGTTTAAATGACGTAGACAAAAATAAACAAACAGAGCCAAACCACATCGACAAAATGCCAATACCAACTGCCTGATTGGAAGGCAAAATGGCTTTCTGGGGTGAAGTGACCTTTGAGTACCCGAAAGAACAAGATAATCAGGAACACTGTCCCCAGTGTGACGTGCATGCCATGGAAACCCGTGAGCAAAAAGAAAGTATTTCCGTAGATGCCAGATGAAAGCGTTAGCCCCATTTCTTGGTATGCGTGAACATATTCTTCAACCTGCAAAAATAAGAACCCGATACCCAATAAAATGGTTAAGCCTAACCAGACTTTTAATGCGCCACGTTTGGATTTCTCCAATGACACGTGAGCAAAGTGTAAGGTGACCGAAGAGGCTAAAAGGATGAGGGTGTTATAAAGCGGTAACCCAGTCCAAGGCATGGCTTCTGTAGTGGTGCCATCAGGGGTTTTGATCAATGGCCACATGGCTTCAAATGTTGGCCATAGTACTTCATGGGTCATGGCGTTGTTTGAGCTACCACCTAACCACGGAATAGCCACCATTCTGGCGTAGAATAAGGCGCCAAAAAATGCCCCGAAGAACATAATTTCAGAGAAAATAAACCAGCTCATTCCTTGACGAAATGAACGGTCCATTTGGGCTGAATATAAGCCTGACATTGATTCATCAATGACATTCTTAAACCAGCCAAACAGCATAAAGATAATGACCGCAATACCAGCCACTAGGATATAACCACCTGAAGTATCTTCAGTGGCTAACTGTTGAACGTAGGAACCTGCGCCAAAAGCAATCAGGAATAACCCGATAGCACCGGTAATGGGCCAAACGCTTTGCGCTGGCACGTAATAGTTTTCATGTTTAGTTGTCATCTTGCTGCTCCTTGCTCTATGGCCGCAGTTTGTTTGTCTGTGATGTCATAGAGGGTATAAGAGAGAGTCAAAGTTTTAATGGAATCTGGTAAGTCTGGATCCACATAAAAGATTAATGGCAGTTCAGCATCAGCCTTTGCAGCTAGGGGTTGTTGATTGAAACAGAAACACTCGGTTTTATTGAAATAGGCCGCACCTTGACCAGGCGATACAGAGGGTATTGCTTGGCCGACAAGGGGTTTAGCAGAAAGGTTTTTTGCTAAAAAAGCTGTGCGAGTGAGTTCGCCAGGGTGAACCTGAATACGGTTCACTTTTGGGCCAAACTTCCATGGCATGCTGCCTTGTACTTGGGCGATAAATTCAATAGTAATGGTGCGTTCTTTATCAACGACCACCGCCTCATAACTACTTGCTGTACCTTGGGGTTTTCCGTTAATCCCTAAGGTGTCACAAAGCACGTCATAAAGCGGTACCAGTGCAAAACCAAAGCCGAACATACCAATAGAGCCCAGTACGAGACCTATTAGTAATTTACGGTTTGATTTTGTTGGCTGGCTCATATCACTTTACCTCTGGTGGTGTAGTGAATGAGTGATAAGGTGCTGGACTTGCGATGGTCCATTCTAGACCTTCAGCGCCTTCCCAAGGTTTATCTGCCGCTTTCTCGCCGCCTCTAATACACTTAATCACGACAGCTAAGAAGATAAGTTGCGATAAACCAAATGCAAACCCGCCAATAGAGACGATTTGGTTAACATCAGCAAATTGAATTGCATAATCAGGAATACGGCGAGGCATGCCCGCAAGCCCTAAGAAATGCATTGGGAAAAACAACACGTTGACTGAAATCGTGCTACACCAGAAATGCCAGCGACCTAAGGTTTCGCTATACATGTGGCCAGTCCATTTAGGCAGCCAATAATAGGCGGCGGCCATAATGGAATACACTGCACCCGTCACTAACACGTAGTGGAAGTGAGCAACTACAAAGTAAGTATCATGGTATTGGAAATCCGCAGGCGTAATTGCCAGCATCAGACCCGAGAATCCACCAATAGTGAACAAGATGATAAAGGCGACAGCGAATAACATCGGTGTTTCAAAGGTAATAGAACCACGCCACATCGTCGCGACCCAGTTAAACACTTTTACCCCAGTGGGCACCGCAATCAACATGGTGCAATACATGAAAAATAGCTCGGCGAATACTGGCATACCCGTAGTAAACATGTGATGCGCCCATACCAAGAACGACAGAATCGCAATACTTGAGGTGGCGTAAACCATGGAGGAATAACCAAAGAGCTTTTTACGGCTAAAGGTAGGCACAATCGCCGAGATAATACCGAAGGAGGGTAAAATCATAATGTAAACTTCAGGGTGACCGAAGAACCAGAAAATATGCTGGAACATCACAGGATCGCCACCACCTGCAGCATCGAAGAAGCTAGTACCGAAGTATTTATCGGTTAATACCATGGTGACAGCACCTGCGAGTACGGGCATCACGGCAATCAATAAGAATGCTGTAATCAACCAAGTCCATACAAACAATGGTAACTTCATCCATGTCATACCTGGTGCACGCATATTCACAATAGTCACGACTACGTTAATCGCGCCCATAATGGAGCTTATTCCCATAATGTGTACTGAGAATACGAATAATGCCGTGGTATCAGGGCTGTAAGTCGTTGATAGTGGTGCGTAAAAAGTCCAACCGAAGTTAGGCCCGCCGCCTTCCATAAATAACGAACTTAACAGAATGGCAAATGCGAATGGCAGAATCCAAAAACTCCAGTTATTCATCCGAGGAAGTGCCATATCTGGTGCACCAATCATCATTGGAATAAGCCAGTTAGCTAGGCCGGTAAAGGCAGGCATAACGGCGCCAAATACCATGATCAGTCCGTGAACTGTGGTCATTTGGTTGAAAAAGTTTGGATCAACTAATTGTAATCCTGGCTGGAACAGTTCGGCGCGGATAACCATCGCCATTGCACCGCCAGTGAGAAACATGATGAAACTAAACCATAAATATAATGAGCCAATGTCTTTATGGTTAGTGGTTAAAATCCAGCGCATGATGCCTTTCGGCGCGCCATGATGGTGATCATCATGGCCATGGTCATCGTGAGACTGACCATCATGAGCTTCAGTTGTATCTTGTGTAATAGTGCTCATTTTAATCCCTTACTTTCCATGACCATCAACGTCAGAAGCCTGTACAGCATCTCCAGAATCATTACCCCAAGCGTTTCGCTCATAGGTTATAACTGCTGCGAGTTGTTGCGGTGTGAGTAGAGAGCCAAATGCCTGCATTGCAGTACCAGCCTTACCATTAACGACAACCTCAATATGACCTTCAACAGGTCCTGTAATCGCTGGGCTGCCGATTAATGAAGGGAAAGCACCAGGTAAACCTGTGCCAGCGGCTTGGTGACATGCGGCGCAATTACTCATATAGACTTGCTCACCCATGGTCATTAGTTCTTCCATGGTTAAATCATCAAGTACGACTTCTGCTTTTGCTTCTTCTACCACTTCGGTAACAGCTTCAGTTGCAGCTTGTTCTACTTGCTCAGCGGTTGCTGGTAATGTCACAGGGGTTGCACTGTCACTCGCAGGGCCTGATTCAGCAGTTGAACCGCCGCCATTAATATCAGCTGCTTGTACAACATCACCTGAGTTATTACCCCAAGCATTTCGCTCGTAAGTTACAACAGCTGCAATTTCTGTCGCAGTAAGCTGTTTAGCAAATGCTTGCATCGCAGTGCCAGCTTTACCATTGACCACAATATCAACATGATCGCTAACAGGGCCTTTAATCAGTGGACTACCAATCAGAGATGGGAATACACCAGGAAGACCAGCACCGTTTGGTTGGTGACATGCGGCGCAAACGCCCATATAGACTTGCTCACCTTGAGCCATTAACTCGTCATATGTGAGTGTTTGCGAAAGTGAAGCTTCAGCTGCTGCTTTGGCATCGGCGGCTAGCTGCTTTTGGTCAAGCAACCATTGCTCATAATCGGCTTCGGAAACGGCTTCAACCACGATAGGCATAAAGCCATGATCTTTGCCGCACAACTCGGCACATTGGCCGCGGTAGGTTCCGACTTTATCGATTTTTGTCCATGCTTCATTAATGAAACCAGGGTTGGCATCTTTTTTAACCGCAAATGCAGGTACCCACCATGAGTGAATAACATCATCACTGGTCATCAAGAATCGAACTTTACGGTTAATTGGTAATACGAGAGGTTTATCGACTTCTAATAAGTAAGTTTCAGTTTTTTCCGCAGCGCCTCGGATTTGATCTGCAGGCGTTGAGAGTAAACTGAAAAACTCGACATCTTCGTTGAAATAGCTGTAATGCCACTTCCACTGAGAGCCAGTCACTTTGATGGTTAAATCTGCATCGCTAGGATCTTCCATAGCAATCAGAGTTTTGGTGGCAGGAATTGCCATACCGATAAGGATGATAAATGGCACGACTGTCCATGCAATTTCAACCTTGGTACTGTCATGAAAATCAGCCGGCACAGCACCTTTTGATTTTCTGTGATAGATCATTGAGTAAATCATGATCCCAAAGACCACAACACCAATCGCACAACAGATATATAGAATAATCATATGGAGGTCATAAACCTTACCACTGATTTCTGTCACGCCTTGCGTCATGTTAAGCGGCATATCAGCCGCAGCAAGCGGCACTGCAAATAACAGCACCATTAATCCATACAACAATCGCTTCACAAGACCACTCCTCTGCCAATTGCGATTTGCAATAACAACAAGGAAAAGTCACACAGTAATACTCTGCTCTATGCAAACTTCTCTATTCCCGAAAAAGTTTGATCACTTCAAAGTACACGGTGGCTGCGAGTATCAATACTCGATTATTCTATTGGTTTATGGTGGCCACACTTGTACCTAATACTGAACTTTTCAATTCTTAAATTGACGCTTTTTATTCAAGGCTTTCTATACCGCATGGTACCAGCACAATCTTTACAGCGTTTTGTAGCTTTTTATAGTTTTACTAACTCAAGAGTGACAGCAAATTGTTACCCTCTTGTTAACTACATTACTTGGAGATTAAATATTGATCAAGATCACTTTATCATCTAATTTGCTGAAAAAAGGCGTAAAAAAAAGCCCTTCACACTCGTGAAGGGCTTTTCTAAGAGAGGTAGGCTTAATGAAAAGCTGACAAATTTAATCTTGTTGGCGTCGCAGGAGCATTGTCCACCATGTGCTCATCATGTAAGTGAGTATTTACATCTTCAATGATAACGCCTTGGGCAAGAGCACTTTTGGCAACTAACTGAATACGACGATTATCACGCGCATCTAATGGCGTTGTCCATGTGATAACTGCACTGGATGTACCACTGGTTAATGCTTTTTCCATTGCCCACAGTGTTTCCACTTCGTCTTTGGTGTGAACAAGTAATACTCGATCCATACGAACATTTGCATTAGCCAGTATTTGTTTGTAGCCAATATGTGGAGGATTAATCAAAACAATCCAACGACCTTGCTGACTGAGTACGGCTAATTGACCACAAAGCTGAGTTAGTTCAGTTAACCCTTGATTGGCACTTTGTTTGGTTTCAATACCTTGTTTTACCGGTGCTGTTGCCGATGCCATATCCATCCATAATCCCGGATGACGTGGTGCATTACCTAATAATGTGTTCATAACCAACCTCCATTACGAATAACGCCAACAGCAAGTCCTTCAATTGTCAGACTCTGGCAAGTTAAATCTACTTTAATCGGCGAATACTGTTCATTTTCTGCGTGGAGATAAACAAGATTACCTTTCTTTTCAAAACGTTTTACGGTGACATCATCATCAACACGAGCAACAACGACTTGGCCATTTTTAGCTTGCTGCATTTTATGTACAGCCAGTAAGTCACCTTCAATAATACCAATGTCTTTCATACTGTCGCCACGAACGCGTAATAGGAAATTAGCATTAGGTTTGAACATTTCAGGATCAACTTGAAAGTATTGTTCAACATGTTCCATTGCTAGGATAGGTTCACCCGCTGCAACTTGACCGATTAGAGGTAAGCCTTCTTCAACTTCCTCTTCTTCCTGAACCATGCGGATACCGCGCGAAGTGCCAGGGATGATTTCGATACAACCTTTCTTCGCAAGTGCTTTTAAATGCTCTTCTGCAGCATTGGCACTTTTAAAGCCTAATCTAGTGGCAATTTCTGCACGAGTGGGTGGCATACCTGTCTCAGCAATATTGCATTTAATTAGTTCTAGAATTTCAGCTTGTCGTGGCGTTAAAGGTCTCATGTTGATTCCTGTTTTTTTATACAGTGACTGTCATTATATACAGTATTCGAGGTCGTGCAAGTATTAACCAATGAAATTTCGCTAATAAGCTTATAAAGCTATGAGCTTGCAATGTTGCTGTTAAGTTTTATTTTTTAAAAACAGTCTCTTGAGTTTGGGGTTTGATTGTTGGTTTTCTTTTTTGGAAACTTTGTCTAATGGGCTTAAACAGTGTTTTTGTATTGATACAGTATATTTATACAGTACTGTTGATGATTTCTGATAAGCATAAACACGCAACTTAATTACTTATCTATTAATTGGGTTGGAGGGGCTAATTGCTGATCAATTGTTAACTACATTACAGCAGGATAGTGAATCCCATCTAGATTCTGGTATCCTATGCGCAATAAATCGTTGTTGATAATGCGAATACTCATGCTAAAACCAGACTCTATCATTGCTAAATCGTTGCGTTGGATCCAGAAACTCATGGTACACAGTGTCGTTGTGCCTGAAGATCCGTTCGCTGACTTAAACTTAGATCGTGACAAGCCAGTGGTCTATGTCATGAAGACAGAATCGCTGAGTGATATCGCGGCGCTAAATGAAATTACCGCAAAGTATGATCTCCCTAGTCCCTATGAACGACTGGACATTGACGGATTAAATACACCCAGAATTGTGTGTGTTGAAGGCCGTAAACCCCTGTTTGGTAAACGCCATAGTGGTGAGAAATTCGTTGCAAACTTCACTAAATTACTCGACTTACATCAAAAGAATAAAGAGTTAGATATTCAATTGGTGCCTGTTAGCCTTTATTGGGGACGCATTCCTGGTAAAGAAGATGACACTATGACTGCAGCGGTTTTTGAACGTGAAAACCCAACTTGGCTACGTAAGTGGCTAATGATTTTATTTCTAGGTCGTCATAATTTTATCCAATTCTCTAACGCGATGTCGTTGCGTTATATGGCAGATGAGCACGGTACAGATGTCAGTATTGCTCATAAGCTAATTCGTGTTGCTCGTGTTCATTTCAGACGTCAGCGCAAAGTCATGACAGGGCCGCAGCTGCCGAATCGTCAGGCTATGTTTAACTCGTTGCTAAAATCTGAATCTATTACTAAAGCGATTCAAGAAGAAGCGGCGAATAAAAAAATATCTGAAGAAAAAGCCCGTGAAAAAGCCATTGAGTACCTCGATGAAATTGCAGCTGATTATTCAGATAACCTTATTCGCATCGCTGAGCGCTTTTTAACTTGGCTGTGGAACAAGTTATACAGTGGCATCAGTATTAAGAGTGCTGAGCAAGTTCGTAAGCTACACCATGATGGCCATGAGATTGTTTATGTACCTTGTCATCGAAGTCACATGGATTACCTATTATTATCTTACATCCTTTACTACCAAGGTATGGTTCCACCGCATATTGCCGCAGGCATTAACTTAAACTTCTGGCCTGCAGGGCCAATGTTCCGTCGTGGTGGTGCCTTCTTTATTCGTCGTAGTTTTAACGGTAATAAACTCTATACCGCTGTGTTCCGCGAATATTTAGATCAGCTTTTTGCTAAAGGCTATTCAGTTGAATACTTCACTGAGGGTGGTCGTTCTCGTACTGGTCGTTTACTCGCGCCGAAAACAGGTATGTTAGCCATGACCGTGAACAGCGTACTTCGCGGCATTGAGCGTCCTGTAACCTTAGTCCCAGTTTATTTAGGTTACGATCACGTAATGGAAGTATCGACTTATCACAAAGAGTTAAGTGGTAAGAAAAAACAGAAAGAATCTGTTTGGCAGGTATTTGGTGCATTGCGTAAATTAGGTAACTTTGGCCAAGGTTATGTGAACTTTGGCGAACCGATTAACGTGCAGCAATTCTTAAACCAACAAGCGCCAGAGTGGCGTGAGGAAATTGCTCAAGATCCTGAGCAAAAACCGACTTGGTTAACACCTGCAGTAAATACGTTAGCCAACAAAGTGATGACTAATATCAACAGTGCTGCAGCGGCAAGTTCTGTTACCTTAACCAGTATGGTGTTATTGGCTTCTGAGCAAAATGCATTAGAGCGCAGTGAGCTTGAAAGCCAGTTAGGCTTATACTTAAAGTTATTGAAAGATGTGCCTTACACTGGCTATACCTCGGTTGCCGAAGGGACACCAAGTGATTTGGTTGAACAGTGTTTATCGCTTAAAAAGTTTACTTCTACATCAGATCAATTGGGCGAAATTATTGCCATTGAAGAACACGCTGTTATTGCGATGAGCTATTATCGCAATAACATCATTCATTTAATGGCTGTACCTTCACTCATCGCTAGTTGCTTAGTCCAATATGAAGAGCATAGTCGTGAGCGCATTCACAGCATAGTTAATGATTTTTACCCATTACTGAAAGCTGAATTGTTCATGGGTATTGAAGATTTACCGGCTTATATCGATCATGTTTTAGACTTGTTTGTGGAGCAAGGTTTGATCAGCGGCACTGATGAGTTTGAAGTCAATCAAGGTAATATTACCCAGTTAATGCTATTGTCTGAAACTGTCAGTGAGACATTACAACGTTACGCGATTATCTTTAATTTATTGGCTTACAAGCCGGATATTGAACGTTCAGATCTAGAAAGCGCGAGCCACATGTTAGCTCAGCGTTTAGGTGCTTTACACGGAATTACTGCGCCAGAGTTTTATGATAAAAAACTCTACAATAATTTGAGTGTAAAATTAAAAGAATTAGGGCACTTGTCGGGTAGTGACAATCAATTTGCTGTCATCCGAATTCGTGACCATGCCAATGGCATGTTGCGATTATCTGTTCGTAAAACCATAGTCGATAGTGTGACTATGGAACATGGGTAACGAATAACTTTATGAGTTCAACACAAACGCAGCCACAAAATAAATCTTTGTTAGGCGGCGCAATGATCATTGCTGGTACCACTGTTGGTGCTGGTATGTTTTCCCTTCCAGTTGTGAGTGCTGGCATGTGGTTTGGCTATTCTATTGCCATACTGGTCGGTATTTGGTTCTGTATGTTGGTTTCAGGTTTAATGCTACTTGAAACCAATCTACATTTTAAACCAGGGGACAGTTTTGATACGTTAACTAAAGTCACTTTAGGCCAGTTCTGGCGTATTGTTAACGGCCTATCAATTACCTTCGTATTATATATTCTGACTTATGCGTACATAAGTGGCGGTGGCTCCATTGTGAATCACACTTTGTCAGGTATGGGGATCCATTTACCCCAAAGTATTGCTGGCTTAGTGTTCGCGCTTGTACTTGCTGCTATTGTGATGATCAGTACCAAGGTCGTTGACCGTATTACCACGATTATGCTGGGTGGTATGATCATTACCTTCTTCCTAGCGGTAGGTAATTTACTGATTGATGTTGATAGCGTTAAGTTATTAGTGCCAGATGGTGAAGCGAGTTTCGCTCCTTATATTTTAGCCGCTATTCCCTTCGGTTTAACCAGTTTTGGTTACCACGGGAATGTGCCAAGCTTGGTCAAGTATTACGGCAAACAACCTAGCCTTATTATTAAAGCTATTTGCATCGGAACCTTCATTGCACTCGTCATTTATAGCTGCTGGTTAGTAGCAACTATGGGGAATATTCCTCGCAGTCAATTCAGCGATATTATTGCCCAAGGCGGTAATATGGGCGTGTTAGTTGGCGCCTTGTCCGATGTAATGTCTAATGCATGGCTTAATACCATGCTGACTCTATTTGCCAATTTAGCCGTCGCGTCATCATTCTTAGGGGTTACATTAGGTTTATTCGATTATCTTGCTGATTTATTTGGTTTTGATGAGTCTAGTAATGGCCGAATTAAAACTGCAGCTGTGACCTTTATTCCACCAACTGTGCTGGGTTTACTGTTTCCAAATGGCTTTTTAATGGCCATTGGGTTTGCAGCATTAGCAGCCACGATTTGGGCGGCAATTGTACCAGCCATGATGGCTTATAAATCACGTAAGATGTTCCCTGATGAGAACAGTTTCCGTGTGCCAGGTGGCACTCCATTAGTGGTGGTGGTGATTCTATTCGGTGTGTTAACTGCAGCTTGTCATTTACTCGCAATGGCTGATTTATTACCCGTTTATAAATAGCAAATAGCGAAACCTGTTTATAAAGCCCTCTATTGAGGGCTTTTTTGATGCAGCTTCTCAATATACTGAGTTGGAGTTTGACGATGAAGTCGCTGAAAACTTTTACTGAAACTGCGTACACTTGCATAACCTAGTAAAGCCGAAATCTCACTGACGCTTCTTCCTTCCAGCATGTACTTGATCGCCAAATTTCCCAGAATATAACGCATTAACTCGGTAAAGCTGAATCCGTTTTGCTGCAAACGCCTTTGCAGTTGTTGGCGTGAAAAACCGCACAAATCTGCCAATGAGTCGACAGTCGGTAACCCATAAAAGCGAATGTAATTGACTAATTCATATAGCACCTTAGGTGTGTCATGGGTTTGCGGCATATTTAAATAAGAGTCGAGCTGATTGAGTGAAATACTGTTGCTGTTATTTTTTCTAATTTGCTGCAGGGTTGACTGAGAAGATAAAAAATCTTGTTCAGAGCTTATTAAAGAGTCGACGTCCAGCCACACTTCAGTAAGAGGAGCATTCCATGTCACTTTACAGCCAAAAGCTTGTTCCACTCCAAGCTGGCCCATTGAAGGGCCGCTGAGCATGACTTTTTTGGGTTGGAAGTCTGCTCCGAGAAAATATCGGCAAGTGTTTAGCAAGGTCAGCGCAACTCTTAATGAATCGTGAGATTTTGCCTTCGAGCTGACGTAATCGTTGCGGTAGCACCACTTAATGATTCTGTTTGATTGTGAACCGTAATAGCTGGCTCCTGAATGGAAACAAGCCATAGCATAGTTGATCCGTCTAAAGGTGATGGCTAAATCAGGTGTGGCGAGAAACCAATTATTGGGCAGATTAAATCGCCCAATATCTAAGTAGTCCTGAATGTTAAGCATGTAGTCACTGTCACCAGTTAGTAACTCAATTTTTGTTAGCCACATCGCGACTTCCGAGAAGGGAAGAAGAGTCATGGGTTCAAGCATCAGATTGCCTGGTATTGAAAGATCTTTATGAGTGATCTTGTAGCGCTCTTCAACGCCTTGCAGTAAAGGGAGCACACAGCAAACGCGGATAAAAGATACATTAAAAGCCATGGCAATTTCTCTGGTGGTTTACGGACATCAATATGAAATTTGGGTATCCAATTGAATCAAAAAATAACATGTATTGATACGAATGGATACTTGATGTTGTGCTTTGTGGGGCTAAAGGCAAACTATGCAACATCTAAGTTTACCGAGGTGAGATCAATATGAGTTTATTCAGTATGCCATTCGTCGATACAGGTGTTGATGCTGCACTTCATGGCGTAGCCTTAGTGGTATTGGTGGGTGTGGTTGCCGCCGCAGCTATTGGCTTTTGGAAAGTCCATGAGCTGCCAATTGATAAGGCGCACAAAGAAAACCATCAACAGATAGGATTAATTACTGCGCTCACCTGGATAGGGTTTCTGTGGCACTGGGTCTGGGTGTTAGCTGTGATGGTGGCCTTTATTGATACCGGCAAAGCACTGAGAAAAATTAGAGACGTATGGCGTGAAAAGGATACTGACGAACCAGTATCAGCCACTCCCCAAAAAGAGGAGGTTAGCTCATGATTGAAGGTTTAGCCGTATGGGCATTGTTTATTTATATTCTGCGTATGGTGGGTATGCCGTGGAATAAAGGCACTAAAGCGTTTGCATATTTAGGGGGCACGGGTTGGTTAATGTTCGTGTGGGTTGGTTTATTAAACTATGCGCCTATGGATATTACAGGCGGTTCTGTCGTGCAATCTCCGCATATTCAGTTACGTCCAGCGTCAACGCAAATTACAGGTAATGTAAAAGGCATTTATGTTGAACCTAATGAAAGGGTCGTAGCTGGGCAGTTGATCTATGAACTTGATGATGAGCCCTATCAAATTGCTTTGAATAAAGCCTCTGTGGGTAAGCAAACCGCGACAGTCGCATTGTCATTAGCGAAAGAAGATATCTTGATTGCAGAGAAAGAATTGCAATCGGCAAATTCTGATGAAGCCATCAGTAAAAACCAACTACACGCAGCGAAGAAAGATTTAGTCTGGAAAGAGACAACGCTAGCTCGTTACGTTGAACAGAACAGTAAAGTCCCTGACACGATTACAGAGAGTCAGTTAGATGAACAGCAAACAGCAGTTGATTTAGCCCAAGCCAAAGTGGATGCCTATGTCACTCAAATTGCTAAATCAAAAACTGAAGTCCAGAAAGCTAAGCTCGATATTCAAAAAGCTCACTTAACGGTTGATAGCCGTCAGTCAGACTTAGAAAGTGAAATCGAAAATGTGGCGCAAGCACAATGGAATCTAGACAATACCAAGGTTTATGCACCTGCTAATGGTTATGTGACTAACTTCATTATGCGAGAAGGGCAATATGTTGGTGTTGCGCCGAGAATTCAGATGTATACCGATGAAAAGTATGTATTGATGCGAGTTAATCACCAAGCGATACGTAACGTTGAGGTTGGCCAAATGGCGGAGTTTGCATCAGCAGTCTACCCAAGTAAAATTTTCAATGCGGAAGTTGAAGGTATTATTGAGGCTACTGGAGAGGCGCAAGGTAGTTTATTGGCCCGCGATGACAATGTCAGGCAGACCACAGGGCAAAACATCAATAATAAGCATCACTTTGTACGCTTAAAACTACAAGAGTCTGCAGATTATGATATCCCAGTAGGATCGGTCGGATTAGCTTGGGTTTCGGGAACTAAGCCTGCTGAATTTATGGGCTTTTTAGATGTGATACGCGGCATTATTATCCGAATGAAGTCTCAGATTTACTATATCTGGTCTATATAAAGATAAATGTTTAAAGAGTGAATCAGTGAGTTTCAAACGTTCAATTAGCGCCCTTAGATAAGGGCGCTTTTTTTATGCCAGTAAAGAGTTGTATTTATCGATATTTACCTCGACAGCAGTTAAAAAAACGTCTTAACTATTAAGTCATGCTCACGTTATTCACCGCTAACTTTTACAAGGATAAGTATATATGAAAGTGTCTAAATACGATCAAGGTCAACCTTGTTGGGTAGAGCTTGCAAGTCATGACTGGTTTTCTGCTAAAGGTTTTTATCAAAACCTTTTTCAATGGCATGCCGATGATATGCCTATGCCAGAAGGTCACTATACTATGCTGCAAATTGATGGCGATGATATTGGGGCTATGTATCAAATGCCAAAAGAAATGGCATCGTTGCCTACTCACTGGGAGTTATATTTTGCGGTAGATAATGTCGACGAAACAGTGAAATCGATTAAACATGCTGGTGGCGAAATTATTGCAGGCCCTCACGAAGTGGGAGATTCAGGCAGAATGGCCGTATGCCACGATCCTGAAGGGGCGCGTTTTTCTATTTGGCAGGCCATTGAACATGTGGGAATTAAACGATCTTTTGAGCCCAATACCTTATGTTGGGTCGAATACATGTGCCGCAATGCCTCGGTTTCAAAAAACTTTTATTGCCAAGTCTTAGGTTTTGACACTGAAACGGTGGACATGTCAGAAGTGGGTGTTGCTGAGTATACCCAATGGATGGTGGCTCAGCAGGCTATTGGCGGCATGATGGAAATGACCGAAGAGTTTGGCGATATGCCATCCCATTGGATGTTGTATTTTAGCGTTGATGATTGCGATGCGATGGCGGCTAAAGCTGATGAACTTGGCGGTAAGATTTGTGTTCCACCGACTGATATACCTGATGTGGGACGCTTTGCGGTAATTGATGATCCCCAAGGCGGTACATTCTCTATTATTAAACTCAGCATGTCTGAGTGCTAATCAGTTTATTGCTTTATTACAGCAGGAAGGTTTGTTAGCTTAATGAAAACCTTATTAGTATTAATAAAACGCAAATACAAAGATGTGTTTTTTAATATTAAACCCAGCTCAAGGAAGCAGCATGCAACAAACTAAGGAACAAAAACTCGCAGATATTCAAAAGAAAATGACCATGGTCGCAGTGATTGATTTCCCTGGGACGCTATTAGTAGCTGCAGGGTTATACGGAATATTTGCAGGTTTTGGTATTGAGACAATGCCAGCACTCGACAAACCTATTACTCACTATGTGATGCTGGGTATAGGCGGGATTATTATGATGTGGGGGCTGCTAAAAATGTTCCAACTCGCCAAGCTTAAGCAGCAAGTTGAGAATGGTGAATCATAGAAGCAGCAGTAGCTAGTAATATTAGTAAAAAAGGCGCCTAGGGCGCCTTTTTAGTGTGTGTTTATCAGTTAGATTAGCTTAGCGACTTTGGCAGTTTCCTGCCGTATATCAGTAGATAAATCGCTGGAATGACAAACAATGACAGTAGCGGCGCAGTCACCATACCGCCGACCATAGGCGCGGCAATTTTCTGCATCACTTCATTACCTGTACCACTGCCCCACATAATAGGCAGTAATCCAAAGAAAATGGTGGCGACAGTCATCGCTTTAGGACGAATTCGCATCACTGCACCATGAATTAATGCTTCGCTTAAGTCACTGCGTTGATTGTATTGTCCCTGAGCTTGCCTATCTTTAATGCTGTTATTTAAATAGACCTGCATAACTACACCAAATTCAGCGGCAACACCTGCTAGCGCAATCATCCCAACTGATACAGCTACCGAGAAATTGAAGTCGAGTAAGTACAACAACCACGCACTGCCCACCAATGAGAATGGTAGGCTCAGCATGATGACAGATGCTTGGGTAAAGGAGCTAAAGGTCATCATCAATAGCATGAAAATCACCGCCAGCATTAATGGAATAACCAATTCCATTTTAGCTTCAACACGCTCCATATACTCATATTGCCCCGCAAAACTATAACTGTATCGTGCTGGCAACTGGATCTGCTCATCAAGGGCTGCACGAGCGCTATCAATATACTCGCCAATTGAGATGCCATCTAAATCGACAAACACCCAGCTAATTAAGCGACCATTTTCACTGGCCAGCATAGGCGCGCCATCACTAATGGTAATGGTAGCTAAATTGCCAAGGGGCAAGTACTTACCCGTTTTAGTTAGCACGGGTAAGTCCCTTAGCTTTTCGATGCTGTCACGTAACTCTCGTGGATAACGAATATTAATCGGATAGCGTTCTTGACCTTGAATAGACTGACCCACTTGCATACCGCCAATGGCCATTTGCACCACATCTTGTATGTCTTTAAGCGTCATGCCGTATCGCGCTGCGCTTTTAAGGTTTGGTTCGATATCAATATAACGTCCACCGCTAGTACGCTGAGCAAAAGCAGATTGAGTACCGGGTAACTGACTCACCACAGCTTCAATTTCAGTACCTATTCGTTGGAGTTCATCAATATCTGCACCGGAAATCTTAATCCCCACAGGTGTTCGCACGCCTGTTGAAAGCATATCAATGCGAGTTTTAATTGGTTGTACCCAAGCGTTAGTCATACCCGGTACTTTGACGGTTTTTTGCAATTCAGCAATGATCCCTTCAAGCGTCATTCCTTCACGCCAGGTGTCACGCGGGTTTAGCATTATGGTGGTTTCTAGCATGGTGAGCGGCGCAGGATCGGTCGCTGTCATAGCACGACCCACCTTACCAAATACTCGTTTTACTTCAGGTACGGTTTTAATTAACCTGTCGGTTTGCTGCAAAATTTCAGCAGCCTTACCTGCACTGACACTAGGCAGAGTGGTCGGCATGTAGAGCAGATCACCTTCTTCAAGTTCAGGCATAAACTCACTGCCCATTTTAGTCATTGGGTATATCGCACTACCAAGGGCGAGAATGGCTAATAAAATAGTGAACTTTGGAAAGCGCAGCACTAATCGAAGTACTGGCTCATATATAGCGATTAATAGCCTGCTAAGTGGGTTTTTCTTTTCATCGGGTATTTTACCGCGAACAAAATAGCCCAATAATACCGGAATTAAGGTGATGGCAAGTATCGCACTGGCCGCCATAGCAAAGGTTTTAGTGAAAGCGAGCGGGTGGAATAAACGACCTTCTTGCGCTTCTAATGCAAACACGGGCACAAAGCTTAACGTTATGATAAGTAAGCTGAAAAATAGTGCGGGCCCGACTTCTACAGAAGCCTTACGCACTAGCTCCCAATGGGCTTCACCTTTAGGTGTTTCGCCATTATGTTGCTGTCGATAATGTTCTAAGTGCTTGTGGGTGTTTTCCACCATCACAATGGCAGCATCAACTACCGCGCCTATGGCGATTGCAATGCCTCCTAAGCTCATAATGTTGGCATTGACGCCAATTAAATTCATTGCAATAAAACTGATCAGAATAGAAATTGGCAATGAAATGATCGCTACTAAAGTTGAGCGTGCATGCAGCAAGAAAATAAGGCAGATAATACCCACTACCATCATCTCTTCTAGCACTTTATTCTTGAGATTATCGACCGAATTTAAGATCAGCTCTGAACGATCGTAAGTGATCACCAACTCAACACCATCAGGTAAGCCATTCTCAACTTCTTGTAGCTTTTGTTTGACGTTATTAATGGTGCTTAAGGCATTTTCGCCGTAACGCATCACAACGATTCCGCCTACCACTTCGCCTTGTCCATCAAGCTCTGCAATACCTCGTCTGGCAGTGGGTCCAGTTCTGAGTTGAGCGACATCTTTCATTAATACCGGAATGCCTGATTCAGACACTATGCCTAGAGGGATCTCTTCAAAGTCAGCTAAAGTTTGGCGATAACCTGTGGAGGTAATCATGTATTCTGCCTCGGCCATTTCAATAACTGAGCCGCCGGTAGAGCTATTTGAATTATCGAGAGCGTTTTTAACCGTCATTAAATCAATCTGGTACAAGGCCAATTTGTGGGGATCAACAATGATTTGATAAGCCTGCTCCATACCACCAATGGTCGCGACTTCTGACACACCTGAGACACTTTGTAATTCCAGTTTTAAAAACCAATCTTGCAAGGAGCGTAATTGCGCTAAGTCATGTTGTCCTTTGCGATCGACCAATGCATATTGAAACACCCAACCAACGCCTGATGCATCGGGCCCTAATGTTGGAGTGACATTGTCAGGTAGCTGACCTTGGGTTTGTGATAAGTACTCTAATACCCGTGAGCGAGCCCAATAAATATCGGTGCCGTCTTCAAAGATAATATAGACATATGAGTCGCCAAACATAGAAAAACCGCGCACGGTTTTTGCGCCAGGTACGGCGAGCATCGCAGTAGATAGCGGGTAGGTTATTTGATCTTCGACTAATTGCGGCGCTTGACCAGGATAAGATGTTTTTACAATAACCTGTACATCAGATAAGTCCGGCAAAGCATCCAGTGGCGTCATTCTCATTGCTTGATAGCCAATTAACGCAATCACAGCAGTAAGTAATAACACCATTGCCCTTTGTCTAATGGAGGCGCTGATAATTTTTTCTAACATAGCAACCTCCGATTAGTGATGTGCGTGAGCATCTGGATTAGGTTCTGCACTTGAGCCTGATTCAGGTTCTGAGCCTGAGCCTGTATTACTGCCGCTTAAACGCTGTAAACTGCCTTGAATACTCGCTTCTGAATCGAGTAAAAATTGCCCTGAAACAATGACCTTTTCACCTTCGGCTAGCCCATCAATAATCTCTGCTTTACCTTGGGCTATCATGCCAACTTTAACCGCCACAGAGGCAAAGCTATTGTCGTCACGTTGTACAACGACTCGATTTTCTCGACCCGTTTGGATTAAGGCTTCTGTTGGGATTGATAGTACTCCACGTTTAGGGCCTCCGAACAATTTCACGTCCACTAATGTGCCGGGTTTCAGTAACTTACCTGGGTTATCAAGCTTGATTCGCACACGCATGGCTTTTGAAACAGGGTCGAGTTCAGGATAGATGTAGTCAATAGTCGATTCTAAATCGAAAATACCTTGGGCTGCTGAAGTCACTTCAACAGGTCGACCTAGCTCAAGCCAGCTTTGTTCGTTTTCAAACACATCTGCAATGACCCAGACACTTTTTAAATCGACGATTTCAAATAAGGTGGTGCCGGGTTCAACAAACATACCGTGACGGACTGATAACTTACTAACAAACCCGTCTTGGTCAGCGTAATAAGGGACGCGGTAAATCGTTTCACCTGTACGCTCAAGTTGCTTAATTGTGCTATTGCTGACGCCTAATAATTCGAGGCGCATACGCGCTTTACGCAGTAAACTCGCACCACGGTTTTTATCTTGTTTAAGGTAGTCAACAGCTTGCATGTAATCATCTTGGGCGGTGATCAACTCAGGTGAGTAAAGCTCGTAGAGGAGTTGGCCTTTTTTCACTTTTTGGCCGACATTGTGCACCATTAACGTTTCAAGCCAGCCATCAACACGAGTATGGGCGTGGCCGATACGGTTTTCATTATATTCAACCGTGCCTATGGTGCGCACTAGCTTCCAAAGCGTTCCTTCAGTAACTTGCTCGCTGCGCATCCCCAGTGCTTGCTGCATACCGCCCGAGACGCCCACTACAATTTCTTCGCCAGCTCCAGCGCCCATAGAGACTTTTTCAAGATCCATTCCACAAATTGGGCAGCTGCCAGGCTCATCTGAAATGACATGGGGATGCATGGGACAAACGTATTTTATATTAGCTTCATCATTCGCTTGTGTAGCGGTAAGTAATGCCGGCTTAGGCTGACTAAGCACCTGCTCAGCTTTAGATTGGCTTGCCGACTTATCAGGCTGAGTTACAGCATTAGTCACAGGATGAGTATGGTTATGACCCGCATGTTCAACTGAAGTGGTTTCTTCCTCTTCTTCTTTAACTAGGAACATATTGCACTGTGAGCAACGACCAGGTTCATGACTGGTTTCTTCAGGATGCATTGGGCAGAAATACTTGTCTTGGTCAGCAGTTTGGGCAGAAGAAGTTTGAGCCTCTTCTTCCTCCTCTTTGACTAGGAACATATTGCACTGTGAGCAACGACTAGGTTCATGACTGGTTTCTTCAGGATGCATTGGGCAGAAATACTTGTCTTGGTCAGCAGTTTGGGCAGAAGAAGTTTGAGCCTCTTCTTCCTCTTCTTTAACTAAGAACATATTGCACTGTGAGCAACGACCAGGCGCATGACTGGTTTCTTCAGGATGCATTGGGCAGAAATATGTTGTTTGGTCAGCTGCTTGGACAGAAGAAGTTTGAGCCTCTTCTTCCTCTTCTTTAACTAAGAACATATTGCACTGTGAGCAACGACCAGGTTCATGGCTGGTTTCTTCTGGGTGCATTGGGCAGATGTATTGGTCTTGATTAACTTGTACTGATGATGTTTTTTCTGCAGTAGAGTGAGCCTCATGGGCTTGGCCTAATTGCGGTGTTGTCATTAACATCAAACTTAAAGCACAAACAGCATAATTCCTGAATGCTGAAAATATGAATGTACTCATAATGCCTATCTCCACTTTAATTCTTAGTGATGCTGATGATCTGTTGTTTGCTTAGCGATTGGCTGTAAGTCCATTCCACATTTTGGGCATGTGTCCCCAGCTTTACCTGTTATAGCAGGGTTCATTGGGCATGCATGGGTGTGAGCAGACTCATGACTATGTGCTTTACTTGTCTTATTTGGGCAATTATCGCAGCACTTGCCTTTTGACTCAGCCTTATTTGGGCAGTTGTCACAGCATTTGCCTTTAGATTCAGCCTTATTTGGGCAGTTGTCACAGCACTTGCCTTTTGATTCAGCCTTGTTCGGGCAGTTATCGCAGCATTTGCCTTTAGATTCAGCCTTATTTGGGCAGTTATCGCAGCATTTGCCTTTTGACTCGGCCTTGTTCGGGCAGTTGTCACAGCACTTGCCTTTTGACTCGGCCTTGTTCGGGCAGTTGTCACAGCATTTTTCATGAGACTTTGTTTGCTCTAGAAACATGCCGCATTTAGGACAAGAGTCGCCTTTTTTACCTGTGACATCTTTGTGCATAGGGCAGGCATATTCTGCATCTGTTTGAGTTAATGAACTCTGATGCATTTCATGACCATGGTTATGCTCGTGTGCAGAAATCGCAGGAGACAATGTAAAAAACAGAAAGGTAGTTAATACCATACTAATAAAGGTTTTCATAACGTAACTCCATCGTAAAGATGGCCGGCTCTAGTGCGTATTAACACAACAGAGAAACGGCACAATTATTTTGCGTAAATATAAAGATTAAAATAGGGCTAAAACGAAGCGAATTAGGCTATTGGAGGTCTTAAATCTTGCAGCAAAGAGATAGAGTGGAAATGAGGCATTGGAGTAGCCATTGCAATGTCGGATATGTTGTTACCTGGCCAAGGTAAAAAGTTTAACAACGTACCTGTTACAGTTATCACTAGACAATGATTACAATCGAGCTCACAGCTGGTTTTACCTTCACAACAGTTCGTTGATTCAATAGCTTGCTGTGGTGCCTGTGCTGTTTTACAACAGTCACTATCTGCAGTTTCATTGTTTTTATGGTGACTTTTTTCGACTTGCATACTTTTCATTGGCGCTTCATGGGCATTAGCATTATTTATCATCAAAGATCCATTAGTGAGCATCACCTGACTCAACAATGTGAGCAGTGTAAACACTATGAATGAATGACGAAGTTTATTACGCATGTATGTTCCAATTAAAAAGCTGCACTGAGTTTAGCAATAGTTCTAGCCTGATGTGTTGATAAAGCTCACGTTTTTACTTTGTATGATTTCTTTCACTAAAACAGTGAACTATGCCACTTGTAATGGTACTGATGAATTAATTCAGTGATTAAAATGATACTAGCAAAAAATATAACTTCATTATTACATAATATTTTTAATCAGCCTCTCATTTTATTTAAGCTTTCACTAAATTTATGACTAAATTCACCTTGAGCACATCATGAGATAATGCATTGAGTCGATTAACTCCCGATTAATCAGCTCGTTGCTGCTAGCGATTGAAATTGGGAATAACAATCTTTGAAACTCAGTAACAAAGGTGGCATAGCAAGCTCGTTAACATGCTACCAGTAGAATCGCCTCGGATAAAATGTAACTGACTAACGCGAACGACTAAGTTAATGATAGTTCAATACTTTATTTTTCTATGTCATTTTTATTAACTTTAACGACTTTGTTAAAGAATCTTTGCGAATATGCTCGGCTTGTATTAGGTTTAAGTAAGTTGGATTGAGTCACTATTATTGTGGTTATTTAGATCTAGCTCTCATTTTGAGCATATTTTGGCAACTTATTAATTAAAACATGCCTTTAAATCATTTTTTTAAGGCTAAAACAACCTAGAATACAATTACTATTTTTAGAATTTAAAAATTATATTTTAGAGTTTAAGAATTATAAATTAAAAATTTTTACTGGAGATGACCGATGAACTGGCGTGCACTTTTTAAACCAAGCGCAAAATATTCAATTATCGCACTGATTATAGTCGGTGTGGTTATGGGTGTAGTAGGCTACTTCGCTACACAACAAACGTTACATGCAACAAGTACAGATGAGTTCTGTATGACCTGTCACAGTAACCACTCATTGAAAGATGAAGTATTAGCGTCAGCACATGGCGGCGGTCGCGCTGGTGTAACTGTTCAATGTCAAGATTGTCACCTTCCACACGGACCTGTTGACTACTTAGTTAAGAAAATCATCGTATCGAAAGATCTATATGGTTTCGTAACTATCAAAGACTTCAACACCCAAGCTTGGTTAGATGAAAACCGTAAAGAACAAGCAGATATAGCACTTGAGTATTTCCGTGCAACGGACTCAGCTAACTGTACTCATTGTCATACTCGTATCTACGAAAACCAACCAGAAGATATGAAGAAAATGGCTAAAAGAATGCATGAACGCAATGCTAAGCAAGAAGGCGACAAGAGAAAGACTTGTGTAGATTGTCATAAAGGTGTTGCTCACCCTTACCCTAAAAAGTAAGTCGACAGTCCAGAATCGGGAGTGATGACCCGAAGATGTAAGAAAACCTCGCCTTGGCGAGGTTTTTTTATGGCTGAAATTTGCTGTTGTGAATTCAAAAGCAAGCAGGCGATTATTATTCCAAGCAGAAAGACTTGTGTAGATTGTCATAAAGGTGTTGCTCACCCTTATCCTAAAAAGTAAGTAGACCCACACAATAGAGAGTTAATCGGAAGTGATGACCCGAAGATGTAAAAAAACCTCGCCTTGGCGAGGTTTTTTTATGGCTGAAATTTGTTGTTGTGAATTCAAAAGCAAGAAGGCGATTATTATTCCAAGCAGAAAGACTTGTGTAGATTGTCATAAAGGTGTTGCTCACCCTTATCCTAAAAAGTAAGTCGACCCACACAATAGAGAGTGAATCGGGAGTGATGACCCGAAGATGTAAGAAAACCTCGCCTTGGCGAGGTTTTTTTATGGCTGAAATTTGTTGTTGTGAATTCAAAAGCAAGCAGGCGATTATTATTCCAAGCAGAAAGACTTGTGTAGATTGTCATAAAGGTGTTGCTCACCCTTATCCTAAAAAGTAAGTCGACCCACACAATAGAGAGAGG
>NZ_VKHR01000018.1 GCF_009663145.1 Shewanella sp. TC10
AGGCATTTATAACTTAGTAACTAAGTTATAAATGCCTGTGTCGTTTGGAGTGCGCACATAGTATAGAGGTGGTTTACATTCTGCAAGTGGTTTTTAAGCTTTTATCGCTGATATATAACTGCATGTTGTATTAGTGAGCAATTACCTGCTTAAGAATGTGAATATTGCTCATTTATGCAAGGCTATGGCGCCCTCAAGCTCATTTTCACAGTCTACTAAATACTAGTAAGGGAATTAAATTACAGATACAAAAAAGCCACTCTATTGAGTGGCTGTTCTGTATATGGTGCCGGCACCAAGAGTCGAACTCGGGACCTACTGATTACAAGTCAGTTGCTCTACCAACTGAGCTATGCCGGCTTATCTTTTTAACAGTGATAACACTATTAAATAAATTGTGGTGCCCGAACCCGGAATCGAACCAGGGACACGAGGATTTTCAATCCTCTGCTCTACCGACTGAGCTATTCGGG
Source organism: Shewanella sp. TC10 (assembly GCF_009663145.1). Taxonomy (GTDB): domain Bacteria; phylum Pseudomonadota; class Gammaproteobacteria; order Enterobacterales; family Shewanellaceae; genus Shewanella. The sequence continues at coordinate 474 of NZ_VKHR01000018.1, forward strand.
CAACTAAACTAAGCGTTAGTTTGCTACTTCAAACTAGGTAATAACTTAACTTATAAATAAGTTGTTAATGCCAGTGTCGTTTGGAGTGCGCACATATTATAGGGATGATTTTAATCGCGCAAGTGGTTTTTTAATTCTTTTTATTCGTTAGGCTAGTAAGTATCCAAACTGGATGGTTTTTAGCTTATAAATGCTAAGAAAGGGTTTATATATTGGCTAAAGTCAATTCTAGCAATTAACGACTAACTAGGGCCTGTTGAGTTTTCAAGGTTGTTTTTTGCAGCGAATTCTTGGTCATTTGTACAAGGCAGAGACATTGTGGTGTAGTTATTCTACATAAAAAGTCGATAACGCTGTAAAAGTGGCCAGCAAACGCTGCCCGAAGGTGTAAATTAATCTAGGTGTAAAACCTTTCGATAAAATAGAATGGTATCGACTTAATTTTGCGATTTTATTTTATATTTTGTTCTATAAAATCAATTTCAAGTAATCAACAGGACAAGAAAGGGACAAGCTTGATGCTAACAAACACGAACAAGGGCTACGGGTTAATCACTATTCTTATTCATTGGATAAGTGCATTAACAGTGATCGGTTTATTTGGCTTAGGCTTTTGGATGGTTGACCTAACTTATTACAGTAGTTGGTATAAAACAGCGCCTGATATTCATAAAAGTGTTGGCCTTTTGCTGTTTGCCTTAACGTTAATAAGATTGCTATGGCGTTTTATATCAGTGAAGCCACAAGCGCATTCAAACCATAAGCCTTGGGAGCAACAGACTGCTAAATGGGCGCATCGAACGTTATACCTTTTAATGATATTCATCATGATCAGCGGTTTTTTGATATCAACTGCAGATGGGCGAGGGATTATGGTATTTGATTGGTTTGAAGTACCTTCATTGGGTAGTTTTATCAGTAACCAAGAAGATATCGCCGGTACTGTTCATGAATATTTAGCTTATAGCTTAATTGCACTTGTGTTTATACATGGGGCTGGTGCGATAAAGCATCAACTGATTGATAAAGATGGCACTTTAGCCAAGATAATCAAGCCTATTAAAAAGTAGCAAGCCAACAAGGTTTTAATTAACCATTTATACAACCAATTTTATGATCAAAGTAATGATAGCGTTTGAACATTAAAATTTAGATAAACAACACGAACTGACAAAGTGATTTTAATAAGGAAATTCCAAATGAAAAAGCAACTTATCGCTGGCTTAATCGGCTCTGCACTATTACCACTGACTTTATTACCAATGACGGCAAACGCAGCTGACTATGTTATTGATACCCAAGGCGCTCACGCTTCAATTCAGTTCAAAGTAAACCATTTAGGTTATAGTTTTGTCGCTGGCCGTTTTAATGACTTTGGTGGCAACTTCAGCTATAACGCTGATAAAATTACCGACTCTAAGGTGAATGTATCCATTAATACCACCAGTGTTGACTCAAACCATGCTGAGCGAGATAAGCACTTACGTGGAAGCGATTTTTTAAATACGGGTAAATTCCCTAAAGCAGAGTTCACATCTACTGGCGTAGAAGATAAGGGAAATGGCCAAATCGTGCTAAATGGTAACTTAACTTTAAATGGTGTAACTAAGCCAATTGCGATTGATGCAGAATTTATTGGTGAAGGTAAAGATCCATGGGGTGGCTATCGCGCAGGTTTTGCGGGAACGACTGAATTTGCTATGAAAGACTTCGGGATTAAAATGGATTTAGGTCCAGCATCTGCCAATGTGACCTTAGACCTTATTGTGGAAGGTATTAAGCAATAGAGTTGATTTAATCACTTTTCGATTTTTATTAGGAAAGTAACAGCTTATAAAATAACTGCTTATAGAATAACTTCTTATGATATAACAGTGCCGCTATTATTTACCTCTATTAGGTAATTGTTAGCGGCATTTTTGTATCTCAACTTTCTTATATCCCAGCAGATTTTTGTGTTACTTACTTAATCAGTTTTATTTTTCCAAACACATTCGCATCTTTATAGCCGCGATTCATGTCGCCATCAATAGGCTTTATTGGGTGAGAGCCAATAAAGTTTTCTCGAGTATGAGAGCGGTCATTATCGCAATAGGCAAGCATGAATCCCATGATTTTTCCTGCCGTTAGAGTAACTGGTGACACTTGCTTAGGGTCGAATCCGGATAAGCTGTCATTATAATTTTCAGGGAAAATGTTTATAGCCATTTCCCAATTTATTATTTGGGGATTAACAGGATCGCGGCTCCATTTAGTGTCGATATGATCGTTAAATGTAGTTGCTTCTTTAAGTGAAGAGAAATCAGCAACTTGTCTATCAAGCGCAACGTGATATGCAAAAGCATTGTGTGAGTATTGATGTTCACCACCAGATGCGTCTTCATCTAAAAAAACTTCAACAGTGTCATCATCCCAATAAAGCACAGTTGGATCTGCAGTTTGATCAAACATGACATCATCTATGATTTCAGTGAGTAAAAAGAGTTTGTTCTCTCGCCACAATAATTTGTATTGACCGCTGAAGTCATCTGCTGAAATCTCTGGGCCAATGATCATTTGGTCAATCGGATGCCATTTGGCTTGTTGCCAGTCAGCTTCGTTTGGCATTCCGTCAATATTGAGTTTAGTGTTTGCGTAGTTCACTTCGATGATTGGATGGATATGCTCTTGATGTTCGCTTCCATCAATAGGCGCTTTAATGTCAGCAGCAATAACGGCTGATGATATTACAGCTGTCACTGTTAAAGCTGAGATTATTTTTGCTTTATTCTTGGGTGGTAAATCTTCGCTTTTAACTTCAGCAGATAACTGTTTATTAAACCAATCCATAGTGTGTTTTGCTCCCAATTTAATCTTTGTCGCTGCTTAGGTAGTGAATTATGATTGCTGCATTTATTATCTAAGCTTTATTTATATCATCACATTTCAAATTTAGGGTAGTAATACCTTGATGCAATATTCACTATTGGCTTTAACTGGAAGCACAAATTCGTTGCGACTGTTTTTAATAAGCTGCTTATCATCAACATAGACCTGTTGCTCATCAATATCTCTGCTTCTCAGGACATCTAGTTTAATGCTCGCTTGTCTGAATTGGCGTTTAACGCTAATGTTATTCCAAGTTTTAGGTAACTGAGGCTGAATTTTAAGGCCATCCTTAACACCTTTAAGTCCCACCAATTGTTCAATGACAATACGATATATCCAAGCCACAGTGCCAGTATTGAATAACTGACTCGACTTGCCTGCATCATCGGGATATTGAAAGTAGGCTCCGCGATAATAATTAGGGATAAATACCGGTAGTTGGCCGCGAGCTAGAGCATCTTCATCTGATTGTGCGCAAATCATAGTATGCAATAACTCAAAGGCCGCTTCTGTTTCTTCGTGTTCAAATAACGCATAGATATAAAATGCCCCAGCGTGGTTATAAACCGAGCCATTTTCAGCGGTACCAGGAAATTTTTGAGTTAATCGTCCCACTTCTTCATGCATGTGAGTGTAACTAGGCGCAAGCATCATCATCCCAAAAGGGGTTTTTAGTTGCTGCTTGATTTGGTATTGCATTGATTGCCATTGGTTGTCGCTAATTGCCCCTGACAGCATTGAAAAACTTTGAGGGTTTAAATAAATCCGACCTTCAATATCCTTACTGACTCCAAAGCAATTTCCTGCATCGGTAATACCACGGGCAAACCACTCGCCATCCCAGCAGTGCTCATTGACATCTTGATTGAGTTTATCTGCTTGATGTAACCACTTCTCGTTTTGAGCTTTATTGCTTATAGACTCATTCACTTGAGCCCATAATTTCATACTGTAAGCACTTGCAAGACTTAACCAGCTTGATACGCCAATGCCTTTATAGCCCACCATATTCATCGGATCGCACCAATCACCCTGATTGATGTAATTTAACCCTCTGTCATCACGCTGTGACCACAGGAAATCTAATGCAAGATTGATGTGTTCATAAACCGTGGCAGATTGAGCATTTTCTGTTGCTGCAGTTTTGGCAGGAGCAAAAGGCACCATTTGCTCAAGAAACTCGTAGTCACCCGTTTCATTTAAGTAAGCTTCAATACAAATTACTAGCCATACACAATGATCAGTATGAGGGATTTGGTTTATATATTTAAGTTCTGAATCCGCATTAAGCAAAATACCATCAGGCATTTCTCCATTATCGTGTTGCTGCGAAAGCGCTTTAATAAATGCAGCCTTGGTTTTATCTGGGGCGATATACATCATGCCCATGGCATCTTGCAGATAATTACGGGTTTGAGGGTCGGTACTTAAACGATTAACATCACCATGGTAAAACACCTGTCTGGGGAGCCAGTGATTTACGAAGTTATCAAACGCTTGAGTACCTGTTTCGATCTGAAGCTGATTGTCAGCTTGAGCAATATACTGTTGATAATCCTGTTTAGCATTAGCCAATGTTTGAGGCGAAGCTAAGTATTTTTGCTTAAGCGTGGCGGCTTCTTTAGCATCTTTTACAGGTGCAAACACAAAATTGGTTTCACTTGACTCACTAGGGGCTAGGTTAAGGTCAAACTGCATTATCGCAGCAGGTGTTTGATAATGAGCAGGTTGAGAGGCAAGCTTTGGTTTTTTTATGGCATCAGGATTGTTTAATCCACCTTCACCTTCAAAAATAGACTGCCGGGTTTCATAACTGACAGGCTTTCTATCACTTAAAAATACAGTACAGTCTTTAAAATTTTGTTGAGTGAAATATTGGTCAACTTTTTGATAAGGCGTCACTGACTCACATAAAATGGCATTTAGCTCATTATCAAATCGGGCCGATTGATTCATCCATGACATATATCCCACTGGAAAGTAACTGTAGATACTTAAATCACGAGCTGTTTCATCATGATTGATAATCGATAACTGCCAAAGCTCGGCAGTATCATTTGTCGTAAGCGATAAACTTAATTCGCAGGTTAGGTTTAAATGAGCTATTTTCCAACTGATTTTATTTTTAGCAGCGATAAATTCAAAGCTTGTCGGCATTTGTTTAACTGGTGCGTAGGGTAATGAAAAAAACTCCCCTGTATGATTATCTTTGATATAGAAAAAACGCCCAGGATGATGACTAAAATAGGCATGTTCAGGCTGCATGAATGTTTTGGCTTCAAGGGCAGGGCCATGGGCGTATTTTGCAGGCTCAGGTTGCATAAATTGCGCGACAGCGTACCCACGACAATTCATTTGAATCATCATGTTTTTGTTCCACAAAAAACCACAAGCATTTGGCATACTGATTGGGGAATTTAGCGTGACTGCGCCATTTTGTTGATTGTAAGTGATCACTATCTTAATCCTGAACTGGTGTAGTACTAACGTTAGGCTTAGTTGAATATAAGCTTTGATTAATTTGCTGCATTTTCTGTTCATCTAAGCTGTAGTGCTTGACGACCCATACTGCGAGTAACGCAAATGCTGCAGGTATGAGTGTATTGAGCAGTAATATACCCAATAATGAATCTGGTGATTGCTGCTGATTAGCCACATATCCCATGGAAGATAACAGCCAACCAATCATCGCTCCTGCAAATGCTCCACCTAACTTTTGCGAGAAAGCCGCTGCCGAGAAAATCATTGCAGTCGCTCGGCGACCATTTTTATATTGAGAGTAATCAGCGGTATCGGCGTACATTGAGAAAACCAACGGTGATTTAGGGCCTAAACAGAAACCGATTAATGCCTGCATAATAAACATCAGGGTTAAATTGTTGGCTGGAATGAGATAAAAACCCGCAGATAAAATGGCCACTAGGCTCATTAAGCCAATTAATAAGCTGCGTTTATCAAAATAGCGGCTAAGTAACGGAGTAGAAGCTGCGCCTATGGCGAGTGAAATCATATAAACCGCAGTAAAGGTGCCAATTAAGTCTTCTCGGCCAACGTAATACTTAAAGTAAAACGTTCCTGTGCTTGCGCGAAGTGTAATGGTGAACATGATAATGAGCGCCAACGAAAACAAGATAAGCCAGGGTTTATTCTGAGTTAAATCCACGATGTCTTGCTTGATACTGGTTTGCTGATTTTTTGGCGGCGCAATACGTTCTTTAGTGGCCAAAAAGGTGAGGGTAAACAACACCGCTGAAATTAAACCGTAGCAACCCATTGTCATTTGCCAGCCTAGCGCTTCATTGCCGTTACCTAACAGGTTCACTAGCTCTGGTGTCATATAAGCGACTAATGTGCCGCCCGAAAAAGCACCGATAAATCTAAAGCTGGTTAAGGTCGTGCGCTCTTGGCTGTCGGCTGTGACTACACCTAGTAATGCACCATATGGGACATTAATAAAGGTGTAAGCAAGCATCATAAATATATAAGTGCCGTAAGCCCAAATGAGTTTTCCATCATCGCCCAAATCAGGGACGGTGAAGGTAAGTACGCCGGCTGCAGCTATGGGTAATATGCCCAGTAAAAGGTAAGGCCTGAACTTTCCGAAACGTGTGTATGTTCTATCAGCTAAGGCGCCCATTAAAGGATCTGAAAAGGCATCAATAATCCGCGTGACTAGCATCATAGTGCCGACAGCGGCAGCTGAAATACCAAAGACATCGGTATAAAAAATGAAAAGAAAAACATCGAATACTCGCCAGTAAAAGTTAGATGCGACATCCCCAAGGGCATAACCCACTTTTTCTTTTAACGATAACTTTTCAGATAGAGGTGTTGCTGATGAGGTTTTAGGTTCTTGAGCCATTGTTATTATTACCTTGGTTGATTCCATCCAAATTTGGTATTTATGGCAGCTTTACAGCTAACTGATTTTTATAAATATTCTAAATGCACAACTAGTGTAAGCGCTTACATTGTTGTTAGAATGTAAATGATTAATCATTTTTTGACCAGTATTAATTTACTTTAGATTCAAATTGAAACAGATTTTACTGGCTTGCGACTGGCTGTTTAAGTAGTGCATGTGTGGGGGAGTTTAGTTAAGAGAAAGCCTATGTAGCCTTGCTTATAACACAAGGGAGTTGGCTTAGGTCACTAAGTAAGAGTTAAAAATAAAGCCCCGCAAATTATTTGCAGGGGCTTTTTATTTACAGGGCATTTTATTTATTAGGCTTTTTTTTACAGAGCATTTATTTATAGAGCATTAAATCAGTTAGTACATGTTAAACGGATTTAGAATTTATAAAGCTCTTAGTCTTTCAAGGTTAACTCATTACTTCAACATCTCTTGAACGCGGATAACTTGGGCGCGATAACCTGTGGCAAACATATCGTGGCTATTAATGTTAATACGCACTGCGGGCTTGGTTTCGCCGTAACGATGTTCAACTAAAATAGACTGCACTTTACCTGTGGTGTCATCCATTTTTAAGTTACCGTAGCCGCCTCCTAAACCAAACAAGCCTGCTGATGCAAAGTAGCTCATCATACTGTCTTTATCTTGTTGATATTTGACGATTGAAGTCACAGGCGAATAGCCGTTATAACCAAGCTCGTCCTTACCGTACTCCCATACTTGCTCAACCGTTAGGTTTTGCTCATCAATTTTGTATTCCACTGAACGAGAGTATTTTTCGTTAGCAAACATTGGTTGACCTAAATGGCGGCCATCACCATTATCAAACACGGTTAAGGTACCTTTTTCAGGCACTAAATACGCAGTGTGTGAGGTGTAAGAAAAATCAAAGTCAGTGCCGCGACAAAGGCCTTTTTCATTACAATTAAGTTGCTTGCCCTTGGCATCGATTGGGGTTAAAAGTTTAGCTGCAAACTTTTCAGACCAACCTTTTGATGGGCTTAATATCCACTTAACTTGTTTATCTCGACCTATTTTTATTACTGCTGATTGATGGCGAGAACTGATAATAATACTGTCATCACTTGGATCGTAATCGATTGAATTTACATGTATCCAGTTACGGCCAGTTTCTACACCATGGATGTCACCATAAGGCGCATTTTGTAAGTCTTCTAAGGTGGTTTGATGGCCAGCTTGTGCTGCATTAATATTGAGGCAAACTGCGCCTGCATCGAGTGATAACAGCGCTTCTTCGCGCATAGGATCTAAAATGGTATTTAAGTCCCAGTAATCGACTAGCTTACCAGTGTTATCTACTTCAATGATTTGATCGCGAATAGTGTTGACTAACTTACCGTCTGGGCGGCGATAATCTTTGGCTGCGGCGCGAATGAAGATATTTCCATTTGCAGCTTCAATACCTTCATGGGATGCATCAATAAAGTTGCCCGGCAAGCTGTGCTCTGAAATCATTCTTCCCATGAGCGACATTTTTTTCCAGCCTTGACCCTGTACCCAGACCATATTGCCGTCTTTAGTGACGTTCATTCCCATGGCGTAACCCGCGTTGTCAAAGCTTTTTGAATCATGGGTAGTGTAGGGATTTAAATACCAGCGGATATCACCTGCGGTATCAATAATGAAAAAACCAGGTTTACCGTCCCAAGAAAATGCGCCAGGTGCATCAGGGTTATTGTGAGCAAGTTGACCTGTTTTGCCGTCTGGGTTCGTCCAATTAACAAAATATAGTCTGTCTTTGAAGTCGGCATCAACATGCTCAACTTCAACTAAAGGAGCTTTAGCCCACTGGCTTTCAGAGAAGCCCATATCAATATCTGGGGTAAGCATTTGATAGTCATGGCTATGCTGTTTACCGTTTTCAGTCCAGTTCACGGTAAAGTGATTCATTAAAGCTGGGTATAGGCCAAAAATTGGTACGCCGCCCTCATTCATGACACGCATATCATCGACTTGATAGTGAATGCTCACACCTGTGTCATCTTTGGCATGAACCGTAACTTCAACATCTGAAATAGTGTGACCGTTTAAGGTAACTAATGCGGTAAGTGGCGCATTTTCATATGGGTTATGGACTAAGTAACCTAAAGGTGCGTCAGGTACTGGAATGGGTTTCATTCCTAATGGATCGGCACTAGCATTTTGAAAAGATAAACTAAGGCTTACAGCTAATACAGCGTAAATGAGTGGCTTAACCATAAATATTCTCTTTAGAAACAATTACAGTGAGTATACGACCTATCTAATTGAAAAAACGATGTGTTGCTAACAAAGGGCTGGCATTATTTTCAAATTATAAGAAAACTCACGAATATGAAATTTCTATTTTAATTTGGGAACTTTTTCGAAGTTTACTGAAATTAGCTGGGCATCATTTTTTGCGACTACATTTATTGCTACCGACTTGTGGATGTATTTCACTGGATTTAGAAAAGTATCAATAAAAGCTAGTACGAATAAAGTGATTAATTATGGGAGGGTTGAACAATTGAAGGGAGACGAGTATCAACCTTAGCGGATCAATACTCGCATTCTAGCTAAATGACTGAAGGCAGTTTGTTAGGCTAGTTTATTCGTCTTCAGCTGGAGGCACATAACCTTCAATTTCAACGTCTTTGCCTTCAAATAAAAAGTTAACCATTTGCTCTTCAAGAAACTTTCTATCGTCAACATTCATCATGTTGAGCTTATTTTCGTTGATTAGCATAGTTTGTTTTTTCTGCCAAAGTCCCCAAGCTTCTTTACTGATCGAATCGAAAATTCGCTTGCCAACTTCTCCAGGATACAGTTGAAAATCTAAACCTGGAGCTTCTTTATTTAAATATGCGCAATTAACATTACGAGCCATGATGTTTCCTTAACGGGATCCTAAATAGGATCTGCTGCTGAAAGTGCGACTAAGTGAGATAAAATCCGCTCGGTTGCAGCGGCTAATCCGACTTTAGCTGGATGATGTATGTTATACCAGAGAGTCTGGTTTTGTTCCATTACACAGGATTCAAATTCTGCTAAATCTTGTGTTGATTCAATATCGATTAATATCGGTTGAATATCTAAGTGGAAGTGACTAAACGTATGTCGAAATCCTGCAAGCCATTCAGCCTTAGAATGAACAATCTTTTTGTCAGTAAATTCAGATAAAATATGCTCATCTAACTCAGCTTCAGTTTCAAACTGTGGAAAGCACCAAAGTCCTCCCCAAATTCCAGCTGGTGGACGTTTATTTAAAATCACTTGACCACTTTGTTTTACTACTAACATCCAAGCTGATTTGGTTGGAATGGCCTTTTTAGGTTTTTTGCCAGGGAATTCAGTTTGTTTGCCAGCCAGCTGGGCTTTGCAATCAATAGCAACTGGGCATTCGTCACAACGAGGTTTACTGCGGGTACAAACAGCAGAACCAATATCCATCATGGCCTGATTAAACTTACGCACATCATTTTTGGGCGTCAGTGAATCAGTCAGTGTCCAAAGTTGTTGTTCAACAGCTTTTTGACCAGGCCAACCGGCAATCGCGCCATGTCTTGCCAGCACTCGTTTAACATTGCCATCTAAAATGGAATGATGCTGACCAAGAGCAAGGGATAAAATAGCGCCTGCTGTTGAGCGGCCAATGCCGGAAAGGGCTATGACTTCATCTAAAGTTTCAGGGAACTTGCCATTATGTTGTTCGTACACCGCCTTTGCCGCTTTATGTAAGTTTCTGGCTCGGGCGTAATAACCTAAACCTGTCCAATGATGTAAAACATCATCTTCACTGGCATTCGCTAAATCTGCAATTGATGGAAAACTCGCCATGAACTTTTCATAATATGGGATAACAGTGGCGACCTGAGTTTGTTGCAGCATGATCTCAGAAATCCATACTCTGTATGGGGTTTTATTGATCTGCCAAGGGAGGGTCTTACGGCCATGAACATCGTACCAAGCAACAATTCGCTCAGAAAAATTACGCTCGGAAAAGGAGTTATCTTTTTTCATTGGCGCAGTGTATATGGCGACGTTTTGATAAACAAGTCAGATACGGTTTTGATACTGGAAAAGCTAAAAACGATAAGTGGCTTTTAAATGGTCTCTGAAGCTTAAAATCCGCCTAGTCACTGAGGTATTTTGACTCATGTAGCTAAACTTGTTTAAAAAACGCAATATAAGCACAAGAATCTCCACCTCAAAGGGGATTAACTACTTTAGTCATGGCGTTTTTACGATATACTTACCGACTATTTATGAATTTGAAGTGAAACATTGGGTCACTTTTATAAAGCACCCAATTGATGAGGCAAACATGAGCGACGTGACTACCGCTGAATTTAACGAAGATGGTAAATATATTCGTAAGATTAGAAGCTTTGTATTGAGAGAAGGGCGCCTAACAAAAGGCCAAGCTCAAGCAATTGAATCATACTGGCCAACAATGGGGTTAGATTACACTCCAGAGCCTATCAATCTTACTGAAGTATTTAATCGTGATGCTGATACCGTATTAGAGATTGGATTTGGTATGGGCGCTTCTTTAGTTGAAATGGCGCAAGCAGCTCCTGAACTAAATTATATTGGTATTGAAGTTCACAAGCCTGGTGTTGGTGCATGCCTAGTTGATGCTGGTAAAGCTGAAGTGACTAACCTTCGTGTTTACCATCATGACGCTATGGAAGTGCTTGAAAACAGTATTGCAGATGGTTCTTTGAGTCGTGTGCAGTTGTTTTTTCCAGATCCTTGGCACAAAAAACGTCACCATAAACGCCGTATCGTTCAAGCTGAATTTGCTGAACTTATTCGTCGTAAATTAAAAATTGGCGGTGTTTTCCATATGGCAACTGACTGGGAAAATTACAGTGAACATATGCTTGAAGTGATGTCTGCTGCTGAAGGTTATAAGAATCAATCTGAAACCAATACAGTCGTTGAGCGTCCAGATCATCGCCCATTAACAAAATTCGAAGCCCGTGGACATCGCTTAGGTCATGGTGTTTGGGATTTAATGTTCGAAAGAGTAAGCTAAGCTTGTTCGGATTTGATTTAAAACATTTATAAACGATAAAACACTAGGATAAAAACATGGCTAAGAATCGCAATCGCCGTTTACGTAAAAAATTACGCGTTGATGAGTTCCAAGAACTTGGTTTTGATGTTAACTGGACTTTCGAAGAGTCAATTTCTGAAGAAGAGATTGATAAAGCCGTTGATGAGTTTATCGATCAAGTTATTGAGCCTCGTAATCTAGGTTTTCACGGTGGCGGCCATAAAATGTGGGAAGGCATCATTGCAACACAGCAAATCGGTAAATGTACCGAAGAAGATGTGGCAGCCGTTAAAGCATTCTGGGAAGCGAAGAAAGTTCCTCAGCTTGAAGTTAGTGCGTTATATGACATCTGGTGGGGCTAATTTAGCTGATGCCTGAGCAAATACTGCTTCAAGAAGTGGTCGACAAAGTTCGGCCACTTATTGGTTCTGGAAAGGTCGCAAGCTACATTCCTGCATTAGGGAATGTGGATCCTAATAAAATTGCGATTGCTGTTACCACTGCTGATGGGCAAACCATAGGCGCTGGTGATTACCTTGAACCTTTTTCTATTCAGAGTATTTCTAAAGTATTTAGTCTTACGCTTGCACTTAGTTTGTATACTGAAGATGAAATTTGGAGCCGAGTAGGTAAAGAACCCTCAGGCCAGTCTTTTAATTCGCTGGTACAAGTTGAGTTGGAACGAGGTATACCTCGAAATCCATTCATCAATGCTGGGGCTTTAGTGATTGCAGACCTAATTCAAGCAAGGCAAAGTGCACCTAAGCACCGCATGCTTGAAGAAGTGAGAAAGCTCAGTGGTAATTCGCATATCTGTTTTGATAAAAACGTAGCCAATTCAGAGTTTAAATTTAGTGCTAGAAATGCCTCGATTGCATATTTAATGAAGTCATTTGGTAATTTCGATGGCAATGTCGATACTGTGCTAAAAAGCTACTTTCATTATTGCTCGCTGAAAATGAACTGTGCAGATTTATCTAAAGCCATGTTCTATTTGGCTAATCGCGGCAAAACCTTCCAAGGTGATCAACTAATCACGCCTGTGCAAACAAGGCAGCTTAATGCGTTATTGGCAACATCGGGCTTATATGATGGTGCTGGTGAATTTGCTTATCGCGTGGGGATGCCAGGTAAAAGTGGTGTTGGTGGCGGTATTATTGCCGTTATTCCTGGTGATATGTCTATTTGTGTTTGGTCTCCTGAACTGGATCAAAATGGCAACTCTTTAGCGGGTACTCGTATGCTTGAGTATTTGTCTCAGTCTTTAGGACGTTCAATTTTTTAATTCCTTTACTGTTTGTCTTTAGCTGTTCTTAGCTGGTGGTAGCTTTTATTTCTTAGTTTTATCTTTTAGTTCTTAGCTCGTAAATTAGCTGATATTAAATTTGTACACGAGTGAACATTAACGATGAGTGAAATACACCACTTTGTTGTTAATTTCACTCATCTTCGGCTAACTCTTCAATTTTGCCTTTCTCTAAATATGATTAAAAATCCTTTTTTGTTATTGAAAATAAAAGGTTTTTAAATATTGGCACGAGCTGTGCTTTATCTAGGTTATCAATTACAAGTATTTACTATTAACTAACCAGATTAAAAATTCAGTCTATAACTTAAAGACTGTGATTTATTAACAGCAAGGAAGAGCTAATGAAAACTCAAACTAATTTCACCAACGGTTTAATCAAAGGTATTGCTTTATCAGGGCTTATCTTTACAGCTGGTGCGATATCACCTGCTATGGCAAAGCTCACCATTGATGACGACCAATGTAATGTCACTCTTAATTATGATGTCACTGTTGAACCGAAAAAATTACTCATCAGCGAGCAGGGTGAAGAAATCTATCGAGTTGAAATGGGTGAGCTTTATGTTGAAGGCAACAGAGTTAAATTAGATAGCAAACAGAGCAAATTGCTTAATGATTATTCAGAAGAGCTTTCTCAACAAGTACCTGAAATCATCGATCTCGTAAATGAAGTTGTTGTACTGGCTACTGATGCCGTTAGCTTAGCGTTAACCCCAATCTTTGGTGATGCAACAGGCTCGAAATTAGATGAACTACTGGCTGGCATACAAACCCGAGTAGATGAAGCTGCTTATCAGCAAGGTGATATGTTTTACTTAGGCGCTACCGAGTCTTCAATTGAAGAAGCTTTTAACGAAGATTTTGAAAAAGAAATGGAAGCGATGATTTCGAATTCAATGGGCAGCTTCATGATGGCCTTAGGGGCTGAAATGATGTCTTCTGAAGGCGGTACTTTTGAAGAGAAGATTGAAGCTTTTTCTGCCAAAATGGAAAAAGTGGGTGAAGACATTGAGTATCAGATAGCCGATCAATCAGAGGCTATTGAAGCTAAAGCTGAGCAAGTTTGTGCAAATTTTGAAGAGCTTATGGTACTTGAGTCCGAGGTTCGTAAATCAATTCCAGAACTTGCTTCATACGAACTGGCCACACTTGATAGTCGTTATGAATAAGTAAGGCAGTATATTTATTTAGTTAAATACCCGATTAAGCTTAAATGAGCATCGGTAATTAACTAGCAGGTAATTGTAAAGGTTAGTCAGTGAAAATGGACTGTAGACTAACTAATCTGATTATCTTGATTGTTCAATTTCTAGCATTGTCAAAATGCACCTGACCTTCCCCTGCTAAATAAGCAGGGGCTTTTTCGTTTTAAATCCCCATAAAATCCTAATTCAACTAGACTTCTATACAACTAATGATTTGTTCTGATAAAAAAATTGTATATTATAAATATAGAGCCATTTGTGATTTTTTTGGTATACTCCATAAAATTATAAAACTGCATAGCTAATTCGATTAACTTATTGTTTTAGTATTGATTGGCTATACAGGATAAGGGACTATCACAATTTAATTTCTTTTTTGGTTAATAGTGCAGGTAATTTTGCACTGTCATATCGCTTAAATCTTGTTCGTTATTGTTTCGAATAGGTTACAGTGATTGGCATTCCAAAAACTATTTTTAATGTCGTAAACAGCTTAAGGCGACTCCAATGTTAGAACTGTTAGAACCTATTGCTATTTTTACTCATGTTGCCCGCGCCGGAAGCTTTAGCGCCGCAGCCAGAAGATTGAGTATATCTAAGTCCAAAGTAAGTACTCAGGTTGCTGATCTTGAACATAAACTTGGGGTTCAACTTATTCAACGTACTACACGTAGTTTGAGTCTGACAGAAGCTGGTAACTTGCTTTATATTCAAGGCGAAGAGTTACTCCGTGATGCAGAACAAGCTGTTGCTAGTGTACATAACTTGAATGATGCAACCCGTGGTGTATTGAAAGTGGGTATTTCCCAGTCTTTCGGTACCATGCATATCATTCCTGCATTACCTGAGTTTATGGCTAAACACCCAGAACTTGAGTTACAAGTAAGCTTACTCGATCATAAAGTTGATGTAGTAAGTGAAGGCTTAGACCTACTATTAACTATGTCGGAGCAATTACCTTTAGGTATGGTTGCTCGTCCGTTAATGAAGTGCCAATTCTTACTTGCAGCATCGCCAGAGTATATAGCTCAAAACGGAACGATTTCTCGTCCTGAGCAACTAGTGGATCATAACTGTCTTGTTTATCAAGGTGAGTGGCATGAGCACAGCATGTGGCAATTTAAGAAAGGCGAAGACTACTGCGAAATAGGTGTATCAGGTAACTTCCGAGTTGATAATGCACCAGCATTAAAATCAGCTGCAGTCAGCGGGCTTGGTATTGCATATTTAGCCAGTTACTTGATGGAAGATGAAATAGAGCAAGGTACCTTAGTACCATTGTTACCGGATTGGCAGTTAACCAATAACCTGCCTCTACAAGCGGTTTACCCTCGACGTAAGCATCTTGCACCTAAAGTAAGCTCGTTCATCGACTTTATTAAGGGACATATTGGAAGCACCCCTTATTGGGATACTAAATATGAGCATTTATACAAATTGCGTAAATAATTACCAAGATAGGTAGCTAATTACGTAAGAATATATGGAAACATTGTTCAATATTACAAACAAAGCCGCACTAATTAGTGTGGCTTTTTAATTTGTTTAACATAAACAATAACTTAATTGTTTGTGTTTAAAAATTGTTCAGTGTTATATTGTCCTTATATTAAAACAATTTCATTTTCACACCTTGAACTATGTTCTGAAATCAATACAATAGACTTCAGTTGATTCGGAATGGTTTGAGTCACGCATCTTGTTGAGAAATGACCCCTTTTCATCAAAATGTGCAAACCAGCAACTTCGCAAGTTTTGAATCACAGCTGGCAACGGTTTTAAAATTAGAACAATGCCGGCTTTGAAACCATCATCCTAGTTTAAATTGGTTTACCCCAGACAATGTTCTGGGGTTATTTTTATCTGAAATAAACTCCAGTCGTAAATTATTGTTTGTTGATTTCATATTTTGCCTGAGGGCTTTGCCTAATAGCATGAGTTCCAATCCAGTTTTACCCCTATATCCCTATATTCCTAACCCAGAATATATAATGAGTAAAAGCACATCTATGTATCTTTGCTGGTCTCAATCTCGACGAAATCTCAATGAAGTCTTTATGTAGGTTGACCTGGCAGTGATGAGAGTAGATACAAAAAAGCCACTGTTTACAGTGGCTTTTTTCATTTTATTTGCTAGGGAAAAAACTAATTAGCCGTATTAACCCATTCAGTGACTTTATCTTCTAATACATCTAGAGGCAGTGGACCATTTTCTAGGATCAGCGTATGGAACTGGCGAATATCAAACTTATCACCCATTTGCTTTTTAGCATTTTCACGCAACTCTAGAATCTTAATCATGCCGACTTTGTACGCCGTTGCTTGGCCTGGCATTACGATGTGACGTTCAACCATCTTCACGGCATCAGATTCAGCATTAGGGGTATTATCAACATAGTATTGAATACCTTGCTCACGGGTCCATTTTTCTGAGTGGATACCAGTATCAACCACTAAACGACATGCACGCCATAACTCCATGGCTAAGCGGCCAAAGTCAGAGTATGGATCAGCATATAAGCCCATCTCTTTAGGGAAGTATTCAGTGTATAAACCCCAGCCTTCAATATAAGCTGTGTAACCGCCATATTTTCTGAATTTAGGAATACCTTCTAGCTCTTGAGCAATCGCAATTTGCATGTGATGGCCAGGGATACCCTCATGGTATGCCAGTGCTTCCATTTGGTAAGTCGGCATCGCTTTCATGTCATAAAGGTTCGCGTAGTAAGTACCAGGGCGAGAACCGTCTGGTGCAGGCGCATCATAAAATGCCTTACCTGCTGACTTTTCACGGAATGCTTCTACTTGCTTAACAATCAATTGAGCTTTTGGCTTAATATTGAATACTTCATCAAGACGAGACTCCATATTATCAATCAAGTCTTTAGCTTCTGTCATGTAACGAGTTTTACCCTCAGCTGTATCTGGGTAGTAAAACTGGTCATCATCACGCATGAATGCCATGAATTCTTGCAAGTTACCATCAAATTTAACTTTCTTCATAATGGTGCGCATTTCATCATGAATACGCGCGACTTCAGAAAGACCAAGCTTATGAATGGTTTCAGAGCTCATATCTGTAGTCGTGACACGACTTAAACGCATATTGAAGAAATCATCACCTTCTGGCAGCTTCCAAACACCGTCACGAGTGTCTGCTTTTTTCTCAAGCTCATTTAGGTAGCTGATCAGATCGGTATAAGCTGGTTTTACACTGTTAATGAGCGCATTTTTAGCATCAGCGAGCAATTGGTCTTTTTTGTCTTGAGTCGTATCTAATGCGTTTACTTTTTTATTGATGTCAGCCCAAAGGGTACTTTTTTCTTCGGTATCGCTAAATGGCGCACCGGTAATGATGTTTTGGCTGTCAGAAATGACATAAGGGAAAACAAATTTAGGCGCAATGATGCCTTTATCTGCACGTAGCTTTAAGCCATCAACAAGTTGCTCACTTGCAAGCTTAACGCCATTTAAACGGCTGATGTAGGCTTCAGCATCGCTTACACTCGACACTTGATGCTGATTAATTAAGAAGGTGGCTATAAAGGTGTGGCTACCGTACATTTGATTGACTGGGTATGTGTGATGACGCCATTTATCATCTTCAATATCTTGCTCTAGGCCTTGCTTCATTAGTTTGTAACTTAATGCAGTTTGGACATCTAACTTACTAACATTAATACTTTCTAGTTGCTTTAAATGTTTTTTGGCACGAGCTAATGCTTCATCTTCTGCTTTTTCACTAAAATCGCCCCATTTGTCGTAATCTTTTTTGATACGCATATAAGTTTGTGAAATAGGGCTTGCCATAACATTTTCCATGAAAATGTTTTCAAATAACTCATTGGCTTTTTCTGATTCAGTGGTGGCTTTTTGGCTTGCTTCACTTGGGGTTTCTGTTATTTGTCCATGTGAACTATGGGCGATAACAGAAGTTGATAATAAGCTTGATAACGCTACGGCTATTAATGTCGTTTTAGTTTTTAGTCGCATACTTGATTCCGTTTGCAGAGTGAAATTAAATTTTTGTTAAAATTATTGATTCATATCCTAATAGAGCGAGATAAAAAAAGGTAAAGTGAAATGTTAGCAATTGTGTATTAATTGTTGCTGAAGGGAAAGCTACAATGAGTCAGTCATCGGTAATTGATTACTTGTAGTGGAGTACGCTGATCTTTAGGTAATAAAAAGCCACTACTCAGGCTGAGTAATGGCTAATATTTAGCAGCTATAAAAAGGTGCGGGCGATATAGCTAATCAATGCTGCAATATGTCTAGTGAATTATCTAATTGGTTGCTAGTTAATCATTAATCGATAAACTGAGACAATAAATCATTAACGAACATATGGCCTTTAGAGGTTAATTGCCAATGTTGTTCTGATTCGGTCAATAAACCTCGTGCGATAGATTTCTTCATTCCTTCAGCTAATATTTCAGCTGATAAACCTGTACGCTGCTCAAACTCTGCTTTTGGAATTGGCGTCATTAATCTTAGTCGATTCATAAGATATTCAAGCGCTCGATCTTCAGGTAGAACTTCAGAGGTTTCGAAAGTGAAATCTTCAGTATTCAAGTAACCTTTTGGATGCTTAATTTTAACGGTTCGAGTAATTTTATTTTGCTCAGCTTGGGTTATTTTTCCATGAGCGCCGCAGCCAATTCCTAAGTAATCACCAAATTGCCAATAATTAAGGTTATGACGACACTGGAAACCTGGTTTGGCATAGGCTGAAATTTCGTATTGCTCGTAACCTAGAGCGGCAAGTTTTTTCTGTCCCTGTTCATAAATGTGCCATAGGTTTTCATCATCTGGCAATTGTGGTGGTTTTGAATGAAACAAGGTATTAGGCTCAATAGTCAGTTGATACCAAGATAGGTGAGGTGGCATAAGCGCTGCTGCCGTATCAATATCCGCCATAGCTTCATCGAAGCTTTGATTTGGTAGCCCATGCATTAGGTCTAAATTAAAGCTGTTGTAACCTGCCTTTGAAGCGGTATTAGCTGCAGTAACAGCTTCATTCTCATCATGAATACGCCCAAGTAGATTGAGTTTATTTTTTGAGAAACTTTGCACACCAATAGATAAACGAGTCACCCCCGCGGCTTGGTAAGCGGCAAAGTCGTCATGCTCTAATGTACCAGGGTTAGCCTCCATGGTGATTTCAATATCTTGTTCAAATCCAATCGCATCTCTTGCGCCGTCAAGAATTCGCTTTATTTGTTTGGCTTCAAATAGAGAAGGGGTTCCACCACCAATGAAAATACTGTGTAACTTGCGATTTTGAACATAATCTAAGTCATTATGTAAATCTTGCAGTAAGGCTTCGACATATTTCTCTTGAGGCAGCTCACCTTGCTGGCCATGTGAGTTAAAATCACAATATGGACATTTTTGAACACACCAAGGTATGTGAATATAAAGACTAAGTGGTGGCAGGGTTAACATAGTGACTAAATAATCCCTTTTGCTTTCAAAGCTTCAACTAACAAATTAAGCGCTAAACCACGATGGCTTAATTGGTTTTTTTGCTCACTGCTAAGTTCTGCCGCAGAGCAATCAAAACCTTCAGGAATGAAAACAGGATCATAGCCATGACCTTGCTCGCCTTGAGGTACAGTGCCGATTTTTCCTTCCCAAGCTGCTTGGCACACAATAGGGGTTGGATCTTTTGCATGACGCATATAAACCAATACACATTGAAAACGTGCATTACGTTGGGTTTGACCTTCAAGCGTGTTCAGCAGTTTTAGGTATCTGTCTTTTTCACTAGCATCTTCTCCGCCATAACGGGCTGAGTATATGCCTGGTGCGCCTTGAAGTGCATCGACTTCTAAACCTGAGTCATCAGCTATAGCAGCTTTACCTGTAATCTCAGCAGCATGCCTTGCTTTGATAATCGCGTTTTCTATAAATGTAGTGCCAGTTTCAGCCACTTCAGGCACATTGAATTGGTTTTGCGGTAATACTTGAATATTAAATTGTGACAACATTTGGTCGAACTCTTTAAGCTTACCTTTGTTACCGCTGGCTAATACAATTTGCTGCATGGGAATACCTTAGTGGATGGAAAATGGTACTTGAAAATTTGGCTAATGATACCTAAGCGTTTAGCTGATAGATAGCTCAAAAGATGATAATAGGTGTTGGTTTATGGACTGATAAAAATAAAGCCAATCATACTAGAATTGGCTTTATAGAATGTTTTTGCGGCACGTTTCTGCTTATTCCACGTAAAACTTCTGCTTAAATTTAAGCGAGGTATTAAGCTGATTACCGTGCTTAACTGCAATATTAAAGTTAATTTCTTGGTCATCTCGATAGGGGACTTGGGCAATATAGTAAATTGCTTTGCCTTCTCGAATTTCTTTAAAATCTAAGGTGATTCTTGCATCAAGTAAGTTGTTTGCCACACCTGAGATTTCAATTGCTACAGGCGGGTTACCCTCTTTACTTGTATCTAATACGGCAATATTAACGATGCCATTATAATTGCTTCGTTCAATACCGTAGGTTTTGGCAATGCTAGGTGTTATAAACGTGCTACTTAATGCCATGTAATGGATATCAAAATTGCCTACTTGCTGTTTTTGCTCTGCTTGAGCTGTAGTTGTTAGTCCTAATGAAAGCCCTAATGAAAGTCCAACAACAAACAACAAATTTAAAATGATAGTGCGAAACATAATCAGGATCCTTGATCGACTCTTGCAAGAGGTGATTCACTAATGGAGTGTATCGTTAAGTATAGAGAATTTTAATCAAACTCACCTTAATTTCATACAAAACTAAGCAAGTTTAATTAGTTAACTTTGAATTTATTGCTTTACAGTAAGTGAGATACTTCACTAGGAATTTGTTTAGGCATGGATATTTTGACTTGTTTATGACGCCCTTGCGCGCCTTTTAAAATAACAACATCTGCTTTAGGTACTTTAAATGCTTTGGATAAATATTTAATTAAGTGGCTATTAGCTTTGCCATCGATTGGCGGTGCAGTAATGGCTATTTTCAACTCGTCACCATGCAGGCCGATGATCTGATCTCGACTGGCTTTAGGTTGAATATAAAGATTCAGCAACAGATCGTTCTGTTGCTGAATGATAGCGCTCATTATGGTTAAAACCAGTTCGAAGGGTTAAACCGCATTCCAAAATGGAATGTACTGAGCAAATAAGATATTGATGAAGTTCATCGCAATTAATACCAGCATTACTGATAAATCTAGGCCACCCATTGGCGGTAAAATTCTACGCACTGGACGTAAAAATGGCTCGGTTAACTGATCCATCACCATCACTATAGGGTTATGTCCTTGATTAAACCAGCTAAGCAGTGCACGGATAATTAATACCCAAAACAGCAGTACTCCTGCTTCTTTAAGTACTGATACCAGCGACAAGATGATTAACGATACCGCATCTAATTTAAAGTCTACGATTAAAGTTAAAGCCAGGAACTTAACCATGACCACAATGATTGCAAGCACAATTGATGCAGTATCAATTACACCAATTGAAGGTAATACACGGCGCATTGGCGCAATGATTGGTTGTGTTGCTTTGACTACAAACTGGCTAAATGGGTTGTAGAAGTCAGCCCTAGCAAGTTGAAGCCAAAAACGTAAAATTACCACCATAAGGTACAGGTCAAATACCGTGGTAACGAGAAAGTGCATTGCATTCATTATTAAGTGCCTTGTTTGGTTGGTGCGTATAACATGTCATCAATTGTGACAGTGTCGCTGAATCCGTATAGTTTTAAAATGTTTTTGCCATTTCTTCTGCTCGTTTTATGCAGTTAGTCATTGCTTGGTCAACTAACCCACGTAAATCGCCTTCTTCAAGAGTCTCAACAGCGCGAGCAGTCGTGCCGCCTTTAGACATAACATTAGTGCGTAACTTCTCTAATGATAGCTGAGGGTTTTGCACCACCATTTGCGCAGCACCTAATGCAGCTTGTTGAGCTAAAGCTCGAGCCGTTTGCTCATCAAGCCCTGTTTTAATGCCGTGTTGGATCATTGACTCTATAAACAAGAAGAAATATGCAGGTGAGCTGCCAGCTAATGCGATAACTTGATTAAGCTCATCTTCAGTTTTTACCCAAACAACTTCGCCACCGGTTTTCATTAGGGTTTCACAAATTTGTTTATGTTCAGCTGAGATTGAGTCGTCAGCAAATAGCCCTGTCATGCCAACACCAATTTGGGTTGGTGTATTTGGCATAGTGCGAATCAGTTTAATTGGCTGCTTAAAGTAATCTTGATAACGAGCTGCAGGAATGCCTGCAGCGATAGTAACTAATAACTTATTGGATAAATCTAAATGACTTAGTTGCTCACACACCATTTGCATTAACTGTGGTTTTACGCTCAGCACTATCACATCTGCATCATCCGCCGCAGCAACATTGTCGTGAGAAACTTGAATGCCAAAATCTGCTTTTAGCGCATCTAACTTGCCGACACTTGGGTTCGTTGCGTGAACTTTATCAGCAGGGTATCCGTTGGTTACTAAACCACTAATGATAGCTCGCGGCATGTTGCCCGCACCGATAAAACATACTTTTGCTTGAGTCATAAGGTTAAATCACTTTTAATTTTATGTACTCGTTGAGTACGTGTAGGAGTCGTTAATAAAGATTATACCCATGTTACCTCAAGATGCTTTGTCAGGCACAAGCTCGGATAACAATGCAAGGCGTAACCTGAGGTAATTGTTATTCACTTTTCAAAGGTTACAACGTAGCAGTGGTTTTCGAGCTTGCGCCCCAAAGGGCAAGTCAAATAGCACCAATCTGCGTTGTTATAAAATATCGATGTAGAATAACTATACTTCTATTTTATGCCTAGCATCTTGGCACTATTTGTCTTGCTGACTTTGCATCTTGAAGTATCATGGGTATATATGGCTTTCATGGCTCATTACAAGGCTGGCATTATAAATTATCCTTCATGAATAACAGCTTAAAAACATACCTTACACTTGATAAAAGTGTGTACTTACATTTTAAGCTGGCATTTCTATTAGTTACTTCAAATCTACTAGCCGCTTCGAAGCTTAAGCTCGTGAACCAAAAATTCCGGTACCAATTCTTACCATGGTCGAACCGTGCTCAATAGCAATAGCTAAGTCGCTGCTCATACCCATCGAAAGTGTGTCTACACTATGGTATTGCTGTTTAAGTTCAAGGTATAAGTTTTCAAGTTGTGCAAATTCTCGTCTTTGTAAGTTTACATCTTCAGTTGCGGTTGGAATTGCCATTAAGCCGCGCAAGGTAAGATGAGGTAACTCATCAATTGTTTGTGCAAGTTGATTAACTTCTTCAGGGCTAACGCCAGATTTACTGGCTTCGTTACTGATGTTGACTTGAATACATACCTGTAATGGGGATTTATCTTTAGGACGTTGCTCATTTAATCGCTTAGCAATTTTGTCACGGCTAAGGGTATGCATCCAATCAAAGTGCTCAGCAATAATCCGCGACTTGTTAGATTGTAATGGCCCGATAAAATGCCATTCAATATCATTGTAATCTTGCTTTAACGCGATGACTTTCTCTTCGCCTTCTTGCACATAGTTCTCACCAAAACAGCGCTGACCGGCTTGATAGGCTGCAATGATATCGGCGATGGGTTTAGTTTTACTTACAGCAAGTAAAGTGACTTCTTCACTGTTACGTGAACAATTTTGCGCCGCTTGTGCAATTTGGCTCTGGGCGATTGATATTCGGTCTGCTATTGTTGTCATATTGTTTTTATTTGTTTAAATGGATGTCATTGACCATGGAAATAACTGAGTTACTTGCCTTTAGTGTAAAGCACAATGCCTCGGATCTACACCTTTCAGCAGGCGTTTCGCCAATGATCCGTGTAGATGGTGAAGTCAGAAAAATTAATTTACCAGCATTAGATCATCAGGCTGTACACGGTTTAGTGTATGACATCATGAACGATAAACAGCGTAAAGACTTCGAAGAACATTTAGAAATCGATTTCTCGTTCGAAGTACCAAATCTTGCCCGTTTCCGTGTTAACGCATTCAACCAGTCTCGTGGGGCAGGTGCGGTTTTCCGTACAATTCCGAGTGAGATTTTATCATTAGAGCAACTCGGCGCTCCAGAAATCTTTAAGAAAATATCAAGTTTCCCTCGTGGTCTTGTATTGGTAACAGGCCCTACTGGTTCGGGTAAGTCGACTACGCTAGCAGCGATGGTTGATTACATTAATAATGAACGCCATGACCATATTTTGACCATCGAAGATCCAATAGAATTCGTACATCAAAACAAACAGTGTTTGGTGAACCAACGTGAAGTGCATAAACATACCCATGGTTTTGATGCGGCACTTCGAAGCGCACTTCGTGAAGATCCCGATGTTATTCTTGTGGGTGAGATGCGTGACCTTGAAACAATTCGATTAGCAATGACAGCGGCAGAAACGGGTCACTTAGTATTTGGTACCTTGCATACCACCTCAGCAGCAAAAACCGTTGACCGTATTGTGGATGTATTCCCAGCGGGTGAAAAAGACATGGTGCGAACCATGTTGTCTGAATCATTACAGGCCGTTATTTCGCAAACCCTAATCAAAAAAGTGGGCGGCGGCCGAGTTGCAGCCCATGAAATCATGATGGGTACTCCAGCAATTCGTAACCTTATTCGTGAAGATAAAGTCGCGCAAATGTACTCAGCAATTCAAACAGGTATGGCGCATGGCATGCAAACACTTGAGCAATGTCTACAAAACTTGGTTAATCGCGGATTAATTACCCGTGATGACGCTATGTCTAAGAGCTCAAATAAACAAGCTAACTTTTAAGGGGCAATAAATGGATGTACGTCCTTTTTTAAAGGTCATGGTTGACCGTAAAGCATCGGATTTATTTGTCACGGCCGGCTTTCCGCCAAGTGCAAAAATCGATGGTGAGCTAAGACCGCTTTCGGAAACAAGTTTTAATCCAGAGCAGTCATTGGAATTTGTTGAATCGTTAATGACGGATATACAAAAGCAGGAGTTTCATGAGACCCGTGAATGTAACTTTGCATTTGCTGCAAAGGACTTAGGCCGTTTTCGTGTTAGTGCTTTTTGGCAGCGTGAATCACCAGGTTGCGTGATGCGTCGTATTGAAACCAAAATTCCAGAAGTCGAAGATTTAAAACTGCCCCCAATTCTTAAAGATTTGGTGATGAGTAAACGTGGTTTGATCATCATGGTTGGCGGTACTGGTACCGGTAAATCGACCTCGTTGGCTTCTTTAGTGGGTTATCGCAATGCCCATGCTCGTGGGCATATTTTGACCATTGAAGATCCTGTGGAATTTGTACATGATCACCGTAAAAGTATTATTACCCAACGTGAAGTCGGTATTGATACAGACTCGTTTGATGCTGCACTTAAAAGCTCGCTGCGACAGGCTCCAGACGTTATTTTGATTGGTGAAATCCGTACTCAAGAAACCATGGAGTTCGCACTATCTTTCGCTGAAACAGGTCATTTATGTATGGCAACGCTCCATGCTAACAACGCTAACCAAGCGTTAGACCGTATTATGCATTTGGTGCCAGAAAATAAACATAATCAATTATTGTTTGATTTATCGCTTAATTTACGCGGGATTGTGGCTCAGCAATTAGTGCCTAAATCGGATGGTTCTGGGCGACGCGCTGCAATCGAGGTACTAATCAATACACCTCGTGTCGCCAGTTTGATTGCTAAAAACGAACTGCATTTACTTAAAGAAACCATGAGTAAATCCCGAGAACAAGGCATGCAGACCTTTGACCAAGCGTTATTAGATTTATATATCGAGAAAGAGATTAGCTACGCAGATGCACTGCATCATGCTGACTCTCCAAATGATTTACGTCTAATGATTAAATTGCAGAACAATGAAACAAGTGGTTCTGGCTTAATGGATGGTGTGACGTTAGATTTAGGCTGATGACCTTGTTGTTATTTTAGCGAGCAGTAAAACAATAAAACCGAAGTGACATCACTTTGGTTTTTATATGTTTTTAATATATGTATGTAATAAATGGAAATGAGTCGTTTATTTACATATTTGATGATCTGCTTTAAATAGAAGCACGTATAATCAATCACATTAACTGTATCAGTAAAATTAACCACATTACTCATTAGGCAAGCAATTACAGCTTGTTTGGGGAGTGTGACAAAACCAAATCAACTCGATTATTATTTAATATGATATCAATCGAAAGGAATCATTATGAACAAGCTTTTACTCACCGCTGGAATACTTACCCTCAGCAGCGCTTTATTACCATCAACTGCTACTGCTAATAGCTGCCCAGACTACCTCAACGTAGAAGCAAGAAAACTTCATTCAGATGAAGTGGTTGATTTATGTGAAGTAACCAACGGCAAACCCGTTTTGATTGTTAACACTGCCAGTAATTGTGGTTTTACACCTCAATTTGAAGCCTTAGAAGCACTGCATAAAGAGTATCAAGATGACCTAGTTGTTAT
The DNA here is from genome assembly GCF_009663145.1 of Shewanella sp. TC10. Lineage (GTDB taxonomy): Bacteria > Pseudomonadota > Gammaproteobacteria > Enterobacterales > Shewanellaceae > Shewanella. The sequence goes on from NZ_VKHR01000018.1 coordinate 27,303, forward strand.
TGGTTTTCCATCTGATGACTTCTTCCAAGAAGAAGATGATGAAGCTAAAACTGCAGATGTTTGTTTTGTTAACTATGGCGTGACCTTCACAATGGTTTCAACATCAGCTGTCAGAGGCAATGATGTTAATTCTGTTTTTGCTTATTTAGGTGACAAAACAGCAGCACCGAAATGGAATTTTTACAAATACTTAGTCAGTGCAGATGGCGAAAGTGTGCAGCAATTCAACTCTCGAGTAAAACCGGATAGCGAAGAGCTTAAAAAAGCGATAGAGTCTGTTTTATAATTCAGCATCGTTAATAAAACTAATTGTTTACAATCTAGTCACTTAGTCGCTTAGTCGCTTAGTCACTTTGTCAGTGTCAGAGTCTAGGTCTAGATATTTGTAATAAGCAAAATATATAGTTATTAGCATGTGACAGACTTTAATATTCAGGTGAGGTTTTATTCTCTCTTGATGAAACTTTTTCGGAGACAGTTTTGTATAAATTTTCTGGTTTGAGTAAAGAAGACGGCCACAAGTCACGCGGTAAAACTGGCGTGCTATTAATGAATTTAGGTACACCGGATGAGCCAACCCCATCAGCAGTAAGACGTTATTTAGCTGAATTTTTAGCAGACCCTCGTGTAGTAGAAATCCCAAAACTTGTATGGATGTGTATTTTACACGGTATTATTCTACGTGTTCGTCCTGCTAAGTCTGCTGCGTTATACAAAGAAGTGTGGACAGATGAAGGTTCGCCTTTAATGGACATCAGTTTGCGCCAACAGAGCAAACTAGCAAAGTTATTTGCAGATAATGATGTTGATGCTTCTGTCCATTTAGCCATGCGTTATGGCAACCCTTCAACACCTTCGGTGTTGCAAGCTATGCATAAAGACGGCATTGATAGAGTCGTTGTTTTACCTCTTTATCCTCAATATGCTGCGCCGACAACGGCATCGGCATTTGATGCTATTGCTAAAGAGCTTTGTAAGTGGCGTTATATCCCAGCACTTCATTTCATTAATACCTATCATGACGATCCAACCTTCATTGACGCATTAGCTGAATCTATTCAAGCTGACTTTGATGCGAATGGAAAACCAGAAAAGCTAGTACTGTCTTATCACGGTATGCCAGAGCGTAACCTTCATTTAGGCGATCCATATTACTGTTTCTGTGTTAAAACCACTCGATTAGTCGTAGAGAAATTAGGTTTAGATGATAAAGAATATGTGATGACGTTCCAGTCACGTTTTGGTAAGGCTAAATGGTTGCAACCGTATACCGATGCGACCATGGAAGCATTACCTGGTGAAGGTATTAACGATATCGCCGTTGTTTGCCCAGCGTTTAGTGCAGATTGTCTAGAAACACTTGAAGAAATTAAAGGTGAAAACCGAGAAGTGTTTGAACAAGCTGGCGGTAAAAAATTCCGTTATATTGAATGTTTAAATGACAATGATGCCCACATTAATATGATGGCGAATTTGGTTAAGCCTTACCTTTAAGTAGCTGAAGTCAAACATCTTAGGTTTTGTATCAAAAGGCTTGTGCCTAAACGTTTGTATCTAAAGCTTGTATCTAAAGCTTGTATCTAAAGGTTTGTATTAAAACTCTTGTATATAAGCATAATATCTTAAATTAAAAAAGGAGCCAAATGGCTCCTTTTTTGTATTGAAATTTCTAGCTAATTTGATTTAATCAGCGAATTGATTTTCAAAATAACTTTCGATTATTAATACAGCCGACACTGCATCAACTTGGCCTTTAGTGAGCTTTTTGTAACCACCCAGTTCAAAAAGTCGCGCTTTAGCATCAGTAGTGGTGAGCCTTTCATCCTGTGTAGCGACTTTAACTCCAAAGCGACCACTTAAGCGATTGGCGAACTTTCTCGCACGCTGAGTCATTTCTTGCTCAGTACCGTCCATATTCAGTGGTAGGCCGACTACAACAAGGTCTGGTTGCCATTCTTTTATAACAGCTTCAACTTCATCCCAATTAGGAATGCCATCATTGGCCTTAATTGCACATACAGGTGCAGCGCTTGCTGTTATTTCTTGCCCCACAGCAACGCCAATACTTTTTGTTCCAAAATCAAACCCAAGAACGGTTTTTGATTGCATGAATTTTTACCTTAAATTGCCAACATTATCGGCATTATTGCTTTAATCAGCTTATGAACTGCTTAAGGTTAAGAGTGGCCCACTTGAGATGATATTTGCCAAATATCAAAACCTAATTTTTTAGTGGCTTCAGTCCATAATTGTTCGATGTCTTGTCCAAACAATAATTCGGATGTAGCAGGTATCGTTAACCAAGTATTGTCAGCTAATTCTTGCTCAAGCTGATCTTTACTCCAACCAGAGTAACCAAGTGCGACGACAAACTGCTCAGGGGATTCTTTAGTCCCAAGGGAGTTTAGTACATCGCGAGAAGTGGTCAGCATACAAAAATCACTGATAGATTCACTATTCACCCATTGCTGTTGAGGAGTATGAAGTACAAAACCTCTGTCAGTATCCACTGGGCCTCCTAGTAAAACTGGCCCTTCAAGATCTAAGCTTAATTCCGACTCGTTAGATAATCCGATTTGGTCGAGCAATTCATCGATAACAATATTGGTCGCGCGATTAATCATCACGCCCATTGCACCTTTATCGTTATGTTCACAAATATAGATAACAGACCGTTCAAAGAAAGTGTCTTCGAGTGAGGGCATCGCAATTAATAAGTGACCTTGTAAGCTATCCATAATAAATCCTTGTGCTAATACGTAACTTGGATGCTGATACGTCCGATGAACTAACTGAGTTTATTTTTATAACTGAAACTAACCGCCTGCTAGCTTAACGGTATATTGTTGTTTTTCTAACAATGCTTTGATTTTTTCACGGTCATCAGTTTGAACTTCGATGTCAAAATCTTTGACTGTGCCGCCACAACCGCATTGTTTTTTTAACTTCTGAGCAAGTGCTTTCAGCTCTTTAGGCGCGAGACCTAAGCCTTTAATGACACTGACGCCTTTGCCTTTGCGGCCTTTACTGTCTTTATGGATCCTGACAATGCCATCACCTTCAGGAATTGCTGTCTCTTGCTTAGGTTGATCTATTTTGCCGCCATCAGTGCTATACACTAATGAAATATTGGGATCGATTCTCATAACTAACAGGATTTATTTAAGTGATAATTCATTTTAGCAAACTAAATCATAGGGCTAAAGTGTGAAATATTATAAGCAAGATACTGTCTGAAGTTTAGTCTGAAGTTTAGTCTGAGATTAAGTCAGCACTTGGGAGCAAATGAACTCAATTAACATATTTACTGAGTTGTTCAGAATAGGTACAGCTATAGTTAATTAACCTTTAGCTAATCTTTAGCCCCATTAGTTAATACTTAGAACCAATAGTCAATCATCTCGCAAAACGATGCTTGAATGGCTTACCGAAACATTTTGTTTATATTATCGGTTGATGAATAGGCTTTACGTAGGTAAGCTAAATATTGATCATAAAACCATCTTACATCGTAAATGAAACAAGCCCTTAGCTCGTTATCGTTTGGAGACAATATGAAAAAGCTTTTCGTTGCCGCCGCTGTTTTAGCATTAAGTGCGTGTAGTACATTAAAAACGAACTCAGATTATGACCCTGCAGTCTCATTCGACCAATACAAGAGTTTTGCATGGGTAGAAAAGAAAAATGAAGACTCAACTTATCACCTTGATGGTTTGATGGATCAACGTGTCAGAGATGCGGTAAATAACCAACTGACTCAAAAAGGCTTGTCAAAAGTTGATGAAGCACAAGCTGATCTTTTAGTAAATTACTTGACCAAAGTTGATAAAAAAATCAACGTAGACACTTTTAATACCAGTTATGGCTACTACCCATACTATGGCCGTCGTGGCTGGGGTGGCGCAGGTATCAATTCGCAAACTACTGTGCGTGAATATGAAGTAGGTACTTTGATTATTGATCTAGTAGATAAAGAATCAGGGAACCTTGTATGGCGCGGTAGTGTTGCAGATACTATTCGTGACCAAAATACACCAGAAGAACGTGTCGAGATAGTCAATCATGCCATTGGTGAAGTGATGATGAACTTCCCACCAAAGCCTGAAGCGAAGTAAGCTTCTTTGTAACATCTTGTGGCTGAAAATCTTTGTTATTAGGATTACAGCAGACTTGATTGAAGTATTATAATTGTTTAAGTAAATGGCCAACTCAAAATGAGTTGGCTTTTTTGTGAAAATTATTTTTTCTGCTTTGTGAGTTTTAAGTCAATTATTATACCTAAAAGAGCATGTAGAATACTTTGTGTATCAAATCTCGGCAATTAACAAGCATAAACTCTAAAAGCCATTTCTTTACACTTTTAGCTTTGCTAAAATCATTGACTTGGTGATAAAGGAAATCACCACTGGATGATAAAAGAGTAGATAAAGATGAAGTCATGGTATTTGTTATATTGTAAACCTCGTGAAGAGTTACGAGCTCAGCAAAATTTAGCCATGCAGCAAGTCGAAAGTTATTTGCCTATTGTTCAAGAAGAAAGAACTAATCAAGGAAAGACAAAGCTTGTCGAAGTCCCCCTTTTTCCATGTTACTTATTCATAAATTTTGATCCTACTGAAATGAGCGTTAGTCGTATTCATTCAACTCGCGGTGTATCCCGTATTATTGGTTGTAAGGAAGCAATGACGCCCATTGATGATAGAATTATTGAAGAGATCAAAAGAAGAGTCTCTATACACAAACCTGTAATCGATGTTGGTTTTCAGCCTGGTGATAAAGTGAAATTCACTGAAGGACCATTCATTGATTTAGAAGCTATTTTCGAAGAAAAAAATGCTGAAAAACGCTGTTTTGTGTTGTTTAACATCATGGGACAGCAAAAACGGTTGTGTGTGGATAGCACTAGCGTTGTAAAAATTAGAACTTAATAGGAGAAGTTATCCATTATGTTTGTGAGATATCTACCCGACTGTAGCCATTGTTTTAGCGATTGTTTTAGCCATAAGTTAGCATAAGACTGATCAACTTGAAGGTATAGCTTAAGTTTTAAACTTTCGCAAAGAAAAAGCATAATTAAATAAGTTATAGTATGTAGCAGCAAAGTGAGTTTACTAACTAAAAATGATTAATACTAAATAGTCATTTTTAGATAGTTTTTTACTAGGAATATACGAGCCGACGTGTCGGCGGGCACTATGGAAGCCGTAATCTATGGGCGGTAGCGTGGTGATTTTTTGTTAATAATAACTAATGGTATAAAATAATGGATTATTTACTGCCACTTTTAAGTAGTTTTCTTATTTCTTTCGTAACCATAAGGTTGACGAAACCTATTGCTGTGAAGGCAGGTTTAGTAGATATTCCTGATTGCCGAAAACAACACATCGGTGCAATTCCCCTAGTCGGTGGAATTGGAATTTATATTTCTATTTTAACGGCGTCGGTAGTTTTCATAGAACAAAGCCAAGAGCTAAATTTATATCTTGTTGCAGCTGCGTTAGTACTCTTTTTAGGCGCTTTGGATGATAGGTACAACCTTAGCGTAAAAGTTCGATTTGTTGCGCAGATAATCGTTGCTTCACTCATGATCTTCGGAACAGAACAGCATTTCACTTCTGTAGGATATATTTTAGGTCCTCTAGAATTATCCCTCGGAATTCTTGGGACATTCTTTACTGTTGTTGCCATTATCGGTGGTATCAATGCCATTAATATGATGGATGGTATTGATGGGCTTGCAGGCTCCATAAGCCTTGTGACATTTGTAAGCCTTGCTTTTTTATTCGATCGTTCTGGTAACGAATGGGTATTACTGCCTTTACTCTTTGTCGCAGCGTTATTTGCATACCTAATGTTCAATTTAGGCTGGCATCGTTCATTATCAAAAGTTTTTATGGGCGATGCTGGAAATATGTTTATTGGTCTAACATTGGTTTGGTTAATGGTCATTGGAACAGAGGCAAGTGATCCTGCTTTTAGGCCTGTTACAGCACTCTATTTGATAGCTATCCCCTTGATGGATATGGCTGCGATAATGAATAGACGTATAAAGAAAGGGCAGTCTCCATTTCAGGCTGATCGGGAACATTTACATCATATTTTTGAAAGAGCAGGTTTTAATAGAAAACAAACCTTATTCATAATTACTTTAATCAGTGTGATATTTGCATTAATTGGCTGTTGGTCTGAGGTCGCTCAGGTCCCTGAATGGATTATGTTTAGTGCATTTTTATTTGTTTTTTATTGGTATAACTGGTCTTTACAAAATATCTGGAAATTACTTAAAAAATTAAAAAAAAGTTAAGTATTTAAGCAACACTTTTTTATTTCAGATTATCGAACGATATATGTCATTTCTGCCTATTTTTGCGGTCTCCCATTTTAATTGGCATGTAAACTTTTGATTAATTTGATTTAAATTGTAGACAATGGAAGTAAAATGAAAAAATTTAGTTGTTTCATACTCTTTACCAGTATCATCTTAACTGGTTGCAGTTCATCTCCTCCGCAAGTAAAAGCTTCAACGCCATTAATTGACTCTGTAGCTTCCTCAATCAATACTTCGAGTATTCCCAAATCCTTATGGGCTGATTTATCCTCAAAATCCAATGGAACTATTGTAAGACATCAACAGTTTGAAGTTGAATTTGGATATGCTTATTTTTCAGCATTAGGGCAAAAATGCCGTCAACTATATATCAGTAGTATATCTTCAGATGTCATTACGCCTAAACAGAAGCGTATAGCTTGTTTGAAAAAAAATGATCTTTCGTGGTGGTTAATGCCGCAGGTTGTTGATAATCAAGGTGATAATTATCATTTTGATGCCTTATAACCAACAGCTGGCAACTTTAAACGATATTCAAAACTGATTTACTGAGAAAATGATGAACAATTGTTATGCAAAATCACTCGTTAGTGGGTTATTATTTTTATTATTACCTCTTCAGGCAAATTCTGCCACGACACCACAAAACTTAACTGATTTACAGTCTATGGGTGTAAGCAGTTCGGCTATGCCGAATGCTTCACTTGAATCTGGGACCTACTCAAAGCAAGCTAGAACAGACACTTTACTGCCAGGTGAGGCTAGTGCTGCTGAATTATTACCAACTTCTGAAGCCGGGCTACCACCACCTTATGGTGCAAACCTATTTGCTGGCGGTTATGAGAGTGAACGTCTTGACGGATTGAATGATGACTATCTTATTGCTCCTGGGGATAAAGTGGCTATTTGGTTATGGGGAGCAGTAAATCAGTCTGAAGTGCTTACGGTTGATAATCAAGGTAATTTATTTATTACCAATGTAGGCCCTATAAATGTTGCTGGAGTCATGGCAAGTCAGATAAATGGTGTCGTGACTAAAAAAATTCAACAGGTTTATAAATCTAGTGTGAGTATTTACGTAAACCTACAAACAGCAACGCCAGTCAGCGTTTATATTAGCGGTAGCGTTATAAGGCCTGGCCAATATGCAGGTGTGCCATCTGACAGCATTTTATATTATCTAAAAAGAGCAGGTGGGATTGACTCTGAACGAGGCAGTTATCGCTCAATTAAGATTCTCCGCAATAACCAAGTTAAGCAAGAAATTGACCTTTATGATTTTATGTTAGAAGGGCAATTACCTAAACTTAACTTTCAAGATGGTGATGTCATTTTTGTTGAGCGTCAAAAAGCGACAATTGTTGTAACAGGAAGCGTGCGTAATCCGTTCCGGTTTGAACTAACAGATGATGAAACAAATGGCCAACAATTATCAAAATTTGCACGTCCATACTCAAAAGTGAGTCATGTTGGTGTCGTAGGCGATCGTGATACCGGTCCTTTTTCTGTATATCTGCCGGTAAATGAATTTAATGAATTTGAATTAGCAGATGGCGATCGCTTATTTTTTAATGATGATATTCGAGCTCAAGTGTTTGATATACAAGTTGCAGGCAGTTACCTAGGTCCGTCTTACTTTGCTGTTAAAAAAGAAACTCGTCTACATGATTTATTAGCCAATGTAGAAGTCGATGCTAATTTAGCAGACTATCAATCTATATATGTGCTTCGTAAAAGTGTCGCAAAAAAACAAAAAGAAATGATTGACCAATCACTTGAACGTTTAGAGCGAAGTGTATTCACAGCGCCAGCATCATCAGATGGTGAGGCTAGAATTCGTGCAGAAGAAGGTAAAATGATCCTTGAGTTTACCGCACGAGCTAGACAAGTTATTCCTCTAGGAAAGGTCATCGTTTCTGATAATGGCAAAGTAGCAAATATACAGCTAGAGCAAGGTGATATTGTTCACATCCCAGCTAAAAGTGATTTAATCCATGTTGGTGGTGAAGTTATTATGCCTCAAGCCATCGTATATAATCCAAATGCAACAGTAGAAGACTATATTGCTTGGTCTGGTGGTTATAGTGAAAGAGCTAATTATGATCAGATAATGGTCATTCACCCAAATGGGATGATTAAATTAAATGCGACAGGCCCATTGCAAGCTGGCGATCAAGTCTTAGTGTTGCCAAAAGTCGACGCAAAAATTATGCAAGCGGTTAAAGATGTCACTCAAATTATTTACCAAATCGCTGTTGCAGCAAATGCGATAAATTAAGCATTATATTATGGCGACGATAATTAAACGAAATAACTGGCAAATATGGAAAGATGTTATATTTGCATTATTTGTCAGGGAAATTCGAACAGGCTTTAATGATAAATTTGGTATAGCCTGGGCTGTGATTAACCCTGTAACTTTTATTTTCCTTTTATCATTTATCCGCGGGCGATTGGATGGAGGAGAGACTCATACAATCCCAACTTTTACCTTTATGGCGATTGGTTTTATGTTGGTGATGTTTTTTATAGAAGTGTTGAATGGAACCGCTTCTTCTATAAAAAAAAATAAAGCATTATTTGCTTTTCGACAAGTACAACCCATCAGTAGCATGATTGCTAGTGCATTATTTCAGTTATTAGTCAAAGTGTTTGTGATTCTATGTATTGGAATTGTGATGTATTTTATTGGCTTAGAAATAAGGATCGATAATCCTCTTTCATTAATTGGTTGTGTAATACAACTCTGGTTAATAGCTATTGCTATTGGGTGTTTGTTTAGTTTAGCTGCATGTTATGTGCCAGAGATCACTAAGGTTCAATCAATTTTAACAAGGCCTTTGATTTTTATTTCAGCGGTGTTCTTTTCATTACAAGACATACCACAAGAAACTTGGAAGTACTTTGATTGGAACCCTATTTTACATGCAATTGAGCTGTCACGGTACGCAACTTATGAGACTTATGGAATTGTTGGTGTTAGCCAATTATATTTATTTCTATTCTCGCTAATCAGTGTGTTTTTTTCATTAAGTTGTTACTTTTTAATTTGGAAGCAAGCAATTAGCCGCTAACAGCAGTATCAATTAGGTTGAACATGATTCGATTGCAGAATATTACGAAGTATTACCCTTCAAAGCTTGGTAACCAATACATATTTAAAGGTGTTAATTTTGATATTCCTGAGGGCCACAATATTGCCATTTTAGGCAGCAATGGTGCGGGTAAATCAACATTATTTCGAATGCTGGCTGGCAGTGAGTATCCCAATAAAGGGCGCATCATAACCGATTTAAACTTATCTTGGCCTGTAGCGTTAGCGACAGGAATACACCCGCAAATGTCTGGTGCTGAAAATGCGAGATTTATTGGCATGATAAATGGAGTACAAGATCTAGATAGTTATGTAGACAAAGTCAGAGCATTTGCCGAATTAGGGGCGAAATTTAACTTACCTGTTAAAACCTATTCTAGTGGCATGAAACCGCGGTTGGCATTTGCTTGTTCAATCGGCATTGATTTTGATGTGTACTTAATTGATGAAGTTACTTCCGTTGGCGATGCTAAGTTTAGAAAGAAAACTAAAATCGCACTAACAGAAAAAAGCAAGAAAGCAAATGTCATTATGGTCAGTCATGAAATGGATGAACTGAGGCATTTTTGTGATAGTGCGATAGTTTTACATAAAGGTGAATTAACTTTTTATAACGATTTAGAACAAGGTATCGAGATTTACCAGGCATTATAATATGACACTAAAATCAGTAAATAACGTCGAAGAAAGATTTAAACAATTAAGCCAGTCTGCTAAGCCTAAAGTTTGGAATAATTGTCGAGAATTAATTTCGTTAGCGAAAGAAATTAAAACAACAGATATTTTGCTATCTCGTAGAATATTACAAAGAGCTAAAAACCTACAACCCGCAAACCCAGTGGTGTTGAATGCTATTAAAGATATTTCAAATGAAATCAACGCTCAAAAAGAGAAGTTAGATGGAATGGTAGTAAAAAGTACAGAAACTGCCCAAACTCTAGATAAAGATAATCATTTACAGATACATGAACTGTCTAATTTAGCTAATTCTGAGAAGTCAGCTAATTCAGGTCACTCTGATAAATCAGAAAATCACTTATCTAAGAGTCAAAACATCTTTCAAGCAATTCAAGATTATTATCAATCCTTCACTCAAAGTCGATTGGGTCAGTTAATTGCAAAACCTTGGGTCATATTATTACTTGTTCCATTTTTGTTGTTTAGTTTTTATCAACTGGTTTGGGCGAGCCCTCGATATGAAAGTAGAGCGCAATTAATTGTACAACAACCCGATGGCATGGCGACGATGGACGCCTCTATGGCTTTGCTGACGGGCTTGGGCGTGAGCGGTAATGCAGGTGCAGATTCAGAGTTAGTCAAAGCCTATGTCTACTCAGAAGATATGTTAGCTTATCTGCAAACAACCAATAATTTGGCTGAACATTACAGTGAAACTGGTGCTGATATATTTTCAAGACTGAGTTCAGATCATACCAAAGAAAAACTGTTCGATTTCTATTTAAATCATACTCGCGTTGAAATCGACGAAAAATCTGGGGTCATTCAGGTTTATGTTGAAGCATTCACACCAGAATTTGCCAAGGAGCTCAGTTTATCGATTGTCAGTAGAGCTGAATGGTATATAAATTCAGTAGGGCACCAGTTAGCTGAAGCACAACTTAAATTCATTCAAAAAGAGCATGAGCAAGTAGAGCAGCGTTTGCAGCTTGCAAAGAAAAACTTGTTAGGGTTTCAGCAAACAAACAATTTACTTGATCCGGAAGCTGAAGGTATGGCGCTTCAACAAATTACCTACAGTATGGAAAGTGAAATCGCAGCTAAAAGAGCAGAGCTAAAGGGCTTGCGATTAGTGATGACGGAACAAGCCTCTCAAGTTGTCATATTAAAAGCGCAACTAGATGCGTTAATCACGCAACTTGAAGTTGAAAGACAGCGACTCTCATTGCAAGGGAATAACAACTCCGGCAACCAAAATGTACAAAATCAGCAACTAGCAGAACCTTTAACAGAGAAAAAATCGGTGAGTGAAGTGATTGCTCAATATACTGATTTTAAAATAGAACTTGAGTTAGCGCTTCAAGCATATACATCTTCAGAGATATCCTTGGAAAAATCCAGAGTAGAAGCTTATCGTCAACTTAAGTATTTAGTTGTTGTTGAACGCTCAACATTGGCAGAAGACAACCAATACCCGAGTACTTTTTATAATATTTCACTTTTTATAGCCATCCAGTTAATGCTTTTTGGTATCGGAAAAATCATTATCGCAACCGTTAAAGAACTAAATTAACTTTAGTCATTACAAAATGACTTATTTTAAAATTACTTATTTTCAATATTAGGCCCTACATGAACAATATTAAACCACTTAATAAGCAAGCGCCTTGTAAAGGCATTATTCTAGCTGGTGGATCTGGCACTCGTCTTTATCCATTAACAAAGGTTGTCAGCAAGCAGTTAATGCCAGTATACGACAAGCCAATGATTTTCTATCCAATCTCTACATTATTAGTTGCAGGGATTAAAGAAATTCTGATCATATCGACACCTCAAGAATTACCGCGATTTAAAGAGCTTTTAGGTGATGGTAGTTTATGGGGCATTAAATTTGAATATGTTGAGCAACCGACTCCTGATGGTTTAGCGCAAGCATTTTTGCTGGCTGAAGACTTTTTGCAAGGCAGTTCAGCTGCGCTAGTACTTGGCGATAACTTATTTTATGGCCATGACTTATCTGCTTCATTGCAACGCGCTGCTAATCGTTCGAATGGCGCCACTGTGTTTGGTTATCATGTTGCTAACCCGACTTCTTATGGGGTTGTAGAGTTTGATGAACAAGGTACTGCTATTTCAATTGAAGAAAAGCCACAGCAACCTAAATCAAATTACGCAGTGCCAGGCTTATATTTTTTCGATAGCCGTGTGGTCGAATATGCTAAAAATGTACAACCTTCAGCGCGTGGCGAGCTTGAAATTACTGATGTTATTGAACAGTATTTACAAGCTGGAGAGTTGAAGGTTGAAATCATGGGACGTGGGACTGCATGGCTAGATACTGGTACCCTGGATGACCTATTAGATGCTGCAAACTTCATTAGAGCAATAGAGAAAAGGCAAGGGCTTAAAATTAATTGCCCAGAAGAAGTAGCTTACCGAATGGGCTATATTGATGACAAGCAATTATCTGAATTGGCAAAACCTTTAGTTAAAGCGGGTTACGGCAAATACTTATTAAGCTTAATTGATAGTAAAGTGTTTTAAAGTTAACAATATTTTAAATATTACTAAGTGATAAAAAATGAAATTTATTGAAACTAGCATACCCGATGTAAAAATTATTGAGCCAACGGTTTTTGGTGATGACCGTGGTTTTTTTATGGAAACATTCAGAACAGAATTGTTTAATCAACATTGTGGTGAAAGAGTGTTTGTACAAGAAAACCATAGTAAATCCTCTCATGGCATTTTACGTGGTTTACATTACCAAACTGAAAATACTCAAGGCAAACTTGTTCGTGTAACAAGTGGTGAAGTTTTTGATGTCGCCGTTGATATGCGTAAACAGTCCACGACTTTTGGTCAATGGGTTGGGGTATTACTTTCTGCTGAAAATAAGCGACAACTATGGGTACCTGAAGGCTTTGCTCACGGTTTTTATGTTACCAGTAACGAAGCTGAGTTTGTTTATAAATGTACCGATGTTTATAACCCTAATGTTGAAGTATCACTAAAGTGGGACGACCCTAGGGTAAACATACAGTGGCCACTTGTGGATGGTGTTTTGCCATTGCTATCAGGAAAAGATGAAGCCGGTGTTGCTTTTGCCGATGCACCAAAGTTTTAATCATACTTTAGAACATAGTTTTAATCATAGGTTAAATAATGGTTAAAACATAATTAATTACGCTTGTGCCAAGCGCTGCAATACCCAAGTGAAATAGCTTAGCCTATTTGTTCATGCATAAAATAACGATGACCTTATGAAAATACTTATCACCGGTAAAGGTGGCCAATTAGCCTCTGAGTTGCAATTGAATTGCCCACAGAGTGTAGAAATAGAATGTCTTGATAGTAAAGCACTTGATATAACGGATGCTACACGAGTAAACGAAATACTTATTGCTTTTTCACCTGATGTGGTTATTAATGCTGCCGCTTATACTGCAGTAGATAAAGCTGAATCCGACAGCGAACAGGCTTTTAATGTAAATGAAATTGGTGCAGCTAATTTAGCTCAAGCCTGTAAGGCAATTGATGCCAAGTTAGTGCATATTTCTACCGACTTTGTATTTGATGGCACTAAAACAACGCCTTATGTTGCAGATGATGCGACAAACCCATTAGGTGTTTACGGCGCATCAAAATTGGCTGGCGAGCAAGCTGTTAATCAAATTTTAGCCAATCAAGCGATAATTATTCGTACCGCCTGGGTATATTCTCAGTTTGGTAATAATTTTGTAAAAAGTATGATCCGACTAATGGCAGAAAAACCGCAACTTGGTATTGTGTATGACCAAGTGGGTAGCCCAACTTGGGCTGCTGGTTTAGCAAACATGATATGGCAATTAGTGCTCAACCATGCTGAGAGCTTTAAGGTGTCAGCTAACCAAAGCCTTATTTTAAATTGGACAGATGCAGGCGTTGCCTCATGGTATGACTTTGCCGTAGCTATACAAGAGTTGGCCGTAGAGCATGGTTTACTCGATAACAGTATACCCATTAAGCCAATTCCTGCTTCTGCTTATCCAACACCGGCTAAACGACCTTCATTTAGTGTTATTGATAAATCACAGGCAGAATTAGTAGCAAATGTGGATGCCATACATTGGCGCACACAGCTAGCTTCAATGATAAAAATCTTAAAAAATCAATCGGTATGATCAACATCATCTACCGCGATAAAAGTTAATCGGAAAAATTATGACAATAAAAAATTTATTAGTAACAGGTGGTGCTGGTTTTATCGGTGCTAACTTTGTTCATTATTGGTTAGCGCAGCATCCTCAAGATAACGTAATAGTATTAGATGCACTAACCTACGCAGGTAATAAAGCCAATTTAGATATGGTTGCAGATAACACTAATATGACGTTTGTCCATGGCAATATTTGTGATACAGCCCTAATTGAATCATTAATAGATACCCATCAGATTAATACCATAGTGCATTTCGCTGCCGAATCCCATGTAGATCGCTCTATTACAGGGCCTGATGCCTTTATCGAAACCAATATTTTGGGCACATACAGCCTACTAAAAGCGGCAAAGCTTAAGTGGATAGATGAGCCTAAAGCACAAGGGAAGGAGCCCTTAGTCCATCGCTTTCATCATGTTTCTACTGATGAAGTGTATGGCACATTGAGTGCAACTGATCCTGCTTTTACTGAAGAAACCGCTTATGCGCCTAACTCACCATATTCAGCATCAAAGGCGGCAAGTGACCATTTAGTGCGTGCATATCATCATACATATGGGCTTGAAGTTACCACTTCAAACTGCTCTAACAATTATGGTCCATACCATTTTCCAGAAAAACTTATTCCATTGATCATCGCTAATATTTTACAAGATAAGCCGTTACCAATTTATGGTGATGGTCAACAAATTCGTGATTGGTTATATGTTGAAGATCACGCTCGCGGCATTGACTTAGTATTACAAAGCGGCCGTATTGGTGAAAACTATAATATTGGTGGCAATAATGAGTGGGCAAATATCGATATTGTGAAACTTGTCTGTAAAGTGTTCAACGAGAAGTTTGCAACTAACCCTGAGCTTGCTGAAAAGTATCCGCTAGCTAAGGCTGCGATGGCGGGCAAAGCAGAAACCTTGATTACCTATGTAACAGACCGTGCCGGTCATGACAGACGCTATGCAATTGATGCAACTAAAACAAATGATGAATTAGGTTATGTACCAGCGGAATCGTTCGAAACAGGTTTTGCTAAGACATTGGATTGGTATTTAGACAATGAGTCTTGGTGGACTCCTCTGCTTTAATTAGGGAAATGGAATGATAGACATGAACGGTTTTATTGAGAGTTTCTCAAATGGTATTTTAAGTGGTTGGGTCGTAGCAAATGAGCAAGATGACGTTCAACTATTTTGTGGCGAGCAGTATTTAAACGACGTAAGTCAAAAATATTTTAGAGAAGACATTGTCTCTGCTGGACTTACAGAAGGTAATTCTGGTTTTGCTATTGATGTTAAAAAGCAATTAGAAGAGATGTGTGGAAATAATGTATTTTCGCTCAGAGTAAATGGAAAAATTGTTTCAGAAGTTAATTTTTATATACCTAATTCAAAAAATATAATTAAAAATTCATTTTTTGAATTAGCAGACAAATTTAATCTAACTGATACAAAACACACTGTAAATCATAGGGTAGGTCAGACCTTTGAAAGGTTTATCTCTCCTACCAGTTTACAATTTACTAATGGCGGATATACGAGACTGGCCTTTGCTGATAAGCATAATACTAAAGAACTTTTTGAATTAGCTCTTGAGCTTGATTTAGAAGACATTGATCCAGAATCTGAATTTCCTTTTGAATTCGGGCTAGTCGCTAGAGCATCTCATGTGTGTAATTTGCACATACGGTTTATTGATAAAAGTTTCAATTGTGTTTTAGATGAACCTATCGCAGTGACACAAGGTTGGGATTTTAAGAAAATTCAATTACCCGCTGACTTGAGTCAAAAAGTTAGACAAGGCGAAATCTCGGTTGTTCTTAGAGCTAAGCATTACGGTCGAAGAACTATTGATTTAAGCATGCTTTGTTTATCCGAAAGCTTAAGCCTCTTGAAAACCCCCATACAGGCTATCAAGGAAGCTGATACTCAAAAAGAAATAAGTAATTTAGTAGATAATACAATTAATAATGGGGAGCTAACATCATGGTCTAATGGTGTAGTATTTCCTAATTTAGCTAGAGGCCAAGAATTAGCTGATAATTGGTTTTTAGAAATGAACAAAGGCAATGAAAATAAGCTTAATGTAGCTGTGGTTGCTGATCAGATGCAAGTTGATCCACTTGCCGTTAGTTTGGAATCAAATTTAGGTCTTAGAATTCGAGCTGGAGAATTAGTCGGCTATAGTCGAGTGATTACGACAATTAACAAGCAACATTTATCTGTTAATGACTATAGCTTTGAGCTTGATATTGAAGCAATGACACTAAATAAGAAAGTACTTTTACCTCGAATCTATCTTATTGCACGCAATGCCATAAAAGATGTCGTTGTCGCTGATATTGCTCGAAAAGTCACTGTGCAGGGACGTCAACTGCTGAGTTTCGAAATAGCTGCAAAACAATTAGAAAAAATTCTATTTAACCAAGCAGAAAAACCAGTATTAGCTTTGGCGATAGATTTAAATTCAGGTGCTGATTTTTCAGTTTTCTCCGCTAAATTAATCAATAGCCCTGTTATAGCTGATGGTAAAGATAAATTAAGTGAGCAACAGTTAACTCAAGGGCTATCAAAGACTTTTGATTTTGAAGATGAAAGTATCACATTGCAATTAGGCGTGCTTAAAGGTTTAAACGCATGGAGTAATGGTGATACGGTCGCATTTGAAAATACTGCAGATGAGCAATTAATACCATATGCTTCTAACTCAAATGAGTTTATTAGCCACATTGCCAATTTAACGCCACATAAAATGCATCGACCTACGCGTAGCTTTCCGTTTATCGATATAATTGTGCCAGTTTATAACGCTTGTGATGATGTTTTATTATGTTTATCAGCACTGATTGAAAAAACTGATTTAACCCATAGAGTTATTGTCATCAATGATGGTGAAGATGCACGGACAGCTGAAATGCTTGCCGCATTCAATGATAAATACTCCCATTTTGAACTTGTCACCAATCCTCAAAATATTGGCTATACCAAGTCAGTTAATAAAGGTATCAACCATTCTAATGCCGAATGGGTCATCGTACTCAATAGCGATACAATTGTGAGTAAAGGCTGGCTAGGTAAATTAATGAATTGTGCCTTATCTGACGATAAAGTTGGAATGGTTGGTGCGTTAAGCAATGCTGCAAGCTGGCAGTCAATACCTCGGATCCATGATGAGACTGGTGATTGGCATTTAAATCCGCTTCCAAAGGGGATGACAATTGATCAGTTGGCTGAAAAAGTCAGTGAGCACTCTATTAGGGAATATCCATCAGTAGGTGTGATTAATGGTTTCTGCCAATTAATTAATATGTCGATGTTAGATCAAATTGGTTTACTCGATGAAGTTGCCTTTCCTGTAGGATATGGCGAAGAGAACGATATGTGTGCTCGTGCAATTAAAGCAGATTATAAATTACTGATTGCTGATGATACGTATGTTTTTCACGCTAAATCAAAAAGTTTCGGCCACGAAAAACGTAAAGTTCTCGCTAAACAAGGCAGTGCAGCATTGAAGAAGAAACATCCAGATGTGGATTGGAATGTTGTCACTAAATTGATTAGAGAGAACCCAGCATTAAATGAACTACGTGAACAAATGGTTTTAGAGTTTAAAAATTTCCAAGGTGAAACAGCATAATGAACATAGTCTATGTATTACCCGTAAAAGGCGGCGGGGGCGGTGCACATTCAGTCGCTCAAGAAGTAAATGAATTAGTAAAAATGGGATTAGATGTAAAGATCGCGGTTAATACTAAAAACTTTCCTACTTTCGTTACTACATACATCGACATGCCAAATGTTAGCCGAAATGTGGTTGAATTCTATGACGAAAAATCATTAGCGACGCACCTAACTGACCTTGATATTGTTGTTTGTACCATTTTTACTTCGGTTGAACTAGTAGGTAATGCGCTTAAATATGTCAAAGGCAAACAGCCTAAAGTAACTTATTATGCACAAGATTATGAGCCATTATTTGCCTTGCCTGATGATCCATTATGGAAACAGGCTTATGACAGCTATACATTAATACCCAATATGACCGTGTTTGCCAAAACAGACTGGATACGAAATGTCATTACTGCTAATCATGGTATAGACGTAGTAAAGGTATGCCCAAGTATCGATCATGATGTGTATTACCCTGGTTTAGATAAGTCTGAGCAACAAATTTGGATTAGTGCTATGGTGCGCCCAAGCACCCCACGTAGAGCTCCTCAGCGAACCATGCGGTTACTGAAAAACATCGCTGAAAAATATGGTAATAAAGTGAATATCAATATTTTTGGCTGCTCAGATGATGATATTTTTTATTCTAATTTACCAAGTGACTTTAATTTCCATAATCACGGTGTTTTGCTTCGCAGCCAGGTATCGAGCTTATTGCGCAAAAGCCATTTGTTTATTGATTTATCAGACTATCAAGCCTTTGGCCGTACAGGGCTTGAAGCAATGGCCTGTGGCTGTGTTTCGGTAGTACCTAGTTTAGGTGGTGCTGATGAGTATATTCGTCATAATGAAAATGGCTATGCAGTAGACCCAAGAGATGAAGCACAAGTGTTTGCTACTATTGAAGAATACATGTCTTTGTGTAATGAGCAAAAACAAGAATTACAGTATAAAGCAATTGACAGCGCTCAAAGATTTTCAGTGCGAAAGGCTGCTATTTCAGAAGTTCAGCTGTTTAATAGTGTTTTATAAACTAAGGTGATTACATCTTCTAATAATAAGGATAACAAATGAAGATTGAAGGCTTGAATATCGAAGATAATGGCAATGATAATGTTATTAACATTGACGAAGGCTCTATTTTTAGAGGATGTAAAATAATCATTAAGGGCGATAATAATTTTATTCACTTAGGTAAAGCACTTTTATACAAAGGCTTAGTGTTAAACTTAAAAGGTAATAATAAACGCTTTGAAGTCAAAGAGTCTAATAAAAATATATGCAATGTTAAATTTACCTCTATTAGAGGTAATAACCAAGTGTTTACTATTGGTAAGAATTTGAGTTGTGGTGGAATTGAAGTTCAGATGAACGATGGAGATGAAACCTTTACTATTGGTGATGGCGGCTTATTCTCATGGGGAATAAAAGTGAGGACATCTGATGGACATTCCGTCGTTGATATGGCTACAAATAGAGCTATTAATTTACCAAAAGACGTGCATATTGGTGACAGAGTCTGGATTGGTGAAGATGTCAGGTTTTTGAAGGGGGCAGAAATACCTAGTGATTGTGTTATTGGGAGTGGCGCTGTCGTAACAAAAGCGTTCACACAATCCAACTGCGTAATTGCTGGCTTTCCTGCTAAAGTTGTTAAAAATGACATTTTATGGGATCGCAGAATGCCTAGAGAGTTTAACAAAATAGACGGAAATAAGAATAAATGAGAACTTTGTATTTGCATGTGGGGCAGGATAAAACAGGGTCAAGTTATATTCAATCAGCTCTAGTTAATAGCCTGAAAGAGTTACATGAAAATAAGTTATTTTACCCAGTAAACAGAAAGATTTTATTAGCTAAAGAGGGTAAGATTTCTTCAGGTAATGCAGGCTTATTGAGTAACTCCGAACTAGTTGCTTTCAAGGATTTAGAAGATAACGAGTCAATTTTAATAAGTGGTGAACAGTTATTCAGGTTAATACCCCAAGATGATTTTTTAGTAACTTTAAATGAATTCAAGAATAAATATAACATTGGTCGTGTTAAATGTTTGCTGTATATTCGTGAACCGATGGAGCATCTATCTTCAGCCTACCAACAAGCGATTAAGAGAGGTGGATACTCAGGAACAATTGAAGAGTTTGCACCAACTTATATGCATACCAAAAAAGTTTATAATTTCGTCAAATTTTGTAATGAATCAAAAGATTTCGAATTAAAAATATTCAACTATAGCAAGAGGAAAAATAAGCTTATTGAATCATTTGAAATCTGGCTTGGAATAAAGCAAACCACACTTAAAACTCCTGAAATTAAAACGGTAAACCGCTCATTGACTAGAGCTGAATTAGAGTTTCAAAGAATCGTTAATGTAAAGTTGGGAAAGGTTGGTTCATTTGTATCTGATGCTTTGTGTGAGACATTACCCCAGATTAAATCAGAGAAAGTTAATGTTCCAATTGATTTACAAAAGATAGTTTTGAAAAAACTCACAAGTTTTTGCGAATATATAGACAGATATTCAATAAATGAAGGGGAATCAGATACATACAGTATGGACTTTATACCGGAAGAAAAATTTACTGATAACTACTCATTTTCAGCTGAGCAAATAGGTGTTATTGCTGAAGCAATGCATGTTTATTACTCAAATACTAAAGTAATGAAACAATCTAATTCAAAGGGAAGCCTATGAATATTGCCATTGCGGGCACAGGCTATGTAGGCCTGTCTAATGCTGTACTGTTGTCACAGCACAATAAAGTTTACGCAGTAGACATTGTTAAAGAAAAAGTGGATTTGTTAAATCAAGGCCGTGCGCCTATTGTTGATGCTGAAATCGAAGATTATCTACAGAATAAACAGTTAGATTTAACTGCAACATTAGATAAGCAGCTAGCGTATGAGAATGCTGATTATGTGATTATAGCGACACCAACGGATTATGATCCTGAAACAAACTACTTTAACACTCATTCAGTTGAAGCCGTTATTCAAGATGTTCTAGCTATTAACCCTCAGGCGGTAATGATCATAAAGTCAACGGTGCCAGTTGGTTTTACTGAAAGTGTGCGTAAGAAATTCAACTGCGAACATATTATCTTTTCACCGGAATTTTTACGTGAAGGCCGTGCTTTATTAGATAACCTTTACCCGTCTAGAATTATTGTTGGTGAACAGTCGGCTCGTGCTAAACAATTCGCTGATTTGTTAGTTCAAGGCGCTATTAAGCAAGAAATTGAAGTGCTATTTACAGATTCAACCGAGGCTGAAGCTGTTAAGTTATTCTCAAATACGTACTTAGCCATGCGAGTTGCCTACTTTAATGAACTTGATAGTTATGCGGAAAGCCATGGTTTAAATAGTAAGCAAATCATTGAAGGCGTCGGTTTAGACCCACGTATAGGCAGCCATTACAACAACCCATCATTTGGTTATGGTGGTTATTGTTTACCGAAGGACACTAAACAGCTGCGTGCAAACTATGCTGACGTGCCTAATAGTATCATTGGCGCAATTGTTGAAGCGAACACGACTCGGAAAGATTTTATCGCGGATTCTATTATTAAACGTAAGCCACAGGTTGTAGGCATTTATCGTTTAGTGATGAAATCTGGCTCGGATAACTTCAGATCTTCTGCTATTCAAGGGATTATGAAGCGTATTAAAGCAAAAGGTATTACCGTAGTAATATATGAGCCCGTCTTAACTGAAAAAGAGTTTTTTCATTCTGAAGTTATGACAGACTTAGATGCTTTTAAAGAATTATCAGATGTCATTATAGCCAACCGAATGGAAGACACGCTACTTGATGTCGAGTCTAAAATATATACACGTGATTTATTTGGTAGTGATTGATGTAAGTAAGCATCTGTAAATAAGCTTTTTAAACTTGGTTCGATGAAGTCGAAGTTTTTGGTTTGATGTTTAGTAGCTTGTTAATCTTGTTGTTTGAAATGCTACTGAATTAATTAAATGTGTGACCGTTGAGTTTAAATTAATACCAACACAACTTACGGTCATACATTTTTATTTAGTTAACTTCTATTTATTCTGGATATCCTGTTGTCTTCAAATCTCTTTAAACCTTTTTTAATTTGTAGCGGTTTTCACCGAAGTGCTACTTCAGCAACCACCCAGTGGTTATCCGATGCCGGGTTAAAACTTGGTAATGAACTTATGGGCTGCAATATTCATAACCCAAAAGGTTATTATGAAGACAAGAGGGTAGTTAAATTTCATAATGAATTATTAGAAAATGATGCAAAAAGCTGGAAAAGTGTAGAACCAATAAGAACAACAAATCCATCATGTATTAAAGAGTATATTCAACTTCGTGAAGAAGAATATATCAATCCTAATGATATATTAGGTTTTAAAGATCCTAGAGCTCTGCTTTTTTTAGATGAATGGCATGAGGCTCTAGGTGATAGAGCAAGTTATGTATTTGTTATTCGACATTGGTCAAGTTGTACTGAGTCTTTACTTAATCGCCATAGTAAAAATTTGGCTTATTCGCTTCCCCAAAATTTGTCAGAAAAGCGAGATATTGATTTTTGGACTACACCTAGTCTTGCTGCTCAAATGTGGCTTAATTATAATTACCGTTTGCTGGAATTTGCCACACAGCACCCGGAACGAGTGATGATTGTTACTCAGAGAAGCCTTTTTGAAGGTGTGCCTTTAATTAACGCGTTAAATGAAAAATTTACTTTGAATTTAGATTCTGGTGTTAAACCTGCGATCGATAAGTCATTGCTGAGAGATAACTGTAAAAGTTCAGTTATTTCGAATTTATCCAGTACGTTACAGTCAAGATTGAATAACTTATGGAACGAATTAATCGATATAGCTCAATTTACCGCTGCAAATGAATCCCCACTTATTGTTGAAGAAAACACTGAGCTAATACAAAATTGCTTAAGTGACTTTAAACTTTACCAAAAAGATGATTACAGTAAACAATTGACTTACTGTGGAGGTGTAAAGCCTGAAGTTGGTCATTCTGATGCATGTATTGATATCAATGCTCTCTCTATTTTGACCAACAAATGTATAGAAGAGCCAGATAACACCATTGAAAATGAAATAAACCTCATTTTAGAGAAACTATTAAAGTTGAAGGTATTCACACTACTAGAGCAAGATTTAAGTTGCCTTAATAACCTTGTTGGCAATACACATCTAAAAGACAAGACGAAATTTACATTAGGTAAAACCCTATTAAGAATAAAGCAGTTTTCAAGCGCTAAAACAGTTTTTGAAGAACTCGTGAACCGCAAAGTTCTACTTTTTGGGAGTTATTATAATCTAGCCCTTTGCTATGAGCACTTTGGTCTTTTAGATGTAGCAGCAGATTTATACAAAAAAGCGCTATCAATAAAACATAACAGCCCTGTTTTGCTAATCAGTTATGGAAAGTTACTAATACGGGATATGCGATTTGACGAAGCTGAATCGATTTTAAAGAAAGCCATAGAATCAGATAAACCAAACTCTTTATATGTCTATGCTGATTTACTGATAAAGCTTGAAAGATATTCAGAAGCGCAGAATGTTTATATGAGAATCCATAATATGACAGGTGAGAGTAAACCTCTTTTAAAGTTAGCTAATTTAACAATGATTCAGGACCAGAAGGCTGGCATGGTGCAATATAAACATCATGTTAAGTTAAAATTAGCAGAAGAAGACCGATTTAAATGGCTATCTAATACTTTGCAGTCAATTCATGATTCAAGTGCAGAGAGTGACTTAACTAATAGAATACTCTCTCATTGGAGAACGATTAATTCACTTTAACTGAACCTGCTGCGAGAAGTGCTGACATTCAACTTGATATTTTTCTTGTAGTTTGGTTAAGTTAAAAGAGCCTGCCGTGCTTTAAAATACCAAATTAGCACCTGACGACCTCATATCTCAACATGCCTCTGCTATTATCCCCATGTGCGCTTTTTTTACATAACACAACAGTAATTTACCTAATTGCAAGTCGATATATTGTGAGCCTCTGACGCTTTTACAGCTCAAGCTCTGTAGTCGTTGTCGTAGATTGAAAGCTTTCTTTAACGACCTCGAGCTAAATCTGTGGTTATCACATTCTGAATTCCTGAAATAATGGCCTAATGTTATGCCAGCTGCTTTCTTCATTTGTAAAGTAAATGAGTGCTTACGATAAGTGAATTTTCCGTATTTGCTGCAATGTAACCTTGCTTGAGTAGTGCGGAAAGATAATAACATTAAATTTTTTCAGCTTAACATTCTTGTGGGTATCTTTTTTATGACTACTTTAAACTCATATTGATTATTTAATTTGTTGATATTATGTTCAAGCTTGAGTCTCCGATAGAATTAAATCTCAACAATAAACTATTGATTTAGAAATTACTTACATTGTTATTTCTTCAACTTCTTTCTTATCTCTTGTTATAATAATCAAAGTGTTGTTAATTTATGTTGTTTGAGTTTGATTGCTCATTTAATTAGTAGGTTTAAGAATGGAATATAACTCAAGTTTAACTATGGATTTTATCGTTAAGCACCTAGATTCAGAAAAAGGCTTAGCGTTAACAAAACTGTGTCATGGCTTTTGGGAACTTAGAGTTAGGTTGCAGCAAGAATCAGACAGTGAAGATCATCTTATTACAAATGAAGATTTTTCAAATGTCATAAAGAACTGGCCTATTGATTTGTTTAACGAACTTTTAGATATATTGGCTAACGAATATAAAAATAATCAATTGATGTCATTATGCTCCGCTTTTGGGTGGCGAAATGGACTTGAGATTGAGGGGACACCAATTGAGGGCTTAGATAGTGTTAACCAGCTAATCAAAAGTTCTCACCATAAAGAAGCTAAAATCTATGATGGTTTATTTTGGAAAAACTCTATTTCAAATGGTGACTTTGCTAAGTTTATTAGTGTTATACAGCAACGCCCCATAGTCGTTATTGGTCCTGACTATCTTCATGGTTTTTCAAGTTTCGCCGGTTTAACTAACTCTAAATTTGTTGAAGTTGATTCCAAAAAAGCAGCGTGGGAAAGGAATGAAATAATTGATAAAGTATCAGCTTATGTTGAAGAGTTGGGCAGCGGTACAATTTGCTTATTCCAAGCTGGTGGTACACCTTCATCATGGATGGTCAGTAAATTAATTGAAAGGCATACTGATAGCTTCTTTTTTGTTTTAGGGCAAGCACTGAATATCTGTAATGTTGCATATCTAGAAAACAAAAACTGGTTTTTAGTTGATAGAAAAGCTATTTGCGATTGTATTGAATTAATCAACCCTAGCTGGAATATCAGCCATAATCATTTTTCAATAGATAGCCCTTTTTTTGGTATTAATAGTGATACAAGATGGGACGTTTTCAAAAAAGGGGTTATTCCACCTAAGTTCATTGAAGTTAACGAAAGCCAAGAACCTGAAAAACTATCTTTTATAGAAAATAAACCTATCGATTTTAAAGTACTTGAAAGTTATTTATCGACATCAAAGCTACATAATCATTGGGCAAATTTTGGGCCAGTTACTGAGGTATTAGAGAATACTATCGCAGCTAATTTAGCATTAGCATCTGATAAAAAAGTATTAATGACTAAAAGTGGTACTGATGCTATTCATCTTGCAGTAAGTTTAGCAGAAGCTAGAGCGAATAAGTCTTTGCGTTGGATAGTATCTTCTTTTGGCTTTATGTCGACAAATATAGGTTGTTTATCCAATGCAAGCTTAATTGATTGTGATATTGAAGGTCAGTTTTCCCTAGACGCTCTAAAGGCCATTCCGCTAGATGCTTGGGATGGAGTTGTAGTAACTAATATTTTTGGTTTAGCAACTAAGCTTAAGGCTATAGAAAAGTATTGTCAGCTACACGGAAAAAAAATAATACTGGATAACGCGACTGGCTATATCCTTCAAAATAGAGCTGTTTTACCTAATTGCCCTGAAATTATTAGTTTTCACCAAACTAAACCTTGGGGCTTAGGCGAAGGTGGATGTCTTATACTTGATGAAGAAGAGTATAGTATAGCAAGGAAACTGATTAACTTTGGGGTAGGTGCAGACAAAACATATCAGCGTTTTGCTTATAATGGCAAGATATCTGATTTTAACAGTGCTCTGATTTTATATAGACTATCGACCGTAGCTCAGTGGAGCCACTTGTATAGAATGCAAACCAGGCGGATTATTAAACTTGCTAAGCAAGTTGGTATAAAACCTATATCCACTATACCTAACAATACTATTATGGCTTATGTACCATTGATTAGCCCTTCTGTAGTAAAAAATGAGATGCTCGATAACAACGATGTCATTTTTAGGAAATATTATAAGCCTCTTGATGATGAGCAGGTTAATGCATCAAATATTTATGAAAAAATATTTTGCGTACCTTGTCACGGTAAGGTAGCTGATATTTCTGATGAAAAACTATTACTTCTTTTTTCAAATTTAATAAAGTAGCTAGAAAATGAAAATCGCAATCATGCAACCTTATTTTTTCCCTTATTTAGGTTATTTTCAGCTTATTAACTCTGTTGATAAATTTGTCATTTTAGACAATGTTCAATACATTGATAGTGGATGGATAAATAGAAATCAATTAGAAAGTAATGGTCGTAAATTTTTCTTCACAATACCCGTTCGCTCATCTGAAAGGAAAAAGATGATAAAAGATGTGAAGGTTTGCAAGTCAGAATTAAGTCATTTCACTAAGAAGTTTAAAAAAACCCTGACTTCAAATTTTTCTAAGTCACCAAATTACGTAAGTGTTTTTAATGAGATTGATTCATTACTATCGAACAATAAGTCTGATTCAATTTTAGAAATAGCCGAACCCTCTATAATACAAACTTGTCAGCGTTTAGGGATCACCACTCCAATAGTACGTTCTTCATCTTTAACCTTGCCTTTTGGCGCTAATCGACAAGATAGAGTTATTGATATAGTTAAAGAGCTAAATTGTACTCATTATTTAAACCCTATAGGTGGGGATAGCCTGTATGACACAGATTATTTCACTAGTAGGGGAGTAAAGTTAGATTTTTTTAAGCCAGAATTGCCAATTTATAAACGTGGTGATAATCAATTTGTTTCAGGTTTATCTTGTATCGATTATATGATGTGGCAGCAGCGTGTTGGAAAACTTAACTATGACTAACAGTTTTAGGTAACAAAATGAACTATATATTTTTAATGTGTTCTGAACGATCTGGTAGCAATTTAATTACTAAAATTTTTGATTCTCACTCTCAAATATGTGGTCCTTCGACTGCCCATATAGCAGATGTTTTATGTCCAAATTTATATAAGTATGGCTCTTTTAATGAGTTAACCTGGCGTAGTTTGGTTGAGGACATAAATGTATTACTTGATAGTAAGAATGCATATTGGAAGAAGACGTTCACCTTAAATGATCTTCTGCAAGCTAGTGAAAGCTTCAGTGTCCATCAACTATTTGATTATATTTATAGTTCTGAAGCCCAAAGTCACGATAAGACTTCTGTGATGATTAAAGAGAATAGGATTTACGAATTTTTACCATTTTTTATGCAGCTTTCACCTTTTGCAAATTATGTATATATGGTTAGAGATCCTAGGGATATGGCTGCATCATGGAAGCATAGTTACTCAATTCGCGGTGGTGCGGTGAGAGGAGCAAAAGTTTGGTTAGCTGATCAACTAGGCTTCCTAAAAGCAAGAAGTTGGTTAGGCAATGATAAAGTGCCATTTTTTAAATATGAAGATTTATTGCAAAACCCTGAAGAAACAATAACAAAAGCATGTATAACAATCGGATATAATTTCCAGCCAGAAATGTTAAATTTTTATCAGCAAGCGGCGACAAAAGAAAATGCAAGTCGTGCTGCAGATTGGCGTAATGTTGATAAACCATTGCAAAAAGATAATGCTGGTAAATATTCAGATAGATTGACTAAGGCAGAAATTCAATATGTTGAATTTTTATGTAAAGATTTAATGGCTGCATTCAATTATATTCCAGCTTTCCCCCTAATTTCTGAAGAGGAGTTTATTGAATTGGAAAAGAGTCTTTTGGCAATTGAACCAAATGTAAAAGCAGCATACGAAAATGAAACTTCAGAAGCGGAAAAATTGAGACGTAAATCGCATCATGGACGTAGTAAAGAAATTTTTGATAAAAAAATAGACTGGATTGAGTTTTCATAAAATTAATTACAGTTTTTAGGACTAGGAATGCTGAGTTATTTACATTTACTAATTCAGCATTCCTATTGTCTAAATTTAGTTTTCTAATGATTCAATTCGATCTACTAAACTTGATATGGTTGTCGACACACCGTTATCAATAAATGTGATATCTCCACTTGTGGTTACATTGCCGTCGCCATCAACTATAAATTCCACTTTTCCAGAGCCTACTTTTGAGAATGATAATTTATCACTGTCATTTGTTATTCTCCATGTCACTCCTGTAGTTTCATTTTCGAACTCTAAACGTACATCACCATTTTTATTAACCATTTTTAACATCAATTGGTCTTCTAATGTTGAGTGTGCATTCTCTAATAATACGAAAGGAGTACTGTTGTTCACATCTGAGCTATTATATACATGTAATTGAGACTTTGGTGCCTCGGTTCCAAGTCCAATACCACCATCAGAGTTTATGAATATTGAATTTTTTGGAGCACCTGTTTTAATCCTAAAAGGTAATTTAGATCCATTAGTCACATCACGTACAAAAAAGTTAGTTTCATTACCTGCGATATCCCAAGTTTGGGCGGTAAAACCTGAACTGCCGTTTTGTTCTAAACGTAACGTTGGGCTATCACCATTAACAACATGCATTTCAACTACAGGAGTTGATGTACCAACACCAATTCTGCCACCATCATCAACATATAATGAGTGACTCGGTGCTGAAGCCTCTATAGTAAAAGGCGTTCTACCACCAGTTATATCATCGATTGAAAATTTGTTTGCACCACCATTTTCACTGTCATTGGCGGTTATTTGCCAATCGTTACTTGGGAAACTCGCACTAGTACTGGTGTCTTGAAATTTTATTCTTAAGTTATTTTCTTTCAAACGTAATGTATCAAAACCAAATGACTCACCATTGACACAGTCTTGACCAAGACAAGCACTGCCTACCACAATTAAATCATCATTTATTTGGTTGTCAGCAGAAACTGAAGTCGACACCAGAAGTGGTAAAGAGCAAAGCGCCAATGCGCTATATTTTGTTATTTTCATTTTATTCCCTTGATTGAAATTTAAACTAAACTGCTTTATTTACTACTGACGAAAGGTGCTTCACTTTCTGATTGAGTATCAACAAACTCGCCATTAAGCACATTAAAGTGCCCCCAATGAGTTGTTACCTCGCCTATATTTCTATAGACGTTATCTCTTCCCGTTTTTCTATCAGATACTTTTTCTACACCAGTATTTTTACTGTATTGAATTTCGTATTTGTAATGCCCCTCAGGCAAAACACCTAATCTTTCGAAGTCTAATTGTGAGTCTTTTGCATCTAATTGCGCTTGATAGTTGAAATCATTTGGCCCAGATATAGTAATAGTTGCAATATCATAGTTGAGCTCTGTAGCTTCAATATCTAATTCAGATGCACTTACTACAATATTAGTTGTTTCGGCAGCAACTGAAGTGCAAAATAATAATGATGATAAATAGAGCGCTCGATATAGTGGTGAGTTCATCTTTATTTCCATATTTAATAATATATCTATTTTAACTAAGTTTTAACAAAAGTAAAAGAGAGGTGTCAAAATACTGGCACTGGTAGATCCTGTTAAACCTTGTTCGAAGTTTCTGATATTCGTTTTAGCTGTTTTTGGTGATTTTATTGCTATACAAATCATTTGCTTGTGGTTTTCGATGTGCAGGGGGAAATATTAATTATTAATAGGTACTAAAGTTTTATATATGTGGCGGGGTGTTACTTTTGTAACTTAGTGTTATCATTGTGTTACGTGGTATTACTTGTCATTGTAAAAGGATATTTGGTGTCTCTATGCCATTAGCTCATAAAAAGCCATTAGCTCATAAAAAATCATTAGCTCATAAAAAAACAAATAATAAATTCTCATCTCGTTCTCTCTTTCTTTGCTTCTTGTTAACTTCCTTTCTTATATTTTCTGATGAATCAAGGGCCGCTGGCACAGACTTATTATTATCAGCTGAGTTTAGTAGTGATAGTATTTCTAGTGGAAGTGCTTCAACGTTAACTTATACGTTAACAAATAACTCCCCAGATACTAATGCAACGGACATTGATTTTTCCGTTAGCTTACCTAGTGATGCCACAATATCTCAACAAGTTAATTATTCCACTACGTGTCTTAACGGCGCAGAATCAATAACCAAAGGGGATAGTTCAGCTAGCTTTACCGGTTTTGAATTAAATTTTTCTGAGAGCTGTGAAATTTCATTCGATATTGCTTCTGATTCTTTAACTGATCAGGTGTTAACTATTACCACTAGTGGTTTGATGTCGAGTTTAGGTACTGCTAATAATATTTCAAAAGATCTAACCGTTTCTACTAGCTCTATCACTGCGCAATTAGACATCACTGATAGTGTTATTAAGTATCAAGATTCAACCACACTAACGCTAACGTTAACCAATAATTCTGCGGGCTTTGCTTATAACTTTTTGGGTTCTATTGAGTTACCGTCTGGGATTAGCTTTGGTGATGATGTTAGCGTTACTACTTGCGGAGATTATTTCACAGCCACTAAACAAAATGACTCAACACTAAACTTAAGCTCATTTAACATTAACAGCTCTATTGTCGCATTTGTTAGTGGCGCAGGCAGCACGTGCTCTATTTCTGTAACTATTAATAGCGAAATAGGAAGTGAATACGATGCAATTACAAGTGATCTTAGCTACTCTGAAAGTAATACCGCTATTACGATTGGTAGAGCAGGTGACTCTCTCACGGTAAATGGCATTGGTTTTGTCGATATGTCCTTTTCACCAAAAATCGCTCAACCTGGTGAGTTAATTGAATTAGTGGTGGCTATTTCTAACTTTGATCGAAGTAACTCTGCTAATGATATCGCTTTCACCAATGATCTTGATTCTGCGCTTTCTGGTCTTAGCGCAGTTGGTCTTCCGTTAAATGATGTATGTGGTGCTGGCTCCACAATTTCAGGAACAAGTAGTTTAACTTTCTCTGGAGGAACTGTAGCGGCCTCTGATACCTGTACTTTCACTGTTCCAGTTCAAGTTCCCGCGAATGCGGTTAGTGGCTCCTACACAAATAATGTCACTAATATTTCGTCATCTCTTAATGGTGCATATGATGATGTACTTAATTCACTGATTGTATCCAATGCTCCAACCATGCAAATGGCTATCGTTGAAAGTGATTTGTCGGCTGGTAACGATGTTACATTGCGATATACGTTAACTAACATTGATACTGTAAACCAAGCTACGGCCGTTTCATTTAGTACCTTTGTTGGTTCGCCTTCATTTGCATCTATTACTACTTTACCAGGCGCAAATTACTGTAACTCATCGGGTAATAGCGTCACAGTCACTGACTTTGATTTAAATGCAACTGTCAATATTTCGGATATTATTCTCGATGCTGGCGCTGTTTGTAGTTTCGATTTAGTGATGACCCTTAATGATTCAGTTGTCCCTGGTAATTATAGTTTTGAATCAAGCGATATTAGTAGTGTTCTTAATGGTTTGAATGTGACTGGCGAATCGCCATCTGCTACCGCTTCGTTTAATGTTGACGCTGCTCCTAGGTTAAGTTTCTCATTTTCTGACAATGTATTATTGCCAGGGGCACAAAGTTCAATCGATGTTGTATTAACTCATCATGTTAATTCGAGTAGTGATGCTACTGATGTCGGATTTACTTTGGATTTAGACGCCGGACTTACAGGTTTAGTTGCGACTGGTGCCCCCTTTAATGATATTTGTGGTACTGGGTCAAGTATCACGGGCACGTCATTAATTACCTTAAGTGGCGGTATGCTATCTGCGGGTAATAGCTGTGAGTTTTCTATTCCTGTTCAACTACCTGCCAATACCGTTGGTAGTGGGGTCACATTTACCAGTTCTAGTGTCAGTGCGACTGTAAGTGGAAATACAGTAACCAATATTGCAGCTAATACCAGTGTTGATATTTCTGGGCTTACATTTAATAAAAGCTTTGAGTCTAGTTCGCTTCGAGTTGGAGCTGGAGGTTCCGAAATTGACTTGAATTATGTTATTACCAATCAAGCTGGTGCAGGTGATGTTACAGCATTAACCTTCAGCGAGAATTTTAATAGTTTTATTTCTGGTGCAGTAATAAGCTCTGTTGATCAGAATGGATTTTGTGGTGCGAGTTCTTCTGCTGTTGCGGCAATAAGTTACTTTTTATCTGTTTCTAATATTGAAGTAGCGAATGGTGAACAGTGTAGTTTGCAAATTACACTATCAATTCCTGACTCTACTGCCATTGGGGTCTATACAACACAATCAACGAGTGTGTCAGGCCAAGTTGCGGGGACTCCAACAGCTTTTGATAATATTAATAGTACCTTGTCCATTAATGAGCTGACGGTTGTTACTAATATTGATGTCACAAGTCCTACATCTGTAACTACCATCAATATGGGAATCACTTTTTCAGATGCCGTTACAGGCTTTGATATTAATGACATAACTGTTTCAAATGCTACAGCAGATAACTTTACTGGTTCAGGTGCAACTTATAATGTTGAAATAACGCCGATTTTAGATGGTGATGTTACTTTATCTATCAATGCTGGTATTGCAATAGATGCCTTAGACTCCAACGTTACCAATGCTGCTGCTGAGCCAATAGTGTTTGTTTTTGAAACGACCCCAGTTAATCCTACTCCTAGCCTTAGTATTAGCGCCCCTTCGCAGATATTAATTAGTACAGGAACAGTGGTATATGATGTAAGTTATACCGACGTAGAACAAGTCAATCTGACTGCCGCTGATATTAGTTTGAACAATACTGGTTCAGCAAATGCTGATATCTCAATTATCAATGGTGACACTAGCTCGCCTCAAATCAGCTTAACTAATTTTTCTGGTGATGGTTCTTTAGGAGTCACTATTGCAGCTGGTACAGCCAGATATTCTGTGAATACAGCTCCATCAGCGGGGCCTTCTGCTTTATTTGTTGTTGATACGCACAAACCGACAGTTTCTCTAACGGCCAATTCTGCTAATCAAACTGGAGACTTTACTGTCGATATCGCATTTGAAGAAGATGTGACAGGTTTTGATATTGCAGATATAAGTATTAGCAATGGTTCTTTGACAAATTTCCAATCTTTAGATGCAAAAACATATTCTGTTTTAGTTAGTGCATCAGGGGAAGTAGCCATAAGTTTGAGTATTGCTGATAGTGCTGCAATTGATGCTGCTGGAAATGGCAACAGTGCTTCTAATACTTTGAATGTTAGCTATGATGACATTTTACCCAATGTTTCGATATCAGGTCCTGCTAGCCCTGTTTTAACAAGTTTCACTGCTACAGTCGATTTCAGTGAGATAGTGACAGGCTTTGAAGTTAGCGATCTACAAGCAACTAATGCAAGCTTTTCAAATTTTAGTGATATTGACGGTAAACAATACACTGTAACAGTTACGCCTATTGCTCAAATGACTGTTGCAGTTGATATCGATGCAAATATTGCTACTGATGCACTTGGTAATGGAAACCTTGCTGCGAATACTTATTCAGTACTTTATGACTTCAATGACACGCCAGTTCTTAATGGTTCACCGGCAACAACGGTAGATGAAGACAGTGCTTATAGCTTCACGCCATCAGTCAGTGATGCTGATGCAGGGGATACTTTAACCTTCAGCATTACCAATAAACCAACCTGGGCAACGTTTAGTACCAGCAATGGTCAATTGTCAGGTACCCCAACCAATGCGAATGTGGGCACTACATCGGGTATCGTGATTTCAGTGAACGACGGTACAGAGACCGTGAGCTTGTCAGCGTTTAGCATTGAAGTGACTAACACTAACGATGCGCCAGTATTAACCGGCACACCGGCAACAAGTGTGAATGAAGATGCCGCCTATAACTTTTCGCCTGCTGTTAGTGATGACGATACGGGCGATACTTTAACCTTTAGCATTACTAATAAACCAACATGGGCAACATTTAGCACCAGCAATGGCCAGTTATCTGGTACGCCAACGAATGCGGATGTGGGCACCACATCGGGTATTGTTATTTCGGTGAATGACGGTACAGAGACCGTGAGCTTGTCAGCGTTTAGCATTCAAGTGACTAACACTAACGATGCACCAGTATTAACCGGCTCGCCAGCCACAACGGTGAATGAAGATACCGCCTATAGCTTTACACCTGCTGTCTCAGATGATGATGCAGGGGATACCTTAACCTTTAGTATTACTAATAAACCAACATGGGCGACGTTTAGCACCAGCAATGGTCAGTTATTTGGTACGCCAACGAATGCGGATGTGGGCACTACATCGGGTATCGTGATTTCAGTGAACGACGGTACAGAGACCGTGAGCTTGTCAGCGTTTAGCATTGAAGTGACTAACACTAACGATGCACCAGTATTAACCGGCTTACCGGCAACAAGTGTGAATGAAGACACCGCGTATAGCTTTATGCCTGCTGTTAGTGATGACGATGCAGGGGATACATTAACCTTCAGCATTACCAATAAACCAACCTGGGCAACGTTTAGTACCAGTAATGGCCAGTTATCTGGTACGCCAACCAATGCGGATGTCGGTACGACAACCAATATTGTTATTAGTGTGAATGACGGCACAGAGACTGTGAGCATGGCAGCGTTTAGCATTGAAGTGACTAACACCAACGATGCACCTGTATTAACTGGCTCGCCAGCCACAACAGTGAGTGAAGATGCCGCGTATAACTTTACGCCGTCAGTCAGTGATGACGATACGGGCGATACTTTAACCTTTAGCATTACTAATAAACCAACCTGGGCAACATTTAGCACCAGCAATGGTCAATTGTCAGGTACCCCAACCAATGCGAATGTGGGCACTACATCGGGTATCGTGATTTCAGTGAACGACGGTACAGAAACGGTTGGCTTGGCAGCGTTTAGCATTGAAGTGACTAACACCAACGATGCACCAGTATTAACCGGCTTACCGGCAACAAGTGTGAATGAAGACACCGCGTATAGCTTTATGCCTGCTGTTAGTGATGACGATGCAGGGGATACATTAACCTTCAGCATTACCAATAAACCAACCTGGGCAACGTTTAGTACCAGTAATGGCCAGTTATCTGGTACGCCAACCAATGCGGATGTGGGAACTACATCGGGTATCGTGATTTCAGTATCAGACGGCACAGAAACGGTTAGCTTGGCAGCGTTTAGCATTGAAGTGACTAACACTAACGATGCACCAGTATTAACCGGCTCGCCAGCCACAACAGTAAATGAAGATACCGCCTATAGCTTTATGCCTGCAGTTAGTGATGATGATACAGGCGATACCTTAATCTTCAGCATTTCTAATAAACCAACATGGGCAACATTTAGCACCAGCAACGGTCAGTTATCTGGCACGCCAACCAATGCGGATGTGGGTACGACATCGGGTATTGTTATTTCAGTGAATGACGGTACAGAAACCGTTAGCCTAAAAGCGTTTAGCATTGAAGTGACTAACACTAACGATGCACCAGTATTAACGGGTACGCCGGCCACAAGGGTGAGTGAAGACAGTTCTTACAGCTTTACGCCATCAGTCAGTGATGACGATGCAGGCGATACTTTAACCTTCAGCATTACCAACAAGCCAACTTGGGCAACGTTCAGCACCAGCAGTGGCCAATTATCTGGTACACCAACCAATGCGGATGTGGGCACGACATCAGGTATCGTGATCTCAGTGAATGACGGTACAGAAACCGTGAGCTTGGCAGCGTTTAGCATTGCAGTGAGTAATACCAACGATGCACCAGTATTAACTGGCTCGCCAGCCACAACGGTGAATGAAGATACAGCGTATAACTTTACGCCGGCTGTCTCAGATGATGATGCTGGGGATACATTAACCTTCAGCATTACCAACAAACCAACATGGGCAAYGTTCAGCACCAGCAATGGTCAACTGTCAGGTACACCAACGAATGCTGATTTAGGCACTACGTCGGGTATTGTCATTTCGGTATCAGATGGGACGGACACTGTGAGCTTGGCAGCGTTTAGCATTGAAGTGACTAATACCAATGATGCACCAGTATTAACGGGCACGCCGGCAACAACGGTGAGCGAAGACAGTGCTTACAGCTTTACGCCATCAGTCAGTGATGATGATGCAGAGGATACCTTAACCTTTAGCATTACTAACAAGCCGACTTGGGCAACGTTCAGCACCAGCAATGGTCAACTGTCAGGTACACCAACTAATGCGGATGTAGGCACGACATCAGGTATTGTCATTTCGGTATCAGATGGTACAGAAACCGTTAGTTTGGCAGCGTTTAGCATTGAAGTGATGAATGTTAATGATGTACCAGTGTTTTCTGGAACAGCTCTTCTGACTATAAACCAAGGTGAAATATACAGTTATACACCAACAGTCGTTGACGATGATGAAACAGATACTCTGAGTTTTACTATTACTAATAAGCCTGATTGGCTTGAGTTTAGTGAAATGGATGGTTCATTGAATGGCACGCCTAAAAATGAAGATGTTGGTATTTTCGAAAGTGTTTCAATTTCAGTAACAGATGGGACCATTCAAGTTGATTTTCCTGCATTTGATATTGAAGTTATTAATGTAAATGATGCTCCAACGTTTGAATCTGAACCCGTTGTCGATGCTAAAGCGTTAACTCCCTATCTTTATGACATTGAAATAGAAGATATTGATGCTGACGATACGTTATCACTATCTCTAGTGACAGCCCCTGAATGGCTGACCATAAACGAAGTAAATCAACTTGTTGGAACGCCACCTGTAGAAAGTATCGGTGAAGATTTTGTTATAGAAATAGGGCTAACTGATGGCGTGATAGAAGAACTGATAATTCAAGAGTTTATCATCAATGTTACTGAGCCGACTGATACTGACTTAGCTGTAGAGGTTTCATTATCTCCAGCGCCAGCGACCTTAAATGACAAGGTAATTTTGTCAGTAAATATAGCTAACTTAGGCTATGTAGCAGCTAAAGATGTGGTTTATACGGTTGAGTTCGCTAGCGAATTAGAAATTGTTGCGCTAGGCAGTGATTGTGCAGACTTATCGTCAAATACATTTGAATGTTTGGTTGCAGAAGATATTGCAGTAGAAACTGATATTGAAAGTCATTTTGAATTTGATGTGATGACGATTGATTCAGGTCATACATATGTGTCGGTCAGTGTTGAAGGCGCAAATATTAATGGGGCGATAATCAATAAACAGAGTCATATTTTGCTAGCCCAAAATGTTGCTGACTTACCTGGTTTAGTACTAACCAGTAAAACTGCTGAAACTGGTTATATTGCAGACATTAATAATGATTTTTATCGTGACTTGTTAATTTACGATGAATCGATGAGAAGCATTGATATTTATATCAATGATGGTGCTGGAGGATTGACTTTAGACAGTTCAATTGAATTGCAAATGCATGCTTCTAGCATTGTGGTTGCTGATATTAACCTTGATGGTTATCAAGATATATTAACTACGGGCGGAGAAGAGCATGGTAATAGAGTTTATTTCTTAGGTGATGCTCTCGAACTATTGAGTGTTGAGATGCTTGATGATGTTAAAGCTGATATTGCAGTGGTCATTGACCTTGATAGCGATGGTTCACCCGAAGTGGTATTAGGTGGGAGTTATCAAAGTGAAATTGCAATTTATTCATATTTAGGGACAGGTAATACTGTAACGACACTATTAGATCTTAATTTGCAAAATAATATTCAAGATATAGCGGCTATAGAAAACTCATCTGCTAACTCTGAAGTAAATAGCGAAGTCACTGCCGAAGTAAATGATGACACTCGTTACTCAGATTCAGATTCAGATTCAGAGTCAGATGCAGTTGGTGTTTCTGATATTGCTGTTATTGAAACCAGTGATAGTAATGACTTGATGGTTTCTCGAGAGGGTTCAGATTCAGTGATAGTGAGTCATGATACTGAACAATGGACGATTGAACTTGCTCCACTCTCATTCAATTCAATCACTTCAATTATTGCTGACGATGTTAATAATGATGGTTTAGTTGATGCCATGATACGCAGAGAAGATGGGTGGTATTTGATCTTAGATGTGTTGAATGAAGCCATAGAGTCAAAAGTTTCTTTCCCATTAGCTGAAGATGTATTGATTGCTGATATAGAGCAAGATGGAGTGACTGATATTGTATTTATACAGCCACATGGAGTAAGTATTTGGCACTTTTATGGCATCGATGATATTAGACCAAATGATTTTGTCATTGATGGTCAGAACATAGTTTCTGTGCAACTAATTGACCTCAATAACAATAGTTATTCTGAGCTTGTTACATTAGATAGTGAATCAGGAGTATCAATTTGGTACCTCAGTGAAAGTGGCACAATTGGTGTTGAAGATGTCGATCTTTCAGTTCATGCCATTGGACCAAGTTTTCCTGAACAAAATCAGGAGACATCCATAAATTGGATGATAACTAATCATACCAATGCTTTAGCTCGGGATGTGAGATTTACTATGCCGGTGGTTGATGACTTAATGCTGGGTGCATTACCTGCTAATTGTAGTAATGCGGATCAGAAAGTTATTTGCCATATCGGTGATGTTAAAGCACTAGAAACCGTTTATGTGAAGATTAGTATGACGCCTCAGCGTAGTGGTGAATTTATGTTACTTGGGGTAGTTAGCAGTGAAGAGTTTGATTTAGATGAAAGCAATAATCGCGATAAACCAAGGTTTACTGTTGAGCCTTTACCAGATGGCGGTAGTTTGTCTTTGTGGATGATTCTTGTAATGCTATTGATGGCTTATCAAGTTCGTCGAAGAAGTTTTTATAATAAAAATTAATGCAGAGTAAAGTCTGCATGCTGATTTATTTTGCCAGCTTCGATGATTGAAGCTGGCCATTTGCTTTAAGGGTTGTATCTATGTTGGCGTTTTCTAAATGGTCTAAAGTCGTTAGCTTAAATGTGCTTATTACTTTAAGTTGTACTTCATTAAACGTATACAGTAATGAAACTGTATTTGATTCTCTTCCGAACAAGTCTTCATTGCTCGAATTAATGGGTAAATTAGAGTCAACGAAAGATCCTAAGTGTCATGCAACAGCGACACGTCTTGAAGGGCTTATTTACGGTACTCCTTTATCTGAAGAAGCGCGTTACGCCAAAACTGAATACCAGAAATCCTTAGTACGTACAATCTGGAAATTAGCAGCGACCCAAAACCCAAGTGTTGAGGTATTAACAAAAGAGCAGGTGCATAAAGCGTCCCAGTCTCTGTTTTCTGTCGAACAAACTCAAATTAATGATAAACCTGGCTGGCGTGTCATTGTTGATGATATTCAAGAGGAAATTACAACAAGAGACCAACAGCATTATGGTTCAATTGCTTATACATTAAGAGCAATGTTGGCAGTTGAGCAAGAGGTGTTACTTGATTTTGATGTAGAACTACCTAGCCTTTCTAATTCAGCAGCTGAAGAAGTTACTCATTTAGTTGACTTGATGACGTTAACGCTATTAAAAATATCTGACTTTACTGCGCGTTCATCAGATGAATATCAAATTACTGCATCTGTTGTTAATGATGTAAGCCATACTCTTCTACCTAATATACAACTTAACCAAGCTTCCTCGACTGAACTTACATCTTCAGCTTCAAGAAAAGCTGTCAGTTCAGGTCTGTTTATGGGACTTATAGACAAGAAAATTGCGGCTTTTAATCAATACAACGATGTTAATCAAACTCTTTTTGCGCGTAATCTTCAAGTTTATTTTGCTAAATTATCAATGCCAAAAGACGAGGTAGAAGCTAGGGAATTCAAGCAGTATTTTACTGAAGCAATGATCGCATTTTCTGGTACTTTATATTTAGATGCACAATCTAAAGCTGGTTCAAGTGTGATCATCGGTGAAAGTGATGTCGCAGCCTCAATTCATGGCTTATTGCCACACGAAGTTAATGAATATGAAGATGTCATTTTTTACCCCAATTATCCTAAAGAGCAGCAGGTAATTATAGAGTCTTACGATATGGATGCTTTTAGAGACTCAGGTTTGCATTGGACCTTCTTAAAAGAAGCATTAATTGATGCTGGTGATCTTGTTAAGCTAGAAGCAGACCCGTTTGCTGCAGAGCTACTCAGTGAAGCGATTGCACATTATGGTGTTTTGTTATTACGTAAATCTGGGGAGATGGGCAAAGAGTTAGAGATTAAAGAATTAAAATCGACATTAATCGTTAAGACTTATGAGGAGCTTAATCAAGATATTATCAATTATGCTGCATATAAGCCTACCAATGTTGCTCAAGCTCAAATTATTTCTGCAGATAGTCAGAAGCTGGCTTCATCGGATCGTTACTTCAATAATGTTACTGCCAGTAAAGGTGTTTTATCCGAACATCGCTCATCAGATTGGTTAAGCCGTCAACTCAGAAGCTATCTAGATAAAGATGAGCAAACCGGCATTATTACCATACCGCCTGCTTTCGGGGGCAGTGGTGTTGCAGCAGAAGATATTAATGGTGATGGTCTTACTGATATTTTAATTTTAAGCGGCTTAGGTAATAAATTATTTCTTAATCGTGGTGATAATTTTGAAGATGTAACCGAACAGTCTGGATTATTAAATGTTAGCCGCCGCGAAGGAAGTGAAAAAAGTGCAGGGGAGCCAAGGCAGCCATTAATTGCTGATTTAGACAACGATGGCGACCAAGATATTATTATTACTTATGTTGATGAACTACATCATGTATATCGGAATGATGGTGATGGTAAATTTGTAGAAGTAAGCTCGCTATCCAACCTTGGCGGCGCAGGTATGGTCGGTGGCCCAGCAACGACATTTGATGTGAATAATGATGGCTTATTAGATATTTACATTCAATATTTCGGTAACTATCTGAAAGGCGACTTACCTACATTAAAAAGGCGTAATGATAATGGTGGCAAAAATGTCCTCTTTATCAATAAAGGTGGTTTTAAGTTTGAAGAAGCTAAAAATGCCTTAGGCGCAGATAATAATGGTTGGGGACAGGCTGTTACCCATACAGATTTGAACTTAGATGGATGGCAAGATCTGATTGTCGGAAACGATTTTGGTGTTAATGCTTATTATATTAATAACCAAGGAAACGGTTTTGTAGACTATTCATCTAAAATTGGCACTGATAAACCTTCATACACAATGAACCTGAGTTTAAGTGACTTAAATCGTGATGGTATACCTGATATTTATGTATCGAACATTGTGACGATGAATAAGGATCAAAAATACGTCTTACCTAGTCAGGACACTCAAGCCGAGTTTAATCCTACTAAACTCGCCAACATGCGTGTGGTGGAAGGTAATGATTTATTTTTGTCGACTAAAAATGCGAAGGGAGCTTTAAATTACCAACACAGTGATCTTGTTGGGCGTGGTTATTCTTCGACAGGATGGGCTTGGGATGCAGATTTCTTTGACGTTGATAATGATAGTGATGATGATTTATACGTGCTAAATGGCATGAATGATTATTACGTATATTCGACAGATAATCCTTATTATGCAGATCCTCTGTCCGGCGAATCAATGAGTGTTGAATTTCCAGATGCAGCTAAAGCAAGTAATGTTTTCTTTTTAAACAGTGGTGGGAAATTGGATAATGTTTCAACGTTAAGTGGACTGGATCTTATAGCAAACTCTCGCTCTGCAGCATATTTAGATTTTGATAATGATGGTGACTTAGATGTGGTAGTTAATAACTATCATGATTCAGCTCAATTATTTGAAAACCAAGCTCAGAAGCTGGCAAATAACTGGCTAAAAATAAAACTTCAAGGTGCACCTGATTTAGGCGTTAACCTCGATGGAATTGGCGCACAGATAATCATTGGTACAGATGATGATACCTATAGTTGGCGTCAAGTCAGTGGCAGTCAAGGTTACATGTCTGTTCATCCTAAAGAGCAGCATGTTGGGCTCGGTAAAGCTCAATTGGCTAGAGTAGTGGTTATTTGGCCTAATGGTGAACGTCAGTCTTTTGAAAATGTCCCAGCAAATCGAAGCTATACCATTCGATATGCAAAACAACATCAAGTAGCGACTAAATAGTTTATTTTTTAGCTCGCTATTATCAGAGAGAGTGACATGATTTACCGGTTATCATTTATCGTTTTTTTGTTGAGTTCAGGCTTGATGAATCATAATGCTAAGGCAAATGACTTAGCATTAGATAAAACCCTATTAAGTATTTATGAAGCGCGAGAATCATGGTTTATTTCGCAAGGTATTGCCACTATAAAAAGCAAGCCAGAATACCTTAATGAATTGATAAATTCTGATTCTCCCTATTTACTCAGTCATGCATTGCAGCCGATAAATTGGCTGCCTTGGTCTCAATCTTTTGAGCAAAGTAGCAACAAGTCATCAAAGCTCATATTTGTGTCTATTGGTTACTCTACATGCCATTGGTGCCATGTCATGGCAGAAGAGTCTTTTTCCTCTTTGGAAATTGCTCAAATTCTTAATCAAGATTACACCAGCATTAAAGTTGATAGGGAACAATGGCCTTTAGTTGATAACCGTTTTAAGTCTGCTTTAGAAGTCTTGAAGGGTAATGCAGGGTGGCCAATAAATGTTGTGTTAACGCCAGACGGCAATATTGTTTGGATTGATTCCTATCTTACAAAAGACAACTTTAAAAACGTCCTGGCTGGATTGGCGAGGCGCTGGCAGCAAAAGCCACAAGCCATTTTAACCTTATCTAATCGTATAAAGCATCAACTGAAGAAAGATCTATATTATGCGGAAGTCGATAAACAGCATATTGCTTCGAGTTCTGTATTAAATACCGCACTACCAAAACAACATAAAAATATATTGAATCTATTGAAGGCTGAGTCAACTCAGAAGGGGCCTCGATTTTTAAGGGCCAATTGGTCATTAGGTCAACTCGACGAATATTTAAGAACTGGAGATAGAGCTTATTTAAACATTGTTGAGTCGCAAGTACGTAGCATTCTATTAAGCCCAACGTATGATGCTATTGAGGGTGGGGTTCATCGATATGCTGTCGATGGAAGTTGGCAACAACCTCATTTTGAAAAAATGCTTTATACGCAAGCTAATATGATGAGGGTATTATCAAAGTTATATGCCATTACTAACAAAAGAGAATATTTAACCGCATTAGAGCAAACTAATAGCTGGGTAAAACAATGGCTCAAGCAACCACATGGCTATGCTTCTGCTGTATCTGCCTTATCAGATGGCATAGAAGGCGCTTATTACCAATTGCCTCAGGGAGTCATTCAAATAGACACTCAAGCCAAAACATATTTTCAATATAATCGTGCAAATCACCTGGCTCCTCATACCTCCTTATTATCGCTTAAGACACTACCCGAAGACTGGCGAGCGACAGAGTTTGTATCAAAAGTACAATCTTATAGAGATATCGCTACTAAACCTCTCATTGATGAAAAAGTATTGGTTAGTTGGAATGCTTTATATGCCATTGCACTAATGGAAGCATTTACAGTTACTAATGATCAAAGGTTTTTCGTTCAAGCTGAACAATTAATTAATAGTTTATGGCAGCACTTTTTTATAGACGGACGCCTGTTTAGAAGTGAATTTTTAGGGAAAGTTAGTATTGAAGCACAATTTGATGATTATGCTATGTTCGCATTAGCACTTTTAAAATTGTCGTTTTATGAATCATGGCCAGAGATGGAGCAAGCATCAAGCGCTAAAGTTCGAGCCGATATACTGTTGAAAACGCTGGGTGATACATTAACGTCTAAAGCGAGCTTTAAAACATTGATGGCATTAAATACTGATGGTGAATTAGCTTCAATAAAATCCAATGTTTATGAGGCTTTTGTTAAGGGATATAAACTACTTAAAGAGCCAAGTTATAATAAGTTGTCTAGAAGTATTGCTAGTTTTGATGAAAGACAATTACATTTATTAGTCAATGAATATAACTTATCAAACCAACTTTCTGCGAAGGCCGCTCCTGTTAATGTTGGCCATGCATATTTTGCTAATGGCAATGGAAAAATTACACTCACCAAAAAAAATAACAGCATAACAGCAAATTTTGAACTGAAGCATGGCTGGCATATCAACGCTGATTCGGTGATGGATGAGCGTTATTTGCCAACTCAGTTAAGTATTCGACATTTAACTGAATATAACAGTGCTCAAATTGAAGTGACTTACCCTAAAGCAAAGTTGCAATCACTTAGCTTTTCAAATAAGCCTTTAAAATTGTTTGAAGGTGATTTTAGTATTCAGATGGATACAAGCAACTTAAACGTTATGA
This sequence comes from Shewanella sp. TC10, assembly GCF_009663145.1. Lineage (GTDB taxonomy): Bacteria > Pseudomonadota > Gammaproteobacteria > Enterobacterales > Shewanellaceae > Shewanella. The sequence goes on from NZ_VKHR01000018.1 coordinate 71,792, forward strand.
AAGAGCCTATGGTTATCATCAACCTTCAGTCTTGTTCCGATAAACTATGTTTATTACCTGAAACTCTTAATATCGTTGCAATATAATTGAGTAAATGGCGCTTGAACTTGCAGGGGTAGCTAAAGGGATGTAAGTGTTAACAAGAAAAAGCAAGCTTCAATTATGTCATTATTATTCACCACTTGGTGACTTAGGTTATTGAAATTAATTGATTCTTTCGTGGAAGAGAGTTTGAGGTTTTTTAGAGTTTTAATGATACAATATTGTCGGTTTTCAGCTTTGCTGCATCAAATAAACCCTTAAATCAACTTTAAAATGAGTATTAATATGAAAATTGCTGTAGCGGGTACGGGTTATGTTGGTCTTTCAAATGCAGTGTTGCTAGCTCAGCATAATACCGTGGTTGCAGTCGATATTGTGGAATCGAGAGTTGAGTTAATAAATCAAAATAAATCTACCATTGTTGATGTAGATATCGAAAATTATTTAGATTCAGTACCACTCAGTTTAACCGCCACATTAGATAAACAAAAAGCCTATTCCGATGCGGAATTCGTGATTATTGCTACGCCAACAGATTATGATCCAGAAACTAATTATTTTAATACTGGGACTGTAGAATCTGTCATTAAGGATGTTATAGCAGTCAACCCCAGTGCTGTGATGGTGATCAAGTCAACTGTTCCAGTAGGTTACACTCATAGTGTTAGAAAAAAATTTAATACTGATAATATTATTTTTTCACCTGAATTTCTTCGTGAAGGCAAAGCGTTACAGGACAATTTATATCCCTCAAGGATTATTGTAGGGGAACATTCTGAAAGGGCGAGTCAATTTGCGGCTTTGTTAGTTCAAGGGGCAAAAAAGCAAGATATTGAGGTTTTATTCACTGACTCAACTGAAGCCGAGGCAGTGAAACTTTTTTCAAATACCTATCTTGCGATGCGAGTTGCTTACTTTAATGAATTAGATAGCTATGCAGAAAGCCATGGTTTAAACAGTAGACAAATTATCGAAGGTGTAAGTCTAGATCCTCGTATTGGAGCTCATTATAACAATCCTTCATTTGGCTACGGTGGGTATTGTCTCCCTAAAGATACTAAACAATTACGTGCTAATTATGCTGATGTACCAAATAGCATTATTGGTGCAATTGTTGACGCTAACACAGTTCGCAAAGATTTTATCGCAGATTCGATTATTAAAGGTAACCCTAAGGTTGTCGGTATTTATCGTTTAGTGATGAAATCCGGTTCAGATAACTTTAGAGCATCAGCAATTCAAGGGATCATGAAGCGAATTAAAGCGAAAGGTATTGAAGTTATAATTTATGAACCTGTAATGAAAGAGTCAGTATTTTTTAACTCCAAAGTGATTTCTGATTTCGAAGATTTTAAACAGAAGTCAGATGTCATTATTGCTAATAGAATGGAAGATGTGTTGTCAGATGTACAAGACAAAGTTTATACACGAGATTTATTCGGTAGTGACTAATCCATGGTGATTTAATATGAAAACCAGCAAATTATGCTGGTTTTTTTTCCTTTTTTTTATTTACCTTCCTATGTTAAGTTCGGTTTTAGATTGAGTTATCTTTAATAAACCAAAGAAATTATAGTCGCCACGTAATGTTAATTGGACCTACTTGGTCTCGAATCAAGGGAACATATCATTATTTGAAATTGCCAATATAATCGGCAATAGGTTAGCTTTTATTATCAATTATAGTAAATCTTTGGTTACAAGGCTTTTTTATAGTTAGTAGGATCAGCTAATATTATTTTAATTAGGATTATTTCCAACGTTCTACAAAACCTAAGGATGGGTTATGCAAATTATTCACCATGGCGCAGTGACTGGCGTTACCGGATCATGTCATGAATTAAAAATTGATGCTGATAATAGTCTATTAGTTGATTGTGGCTTATTTCAAGGCGCCGAGACATCCGGTAATAGTAATCAACATCAACTTGCTATCGAATTCGATGTCAGCAATGTACAAGCTCTATTAGTGACTCACTGCCATATCGATCATGTGGGGCGAATTCCTTATTTACTTGCAGCAGGTTTTACAGGTCCCATTTATGCTTCAACAGCTACTGCGGCACTATTGCCCAAGGTGATTGAGGATGCGCTTAAAGTCGGTGTTACACGAAATAAAAACATGATTGAGGCTTGCCTTAATCGCCTAGCAAAACAACTGGTTGCAGTGCCATACCGTCAATGGCAATTATTAGCCGAAGTTGATACACATCAGGTAAAAATTAAATTCCAACCCGCAGGCCATATTCTAGGTTCTGCTTATATTGAAGTCGATGTATTACCATTAGTTGATAAAATCGACTCATCTTCTGTCTCAACAACTAGCCGTTCACACAATACATCTAATGAGGCTGAGTCGAACTCTTATTCTGAGTCGGGCAGTAGACTCGCATCAACATCTGTTTCAACCTATAAAACGCATATCAATTTTTCTGCCGGAGATACCGTTAAGGCTACTAAATCTAAACGGATTGTTTTTTCTGGTGATTTAGGCGCTACCTACACGCCCTTGTTGGCGGCGCCTCGTAGTCCATATCGAGCTGATGTAGTAGTGATAGAAAGTACCTACGGGGATCGAGTTCATCAAGGGCGTAAAGCACGTCAACAACAATTACAAACGGTGATAAAAAAAGCTATTGCAGACAAAGGCATTGTGATCATTCCCGCGTTTAGCATTGGTCGAACGCAAGAGTTACTGTATGAAATTGAACAAATCATTAGTCGCGGAGGTGACAAGCAACTTTCACAATTGGAGGTGATAGTTGACTCGCCAATGGCTGCCAAATTTACCGATCACTATAAAATATTCCAATCTTTATGGGACGCTGAGGCTAAGCGGGTGGTACGTCAAGGGCGAAACCCACTTGATTTCGATAGTTTGTATACCGTCAATTCCCATCAGGAGCATTTGGCCACTATTGATTATTTAGCTAAACGGAACAAAAGCGCGATTGTTATTGCAGCAAGTGGTATGTGCGCTGGTGGCCGAGTAGTCAATTATTTAAAGCGTTTTTTACCCGAAGCTAGCACAGATGTTTTATTTGTCGGCTATCAAGCTAAAGGTACTCCAGGTCGCGATATCCAGCGCTTTGGTCATTCAAATGGTGGCTATGTCATGCTAGATGGTCAAAAAATTGATATAGCAGCTAATATTCATACTATTTCAGGTTACTCAGCCCATGCAGATAAGGCTAATTTAGTTAACTTTATTAAACGTATTAGAGTTGGCCCTGAAAAAGTCATCATTGTGCATGGTGATGATGAGGCTAAAGAAAGTTTGAAAAAAACCTTAACCCCCTTGGTTGAAGAGGTCGTAATAGGCGTTTAGTTTGCTGATGTTAAGTGCGCTGGTGTTTAACGTATAGACTCTTATCTACTCTATTACTGACAGTTGCTGGCGTTAGAAAACACAAATTAAATTACTACATTCAGATGCTCCAAAGGCTTTAAGGGATGCATACTGCTCAGTTTAATATTAAGTTGGTGTGTTAAAATTCATATTATTTCAAGTAACTTTTCTGATGTTGATAAATCAAGATAAATTCAACAGCTAGCGTGTTTTTAGGGCTTAAGTCTCTAGTTATATAAGTTAAGCCTGTTATATTTATCCGATTTTATGCCAATATAACACGCTGTTTTTTGTTAAACTTTTGGCTTAACTTGTTGCGTTTTTGTTGTTGAGGGGGTGTCTGCAGTGTAAACTATTTATGTTTTAATTTTGCAGTTAACCTTAATTTCAATAAGGATAAAGTAATGAATATATCACGGATGATGTTTGCAGGCTTAGTGCTTGCTATTTCAGCCCCTGCAGGTGCCAATAACCTAGAGACTCATTTATCAGAAGAGCTGTTAGCATCTCAAGATTTTTCAAAAAAACAAGGTCAATATTTTTCTTCAAAAAGTAGTCCTACATCTCATCAAATAACATCGTTTTCAAGCCACATTGATTCAGTTGCTAATAATAAAAATCAATCAGAAATTAATGCTAATGGGCTTAGTTTTAGCGCTGCTGAGGTAGCAGATAAGAACTATGTATTGCTTGATGACACAAGAGAAGGTTATGTGCCTCGGGGCGCTGCTGTATTTAGATTCAATAGCGATGGTTCAGGGATTGCCGGTTTTGATGAGGCGTCTTGGTACGATGAAGATTCTCTTAATTGGTCTGTTGAAAATGGCAACCTTCACATAACAAGTATACCCAGAATAAAGGATGAATCTGATTGGGCTCCTTTTGAAAACATCGCTAGAGTTTATGGCCAAGAGATCGCAGATCATCTCATCGCAAAAGCTGAAGCTGGAGAGATATCTAATAACATTACCTATCAGGAAGAAGTATCTTTTGATGCAACGTTTGAAAAATTGAGTACTGAAGGTATTGTTTCAAGAATAAAAGGTACAGGCAGCGATGATTATAAACTTTTTGTTCCAGCTGAATGGGACTGGAATGTCGCAACAATAACTTCATCTGAAGAGTTTGATTTTGAAGAGAACTTATATACAACCACCAATAGTTTGTTTTCTGGTGAGAGCTTAGAAAGCCTCTCCGGTCAGTGGTTACTCGATCTATTCTCTGATTTTTTCTGGCTGGATGACACTAACCCACAATATGGTACTTTTGGTGAGCGCTTAACACTGAATAGTGATGGCTCAACCAGCAATGTGCATTCGGATAAAAATTTCGAATGGTCAATGGAAAATGGTGATCTAACTTTATTGAATATAGATACGAACACAAAGTTTGTGATCACACCGATTATAGAAGCTGGCAAGGCATTTTTTGCTTCCGTTAAACAATATGAAGGCTTAAATTTAGTTAGAGTTTTTGGAAGCTCTGTTGCAAAATTTGATAATACTTATAACCAGTTTACTGACAATATGGTGACAGAGTTACCTGAAATTCAGCTTCCTGGCATAAATCTCTCGTATTTAGATGCATGGGATGGTGATAAACCACAATTTGATCAAGTGTGGGGATATAAATTTTTAGATGATGGCACTTTCTATCGTGGTGTAGGTTCAACTTATGATGACGATGGAAATCCCAATTTTTATTTTGGTCAAAAGTGGGATTACTCTGTTGTTAGTAATGATGTAGAAGCTACTTATAATACAACAACCACATATAGGGAAAGGCATTGGGAAGTTGTTTCTGTAGATTCTAATGGTTTAGCTCTAGTTTTTGAGTATTCTTATTTGGGCTATGATTTTGATAATGACGGGGTTATTGTTCAAGAGGAAATCGGAAACTATATCCATCCAAGAATGAACTCGATGCAAGTGCTAGATTTAAGTTTATACCCAGAAGCTTGGGAATCATTGCCTGATGATGATGGTGATGGTTTAAACAATTATGAAGAAGAAGAATATGGCACTTCACCTACTGCTGCAGACTCTGATTATGATGGCGTAAATGATAGTGATGAAATATCGCTTGGTCTTAACCCTTTAGAGCTTGATTCAGATGGAGATGGTTTTTCTGATGGGTTTGAAATTGAGCAAGGTTCTGACCCTCTATCAAGCAGTTCCACACCCGCTTCATCTTCTATTAGCTTCACTGATGGGGAATTACATAATTCAACAGCCGTCTTGTTAAATGAAACGCATGATGATTTATTACCTCATTCGGGGATCACATTAGATTTCAACAGTAGTAATGCGGGTACCTATGGTACAGGCTGGTTAGAAAGCTTCTCAACAGGAGAGATGGCTTGGTCTGTGATAAATGGTCAACTGCAGATAGATTTCAACACTCCATCACTAACAAGTTTTAACTATTATTCTTATCCATTTACTGAAGTGGGTAATTTATATGGTCAAGATGTAGCTGATTGGCTAATCGAGCAGCATAATTTAGGTAATATTTATGATACTCAGATAGAGGAGCAAATTGCTACAGGAGATTCGGTCTTTACTAAACTAGGTATCGTTAATAATCAGTTGCAACTTGTTCATTCAACTGAGCAAGTTAAAACATTGGTATTTCCAGACGAGTGGAACTGGAGTGGTGACTTACCAACACACAGTAGTTTAAATGAAGAGGTTGTGACATGGGAAAGTACCATTAATAGCCTTTTAGTTGACACTAATGAAGCTGAGTTAGAAGGTAAATGGGCACTATTTTTACAGTATGACATCACTTATGGTGCTTATCGTGGTGGTGGAGAGTCGAATGGTCTTTATACCGAGGTTGTAGACTTACATTCAGATAATTCAGTTAGCTCAAGCATGTTAGGTAGCATGTCTACTTGGCAGTTGCAAAGTGACATGTTGGTTTTATCCGATGCTGAACGCAAGATAACAGTCACACCATTTAAAAAAGAGGGTAAAACTTACCTCGCTTTATATGAAGTCTTTGAAAATGATGTTTTACAAAGTGTTTATACTGCAAAACTAGCTAAGTTTGATAATAGCTACAGTACCTTTATCGATAATATTGCCACTCAATTGCCAGAAATGTATTTTTCAGGAATTAATTCTCATATACCCGAGCAGTGGGATGGAGAACAGTTGTTGCTTGAAAACGTTTGGGGTTATCAGTTCCGTGAAGATGGGACTATGCGACGTGGTATTGGTGGTGCTGTTGATTATGAAACAAATGAAACATTTATTAATCTAGACCAATATCAAAATTGGGCTTATACCATTAATGATAACGTGCTAGAAATGTTCATTGCTGGAGACAGTACCGTTGAACGTGTACGAACTTGGGATATTATTTCTGTTGACAGTAGTGGTTTAGCACTCGTTTTCGAGCGCTCAATATACAACAGAGATACAAATTACGATGGTGTTATTACTGAAGATGAGCGAGGCGGATACTTTATCGCCCCACGCTTCAATACGTTACAGTTATTTGATTTAGCTCAGTATGAAGATGAGTGGGCAGCTCTAGCTGATGATGATATGGATGGTCTTAATAACTATCAAGAAGTTGATTATGGGACCGACCTTTATAACAGTGATACTGACTTTGATGGCATATCAGATGGAGTTGAAGTCTTAGCAGGCTTAGACCCAACTGACCCAAGTGATGCCTCTGCGGATAATGATGGTGACGGTTTAACTAACGCTGAAGAAATTGCACTAGGTACAGATGTCAATAATGCTGATTCAGATATGGATGGGGTTAGTGATTATGATGAGTTTTTAGCTGGAACAGACCCATTAGATGCTAACGATACTCCAACTCCAGTGTTATCGCTTATGAATATCGCAGATATCAATAACGATGGATATATAGATGTACTAGGGTATTATCAAACTGATGATTCTTTATATATTGAAACGTTCTCAGGTAGTGACTACACACCAATTAATAACTTTGAAATGTTGTTTGATTTCGAGTCAGTTACTTTACATCTCCTAGCTGATAATAATGGTAACGGAAGTAACGAGCTTGGTATTTTTGGATATGAAACTAGCACCAACAAATACAAATTGCATGTTTATGACACTTCAAGTGGTAACAGGTTAAGCATCTTTACGTGGCCTGCGGTATTAGGTGATGTTACTTTCCAATCACTTGATGATCTTACTGGTGACAGCGTTGAAGAATACGCTATCAGTGGTGTGCACTTAAGTAATGGTACGAAGCAGTTGGTTGTTAAAGATGGCGCTACCAGAGCGAGTTATCAAACATTCAAATGGCCAAACTTATGGACTGATACTCAATTTGTGACTATGAGCGATATAACGTTTGATGGTGTACCTGAAGTGGCACTATATGGGCGTCATACTCGATTAGATAAGGGGCAATTGTTTATCTATGATGGTGCTGATTCAAGCTCTAAAGTTGATGTCTATAACTGGAATAAATTATGGTCTAATATTCAACTCATCAAAATGGATGATGTAGATGGCGATGGGACTATTGATTGGGGTCAGTTTGGACAACGAAAAGATGATGGACGTTATCAATGGCTAATAAAAAAAGGACATGATAAACGTGGTGTTATCCGTACCTTTAGTTGGCCTAATGATTTGACTGACGTAAAACCATTATTAGTGGCAGATAGAACTGGAGACAATCTTCGTGATGTGGCTGTATTTGGTGAAAACCCTGATAATGGTAAAGTCTTTTTACGCATTAACGATGGTAAGCTTGCAAATACCCGAATAGCTAACTTTAGTTGGCCAGCAAATTGGAATAATGTTCAAGTCGTCGAACTTGGCGACTTGAATGCTGACAACTTTAATGAGTTTGCTTTAATAGGGTTTAATAATGCTAATGGTAATGTTCAGTTGGTCGTTAAAAATGGACTGGACACAACTGAATTAGGTCGATATACACTTGCTGGACACTGGAGGGATATTTCAGTGACTAGCTACGAAGATCTTGGCTCACAAGTTGTTGCAATTAAAGGGGTGGATGAAGATTCACTTTCTAGCGTCGTGACATTGCTAGATTCTACGCTCGAGTTTATTGAGTCTTATACAATTCAATAAATTTTATTAATCACAAATAAAAGGGGCATTTGCCCCTTTTATTTSATGGATTAATAAAATTTATTGAATTGTATAAGACTCAATAAACTCGAGCGTAGAATCTAGCAATGTCACGACGCTAGAAAGTGAATCTTCATCCACCC
>NZ_VKHR01000122.1 GCF_009663145.1 Shewanella sp. TC10
ATAGTATCTATTTAATCAAAAGGCTTTCAATTGAAAGCCTTTTGATTAAATAGATACTATTAAGCTAAGCGCACAAATTGGTCACCTTTATCGCTAGACCGCCTTGGCTGGTTTCACGATATTTTGAGTGCATGTCTTTACCAGTTTCATACATAGTCGCGATCACTTTATCTAGGCTCACTCTAGGCTCAGAGTTACGACGCAGCGCCATGCGTGATGAGTTAATAGCTTTAACAGATGCAATTGCATTACGTTCAATACATGGCACTTGAACTTGGCCAGCAACAGGATCGCAAGTTAAACCAAGGTTATGCTCCATACCAATTTCAGCAGCCATACACACTTGAGCAGGCGAGCCGCCCATTAGTTCTGCTAAGCCAGCGGCAGCCATTGAGCAAGCAACACCGACTTCACCTTGGCAGCCCACTTCAGCACCTGAAATAGATGCATTGCGTTTATATAGCGAGCCGACTGCAGCGGCAGCAAGAAAATAACGGCTACACTCTTTCGGACCCACTTTTTGAATAAACTTATCGTAGTAAGCTAATACCGCTGGAATAATCCCCGCTGCGCCATTGGTTGGCGAAGTGACCACACGGCCACCAGCCGCATTTTCTTCACTGACCGCTAAAGCAAACAGGTTGACCCAATCAATGATTTCCATCGGATCGGTACTGGTACGTTCGCAGCGTAATAATTCACGATGTAATGCAGGTGCGCGGCGAGAAACCTTCAAAGGGCCAGCTAGTACCCCTTCTGTAGCGCAGCCTTTTTCAATGGCATTTTGCATGGTTTTCCACACTAAGCTAAATCCTGTATACATGGATTCTTCACTGCGAAAACACAACTCATTTTGCTTCATCAAGCCACTAATGCTTAAGCCTGAATCTTTACAATGGGCCACTAGCTCATCAGCATAATTGAAATGAAAAGGCACTTTCACACCCGTACTGTGGGTTTGATTAAATTGGCTTTCTTCTACGATAAAGCCACCACCTATTGAATAATAAGTGTTGCTATAAACGCATTTATCACCAATCCAAGCATGTAATTTCATGCCGTTTTCATGAAGCGGCAAAGTATCAGGGTGAAAAATGAGGGCGTCATGGGGGAAATCCACATGGTGAATCGCATCGCCAATTATAATTTCTTGAGTTTTCTCAACCTGAGCAATAAAAGGTTCTATAGTTTCAATTTCAACGGTTTCAGGCTCATTACCTGCAAGCCCCATAATGATTGCAATATCAGTATGATGTCCTTTACCCGTTAAAGACAGTGAACCATAAACATCGACGGTAAATTTAGTAATTTGAGTTAGTTGTCCTTGCTCAATTAAGTCATTAATAAAACAATTTGCCGCTTTCATCGGCCCAACGGTATGAGAACTAGAAGGACCAATACCAATCTTAAAGATTTCAAATGCACTAAACATAAATAAACCTCAATGCTCTACTGGTTAAAGCAGCAAAGCTGAAAACTAGAAACACAGGAGCGCAAACTGCACTCCTCGAATAACCACATAACCTATATATCACTGGCTTAGATATCCGTGACTTAGATATCAGTGACTTAGCTCATTAAACCGAACAGAATTGCAGTCATCGCTAACAAACCTGCAATCACAACAAACACATTGCTGATACGACCGCGGTAAGCTTTTAAAGCTGGAACTTTATGTACTGCGTACATAGGCATAAGGTAAAGAATCGCTGCGATAATTGGGCCGCCTAAGGCTTCAATCATTCCAAGAATACTTGGGTTAATCACCGCTACAATCCAGATGCTGAAGAACATGAAACCAAGAATGAACTTGTTCAATTTAGCATCTGACACTTCTTTATTGCTGCTACGTAATTGCTTAGTGATCATGCCTTTTAAGCCTTCAGTCGCACCTAAGTAGTGACCAAAGAAAGATGARA
>NZ_VKHR01000103.1 GCF_009663145.1 Shewanella sp. TC10
TTTCCATGACAAGGTTTGGAAATAAAACACCACTGTATTCACAGCTGGTTCAATTAAAGCGACCGCTCCACCAATGACAATACTGCCTGTTAATAAGTAGGTAATCGTAAAAGCTACGCTGAAATGTAAAATAGCAAAAGTAAGTGTCTTTTTCATGAGATAACCTTAATTAGTCGTGTTGTTTAATTGATTTAATGATAACAGTTCTCATTATCATTAAAAGTCTTTTTTTCCAATTACGACAAAAGGTTTATTCGATTAAGGTTTTGAATATGTGAGCTTGAGTGAAAGAGTTAAGTGCCCTCTCAGTAAATGCAGAGGGCTAACCCGTGGGGGGGTTAAACTTTTTGAAACTAATCTTGTGTGTAGATCAATAATGCCAAGGAAATTTAGAGAAGTCCTGATCGCGTTTTTCTAGGAATGCATCACGACCTTCTTGCGCCTCGTCAGTACCATAAGCAAGACGAGTTGCTTCACCTGCAAACAATTGCTGACCGACTAAACCATCATCTGGTAAGTTAAAGCCATATTTAAGCATGCGCATTGCAGTAGGCGACTTACTGTTGATTTCTTTTGCCCATGATAAAGCTTCTGTTTCTAGTTCAGCATGCGGGATAGAGCGGTTTACCATGCCCATATCAAATGCTTCATCAGCAGTGTAATTAAAGCCAAGGAAGAAAATTTCACGAGCACGTTTTTGGCCAATCATTTTAGCTAAATATGCACTGCCGTAACCAGAATCAAAACTGCCTACATCAGGGTCGGTTTGTTTGAATACCGCATGTTCTTTTGAGGCTAAGGTCAAATCGCACACCACATGTAAACTGTGACCGCCGCCAACAGCCCAACCAGGAACAACAGCAATAACCACTTTCGGCATAAAACGAATTAATCGTTGGACTTCTAAAATATGTAAACGGCCCATACGCGCTACATCAGGCTTACCTTCTTCTGCGCCTTCGTATTTATAACCATCCTTGCCACGAATACGTTGATCACCGCCAGCACAAAAAGAGAACTGACCTTTTGCTGATGGACCATTCCCGGTTAGTAATACACAGCCAACATCCGACCATTGGCGTGCATGATCTAAAGCGGTATAGAGTTCATCAACTGTTTTTGGGCGGAAAGAATTAAGGCAATCAGGGCGATTGATTGCAATTCTTACAGTGCCTTGATCTTTTGCGCGATGATAAGTGATATCTTCAAAGTCGAAGCCACTTACAGTATCCCAAAGTGAAGGGTCAAATATGTCAGAAACCTGTTGTGTCATTTTACTAGCCTTTTTCAATCGAATATCCAAAGGCTAGGCTGAATTAAATCTCAGGTCAATTGACAGATGTCAGGAAAGTTAAATTTATATCTTGTCACAGATTAATTGCAGGTTTTCTTTACCAAAAACCGGGTGTTTTGCACCAAAGCCGCAATACTCATCGTCAAAAGCTGCCACAGTAGCATTATCAGTAAATATAGACTTAAACTCTAAGGCCTCTTTACTTGATAGCCTTTCAATAACTCCCGAAGGCATCGAAATAACTTTGTCACTTTTTCTTATTATTTTAGTGCCCGTCATCGAAGTGACTTTTTCATCTGCGCTATTTAATACTGATTGTATTTCAGCTATAGGTTCATCTAGTTTATCTGTTTCAGTCGCGAAGTAGTAAATAACACCGCCAATCAGTGCAATAAGGATCCAGCCTCTCATCTTTTAGTCCAATTAAAGTGAATAACAATGAATAATACGAGTATAATATACTCAATTAACACTCTATATACGAGTGTGCAGCAGTTGATAGAGTTTTTTATCTAAAATCGATAACTTATTTCGATTATTTGTTTCGATAACAGCCACTTATTTTTGCCCCATTTATATAAGTAGTAAGGCATTAAGATGACCCAAGAATCTACACCTAAAGATTACGCCAAAGAAAAGCGGATCAAAATCCATCAACCAGACGCAAGTAAAGCTGACAGGTTCAATCCGAGTAATAGCATTTATGTTCGTGCAGTAACAGGTTTGTGGACGACGGTAAGAAGACGTATTGGTTGGGCAACCATGTCATTCTTTTTGATATTGCCTTGGCTTCCGTGGGGAGACAGACAAGCTGTCTGGTTTAATTTAGCAGAACAAAAATTTCATATCTTTGGCCTGACTATTTGGCCACAAGATTTAACCTTGTTGGCAGCACTCTTTACGATAGCCGCATTTGGTTTGTTTTTTGTGACAACTTATCTGGGAAGGGTGTGGTGCGGTTATACCTGTCCCCAAACCGTATGGACGTTTATATTTATTTGGTTTGAAGAAAAATTCGAAGGTGCACGTAATAAACGCATTAAATTAGACCAAATGCCATGGAGTTTTAATAAGCTATGGCGAAAAACTGCTAAACATACCTCCTGGATACTCATATCCTTATTAACCGCAATGACCTTCGTGTCTTATTTCGTACCAAGTCGTGAGGTGTATATAGATGTATTTACACTAAATGCCGACTTGAGTATCTACTTCTGGGTGGTTTTCTTTACTTTTGCAACTTATGGTAACGCTGGCTGGATGCGGGAAATTATGTGTATTCACATGTGTCCGTATGCTCGTTTCCAAGCTGCTATGTTTGATAAGAACACTTATATAGTTGGTTATGACTCAAAACGTGGCGAAACAAGAGGTCCACGATCACGAAAAGCTGACCACAAAGAAATGGGCCTAGGTGACTGTATTGACTGTGACTTATGTGTACAGGTTTGCCCAACAGGTATAGATATTCGAAATGGGCTTCAATATGAATGCATTAACTGTGGTGCTTGTATTGATGCTTGTGATACCACAATGGAGCGAATGGGTTATGACAAAGGCTTAATTAGTTACACTACCGAAAACAAGCTAGAAGATATTAAAGAGACGATTGTTAGACCAAAATTGATAGGTTATGGTGTTGCTCTAACTGTCATGATCTTAGTCTTCATTTATGCCAGTGCAACAATAGCTCCTATGCGGATGGATGTAATCCGAGATCGTAATGCCCTTTATCGAATAACAAATGATGGACTAGTTGAAAATACCTATACGCTAAAACTGCTTAATAAAACTGAACAGGCCCAAGAATATCAACTTTCAATGGATGGTCTTGAGGGATATGAGTGGAATGGACCTAAACAAGTTGCAGTGAAAGCAGGTGAAGTGTTGACACTACCTATTAGTATTGCAGTAGATCCTGGTCAATTAGAACGAACTGTGACAAAAATTAACTTAGTCGTTGATGCAAGTATTGAAGGTAAAGCTGTGACTATTAAACAAGAATCAAGATTCTTTGGTGAATAAATGCTGCTATAGCTGGATTAAGGGACTATTTAGTCCCTTTTTTATGCGTTTCGTTTAAAAGTTCATCTGTTAGTCATATTTCTGTAATTTTCTATTGGAAACCCCTTGCGTGAAATTCTGATTTGCCTATAATGCGCATCCACTGACACGGCAGAGCGCAATAGCGAAACACTGAGTCAGGTTGATTTGAGAGGGTGTTAACCACTTCAAATTAACGGCAAAAAGAAGTTTGAAAAAACACTTGACGCCAACGAGGGAAAGCGTAGAATACGCATCCCTGACCAACACGGTCAACGCTCTTTAACAATCAAACAAGTAAATCTGTGTGGACACTCACAGGTGTTGAGTTAATCGAAATTGTCACTTAGGTGGCAATCAAAATTATTATCAATGTAACGATGAGTGTTCATAGCAATATGTAACAAACAGGATG
>NZ_VKHR01000128.1 GCF_009663145.1 Shewanella sp. TC10
TGTGATAGTGTGATGATCCGCGTCCCTATTTTTGATGACGCTATTATTGAGCCTACCGAATATTTCAATGCTGTTGTTACTGGTGAGAACGTCTACGATGAAGAGCTAGAATTTGCCATTTTTGATAATGATGGTGAAGGTTCGAATTTACCGATTGTTGATATTGATTATGCTGTGGTAGTTGAAGGAATGGAGTTTGCTTTATTCACCCTCACCTTAAGCGAACCTAGTACTGAAACGATTACTCTTGATTACAGCTCAGAAGAGCTGACCGCTTTATTTGGTGAAGATTTTATTAATGTCAGCGGTACCGTTACATTCTTGCCTGGTGAAACAACTGCATATATCACTGTGCCAATTGTCGATGATTTAATTATTGAGGATAGCCCTGAATTTGCGCTAATTAACTTATCTAATGTCACTAATGCTGTTTTAGGTGACACCCAAGCAACTTTACGTATTTACGACAATGACTTACCTGATAATACCGCTATCGCATTAGATATCGATCCTGTTACAGGTGATAACATACTTACACCAGATGAAAGCACTGGCACAGTGACCATTACTGGTACTGTCACCGCCGATGCGTCAATCACTACCGGTATTATCATGCTGACCATAAATGGTCAGGAATACCAAGCGATAATGCAATCTGACGGGACATTCTCTGTCGAGGTCGATGCGGCAGATCTAGTCAATGATATTGATACTGTCATTGAAGGTATAGTTTACGGTTATGGTGCTGATGGAGCCAAAGGCACTGCTACAGCAACTGAAGATTACGACATCCCCACCGAAGCGCAAAATGATGCAATCGTTATCGCAGAAGACACGGTTGCAGAAGGCAACGTATTAGATAACGATTCAGACACTGACGATGTTTTAAGTGTTGTCAGCTTTGAAGTTAATGGTGAAACCTATAATGCTGGTGACTCAGTCACTTTAGAAGAAGGTGTGTTGGTTTTAAATAGCGACGGTAGCTATTCATTTACACCAAATGCGGACTGGAATGGCCAAGTTCCTGTTATTACATACACAACTAATACCAATGTCACTGCAACACTGACCATTGAAGTAACCCCTGTTGCTGATGGCGCTCCTGGTGTGATTATTAATACTGATACCAATAACGATGGCATTATCAGCGAAGAAGAATTAGCAGGTAATACTGAAGTTTCTGTAACGATTGATCTAACAACAACTGGTGCACAGCCTGGTGATACTTTAGTTGTTAACGGTCAGGAAATTATTCTTACCCAAGAAGACATTGATAATGGCTCAATAGATTTAACGCTGCCAGCCCCTGCTGAAGGTGAAACCATTGAAGTAGTAGCAACCATTATTGATAGTGCTGGTAATATTAGCCCTGAAGGCTCCGATAGTGCTTTACTAGATACCGTTGCTCCAGTGATTACCGTTGTCGCGCAGATCGGAAAGAGC
>NZ_VKHR01000024.1 GCF_009663145.1 Shewanella sp. TC10
TTTCCTATTGGCAACTGCCAATAGGAAAATCAAGATAGCGTCCGCCTATGGCGTGTGCAGCATCTTCAATGACCTTAACCCCATACTGTTTTGCAAGTTGAGATATCTTTTCCATCTCACAGCTATGCCCAGCCATATGCACCGCAATCAATACTCTTGGTAATGAATTGTTTTTAGATGCGTTTGCAAACTTTTCTTCCAGTGCATGAGGACACATGTTTGCGGTTAATGGGTCAATATCGACAAAATCAATTTTAGCACCACAATATAGCGCGCAGTTAGCCGAAGCCACAAAAGAAATTGGGCTGGTCCAAACTGTATGTTGATCCGTGACTCCCAGTGCTAAACAAGCTGCATGCAACAAAGATGTAGCACTGTTGGCAGCAACAGCGTACTTAGATTGAGTAAGTTGCGCAATACTGTTTTCAAAGCGGGGAACTTGGGGACCTTGTGTTAAAAAGTCAGATTTAAGTACTGAGGTTACCGCTTCAATATCATCAGCTGTAATCGATTGGCGCCCGTATGGAATCATTATTACGCCTCATCCAGCTTACGAATTTGCTCAATAGACAGAAAATTTGGATTATTACCGGAATGATATTCAAAACCTTGCTCAACTAACTGACCTACTTCTCCTAAGTTATTAGTTGAGTAATCATGCTCTTTACCAAAAAAAGTAATACTTGGCGTGATGACAAAGTGATCATCGAACTCAATTGTGTGATGAGAGTCATCTCCAGGGCACATAATTTCATGCATTTTTTCACCAGGCCGAATACCGACAATCTCTTGTTTCAATCCTGGGGCACAGGCTTCCGCCAAATCAGTAATGCGAACAGACGGAATTTTCGGTACAAAAATCTCGCCACCTTGCATCCGTGAGAAATTTTTAAGAACAAAATCCACACCATCTTGTAAGGTAATCCAAAATCGAGTCATATCGGGATGGGTTATCGGAAGTGAGTCTGTTCCATTTTTAATTAATGATTTAAAAAACGGTACAACTGAGCCGCGAGAACCAACGACATTACCGTATCGAACGGCAGAAAATCGAGTTTCGCCATCACCGACAATATTATTACCAGCAACAAATAATTTATCTGAGGCTAATTTAGTCGCACCATACAAATTAATTGGATTAGCAGCTTTATCTGTTGAAAGAGCAATGACACGTTTTACTTTATTAGCGATTGCAGCCTTAATGACATTTTCAGCACCATGGATATTAGTTTTTATACATTCCATAGGGTTATATTCTGCTGCAGGGACTTGTTTAATTGCTGCAGCATGAATAACATAATCCACATCATTAAATGCTTGCATCATTCTGTCCGCATCTCTGACATCGCCCAAAAAATAACGCATACAAGGATCATTAAACACTTGTTGCATCTCATACTGTTTGAGCTCATCACGAGAAAGAATAATCAATCTTTTGGGCTTATAGCGCTCCAAAATAGTTTTAGTATATTTCTGCCCAAACGAGCCAGTACCGCCTGTTATCAGAATTGATTGATTATCAAACATGTACTCTCCAGATCATTTTTTATATTTTATTGGGTAATCGTTATTCAAACAGTATAAATTTTACTAGCAAAAAATGAACCAGAAGTTCTGGTTTCATTAGCATTTTGTGTTTAAATAAAAATTGATGCCATTAACATACCCACCATTAATAAGGGTTAAATATTAATAAAAACATCTATTTTTTAATGGCTTAATCAAACAACAGATTAACAATAACCACTATCTTTCAATACTAATCTATATTCAAGCCTGTATATACACAAAATAGTAAAATCCGACTTCAAGCATGGCTTCTAGCTGTAATTTCAATCAAATTAGATTCAAAACCTTACATGAGTAAATAGATAAATACTTACGTCAATTGATTGACTGTTCATAACCAAAGACTGAGTTAGGTGAAGGGGAAATGAATAGTCGCTCCTTTTTAGTAGTGACTATTCACTAAAAGATAAATTAACTGTGCAAAGTATTAAATCACCAAGCGCGATCTGCAACAAACGGGATTAGCAGCCCTTCACTTCACACACCGACACCTCTTCACACCCAGCGTTAACAGAAAGTTAAATTAAACCAGATAATGTCACCAAGTTAACGGTTGGTAATTTAAATGCCTAGTTGTTACCAATAAATAAGATGATAAAACCATTATCCATGTCATTAGTCACAGTTTGTAAAATTGCACATTGGAAATACCAATTATTCATATTGTAATACAAATCAACTGAATCTTAGATAGAGTTAGCGATGTCATCTATTAGACTAGTTTTATTGATTTGTACGGTATTTTTAGTTTGCTCAAATGCAAACGCTGCTTCATTGGATTTTCGCCAAGAATATAAAAGCGGAACAGATCAACATGCTAGTCGTGTCAAAATGGGACATACTTTTGACAGTAATTTTTCAGTAAGCCTAGAGCTTAAATTTAAAGGTGCTGATGGTAAGTTTATGCAAGACTTACAATCAAATGGTTCTGAACTAGATTTAGGTTATCGTATAAAACTGAACGATCAATGGACGCTAATACCAGGCATGCCTATTGAATTTGGAACCTCTGGTGCAACCTACAAACCTCAGCTTCGTCTAACTTACACTCCCAAAAGCATCGAAGGTCTTTCACTAAGTGGTCGCTATCGTCTCGACGTAAAACCAGGTGAAGATATTAAACGACTCCGTCACCGTTACACTGTCAACATCGGTTATAAGTACCAGAATTGGTCATTTGGTTTTGAAGGTAATTATTACTATGCAGACAATGATGATTACCTACTCTATAACGACAATAGAACTAACTATGAAAATAATTTAACAGCCCACTATAAGATAGGAAATTGGACACCATGGGTAGAATTTGGAGATGTGTCGGTTTCAGATGATTCAAGTCAGAGGGAGTTAAGAAGCCGTATTGGAATACGCTATAGCTTTTAACTGAAGTAGATAATAACAACAGTATTTATCATACAAATAATCACGAATTAGATCAGGAAATATTTAAACCTAAGATATTGTTTTAAATAAGCTTTAGCTAATATTAAAATGTAATGCAGTCACTAAAAAGGAGCCTATGCTCCTTTTTATTTACTCCCCATTTAATTGGGCTTTTTAAATACCAAAGTAAACCTATCTGTATTACCCGTCACGGTTTTACGGCCAACTTCATAACGTAGTTCATCATCAGGTCGGTAAAACATATTTGATGATTTCTCTAACACAAAACCAGCAGCTTGAACCTCTAAAATCACATCAACAGGATCTTCACGGCGGCGCATTTCAACTGTTTCGGGCATCATATGTCTACGAGTATGATCAACAATCACATAAAGCCCACCTGGTTTTAACGCCTCAAATGTGGCTTTGTTTAATTTGGTTTTATCTTCCAAGTTAAAATTGTGATATTCACGAATACTGAGCATCATATCCGCATCTGTCATACCAAAATCAACAGTACCTAACTTGTAACTTCTGGCTTCAGGGTTCCAATCAAGTTCAATGGGTAACTTCTTGGCTTTACTCATGACATCTTTCGCTAAAAGATCGTTCATCCCTTCAAGCCACTCTTTCTTATAAGCAAGATAGAGCTCGCCATCATCTTTCAGTAAAGGCGCCAATATCTTGGTATACCAACCATTACCAGGAGCGAACTCAATCACCTTCATATCTTGCTCTAAGCCAAAAAACGCTAAAGCTTGATAAGGTGCACGGTTAGCATCTCTTAACTTATCAGCGTCAGTTCTATGTTCCATTTCCATGACTTTAAGTACTTTCTCTTGAAATGGCGTCAGCGCTGCTGACGTTGAAAATGAGCATAAGGTGGTTGAAACGATAAACAATGAAGTAACGAGGGAGGTTTTCATGATAATCCTTAACGGGCTAGCTTCCTTAACGAAAACCTAAAATAATGGAATAAGCCAAGATCTGCACTAACTAATTTGTTGCCAATTATGTTTTAAATTTATACCTATACCTATACCTAGCTAAAGCCCAAACAAGCCATGCTAACAACCCGAGAAATTAGGAAAGTAAGCTCAATTAAAAAGGCCGACACAATAATCGTGTCGGCCTTTAATTTCACTATATAAAAGCTCATCCATGTCACTGATTCAAGCAAACATCATTCGCCACCACATGCCTGGTAAGCTGGTAAACCCTGTGGTGTAATGCTTAAGTTCGCCGTCTTTAAACACCATAACAGTCGGTGTGACTTGCACTGACCATTCTCGGGCTAAAAAACTTTGCTGATCGTTAATTGTACTTAAGCTATAGCCTTTTTCAGTTAAAAAATGCGTCAATCTATCATCACTACCTGAGTTCATCGCAATAGACACAACAGAATAATGCTCGCTCAATAAATTCACCGAAGGTGTGACAAAATTACAAACAGGGCACCACGTCCCCCAAAAGTACACCAACACTGGCTCCTTTTGGCTCATTGACATCACATCCACTAAATTGTCATTTAAATCAAGCGCACTAATAGGTGGCAGCGCTTTAGTTGGGATATCTTTCCCACGCCATAAATCAACTGCAGTTGAAACGATTAAAAACAGCACCAGCATGACAAGCAATTGCTTGATAGCGCTTAACCCTTTTTGAACCCAAGTTTTATTTGTTGAATCGGCCATATTTTGTCATTAATTCCAATGTGTTTACTGATGATAATTCACAGATCTTATTTGACCGTGAATTATCAAATTTATATTCAGCACCACACATTAATAATGATTAACCAGCTGAAGCTCTTTCAATAGCAGCCAGTACTTGCTCAGTTGTCAAAATGACAGGCAGCTTTATGCCCTCAGGCGCATTAGGTCCATAAACCACATTAAAGGGTACCCCAAAGCGGCCATGGCTTTGTAAGTAATCTGTAATTGGTTGAGACGCTGTTGTCCAATCCCCTTCAACTAACGCTATGTTGTCTTGTTTGAGAGTTGAGTAAACTGGATCTTGCAGGATGACCCCAACTTTGTTGGCTTTACAAGTAATACACCAATCTGCCGTGACATCGACAAATACCGTTTTACCTTCGGCAACACTACTCGCTATATCGCTTTGCTCAAGCGGTGTCCACGCTAAATCAGAAGGTAGAGGATTTGACCAGTCATCAGAGGTTGCAAATGCACCTATCGCGGCAAACATCACTACCATACTAAAACTTGCAATAACCGCTGGCACACCGTATTCCTTGGCCATCAGCCAGAAGAAAACAACCACTAATAATACCGCAATCACCCATAGCACCATCACGTTGATAAAGCTTGCTAGTAAACTGATTAACCATAAGCTAGTAATGAGTAACAACACCGAGAAGAACACTTTTACAATGTTCATCCAACGGCCAGGTTTAGGGAAGTAACGGGCCACCTGTGGGAACATTGCTACCAATATCCACGGCAGTGCCATACCAACGGCTAGTGCTGTGAATATGACTAATAAACTTAAGACATCCGCACCTAGTGCGAATGCCACTGCGGTCCCTAAAAATGGAGCACTACACGGCGTTGCCAATAACGTGGCAAACATACCTTGTAAAAAATGACCACGATGATCATTGCCACCAGTTGTCGCTAACTTGGTTTGTAAACTCGATGGCAGATTAATTTCAAATGCACCCAACATATTAAGTGAGAATACCGAGGTCACCAGCACCATAAAGCCTATGAACCAAGGGTTTTGGAACTGTACGCCCCAGCCAATCGCTTGACCGGTAAACTTAAGGGTCAGTACAAAGGCAGCCAATAGCCAAAATGACACAATAATCCCCAGTGCTGAGGCAATAAACTGTGAGCGAATTTGATTCTTTTGCATGTCTGGTGCTGCAATAACTGAACTTAACTTCATCCCTAAAACAGGTAATACACATGGCATTACATTCAGGATTAATCCACCTAGAAGAGCAAACAGCATCATAGTCAATAATGAGTTGCCAGCAGCTTCAATTGAGGTCAGGCCAACACCGGTTTGATACTCATAGGCGCGCTGATTATCACTCACTGTGACATTAAGTTGTTTTTCGAACAGTTTAGGATCGCCAGACCAATTCGATACATCAAATTGTGCCACCCATGCATCAGTGCCATCGGCTTGTGATTGACGGCTGACACCTAAAATATTGAAGTTAGTGTCTTGGTCGCCATCAACAATGACTTGAGGTCGTCGCCACTGGTTATCAAGTAAAGTCACTTGCAGCAACTCTTGATTCATATCCCAGCCAACATTAACTTGCTCTGTCGCATTTTGTGTCTCAACAATTTGCGGCACTGTCGATACCGATTTATTGAAGGCAAACATAGCTTCGGTATCAGCCTGAAGCTCATCAGGTATAAAATCTAATTCAAGTTCATAGTCGGTTAATACACATACCGTGGTACAAGAAGATAATGTGAACTTGCCTCTTAGCTCAGTATTGGCATTAATGTCATCCACTTTTAAATGAATAGGAAAAATACTTTCGCCTTGGTATCCCTGAGTTTTATAGCCCATGATGGTGTATTGCTTAGGCGTTGGCCATTGCCAATCAACATCACCTAAGTTTGAAGACTCGCTCCAATCAATTTTAGGCGCAATACCGCCTTCACCAGGCGTTCGCCAGTACATCTTCCAATCATCATCTAATTGAACATCCAGTATGGCAGGCACAGTTTGAGTTTGTTCATCAAGCTCCCCCGTTAACATAAAGCGTACTTTGACAGGAGGATGATTGTCATTGACCAGCCAACCTGTGGTGGCGGCACTTGCAAATGAATGAATACTGATTGAGACCAGCGTCAGTAAAGAAAGTAATAAAATTTTGACGATATTCAACAAACGTTCCTCTTACTTATCCACTTTAAATGATGTGGCAAGCGGGTTAATACACAAGACAACTCTAGCGTTAGCATAATAGACCGTATCGACGATAAATTAGTTCATCTAATGCATATTATTTGCCTACTGATTGCCAGATTTGTGAACAGGCTCGCCAATGTGCACGGCGAGCACTCTTAACTGAGCCAATTCGAGCTCAAAATACATGTTCTAACTACATGCTCCAAATTGACATAATCAGAAACAGGTTAAATGTAGACATACGTTTGAATGATTGTTTTAATCAAATAAGTGTCTTTGTTGTATTTCGTTATTTTCCGCTTTTGGGGCAGGTAAATAAAACGAGATTGAGGCACAAGGAAAGGCAAGACTCACTCATTTCCACAAGAGAGATGAGACAACAATAAAAAGGATTAACTAATGCATTTGAATAAGATCATGCTGGCTATTGGCGTTGCGTCAACAGTCTTTCTCGCTGGTTGTGGCAACGACACCGACTACTCTCAAACACCTGAAGTCACCCCTGAACCTGAAGTGACCCCCCCCCTACAAGCTTTTGCCCCTGACGGCATGCTCAAAGCGCAAATTCGTCGCACCGCTTATGGTGTGCCGCATATTCAAGCCGACAATTTAGAAAGCTTAGCGTTTGGTAGTGGTTACGCCCAAGCACAAGATAACTTATGTGTACTAGCCGATGGTTTCATAAAAGCGAATTCTGAACGTTCAATGTATTTTGGCCCTCACTCCTCTATCGACTTTGCTACTGGATTACCAACATCAGAAGATAATGGCAATTTAATATCAGACTTTGCCTATAAAGCGCTAAAAATACGTGAAATGGCCGAAGCCCAATACCCACAATTTAGTTATAACTCACGCGCCTTAATGGAAGGCTTTAGTGCAGGTTACAACCAATACTTAACTGATGTAGAAGCTGGCGAACAAGAAGCAGAGCCATTTTGTGCAGGCCAGCCTTGGGTGAAACCTATTGAAGGGGTCGATGTTGCCAATTACTTATTTTCAATCGCCCTTCTCCCTGGCGCAGCTAACTTCTTAGATCTTATTTTTTATGCCAACCCTGGTGACGGCGAAGAGTACTTGCCTCGTATCGTAGGTCCAGCACCTTCGGCCACCCAAACAGCCTTTATTCAAGATGTGAACACTAAACTCCTTGCCCGCGCTAACACCATCACGACACCTGAAACCAACCCTCGTAATTTAGGTTCAAATGGTTGGGGTTTAGGTAAAGATAAAACCGAAAACGGTAAAGGTATGGTGCTAGGTAATCCACACTTCCCGCATACGGGTAACCTGCGTTTTTGGCAATCTCACGTCACCATTCCAGGTCAGTTAGATGTAATGGGCGGCTCATTGGTTGGTATGCCTGGACTAATCAATATCGGCTTTAACCAAGATTTAGCTTGGACCCATACCTTCTCTACTGCAGAGCACTTTGTGATGTATAACCTTGAGTTAGTCAGTGGCGACCGCCTGCAATACATGTATGACGGTAAGCCAATGCCAATCACTAAAGAAACTGTGCAAGTGGTTGTTAATGGCGGCGCAGCCGGCATGCTTATCGCTGAGAAAGACATTTACACCACAGCAAAAGGCCCAATTGTAGAAGCCCCTGCAGCCCTAGCTCCTTTTGGCTGGGATGATGGCCAAGCTTTTATGTTGCAAGACGCCAATATGGCCAATAAAGACCCAATCGATCATTGGTTTGCCATGAACCGCGCAACTAACAAGGATGAGTTTCAACAAGCCTTTAAAAACTACGACGGGGTGATTTTTAATAACACCATGTACGCAGATAAGGAAGGTAATGCATTTTACATTGATGACTCCACAGTACCTGGTTTAACTGACTTCGCCGTATCACTGCTTAAAACTAATCCAGATATTATTGCCGCAAGAGAGCAAGCAGGCTTTACCATCTTACCCGGTAATACATCTATCTTTCATTTCGATAGCCCAATGCCATATCAACGTGCGCCAAAGCTAGAGCGTACTGACTTTGTGCAAAACTCTAATAACTCATTTTGGTCAACCAACCTCGCAGAGCCTTTAGAAGATTACTCTCCTATGTATGGCGCTGAGCGCGGTCAGTTATCACTGCGAACCCGTATGGCGTTAACGCTGATGGAAGATGCAGCTGGTGATGACGGTAAGTTTAATGTCGATGAACTAGAAGCCGCATTATTGTCTAATCGTATCTACTTAAACGACCTCATTTTCACTGATTTAATCAGTCAATGTGAAGCACAAGCAGATACGCCAGTCATGGTAAGCGACACAGTATCGAAAGATATCAGTGGCGCTTGTACGACACTCAAAGCTTGGAATGGTAAGCAGGACAACGACAGTGTTGGCGGTGCGTTAATTCGTGAGTTTGCTCATCAATTCGATCAAAACAGCATGCTAACAGTGCCATTTGATCATACTAATGCTGCAATGACTCCTAACACCTTAGCCACCGATGGCAGCGCACTTGTTGCTCTGGCTCACGCTGCATTAAATGTTGAAGCCGCAGGTTTTGATGTGGATGCAGCTATGGGCACTGTGCAATTTGTTGAAAAATCACTGCCTGATGGTACTGCTTCAGGCACTAAACTGCCTTGGCCTGGCACCCATAATGCTGAGGGCGGGTTTAATGTATTCTCAACCAGTTTATCGGGCGATGATACCTTAATCCCTCAACATGAATACACAACTGCAATGGATGCAATATCAGGAGCGCCGTTAGCATCTGGCTTAAGCAGCGAAGGTTATCACATTCGTTACGGTTCAAGCTGGATGATGGCTGTGAGCTTCACCGATGATGGCCCAGTTGCCAAGGGGATTTTAACGTACTCAGAATCAAGCAATGTCTTGAGTCCATCATTTGCAGATCAAAGTGTACTTTATTCAACTGAAAAACAGTTCCGTCCATTGTTATTTACTGAAGCAGATATTGCCGCTTCAGTTGAAAGCACCACTGAACTTAGCTTTCAAAAAGGGGAGTAAGCTTCTTTAAGCGGATAAACAATCCCCAAAAAACCTTTAAAGCTCAAAGCCCGCATCACGCGGGCTTTTTATTTTCATATTCATAAAGGCCAAGCATACAGATTAACACCAATGTTATCGGCGCAACACAGAGCACCCCACGCAGCCCACAAAGTTCAACAAGTCCGACCCAGTAACAACTTAAGCACATCATAATAAACACCATAAAAACACACTTACGCGCAACTGTTACAATGCCGCCGCGAAACAATTAAACAACCCCGTCAAGCAAAAAGCACACAAGACATTTACAACAGTTTGTTTTATTTGGTGCGACCTATACACATGTATAAAATCTGCCTCAGCTTCCAGTAAAGGAGGCATAAATAAAAATGGGGTTTAAAATGAAAGTATTAAAAACAGCTGCAGCTTTAGCTGTCGGTGTGGCATTACTTGCGGGTTGTAATGACGAAACTAATAACTACTACCCAGGTGAACCAACACCTGAAACCACAGATGTTCGCATCGGCGCTTATAACCTATCTTTTGACAGAAATACCTTTGCAGATCTTGTATCAGAAATGACGCTGACCGTTGCAGATCAAGATGACTTAATGGATAAATGGTTTGATGGCACGTTAACCGATGACGAAAAAGCAGTCGCTGAAAAAGTGATTCAAATTCGTAATGTGGCAGCCATTATTCAAACAGAACGTCCTGCAGTGCTATGGATGGGTGAATTTAATAACGACGGCACAGCAGAAGATCAACAAGCTATTCAAGGTTTCCGTTTAAACTACCTTTCTGTACCACAAAATGCATTAGGCTCTACAGCGGACGAGTTTAAAGCCCTTGAGCCAATTCAGTTTGGTTACTTTGAAAACTTCGCCACTAACACAGGTTTATTAAGCGGCTACGACTTAAACCACGACGGTAAAGTTGCACTACCTGATGACGCATGGGGCTTTGGCTTCTACCACGGTCAATACGCATTTAGCTTATTATCTCAGTACCCAATCGATACAGATAACATCCGTACTTTCCAAGATTTTAAGTGGAAAGACATGCCTGGCGAAACTAACCCGACTATCATCAATTGTGAAGATGAAAATAACCCTATCCCAGAAGGAAAATCTTGTGGTGATGAATGGTATAGCGCAGAAGCTTGGGCAGAAAAGCCTATGTCGTCTAAAAACCATGTAGACGCACCTATCATCATCCCTACTGAAGATGGTGAAAAAGTCATTCACATTCTTATGTCACACCCAACCCCACCGGTTTTCGACACAGTAACTGAAAACAATAAGTTACTAAACCGTGCTGAAATCAAATTCTGGGATGACTACACATCAGGTGAAGGCAGCTACATTTATGATGATGCTGGTAATAAAGGCGGCATCGACAGTGATGCATCTTTCGTTATTTTAGGTGATTTAAATGCTGATCCTGAATCTGGCGACGGCTACTTAGATACCATCAAAGATTTAATGTATAGCGATCAAGTTAACCAATTAGCGACTCATGGTATTTATGCACCTAGTAGTTTAGGTGGCCCTGAATGTCTGTCTAACGGTGAATGTAAAGAAGAAAACTGGGGCACTAAGTATCCAGATCTTGTGACCAGCACTTCAGGTTTACGTTTAGACCACGTTATCCCATCAAGTGACTTAAACGTGACAGACTCTGGCGTATTCTGGCCTGCAACGTTTGAAGAAGGTCGTTTAATGATGAACGATGAACGTGTTGGTAACTGGGGAGGCGGCGGAAAGTCAGTTTCTTCAGATCACCGTTTAGTATGGATTAACATTGAGCTTTAATCTAACTTGTTCATATAAATTGATATAACAATTAATACTGCAAAGCCCGCATCACGCGGGCTTTTTGTTATTGCTTTCCTTAGTAAATTGATACATCAGTTACACTTAAAATGAATGAAAAAAACGTTGTTCCCATCAATGAAATAATTGCCCTTTATACTAGCCCCAAGTTTTAACACGGTTTTGTTTGAAGCTGTGATGAAGATAAGTATAAAATCCAAACCAGTTTCCAACAAAGGAAACAAAAAACAATAACAACGGGGTTACAATGAAAGTATTACAAACCGCTACGGCTTTTGCTGTCAGCGCACTATTACTCATGGGTTGTAATAGTAACAATGATGATTTTAGTCAGCATACTCAGCCAGATGCGAATAAATCTCCTGAAGTAATTAACGATATTCGTATCGGTGCTTATAACCTCTCTTTTGATAGAAACAACTTTACAGATCTGATAGCAGAAATGAGCCTCACTGTGGCTCAGCAAGATGCCTTGATAAAAAAATGGTTTGATAAAAGCTTAATTGATAAAGAAAAAACACTGGCAGAAAAAGTCATTCAAATAAGAAACGTCGCGGCTATTATTCAAACTAAGCGTCCAGCAGTGTTATTGATGAGCGAGTTCAATAATGATGGCATTGCAGAAAATGCCCAGGCGTTACAAGGCTTTCAGCTAAACTACCTTTCTGTGCCTCAAAACACGTTAGGCTCTACTTCTGAAACGGTTAAAACACTTGAGCCCATTGAGTTTGGTTACGTTGAAAACTTCGCAACTAATACCGGCTTACTGAGCGGATATGACTTAAACCACGATGGCAAAATCGCCTTACCTGCAGATGCATGGGGCTTTGGTGTTTATCATGGTCAATACGCGTTCAGCTTGGTTTCTCAATTTCCAATCGATACAGACAAGATCCGTACTTTCCAGCATTTCAAATGGAAAGACATGCCCGGTGAAACCAACCCAGTTATCAGCAATTGCCAAGACAAAAAGTATCCTATTCCAGCGGGTAAAGCCTGTGGCGACAATTGGTACAGCGACGCTGCTTGGGCAGAAAAACCAATGTCATCTAAAAACCATGTGGATGCACCGATTATCGTTCCCACTGCTAATGGCGATAAAGTGATTCATTTATTAATGTCTCACCCAACCCCACCGGTTTTTGACACTGTCACCGAAAACAATAAGCTACTCAACCGAGCAGAAATCAAGTTTTGGCATGATTACATCTCAGGTACAGGCAGCTACATTTACGATGATGAAGGTAAAAAAGGCGGCATTAACAACCAAGCATCATTTGTTATTTTAGGAGACTTAAATGCAGATCCTCTGTCAGGTGATGGCTATTTAGATACCATCAAAGACTTGATGAATAATCACCGAGTTAATCAAGATGCAACCCATGGCAATAAAGCGCCTCGCAGCCTAGGTGGCCCTGAGTGTTTTTCTAACAACGAATGCAGAAAAGATAACCGAGATCTCAACTACTCGGCATACATCACCAGCACGTCAGGTTTACGATTGGACCATATTATTCCATCAAGTGACTTAAACGTAACAGGCTCTGGGGTATTTTGGCCAACAACATCAGAGCAAGGCCATTTGATGATGAAGGATCCCCGTGTTGGGAAATGGGGCGGTGGAAGTAAATCCGTATCATCAGATCACCGCCTGGTGTGGATTGACGTTAAATTATAACCCAATGGATAGATGACATAATCAGTTATTGTCAATCTAATAGCGATAAGAAGGCCCGCATTATGCGGGCTTTTTACTGCACTTTTTACTTCATTTTTCACTTCATTATGTACTGCACTTCTGGCTGCGTTGTTACTACGTGTTTTAACAGCGATAGTTATAGCGCGCCCTTTAATACTAGGTGTTAATACTTGCTATTAATCGTAGCTATTAATCATAGCCATCAATAGCAGTCATTAATAACAAATGAGCGTCAACTCATCAAAAGACATCCCCATCGATTTCTTGCTGTAGCTTTTCAAGCTCATCTAAAATACGTAAAAACTTTTGTCCGAATTCAGTCACCTTGTATTCCACTCTTGGCGGAATTTCGTTAAAGGTCAATCTTTCTAAAATACCGAATTCAACGTTTCGCTTAAGGCATTCATTGAGAACTTTAGTGGTTAAGCCTTCAACATGATTGACCATAGCACCTGGGCGATTAATATCATTAGCCAGCAGCTGATACACGGTCAGTGACCACTTACATCCGTAAATGGTTTCTACCATCCTAGCGGTGCGCTCTGGCGCCGACTTTTTTGAAAATTGTTTTACCGTTTTTTTCATAGCAAGTAACTCAATACTCCCCTTTAGTAAAAGCTTTAACCACAAAAAACCACATCTTCACGATTTTCTAGCCAAAGCGGATGTTTAGTCATGACTTTACTGAACATCTTGCTTTGCAGATAACCATTAAGCCAATCCCGCAAATGAGGATATGGCGCTTGTAAGTACCATTGGCGTTCAACCCGAGCAAACTGACGAATAAATGGCAATAACGCAATGTCCGCTAAGCTTTCTCTGTCGGCCATTAAATATCGATGCTGAGACAATATTGTCTCAAGCTTGGCAATATAAACTTCACAGGCTTCTCTACATTCTACGATATTGGATTCACTGTAACGTTTAGCACATTTATAGTTTTCTAAGCAGCGCTTGAACTCACTATCAAAGATATAAATTAACTTCAGCATCGCATCTAACGAGTCATCTGCAGCAAACAACAAATCATCTGGATCACCCTGAGTTAATGCCCACAACATCACTTCAAAACTTTCTTCTATAATTGTTCCTGTTTGAGTGACAACCACAGGGACTGTTCCCTTGGGCGACACCGCTAACATTTCAGCGGGTTTATCACTTAAAACCAGATCACGAAGCAATACTGGCTGTTTTGACTTATAAATTGCTATTCTAGCTCGCATTGCGAACGGACAATTTCTGAGCGAGTAGATGACAGGTAAATCCATGATTTTATTCATTGTTGTGTTATTTTCCATACAACTTATATACGGGCTTACTAATTAATAATGTACTTTAACGATATTCATTAGCAAAATATACGGGTAACATCCCCTCACTAAAATTAACTGAGAACCTTTAAGAACATGAAACCGAAGATTGAATTATTAGCCCCAGGTGGTGATGTCGAAGCGATTAAAGCGGCCATTATTGCTGGTGCAAATGCTGTTTATTGCGGCTTAGATACTTTTAACGCCCGTAATCGCGCAGCTAATATTTCATTCGATCAATTGGTCGGGATCATCAGACTTGCGCATCAATATGACTGCCAAATATTCTTAACCCTCAACATTGTTATTTTAGAGCAAGAATTCAAAACGCTTATCAAGCTGCTCAATAAGTTGGTTAATACCACCTTAGACGGCGTAATTGTGCAAGATATTGGTCTGCTTTATGTATTACGTAAACATTTCCCAACCTTAGATATCCATGCATCGACTCAGTTAACGACCCACAATGCCGGCCAAATTCCGTTCCTTAAAAAACTTGGGGTAACCCGAGTTAATTTATCACGCGAACTTAACCTACGTGAAATAACCACGTTAGCGAAAGTCGGTAAAGAACATGACACTCTATTAGAAGTGTTTGTGCATGGCTCGTTATGTGTCGCCTTCTCTGGCTTATGCTATTCAACTTCAGCCAGTGCTGGTAACTCAGGTAACCGAGGTCGTTGTAGCCAAGCATGCCGCGAAGAGTACGAAACCACTGAGTCGGGAAACAATTTCCCGTTAAATATTAAAGATAACTCCGCATTTTTCGACTTGCCTGCATTAATTGAAGCCGGCGTATATTCGTTTAAAGTTGAAGGTCGCATTAAAGGCGCTAGTTATGTTCACACAGTCATTGACAGTTTCCGTAAGCAAATTGATGGCTATGTTGAAACAGGCGAACTCACCCAAGATGGCGAGCGCTTATACAAAGTATTTAACCGTGATTTCACCAATGCATTTTTACGTGGTGACTTAAACCAATCGATGTTTATCGATAACCCACGAGATAACTCTAAAAACCATTTAGTCGACCAGCTTAAAGCTGAAAAAGGCGAGTCGATTTCGGTGGTGCAAATCCATGATGCACAGCAACAATTGCAAGTGGATAAGCAACAAATTAATGCCTCTGTGGATGATAAAATCGCCCATTTAAGCATCGAAAAAATCAAATTAATCTTAAGCTTTGCGAGTGAAGAAGCTAAGCCATTAACACTTACAGTCACTACCCAAAGCGCAGCAAGTGATCTTGCCGATATCGAATCAAAAACCCTAGTGTTTAGTTCAAGCAGCGTAATGCGCCCAAGCGAAAAGTTAAGTGTTGATAAAGAAGCGATTGAAAAGCGCTTTAAAAATATCAACAATGCTAACTTCGAGTTAATTCAACTAGATACTGATAACTTAACCGATGGTATGAGTATTCCATACCGCGAAATTACCACCTTAAAAAATGAGCTGTTAGCTTATTTAAATAACGGTATTGAAGTGATCGCAGAAGTTGAGTTACCAAAACTTGAGCGTAATAAGAAAGATGCTGAACAACAGCCAGCTCTGTCGATGTTGATTTGCGATGAAGAAGATGCAGCACTCGCCGATGTCACTGACGGCGATATTTATTTTAAATTACCTGATGCCTATAAACGTGGCTGCACTAAATATGTCGACTTTTTACAGCAAAACCCGCGCCTTATTCCTTGGTTCCCACCAGTATTAATTGGTAAAGATTATGACGTCGCGCTCAATATCCTTGAGCAAGTTAAGCCGCCACTCATTGTCACTAACAATACCGGTATTGCTTATCATGCTAATAGACTCGGCATTCAGTGGATAGCTGGACCATTTTTAAATACCACTAACTCTTATGCTTTATTAGCATTGAAGGAAGGGTTTGATTGTGCTGGCGCGTTCATTTCAAATGAAATTAACAAGCAACAGATGAAACAAATTGCCAGACCAAATAACTTTAAAATGCTTTACAGCATTTACCACCCTATTTTGTTAATGGCTAGCCGTCAGTGTTTCTTCCAGCAAAGTGTCGGCTGCGAAAAACCGCGTATTGATAATGGCTGTATGTTGTCTTGTGATAAATCCACCAGCATTAAAAACCTCAAAGGTGACTCGTTTGCCATTGATAAACAAAAAGCGGGTTACCCAAGTATTTATAACCAAGACCAATTCTTAAATACTGAGATTATTGATGACTTAAGCCATATGTTTGATGGCTTTATGATTGATTTAACCAACATTGGCGCGGGTGATAGACAATCACCTGATAAAGTTGAGCTTATAAAGCAATTTGAAGCCCTGCTTGCAGGTAAAAATGAAGCCAGTGAAACCTTATATAAAATGGTGCCAGAATCGACCCATTTACAATATGAAAACGGGCTATAAATAGAATAGCTATCGGTTATTAAAACAGCCCAGCACCTCAAATTGCTGGGCTTTTTATTGTCTAGATATTGATATAACTCCTGCTAACCATACTCTGCTACATCACCGACACCGTATTCATCATCAACACATAAACCATTGAATTAACTTAATTTACAAAAAAGTGTATCAAATTGATTCAGAGTGTAAATAGTTAAAATAATTTAAACATTTGTTTAAATTAAGTTTTTTTTACTGGCTAGTTTATTTCACTAAAAATCTCGCTTAAGCAGTTGGTTTATATACTGTAAATCCATTGTTATTTAGATTACATTCCCATTATATTTTTGAGGTCAAAGTCACAATTTACCCTTTTTTATGACCTCTGCAGTTTAATATAAGAAGAATTATGAAAAATCATACTGCAAGCTATAAAACGAATAACCAAGAGTTCTTTTTCTCCCCTGACACCCCATTGGTTTCAAGTACTGATCCCAAGGGAATCATCACCCACTGTAATCAAGCATTTATCGACACCAGTGGCTATAGCCGCGAAGAACTGATTGGCCAGCCCCACAATATTGTCCGTCACCCTGATATGCCAGCCGCTGTTTTTGAGACCATGTGGAAAACACTTAAAGCGGGAAATGTGTGGATGGGCTTGGTTAAAAACCGTCGTAAGAATGGTGACTTTTACTGGGTAAGCGCATTTGTAACCCCGGTTTATGACGGTCATAACCTGGTTGGATATGAGTCAGTCAGAGTATGTGCTGAAACATCAGAGAAACAACGTGCAGCACAAACTTATCAGCGTATTTTAGCGGGGAAAGCCGCTACACCTAAAACAACCCAATTAGGTTATAGCTTACAGAAATTATTACCCATCTTAGTCCCTGGACTCGTATTACTGGGCTTGTTTGCTTGGCAAGCTAATACATTTGCCATCACTGCAACCTTATTGATGCTAATACTTAGTAGCATCTGGAGTCTTCATCAACAAGGGCAGCATTGGCAGTCATTGCTCAATATCAGCCCTAAATCATTTGCTGATGCTACTGTAGCCCAAACTTACTTTGATGATGTTGGTGTCAGCGCTCAGGCTAAGCTTGCCTTTATTAGCGAAATGGCAAGGTGTCGCACCGCACTCACTCGTATCAATGAATCAGTGACAGGATTGAGTGATATTTCAGCTATCAGTAAAACTCAAGTGTCTGTGACTCAAACGTCAGTTGAACAACAAGGTCTAGCAACCCAACAAATAGCCTCTGCCATTACTGAAATGTCACAAGCAATTCAAGAAGTGGCTCAAAAGATAGAAGAAAATGCTCACAGTGCAGAAAATGCCATTCAGTACGTTGATAAAGGCGGCGACTTAGCGAATGAATCACTGGCATCAATTCATCAGTTAAGTCACACCGTCGACAGTATCGCGGTCACCGTTAAAGAGCTTGCAGATTCAACTGAACAAATCGGTCAAGCTGCCAACCTTATTTCATCGATTGCCGATCAAACTAACCTGCTGGCATTAAATGCGGCCATCGAAGCAGCTAGAGCTGGCGAGCAAGGTCGAGGTTTTAGTGTCGTTGCAGATGAAGTCCGCGCGTTAGCATTAAAGACTCGAGAATCGACCGATCAAATTCATGCTGTAATTAAGCAACTCTCAGCCCGAACTAATAGCGCCGTTGAAATGTCGACCCAAGGTGAACTAGCAGCTAAACACGGTGTTGAAGTGGTGGAAAATACTCGTAATGCCTTGAGTGAAATTAAAGATGCTGTAGGTAGCATTACCGACATGACGTTTCAAATGTCCTCAGCCGTTGAAGAGCAAAGTGCGGTTGCTGAGCATATCAACCAGCAAATCATCGATATTGCCGATGGCGCAACTGATACCGCAAATGCGGCCAACCAGTCATTAACAGCCAGTGAATCCCTTGAAAATACCATCGGGGTGTTTCACTCGTTAATCAGACGCTTTCGCTTATAGCCCTCTAGCAATGTAAATAGTCAACCCTAGTGAGAAAGTGCTGCTTTGGCGGCCTTTCTCACCCCCCTTTCCCCAATCCAACCTTCAGCGCTAGCACTATTATTAGTGAGTCGTTATAATCCTCCACTCATTATCAGTCTCATCTTTATTACGCTAGGAGCTATTTTTGGCACACACTTACATTCCATTAGATGCATACAAACGCAAGTGGATCTTTAACCATAAAGATTTACCCGTGTTAGATACAGATAAAGCATTAATCAAACCGCTCACCGACAAAAGTGCGATGACAGTTTGGAATCAATGGATCAGTAATAAGTGTAACCGAGCTGAATTATTCTCTAAAGGTGACTGGGCGGCTAAGCAAGATGCTTGGAAACATACTGAACATTGGCAATCGGCTTGGGATTCAGATGACAATACCCTGCTAGAACCTATCGCTGAATATATCGATTGGGCTGACGATACTCAAGTGTTCTTCTGCTATGAAAAATACCAAATTATTGAAACAACTTGGGCTGTGTTTGCCCGTAATTGGAAAGCATTTTTGTTTTTTGATGACGGTCCAATCCTGATTGCTCCCAAGAAAAAACAAGCAATCATGTTCGAACAAAATGGACAATACAAGCTAGGGATGCGCAGCTAAAAACCAATAAGCCAGGTTTACTCAATGATCTCGACAGAGCATTTTAAATGTTCGTCGAGTTCAACATCGACCTGACTGATACGAAAATAATAAATGAGTCCCCTATGAAAGCATTTTCAACAATCGCTCTAACCGCAGTTTTACTGACCCCAACACTTGCTGAAGCTAAAACCGTTTCTGGTGTTGAGTTAGCTGATAATCTCACTATTGCCGAGCAATCACTTGCGTTAAATGGCGCTGGTGTTCGCAGTAAATTCTTTATGGATTTATATGTTGGTAGCTTATACGTTGCAACACCAGCAACAGATTTAACCGCCGTATTAGCTCAACCAACAGCAGTTGTTCGCCTTAATATTACCTCAGGTATGATCACCTCAGATAAAATGGTCGATGCCATTAATGAAGGTTTTGATAGCGCGACTGACGGCAATACCACTTCAATAGACAAAAACATAGAACAATTTATGGGTCTATTTACTGAAGAGGTCAGCAAAGGCGATCAATTTACCTTTGTCACCCATAAAGGCGCTGGCGTGACAAGTTTTAAAAATGGCGTTGAGCAGGCCACTATTGAAGGCGAAGCGTTTAGACAAGCACTACTAAAAATTTGGTTAGGCGACGACCCTGCGCAAAAAAGCTTACGTAAAAATATGCTGGCTCAATAACCTTGGCAGCAAAAAGCTTATAGCAATAAAAAAGCGACCTGATGGTCGCTTTTTTTGGTCTGTCGTTAGCAATGAGCTTTTAATCAATGATAAACAAGCGCGGTATTTCTTTTCCAAAATATTCCCAATCGACCAAATTAAACCTGTTATGTTTAATGGCATTCATGAAATTAAAAAAGAACTGTTTTAAGAGAACATCATCTTCAGTAAGTACCGAAATTTTAATACTATACCCACCAACAATCATAATAATTGAAAATGATTCTTCGCCAAGTACACCGTAATCAATTCCATTAATATCGTAAACAAAATAGCTGTCTCGCACTCGACTAGCCTTTTTAAGGATCAATGTCTGCATATTTTCTATCCAATTAATATCAACGATACGCTTAAAGCTCTCCTCATCCACAATTTTGTCGCATTGAAGGATTGATGGGGTTAATTCATATCCTTTACGAATAACGTCATGAACAGTATTTTGATAGAAAGCCTCTAGTTGTTTAAATTCTTCCTCAGTTAAGTAATGAGTAAGTGTTGGATCAACTTGGATGCCGTTAAACTCATTAAGTGTTTTCAATCCAGACTTATTTAAACTGATCATAAACACTATAGATTTTTCTTCAGAGCCGAAAAATACATCCTCACCAAAATCTTCTAATTCAGAAAATGATGTTATATCGACTATGGGAAGTATCGCGTTATTAAATTTAACCCCGAATGGCAAAGCCCCTTCAGTTGGCTCCCATTGATTCTTTGACCAAGTTAATTCAGCCTGCTTAGACGATATGAGATTAATGATGGGTTCACAAAAATTTGAAAATGACAGTTCTTTCGAAAACGTTAGCTCCTTAGAAAAGGTGTTAAACGAAGTCGCCAAGATTAAAATACAAATCCATTTGAACATTGAAATTCCTAGTAGGTAACAATTGATAATACTTTACACAGGATTTAAAAATAAATATCAAAAAGCGATCTGATGGTCGCTTCTTTTGGTTTGTCATTAGCAATGAGATTAGAACATGCTCAATCAGCTATGCTCAGTCCCTAAACAATGAAATTTATCGATTAAAACTTAATATCAAACGCTAAACCAACAGCGAGTTGATTATCAATTTCGTCAGTAACATCAGGTTCGCTGAGTTCCATTTCACTATTAAAGAAGTATCCGCCATAAGCATTAATAGTGGCTTTTTTACTGATATTCCAGCCAGCACGAGCAAAGGTAACCCACTCTTCCATTTCAATAGTCTGTTCGTTATCAGATATTAAGAAGCGCTCTGAACGGCGTGAGGTTCCCAATCCAAAATCCCACTTCTCGTTAAATTTATAAGATAGCTCTAGACCTGCTGGGCCACTGAAGCCTGCTTGGAACGGGTTGCCCAAGGTAAGTTTGTCGGTAATTTTCCAGCGAACGGCCAAATATGGCACAGTTTTAACTTCAGAAATATCATTCAGGTAAGCCACACCAAAACCCAGCATGTTGCCCGACTCAAAACGGTACATAGCCGAACCCACTACACCATAACTTTGCGCATCTGACGATGAAGCGGTATTAGCATAAGAGTATTGCAGCTTTGGCGCGACCATAAACATCCAACTGTTATTTGGACGGTAAATAAGTGATAAGCCAGCACTGTATTTATTGATTGAGCTCCATGGCGCAACCTGATCATTAAGTAGACCTGAGTCCACATTTTTAAAACCATAATCTAGATTATCGTAGCCAATATTGGCACCTATCATCCACTGTTTGTTGATAGGCATAGAGCCGGATAACTTTAAGCGCCAAACATCACGCTGTAACTCGGTGTTTGTATCGCCTATCTGCGCAGCTTCAGTTGAGGTTCGCGATACATGAAATTTAAAAGGAGAGTAATCGTAAGCAGCCGCGTTAGGCGACAAACATGCAGCAGATATAACCGCAGCTTTTAAAACGCTAGCTTTGGCTATATTTTTAGCAGACGTGATCCCTTGCAACGGATTGAACAAGTGTGGAATAACTTTCATTAACTGCATCCTTTCTCATTATTATTGTGTTTGAATTAACCAAGATATATTCATAACTCCTATACCCAGAGTATTTCAATTTGGATCACATTTTCAATATTTTATGAGATATTACACAGTTTTTATTACCGCAGACAAACACTATCGAAATCTTTTTTATTTACGGTGGGCATTTAAAAATATTGTCACAGTTTCTTCAATGTAAGCCTGTCGACTAACGAGTAGCGCTTCAACATCAATACCTAGCTCTAAACGCAGTTTTAATTCGCCAAATAACATTAAACATAAACGGACTGAACTGTCATGAGGGTTAGCAAAATAAAACTCCCCCTGTTGATTTACTTTCTCTAGATAATCGCTGAACAAACCTAATACATGCTTAGGACCAGCTTCATAATACAGTTTTGATAATTCGGGGTGGGTTTCCGCATGGGCTAAACAGGTTTTAAACACAGCTAATACTTCATCACTGACAATGAGTTCACCAAACTGCTGGGCAAACATTCTGATGGTTTGCTCGGCATTTGTGGCGTCATCGAGTAAATTTCCGGTTAATTGGTGCACGACGCACTTAGATTCTATGGCTGCAACAAATAATTCATCTTTTGAACCAAAATGGGAATAAACGGTTTGCTTAGACACACCCGCTTTTTTAGCCACTAAATCCATACTGGTGTTAGGAAATCCTTGAACACAAAACAGTTCTATTGATGCAGTTAAAATCTGCGCGCGTTTTTGTTCGCTACGCGTCATTGGGGCGCTATGTTGGCAGAGCGTTGAATTAGTTGCGCTTTTATTCATGTAGTTAGTCATCTTTTTCTTAGGCAGCTATTTGATGCTGATTGGTCACTTTAAGCCTTTGCAAGTTACAGCTCTTTAACACTCAATAACATTAAATCACAAATTGGACTGGACAGTCTAGTTTTATACAAATAGACTTAATACTAAATAGACTAGACAGTCTAGTTCATATCTTGAGCATCACATGATGTTAAGTGCAGGTCAATATTATCTAAATTGATTTGCCAAGGAAGTTGCATAGCAATAGGAATGTTCACCATGAAAACAGCAGCGCGTTCTTTTAATCTCCCTAGAACTTTATTTAGCTTGAGTGCTGGTATCGTACTCTTAAGTGCTTGTAGCAAAGATGAAGTCCAACCCACTGCGCAAGTTGCTGTGCCTAATGTCATTACTCAACCGCTTAGTTTTAACAACAGTTATCAACACCAACAGAGATATACGGGAACGGTTCGCTCCGCCGACACGACAGGTGTTGGCTTTGAATTAGCAGGAAAACTAAGTGATATCATCGTCGACAGTGGTGATACTGTGGTTAAGGGTCAAACATTGGCGATGCTCAATACCCAATTATTACAAGCAGAGCAACAGCAACTTAACGCTTCACTGTTGCAAACCAAAGCAGACTTAGATTTAGCCCAAAGCAACTTAGCACGCTCTATTGAGTTGAAAAAACAGCAATACGTTTCAGAGCAACAATTTGATGAAACCCAGCAGCAAGTCGCCAGCCTACAAGCCAATCAAAAACGGCTCGAAGCCTCACTATACGCAACTGAGCTTAAGCTCGAAAAATCTGTTTTAGTCGCCCCATTTGATGGCACCATCAGTAAACGTCACCACAATTTAGGCGAAGTTATCACGCTCGGCAGTCCAGTATTTACCTTAATTGGTAATAGCCAACAACAAGCTTATATCGGCGTCCCTAACACTGTTGCGCAAACGCTCAGCACCAATCAGCAAGTCAATATCTTAATAGACAAAACGGTTTACCAAGGGATCGTTGCAGGTATTAGCGCTGAAATTGATGCGGTAACTCGTACCGTGCAGCTGCGGATTGACCTTCCAAGTAACCAACAAGTGATTAATGGCGAAATTGCCTATCTTGAATATCAACAACAAATCACTGACGCAGGTTACTGGGTACCTATTTCATCTTTAACCGATGGGGTTCGTGGTTTATGGAATGTATTTGTCGTCACTAAAAGTGATGATGGCTTAGCCCGTATTGAGCGCCGAGATGTTGATATCCTGTATACCACTGAGCAGCAAGCTTATATCAATGGCGCGATTAATAAAGATGATGTGATTGTGACTCAAGGCTTACATAAACTGGTCGTTGGCCAACAAGTTAATCCCACTTCGACGGCTGTGGCGAGGTCATTATGATTAAGGCCTTTGTTGAAAATGGTAGACTAGCCAGCTTAATGATTGCGCTGTTGCTAGTTGCTGGTTTAGGGGCAATTAGCAGTTTACCTCGCACTGAAGATCCTACTATTACTAACCGCTTTGCCTCGGTTGTCACTCAATACCCTGGTGCATCAGCTGAGCGAGTCGAAGCCTTAGTCACCGAAGTACTTGAAAACCAACTGCGCCGTTTAGAAGAGTTAAAGCTGGTGCAATCAACTTCTCGCCCCGGTATTTCGGTTATTCAACTTGAATTAAAAGACACGGTTATCGATACCGCGCCAGTATGGTCTAGAGCGCGAGACCTGATTTCTGACAGTAAATTTGAACTGCCAGCATCAGCGCAAAATAGCTTACTCGACGATCAAACTGGTTACGCTAATACTGCAATATTGGGCTTAGTCTGGAAAAGCGATACGCCTATTCGCACCGATGTACTAAACCGCTATGCAAAAGAGTTACAAAGCAAGTTACGAATTTTAAACGGCACTGATTTTGTCAAACTATCAGGTACCCCTGATGAAGAAATTTTGGTTGAACTCGATGGCAATAAAATCAGCCAATTGAAATTAACCCCCGCGAGTATCGCATCGATATTATCTAATGCCGACAGTAAAATTTCAGCAGGTGAAATCAATAACGCCTCCTTTAAAGCACTGATTGAAGTATCAGGTGAATTAGATTCAATCACCCGAGTCAGCGAAGTGCCCCTAAAAATAGACACCAATGGTCAAATTATTCGCCTTGGTGATGTGGCCAATGTGAGCCGTCAGCCTAAAACACCTGCCACCAGCATTGCCCTAATCAATGGCAAATCAGGGGTACTCGTTTCAGCTCGTATGATTGAAGATAATCGCGTCGATAAATGGCAAGCCCAAGTCAGCCAAGTGGTCGATGATTTCAGTGCTAACCTCCCCGCCAACATTGAAGTGCAATGGCTATTCGATCAACAAGGCTATACCAGCGTCCGCCTAGGCGACTTGGTCATTAACCTTATCCAAGGTTTTCTGATTATTTTGTTTGTATTGATGCTTACCTTAGGTTTGCGTAATGCCGTTATTGTGGCGCTTTCATTGCCCTTAACAGCATTATTCACCCTCGCCTGCATGAAATACACCGGCTTACCTATCCACCAAATGTCAGTAACAGGCTTAGTGGTGGCATTAGGGATCATGGTGGATAACGCGATTGTGATTGTCGATGCTATTGCTCAGCGCCGTAAACAAGGGTTAACTAAACTAGAAGCGGTCAGCAAAACCATCAATCATTTATGGCTACCATTAGCAGGGTCTACCATAACCACTATGCTGGCATTTGCGCCGATTGTGTTAATGCCAGGTGCTGCTGGTGAATTTGTTGGCGGCATTGCGATATCAGTGATGTTTGCCTTATTAGGCTCATACCTGATTTCTCATACCATTATTGCAGGCCTTGCGGGTCGATTTAGCCAAGACAATGCATCTATGGCTTGGTATCAAAAAGGCATGGAGTTCCCTCGCCTAAGCCACGCCTTTAAAACCAGCTTACGTT
Organism: Shewanella sp. TC10; assembly: GCF_009663145.1. Classification (GTDB taxonomy): domain Bacteria; phylum Pseudomonadota; class Gammaproteobacteria; order Enterobacterales; family Shewanellaceae; genus Shewanella. The sequence continues at coordinate 26,062 of NZ_VKHR01000024.1, forward strand.
TTGGCTTACAACGTCCATTAATGACCGCGCTGCTCATCGGAGTTTTACCTTTGGTGGGCTTTTGGGCTTCAACTAAAATGACTGAGCAGTTCTTTCCGCCTTCTGACAGAGACATGTTTCAAATAGAGGTCTATCTTGCCCCTCATGTGAGTTTAGATAACACCTTAAAACAGGTAAAACATATTGACGAACGCTTAGAGTCTATTAGCGATGTTGAAATGATCACTTGGGTTGTGGGCGGCAATATCCCTTCGTTTTACTACAACTTAACCCAGCGTCAGCAAGGTGCTACTAATTACGCTCAAGCCATGGTCAAAGTCACTGACTTTGATGCCGCTAATCGCCTGATTTTATCCTTGCAGCAAGAATTTGATGCTGATTTCCCCCAAGCACAAATCCTAGTGAGAAAGCTTGAACAAGGGCCACCGTTTAATGCACCAGTGGAGTTACGTATTTACGGACCATCCCTTGATACCTTGAACCAATTAGGTGAACAAGCTCGTGGCTTACTAATGCAAACTGAGGATGTTATTCATACTCGTGCCACATTAAGCGCTGGCTCACCCAAGGTCTGGTTACAAATTAATGAAGATGCCAGCTTAATGAGTGGCTTAAGCCTTACCGATATCGCTAAGCAAATTGAAATGGCAACCACGGGTATCATAGGAGGTAGCATACTTGAGCAAACTGAATCACTGCCAGTGCGAGTCCGATTAGCCGATACATCACGTGAGGAAGCGACTCGTTTAGCAGAGCTTAATTTAGTTTCCAGTCAGGGCGATACAATTCCACTTTCTGCCATCTCCCATAACGAGATAAATGTCAGTCGCGGTGGGATCCCACGTCGAAACGGTGAGCGAGTCAATACCATTGAAGCCTATATCGTCAGTGGTGTACTTCCTGGAAAAGTGCTCAATGACGTCAAAGATAAACTTGAGCAAATCGAGCTTCCGTCAGGTTACCATTTAGAAATTGGTGGCGAGAGTGCTAAACGCGATGAAGCAGTGGGTAACTTACTGTCCAATATTGTCGTGGTGGTGACTTTATTACTGGCAACAGTAGTACTGTCCTTTAACTCGTTCAGACTGACCGCCATTATCTTACTCAGTGCATTTCAATCTGCGGGTTTAGGCTTGTTAGCCGTATACTTATTTGGCTACCCATTTGGCTTTACGGTGATCATTGGGTTACTAGGGCTTATGGGACTGGCAATTAACGCCGCTATTGTCATTTTGGCAGAGCTTGAAGATGTGCCAGAAGCCAGACTAGGTAACACCCAAACCATCATTGAATTAGTTAGTGGCTGTGGCAGACACATTGGTTCGACCACGATAACCACTATCGGTGGCTTCCTGCCTTTAATTATTGCAGGCGGTGGATTCTGGCCACCATTTGCTATTGCCATTGCTGGCGGCACATTGCTGACAACCATGTTATCGCTAATTTGGGTGCCGACAATGTATCTTATTTTAATGAAGAAAAAATCACAGAAATCTGAAATATTGTCGCCCGTAGAAGTTTAATATATTCAACTAGTAATACTCTAAAAACGACGCATTAATGCGTCGTTTTTTGCTTTAGCATTGCCAATTTCAAATTCACGAATTTACTCAATCTAAACATGATCATAATCAAATGAATTCGGAGTCATATCCTCTAGATTGTAGTTATCCTTTTTTCGGAACTTATCACATGAACTATCGAAGTTGGTCAATAACAAAACAAATAACGTACTTTTCGCTAGCGCTTACCGTTCTGGTATTCAGTATCATTTCTTCCGTATCTTACCTGAGCTCATCTAATGTATTAAAAGACAAAGCCATTGATTCGATGAACGAGCAAATGCAAAGCAATGCTGCACTTATCGAACTGCAATATGTCAGCCTGTTAAACCTTGCTCGTCGCAATGCCGATATTCTTCGCGCAATGTATCCTGGTGATTTTCATAAACCCGATCGTAGTGTCAGAATTTACAGCACCCAAACACCCTCCCTTGTTCACGAAAATGCCCAAATTAATGCCACTAAAAGTAAAGTCGATCGCTTTTCAAACTTAACAGGCGGTACTGCCACCATCTTTGTTAAAGACGGCGATGATTTTTTAAGGATCTCAACCTCACTTAAAAAAGCTGATGGCTCACGAGCGCTAGTCACCTACTTAGGCCAAAGCCACCCCGGATATCAAACATTGCTAAAGGGTGAAACCTACGAAGGTTATGCCAAGCTATTCGGTAAGGATTACATGACGGTTTATCGTCCGATAAAAAGTAATACTGGCGAAGTCATTGGTATTTTATATATCGGTTTCGACATTACCGAGTCGATCACTGAACTACAGAAAACCATCAACAACTTGACTGTCGAAGAGTCTGGTTTTTACATGCTGGTCAGAAACAGCGACAAACGCTTAATATCGCACCCAAGATTTAATGTGGGCGAAGAACTTAACCCAGAAATTTTAAATGGCTTAGATGCCAATAAAGTACTCGGTCAGCACTTCAGTTATGAATACAGTAGCAATCAACAAAAAACCATGTTTGCTAATAGTATTAATATTCCCGGTTGGAACTGGACTCTAATTGGTTTAACTGAAGCGGCTGAACTTAACAATGAAAGTATGCAATTGCTCTACATCACTGCAGGTGTTGCTGCCTTAGGGATCATTTTAATCAGTGGTTTATTGGCAATGTCACAAGTTAAAGCAATGGCGCCTCTTCTGGTTTTGCAGCAACAGCTTGAGGCATTAGGTAAAGGTGACTTATCCCAACGCTTTGAAGTAAGAGACCCCCATAGTAAGAATGAAATAGATCAAATCACCGCTAGTGCAGCAGACATGTCAGCTAACTTAAAAGACTTAATTGATTCGCTGCAGCACTCAGTAGAAACCTTGGAATCTCAGGCTCAAAAAGCTCAAGAAATGGCAAGGCAAAACGGTGACGAGTCAGAATCACTCATGATGCAAACTAACCAAATTGCTACCGCTATTGAAGAAATGTCTGCATCTATTCGCGATGTCGCCAGTCATTCAAACGAAGGAGCGGCGAAGAGTCAGCAAGTCGATGAATCATCTCGCAGTGGACATCAACAACTCACAGCTGTTGTTGAGTCCTTAAATTCTCTTAAAACTCAGCTTAATGAGAGCCAAGCCAACATAGAAAATGTCAGCAAAAAGAGCGAAGCCATTAATCAGGTGACCGAAGTGATTAACAGTATTGCTGAGCAAACTAATTTACTCGCCCTTAATGCCGCCATTGAAGCCGCTCGTGCTGGTGAGCAAGGTCGTGGCTTTGCCGTGGTCGCCGACGAAGTCCGCTCCCTTGCCCAGCGAACTCAAAGCTCCATATCTGAGATCAGCAAAACCATCGGCCAACTACAATCTCAAGTAAAAAGTACGGCTCAGCAAATGGAAGACAGCCACAAATTAGGGACTTTCTCTGCCGAGCAAGGTATGGAAACAAGCGAGCAATTAAGCCAAATCACAGATAGCATTGGCGAACTAGCAACCTTCACCAGTAGCATAGCCAGCGCGACTGAGCAGCAAAGTGCTGTAGCAGACGAAATCACCCGCAACTTGCACCAAATATCGTCTCTTGCCAATGAAGGCCAAGAGCGTGCAGGAGAAACCGTTGAGGTTGCTGACGGCTTAACAGAATTGGCTGGAGAGCTAAAAACCAAGATTAATTTCTTCAAGGTGTAGAATAGACTTAAATAGTGTTAAACAAATAATTGAAATAAAAGGCTACTAAGTCAGGTCTTTATATGGGCATGAACGTTTAAGTTCATGCCCTTTTTTATTCTATGATTTATCCAGCAACATTTTTGCAAGCTATGTTTATATAAGCTGTTTTTCATAACTAGTATTTTTATAAGTAGCTTTTTATAAGTAACTTTTTATAACTAATAAGACCATCACGACCAAGTGAACAATAAATAGGAACAACATGAAAAAACGTACAATAGCCACATTGATTTCAACCCATGCACTTGTGCTTGCCATTGGCTTTGGTGCAGGTATTTATGCCCTTCCTATTCTTACCGCACCTGATGCACCGAGTATTGAGCAGGTTCAGTCAGTCGACACTCAGCAGCGTTTTACAGCCGAATTTAGTCGTGATTTAAAAGACAGTGATGCCTTACATTGGGGCGAAGGCAAAGTCACAATTGGTGATGAGTTTATTACCCTTAACGGCAAGCTATCACCTGGGCCAGATTTTAAAGTGTATTTAGCTAAAGAGTTTGTCGAAACCGAAGCCGACTTTAATCGCTTAAAATCAGAAATGGTTCAGGTTGCCGACGTCAAAACCTTCGATAACTTTTTAGTGCCGATCACCACAGATGTGAATGTCGCCGATTACAACACCATCATTATTTGGTGCGAAAGCTTTGGTCAATTTATTACTGCGGCACAGTATCAGCAGTTAACGCAATCATAAGGCTAAGATAAACTAATAACGCCCCCACAAGGCTATATACTCAATGCCTCTTATATCAATAGCTTCATCTGCAACATATTTTTCTTAGCCAATAAAAAACCCTGCACTATGGCAGGGTTTTAAGTGTTAGCGTAAACGACTAATTACTTGTCAGAATCTGCTTCGTTGATTCTGTCTAAGTTTTCAGTGTTCTCAAGCCAAAGCGCATTAATGATGCCAAAAGCACAGGCAAGTAATACACCTAGTATCCAAGAGAAATACCACATAATGGCTCCTTAATTAATAAAGTGATGTTTTGTTCTTTTCGATGAACTCACGGTTCAAGCGACCAAACATCTTCAAGTAAGTCCAGATTGTGTAACTTAGTACAATAGGTACAAAGATAATCGCAGCCCAAGTCATCACATTAAGGGTAATCTCACTCGCAGTAGCATCCCACATCGTTAAGCTCACATTCGGGTCTAAAGAAGATGGCATGATGAATGGGAACATTGCTGCGCCACAAGTCAAAATGATACCTGCAATAGCTAATGAGCTAAACAAGAATGCAAAACCACTACGATTAACACGACTTGCTAGTATCACTAATACTGGCATAAGTAGACCCAATACAGGGAATAACATAGTCAGTGGGTACTTGTCGTAGTTAGCTAACCAAGCGCCAGCTTCAACCGCAACGGTTTTAGTTGTTGGGTTTGAAGGACCAGCAGTGTCGATAGCTGAAGTAATTACGTAACCGTCAATACCGTTAACTAACCAAACACCTGCAATAGCGAATAACACAGCAACTAAAAGACCTGTAATTTGCGCTGCTTTAGCTGCGCGAACACGTAGCTCACCTTCAGTCTTCATTTGTAGCCAAGATGCACCTTGCATCACGAACATAAATGCTGCAATTAAGCCTGCTAATAAACCGAATGGGTTTAGTAAGCCTATTAAGCCACCGTGGTATGTTGCACGTAAGAACTGATCAAAATCAAATGGAACGCCTTGGAGTAAGTTACCAAACGCAACACCGATAATCAGCGGTGGTACGAAGCCACCGATACATAACGCATAATCCCACGACTTACGCCATCTTGGGTCTTCAATTTTAGAGCGGTAATCAAAGCCAACTGGACGTAGGAATAAGGCAAACAGTACCAACATCATAGCCACGTAGAAGCCAGAGAAAGATACGCCATAAACCATAGGCCATGCAGCAAACAGTGCACCACCAGCAGTAATTAACCAAACTTGGTTACCATCCCAGTGCGGGGCAATAGTATTGATCATAATACGGCGGTCAGTATCGTCTTTACCAATCACTGGTAATAACGCACCAACACCCATATCAAAACCGTCTGTTACAGAGAACCCAATTAGCAATACGCCAATCAGAGCCCACCAGATAAATCTTAGTATTTCATAATCAAACATAATCAGGTCCTCAGATTAAGCATCTTGGTTTTCAAAATGATATCTACCTGTCTTAAGGCTTGATGGGCCTAGACGAGCAAACTTAAACATTAAGAACAATTCAATCACTAATAGAATCGAGTAGAACACAGTGATAGAAATGATACTGAACCACAGATCCGAAGTCGTTAGACTTGAAGCTGACATGAAGGTCGGAAGCACTTCTGAAATGGTCCAAGGTTGACGACCGTATTCAGCCACAAACCAACCACATTCAATTGCAATCCACGGTAGTGGCAAGCTGTATAGCGCCGCTTTTAATACCCATGGCTTCTCTTCAATCTTATGACGCGTGCTCTGCCAGAATGCTGCAGCAAACACGAATAGCATAATCACACCAGCACCAACCATGACACGGAATGACCAGAACATTGGCGCTACGTTAGGAATAGAATCCTTGGCAGCAGCTTTGATTTGTTCTTCAGTCGCATCAACTACGTTTTCAGTGTAACGCTTAAGCAATAAGCCGTAACCTAAGTCACCTTTTGTTGCTTCAAAGTTTGCACGCAGTTCAGGACTTTCATCGCCAGCTTTTAGCTGTTCAAGGTAAGAATACGCAATCATACCATTACGAATACGTATTTCGTGCTCGTCGATTAAGTCAATGATACCTGTCACTTCTTCATCGATAGAACGCGTTGCAATGATACCCATTGCATAAGGGATCTTAATCGCGAAGTCAGTTTCCATCTTCTCTTGATTCGGGAAACCTACAGCAGTAAATGCTGCTGGAGCTGGCTCAGTGTGCCACTCAGCTTCAATCGCTGCTAACTTAACACGTTGTACTTCACCCACTTTATAACCTGATTCGTCACCTAGTACGATAACTGACAGGATAGACGCCATACCAAAACTTGCTGCAATCGCGAATGAGCGACGCGCAAACGGTAAGTCACGACCTTTAAGGATGTAGTAAGAACTAATCGCTAGAACGAACATAGCACCGGCAACATAACCAGATGCAACGGTATGAACGAACTTAACTTGCGCAACAGGGTTAAATACCACTTCAGCGAAGCTAGTCATTTCCATACGCATTGTTTCGTAGTTAAATACAGAACCTACTGGGTTTTGCATCCAACCGTTAGCAACTAGAATCCATAACGCTGACATATTAGAAGCAATGGCCACTAACCAAGTTACTGCTAAATGCTGACGTTTACTGAATCGATCCCAACCAAAGAAGAACATACCAACCAGAGTCGACTCTAGGAAGAATGCCATTAAGCCTTCAATTGCTAATGGTGCGCCAAAAATATCACCCACATAATGTGAGAAATAAGCCCAGTTAGTACCGAACTGGAATTCCATTGCTAAACCGGTGGTCACACCTAAAGCAAAGTTAATCCCGAATAATTTACCCCAGAATTTAGTCATATCTTTATAGATCTGGTTATCAGTCATCACATATAGTGATTCCATGATCGCCAGAATAAAGGCTAAACCTAGTGTTAGCGGTACAAACAGAAAGTGATACATGGCTGTAAGCGCGAACTGCAATCGTGACAGCTCTACAACCTCTTCAATAATCATTGGTGACTCCTTACTCGGTACATCCAATTGTCATGATGATTCCCATCAATCACAACAAGTGCCATTGCAGGAAAAAATTTATTTAAAACTAATGCTTCATTTAACATGTTGGTACAATGTTAACAAAGCGCTTTTATATCATTCTACGTAAAACTCAATTTAGCCAGATAAAACACAAATAATGTGAGACTCGCATCACACTTAACCACATTGTGTGATAAAGATCGTGACTGTCATTATTTACTTTTTTAATAGCCATTTAAATTCAGTAACTTACAGCAAAACACAAATGCTGTAGACCTTTAATTTATACCACCGAAATTTGACCTCAATCAACAAAACAGCCTATAAAAATGATGTTTTTTGCGGGTTTTGAGCAGAGGTGCAAACTACCACCTTTTGTAAATTGACCAGCATAAAATACTGTGCTAGGAAATTGTTTACATTTTTGTAAAATCACTAAATCTAAACTATCTAAATCTAATAAAAACACTCTCAAACCCAAAAAATAACTTTTTACATAAAAGCAATAGATTTACTAAACCGTAAAAACCAAAAGTAAAAACGCAAACTACTAATTAATAACGACTAAAAAGTAAATTACATTCATTATAAATACAGAAATATCTAAAATGGATTAGTTTTAATAATGATAAAGATTAATTTTATTCGTTTGAGCTAATTTTTGAACAGAATTAGAATATGTCCTGTGTTGAGAGTAGGCCGATTGGACTTGAACAAAATGGACTTCAAGTTACATCCCCAACTCTACTAATTTTGAATATTACAGAGTGGAGATTTAGAACATGACTAAATTATTTGAGCGTTTCATCAACAGCTACAAAAAAGTATTTGTTGAAATGTACCAAGCGTACTAAACAGGATTTTATTGTTGCTAACGTTTGTGTCTTACCTATTTGACACCCGAGAGCAGCAATACAACGGAAGATAGTTTGAGTATGCAATTGCTTGCTAATTCTATTAGACGTTAACCTTGATGTTTTGTTAGCGCAAAACAGCTCTTGTCGCTCACTTGCAACATAGAGCATTGACTAGCCCTTTAGAGTTTCGATTCTAAGGGGCTTTTTAATGCCATTTTCACTGTCTTTTTATCTAAAGCTTTTTTATATCTAAATTAAAGTATTCAAACATACGTTTGATATTGAGATTTTGATCAGTTTCGGCATACAAAATGATTCGAGTTAAGCTGACTCGAGTTGAGTTGAGTTGAGTTGAGTTGAGTTGAGCAGGCGAAGTGGTGTTTCATATTGTCATACTCACCTAATTTTCCCGTTTACTCCCATTTAAATTGAATAATAAAAAGCCAAAACGTTTTAACTTTAAATTTTTAGACAACATATTTTCTCTGTTGATTTAATCTTATCAATCACTTAAGTTAGTCGACTTACTACATAGACATCAAAAACAGTTTAATCACAGACATGGAGTTCACGTGATAAAATATTTTCTACTAGTTACCTTCTTATTCTCTTCCTTCAGCGCTCAAGCAAACAATTTAATTAACGATGATCGCATCAGTAATCAAACAGATTGCTTTAGTTCTATTTTTGCTGAATACGATACTTGGCATAAATTCATGGAAGAAAAATATCGAAAGAAGATAAGAATCGAACAAAAATTCAATAAAGCACTATCACAATTTAACGCTACTTTTAGCCAAGACGATTTCAATCACTTTAAAGCGAATTTATCCTGTAGCACATTTAGTTATTGGGTAAATAACACCGAAGTAATGGGCTACGTCATAAAGCCCAGAGTATCTGACACTAAGTTACCCGTTTTAGTTTATAACCGTGGTGGTAACGGAAATTTTGGCAGCGTCGTCTTTGGCGCAATGATGTACGGACTATTTCCGATTGTAGAGCAAGGCTTTGTCATCATAGGCAGTCAATATCGTGGAGTTCACGTTAAGCAGCCAAGTGCAAAAGATGAGTTTGGCGGAAAAGATGTGAATGATGTTATTGCCCTACTCGAATTTATCCCAAATATTGAAGGCGCTGATCCGCAGCGTATTGGCATGTACGGTGGCAGTCGCGGTGGCATGCAAACACACTTAGCAATGAAGAAAACTAACCAAATCAAAGCTATTGCTACGATTGCAGGTGTATCAGATTTACAACAAGGGTTAATAGAACGCCCAGAAATGGAAAATGTATATAAGAAACGTATTCCTTATTATGAAATCAAAAAAGATGCCGAGTTATCGAAACGCTCAGTTATCAACTGGGCCAGCAATTTATCACCCCATGTGCCTATTTTATTGATCCACGGCACCGAAGATAAACGTGTGGCAGCAAGCCAATCTGTCGTACTTGCTGACGCATTAACCAAATATGATATTCCCCATAAACTGGTGCTTTATCCTGATAACCATTATTTGAGAAACAGCAGAGAAAAGGTCAATTTGGAATTAGTGGATTGGTTTCAAAAGTATCTTTAGACACGGAATTATGACTCCTGCTCAAAAGGGAGTTAGTTGTAGTTAGCCACATTCTCTAAACTTCGTTTGGATTAAGGTCGTGGCGCTTCGCCCACACCTGATTCTGATATCTGGATTTAATCCTGAATTTCCAAACTTCGTTTGGATTAACATCGTGGGTTATCCACCCACACCCGACCAAAAGGGTATCAACAGCAATACCCTCTATACTCCCTGTAAAAGAATTAGGCCCTGCCGCCCCTAACGAAAAATGCTGAAAAACGCATGTTTTCAATGGTGATAGATCCAACTTTCAACGTCGCTTGTAGACTGCTTCGGCCTTATTCGAAATTGCTAACGCTTCCGATGGTGCATCCCTGCACCGCGAAAGCTAGCCTGACGTCCTGTCAGGCTCACGCTATTTTCTTCAACGACCTCAATTCAAATGGTGCCTTTTAGATTTGTATTTTTTATCTTTTAATTGCCACGAATAAAGTCAAATCGAAGAGATAATAATCCCGGTGTAGATGCGGCAGCGAGCTTCCAAAACATGGATGTTTTGGCAGAGCTTACATGGACGTACTTGCAGCGTCTCGCAGTTGTATCTGCACATAAGCCTGCGGCACGCAATGGGTTAGATTAAAGTGATGATCTTAAGTAATTGAGCCAATACTGATTAAGTTCAAAGCTAATGCTGGTAACACGTTTTTGCTCCATTATTAGTTACAGCATTCGGCAGCTATTGATTTCTAGATTTGAATAAAAATCTAAATTCAAAGTCTAGGTCAACGTCTAAATCAAAGTCGTGGCGCTTCACCCATTCTTTTGTAAAGAGCAGACTAAAAGGGAGTGAAGTGCGACTCCCTCTATATTCTCTATTAAAGAATTAGCCCCACAGCTCCGGCGAAAAAGCTAAAAGCGTATATTTCAACATGGATTGAGCCAGTTTCAGACTTCACCTTTAGCGCCTTCGGTTATTATCGAAGAGACAATAATCCCAGTGTAGATGCGTTCAAGACCTTCTAAAATATGGATAGAAATGTCTTACATTCCAGCAACAGGCAAAACAATTTGCGGCGAAGGATCTTGATGCTGTTTACCACCGATCCTCGAGCTGTAAGCTGAAACTAACGTTGAAAGAACTTTTTTTGATCGGTAATCTGCATCATCAACATAGAACCAATAACCACGATGTTGGATTCTGTAAATGGAGAGCGGCTGTTCTTTTGAAACCGCAATATTTATTGGTAATTTTACACTCGAACGTGAACTTTCTCCCTTTTTAGATACAATCCCAATATGGGGAGCAGGAATAGTCACACTTTCCGAAGCTAGTTCGAGCATACCTTCAACACTACGAGGGGCAAGCCAAAGGGTGTTTGTTTGCATACCGTAGGGCTGTGGTTCCGCTTCACTTGTTGATCTCATTGGGTAGAGTTTTTCTCCAGGAGTAAGCCCTAACGTATTAAGGTACTCTGCGACCTCTTCGTTGTGTGGCTTAGGGACAACTAAACCAACCCCCATATGCTTACTCGCAATGTAAACCTCATTATCTCCCGCATCATAAAAGTAAAGGTCATTCATAGCTGCTAAGGTGTAATCAAACCCGCTGATTTTGTCTTTTTTGATTGACTCATGCCTTGGATAGAATTCTCTAAAGTGCTCTACTGTCGCTCCGCTATTGATTAAACCGAGCAAAGCAGAAAGTTGATTTTGGTAATGCTTTCCAGCTTCCCCTTGTCGATCTGGTTTGCTATTAACAGCACCTAATACAAGCCCCATATCCGCAGTGCTTAGCTCTCCCCAATGATAGAATTGGGCAATAGCTTCTTCCGTGCTAATTGGTGTACCAAGTGATTTATCAAATGCGGCATCAGATAAAGGTGTATAAGTTAATGTTGGTGTATCACTATAACCAATATTTCCGACAATAGAGGCATCTGAAGTTGCTATACCATTAACAGTTGCCCCTGTATTAACAGAGAACTGAGCATTAATACTGGTAATATTAATAAACTGGATTGGATCGTAGTACCGAATGCGGACAATATTTTTTAACACTTCACGTGTTTGAGTTAATTGCACAGCATCATTATATCCTTCATGACTAGCAACTAATTTATTCGGGCCTATGCTGGTACATGCGAACAACAGTGAAGATAAAGCTATTGCAGCTATTCTTTTAAATCTATGAGTAATACTTTTGATCGAAGTCATGGATAAACCTTTAAGAAATCGCAGCCCTTTCAGGCTGCTATAAGATTAAGAAAATTGTTGTTTTACTTCTATTCGGGCATCGAATAATGGGGAATATTTAGGATTATCCTGAACACGGTTCACAACACGCTTTTCATAGTCGCCAATCATAGGAAACGGTGTGGTATCGACGAAGCGATTAATCACGTTCATTGTGATCCGACATACATCATTGTCCCAATGATTCTCTAAAGCTGAACTAATCCAAGTAATTGACCCTGTACTAAACATTGCGCCTCCTCTCGCAGTTTCAAAAAACACTACGGAAGCTTTAGCCCATTGAGTTATTGCGCAGTCTTTCTCTTCATAGGTTATGCTCACTGGTACACTAGAAATCTTCACATGTTCAATCGTTTTCATAAGTGGTGTCGAATCAGCTAGGTGTAATGCATGCCTTGGAGCACCATTGCCAGCATTGAAACGATCAATTTCAAAACCTGCACAGCCTCCACGTACCTTATCAATACCGTAGGTACCAAAGTGAACACCTTCTTTACAGCCTGAAAATATCCATTTAGCTCTTGGGTTTTCTGCATCAGGAAGTTTTTTCATAGAACTGGAACCATTAAAAATCATGCCAGCCATCTCATTACCAAAAGTGACCCCTGTATTACGCCCTGCTTCAATCATTAACCCGCCGCGTCTACCATCAGTTAAATAACGCTCAGCTGTTGGAGCAAAGTTACGACTTTCCATAACTCCTGGCAGTGTCGGGTGTGTTCCTACTGACCAAAACCAGCCATTTCCCCCGGTATACACAAATCGACCACCATGTTCTTGATATGATTCGACTGCATCAAACATCTGAGCGGTAACATACTCAGGGTGAGAAGCGCTCACAACACACTTATATTGCTTTAACAACTCAGGGTCATTATCTATCAATTCATCTGTAATAATGTCGTGCTCAATATTAAAGTGCTCCAGCATTGCTGTTATATGAGTGTCTTGGACAAAGTTATATGCAAAACCGCCTGGTTTCATGTGTATATCAGGGCGTTTTCGAGAGCCATAAATGTAATAAAGACCATCAGCATGCTGATTGTAAACACATCCAGTGCCGAACTCTGGATTAGCTCTAAGAAAATCAAGATCACTATCATTAAAGTTATGACCTGGATAGTTTTTCTTAGCTGTAACCCCGAGCGTGATATTTGAATACGCTAAATAGTTATATTCAGACATCCAAACAGCAAGTTTCGCCTGTGGCTTTCCTTTTGCTGCGGCAACAAAGAAAGTAATGTACTCAATAAAATCTCCCTGTCTTAGGCGTGCAGCATAAACTCCAGATTTAAGGTTATTAGGAATTTTATAACTGAATGAACGCTTCCACTCTGCATCGTATAAGTCATCAGCATTAAATTTAATCGCATTAAACTCTTGTGGGTTTTCATTGACGTTAATAGAGCCTTTACTAAAACAACCTCTAATTGCTAACTCTGGTAAATTATGTATGGTCCCTAAATTCATTGGATTGATGACATCGACAATTCGGTGACCTTCTGCCATTGAAAAATCGAAATGGGTACTTGCTTTTATCGTGCTATTTTCCAGCATTAAGCTTTCAATATCTTTCTGCTGAAGTGCTCTATCAACAAATTTGACATCTTGAACACGACCATTAAATACTGAGTGGGGTTTATCTCTTTTATGACCTCCCCCTTTACGTGTTGCACCTATACGTAATGGGCCATCATGATAGATTCTGCAGTAATCCGTTACTTTCGCCCATCGCGCAGTGAACTTATCGGCCGCACTAAATGGCGTTTCTAGCATAAATAGGCTAAATGAACCTGAAGTCCCATCATAACTTAATGCCACATAAGACCAATCAAACGTGTTTAGTTTTAAATCTATTATTTTTTCATAACCTTCTGAAATAAATACCAGTTGATTTTTCTCATTCAGTTGAAGTGCCCAACCGGTATTATTTAAATCATCACGACGAGATACTACCGTTTGACGTTTGATTTTGTGCCCAATATTTAAAGAAGGTGGATGGAAAGGATCTATGTTTTCAAGATCAGGGGCTTTGTAAGTTTCTGGGTCAAAAGTTGGATAAATGTAAGCTCCAACAGTGAAAGACCCCTGCGGTAATATAGGGTTTTGAACTTCAATATATGAACCAAGTTCAAGCTCTTGCTTTACTCCTGGGTAGCGACCATCGAATGATGAAGCAACTGTATCGACTCTAAACATATCCCGGTAACGAGTCACGGCATCTCCATTGATCACTTTAACCAAGTCAGCAATAAAACCCTCACCAGTAAAATCAGATACGTAAAAATCAATTTTATCACCAGGGCGAACACTAAGTTCGGAGCTGTAACCCAGTAAAGTTCGCGGGCTTATGTTTGCATCTGAAACAGAAGCTGTTTTATATTGAGTATCATTCCCCCATGCGAATGCCTTAGGTGCAAATGCTGCTGCTGCTCCAACTGCTGCACCAGCCAGAAAACCACGGCGACTTGTCATAAATTTAGATGTCATATTATCTCCAACCATTTAATTCATTAACTATTTATTAGAACCGGCCCATTGAATTGAGCGCTGAACTAGATATGGGTCAAGCTTAATGATTGAGTGATATTCACACCAGTCACCAGGTGTAGTAAAATACTTACACCATAATATTGGAGAGCCTCAATGAACCTATCAGCAATTCGCGCTTTTGTGCTGACAGCACAGTTTGGAAGTATTTCTCAAGCAGCCAAACGTATGAAGAAAAACCGCGTTCAAGTGAGTCAGTGGATTGCTGGATTAGAAGATGACTGGAATAACAAAGTATTCGATAGAACGAAGTCTAGCGTTACGCTAACAATTGCTGGTGAACATTTACTTCGTTCATGCGAAAGTTTATTGCAGGCTCAAAATGAACTTGATACTGTCGCGATGTCACTCGTTGAAGAGAAAACTCAGCTGACTTTAGGGATCAGCTACTCACTTCCTGCTCAATTAGTAAGTTCGCTAACGAATATCTGTTTAGAGCACCTACCGAATACGAATGTTCGCATAGTACAAATGAGGGATGAGTCGTTATTGAGTTTGATTCATGATAAACAACTAGATATTGCTGTGCTAAATTATATGCACGCACATTCTGTACCGGACGACTTACAGCATATAGGCGAATACATGTCGATATCAATATGTGCGCCAACTCACCCGCTATCGGCTTTAGACAAAGTAAAAAGCAAAGATTTATTAAAATATTATTTTATTTCTATGCCGCTTGAGAAGGCTATCACGCCTTGGGAACTGCCCAAAATAGTAAAACGTATAGAAGCTGGCAACCTAGAAACAATCAAACAATTAGTTGTTTCTGGTTCTGGCTTTGCTGCGTTACCTAAGTGGTATATAGAAAAGGAACTGACAACTGGCCATTTGGTAGAGATTAAACACCCAGATGCAAAAATTGTTGATAAATTAGGTCTACTTCCGTTTGCCAACACTGCAGATACTCGGATTAATGAGGCATTACGTAAAGAACTTCGAAGCTGGATTAAACAAATAGTATGAATAACAAGTTGTATCATTAGCTCATGAACTGTAAATAAAAATTGCCATTCAGTTAAGCGACATCCTATATCCCTGATTATTCTGTCGTGGCTAATTTAGTAATTAACTTTGCCTTTCTGACAAACAAAAATAAGCAATACTCTCTACATAAGCCCCATCGAATAAAAAGGCGACTATTGGGTCGCCTTTTGCTGTTGTTTAAACCTCAACTGGGTTAATTGAGATTTAAGTGCAACTTATCCTAACTTAACGCGTGCATTACGGAACATACGCATCCATGGGCTGTCTTCTGCCCACTCGTCTGGGTGCCATGAGTTAGCAACGGTTCTGAATACACGCTCTGGATGCGGCATTATGATTGTTTCTCGTTCTAAGATTGTTACTATGGCTCCGGTTCCATGCTTACCCAAAACAGTATCAATTTCCCAGCCACCAAAACGTTCACTGTTATCAACAACCTCAGGTCTTTCATCTATAGAAACTGCATTCTTGATAACGGGCTCGCGTTCTTTTTTACCTCGTCTATACCTTTTATGGCCCTGAAGTAAGTGACGGTATAGCTTGCCACCTTGCCTCTTATCGAGCGCAACAAAACGATAAATCCATTCATGACTGACATTGGCACCGACATGGGTTAACACGTTCGATATTTGCTCAGGACTTCAGTCATTGGTGAGCAAAACCTCAATAAAATCGATACGGCGTTGTGGTATTCGATATTTGGCTGCACACCGTCTTTTCATCACTGCTAACTGGTGCGCTAACACAGATGAATATAGCGAATTATTACAACCACGCTTTAATTCACGATAAACGGTTGAACGATGACATTTAACAGTATTGGCAATGTCTGATATAGAAATACCTCGATCGAAAAGGGCTGAAATCAGATATCTTCTTCTCTCAGTCAACTGCTGATAACTCATAGTGATACTCTTTCTTCTTTGGCGAGATAAAGCCTACCACTTTCAGCAGTAGGCTTCTTCTATACCTCAATTAAGAGTGTCGCAGTTATTATCTGAATTCTGGGATGTTAGTAAGTAAATATGCTTACATAATCTATTTCATCTTTTCCTAGTAACACCAAAGTTCGGCCATAATATCTAACTCCTGCAATAATTCACTTGTATATCGTTATTCAACATTTATTTATGCAAATGTTGAATAATTAATGATGGCTATAGCCCTACTAATATAAGGAAGTTAAAAGGATTATTCATAAAGTGTACTTTTCAAGCTGCAATATGGTAATCAGAAAATATAAAAGACTGTCATAAGTCCTATTTAAAAGTCATTTTCCTACAATTATAATTATTCTCAGAGTGTTAGCTAATTTGTTGAACTTATCTATTACATGTTCAATTAATTGCTTATGTACTTACCAGTCATAGCAATTTAAATAAGAAACATTGGATAGGTATTCGACAATTTAATGGAGCTTCATCATCTTCACTTTAATAAATCTGATACTCTGTTTACTACTTAGATTCATCACCCCAAAGTGTAAAACTTAGATCGTTATAATTATTAACGTTCCCTGCAAGAGGCCAACTTTGGCCTCTTTTTTTATATTATTTGTCAGTTTAAATTGAATAAACAATGTTTTACTTATCAAAGTAACAAGGGGATTCCCCTCTTTGGTCGCAACATTTCATATGACACACACTGAGCATAGAATGACATTATATTTAATGCGCCTTTCTACCTAAATAAACTCTGCTTTTTGCATTAAAAATATCTTTACCCTAATTAGTATGATAATTAATTCCCCCGTTCCATTGAACCCAATCTATTTTCACCGTTTCATTCACACATCGACATTTACCTGAGGATGTCAATACAATTCAAGAAAGCAATTTAGTAAAGTACTAATTCTTCGATTTAAAAAAAACTCTATGATGCAGCTAACAATTTCATACTTACTGTTATAACTCCCAGAGAATTTACTTATTTTTGTCGTTAGTCTTTGTGTTAATCAAGATGCGATATGCATGTTGATGGTTAGCGAAAATATCGCACATACCTATAACTATATGATGACCAATGGCAGATGATATGAAAAATTTAACTTTTATGAGTGTGGTGCTCATTTTGATATCGAGTTTTAGCGCTAGCGTGCAAGCTGAGCCACTCGATACCTTAATGAAGAAGTTTGAGGAAGGAACTTATTCTAAAAAAGGCGCGGATGGATGCTTAATGTGTCACAAACGTTCTGAAAAAGTCATGGCGCTTTTTGATGGTGTACACGGGCAAGCAAACAGTTCTAGTAGCCCAATGGGCGGACTTCAGTGCGAAGCTTGTCATGGCCCTCAAGGCAAACACCGAGGTAAAAATGAACCCATGATTGGTTTCGGTGAAGACGCTATTTTAACTGCGCAGATGCAAAATACTGTATGTACCGCTTGTCACAATGATACGTCCCGAAGTGCATGGCATACCTCTATGCATGCTGATCAAGACGTAAGCTGCGTGAGTTGTCATGAAATCCATGTGGCCAAAGACCCTGTCATGGTCAAGAAGAACCAACCTAAAGTCTGCGCTGAGTGTCACACCAAAGTGAACGCTGATATTCATAAGCGTAGCAGCCACCCAATTGATAATGGCTCTATGGTTTGCTCTGACTGTCATAATCCTCACGGTACTATGACTGAAAGCGAGTTAAAAGGTTATAACGTCAATCAAACTTGTTTTGAATGTCACGCAGAAAAACGTGGGCCATTCCTGTGGGAACATGCGCCTGTGATGGAAAATTGTGCCAATTGTCACGATGCTCACGGTAGCGTTAACAATGACTTACTTAAATCTCGTGTACCTATGTTGTGTAAACAATGTCATGCCGGCGATATCCATGCATCTACGGTTCCAGGAGACAACCAAAGTATACAAACAGCGGGTCAAGGTTGTTTAAATTGTCATAGTCAAATTCATGGCTCTAACCACACTTCTGGAAAAGCGCTTCAGTTTTAAGGGAACATCTTATGAAATTTAAATTAAGTGTAATTACTTTAGCTCTCGCTGGTTTTAGTAGTGGAGCAATGGCTTTTGATTTTGGTGTTACTGCAGCGGCTCAAGGTGCTACCCAAATCACTGAAAAATGGAAATGCAAAAGCTGTGTTTCTGAATCCTCAAAAGTCGGTAGCGCGGGTGTTGAAATGGGTTCAATGGACTCTGATGATAATCATGCTGCTAATACATTGAAGTATCAAGATGGCTTTGCTGCAGGTGTGAATGCTGACTTAGCATACTATGATAATGGTCATCGTACAGAGGTTATTGCTGATGACCTAGGTAGCGAACAAGGCAGCATTAGTGTTAGCACTGGTAAATTAGGTGTATGGGGTGTAAAAGCCAGCTTTGATGAAAAAAGCCACTATGATGCAGATAATGCACAAAGTGTCTGGACTAGTAACGATGGGCAATTTGTAGAAAATGAAGATCTCGTCACCCAAGAATTATCATTAAAACGCGATCGTTATCAACTTGAAGCCGATTATACCCTTGATCGATACGCAGGTTATGTAAATTACAGCATCGAAGATAAAACGGGTAAAAAAGCCACAAGTATGAGTAATGGTGGTATTAACGCTATTAACTTAGCAGCACCTGTAGATACACGTACGCAAAATTTATCCGCAGGGATTAATTTAAACGGAGATAACTGGTTTTCAGAAATTAATTATCGAGGAAGTGTTTTTGAGAACAATATCCACGCATTATCACTAGAAAACAGTGAGTATCCAAACGCATCACAAGCTGCAGATAACCAAGCTCATTTCGTTAGTATTCTCGGCAATTACCGTTTTGATAAAAGCTATCTAACTGGTCGCTTGGTTGGCGGTAACATGAAACAAGATAGTAACGTCATAACTCTAGCTGGCACTCCAACCCCAGAACATAGTAATGACGTTGAGGTGGAGACTTTAGATGCTAACTTTAAAGCCTCGAGCTTGGTGGCTAAAGGACTGCGTATCAATGCGTCATTGGATTACTCTGACAGAGATAATTCAACTGAGGTCAATGAATATGAGCAGTACCAGTACAACACAGTCACAGGTGAAATGGTTGAAAATAGTGTCTATGACATTACCCGTACTGTGTATAAAGTCAGCGCTAGTTATAATCTAGCTAGAGGTCAACGTGTTGAAGCTGGTTTTGATCGAATTGATACTGAACGTTCAGCTCAAGATCGTGAAAAAACCGACGACAATGTGGTTTGGGCACAATGGCGTGCAAACAGCTTTGATAAATGGGATTTACGTCTCAAGGGTAGTTACTCAGACAAGGGCGGCTCATCATTCTTATACGATGATGCCGTTGCTAATAATGAAACTGAGTTAATGCTTAAGTACCACCTAGCTGATAAAAAAAGTTCCAAAGCTGAAGTGTTTGTCACACATACACCACTGGATAACTTAGCTATAAGTTTAAATGGATATTACTCTATTGATGATTACACCAATACTGATATTGGTTTAGTTGAATCTGAAAATATGGGATATGACATTAGCGTTAACTGGCAAATCACTGATACCTTTAATTTAAGCGGTGACGGTGGCTATCAGTGGATTGATAACCAACAAGCTAGTGCTAAAAATGATTACAGCAACTATTGGCAAAGCAATACCAATGAAGAGTTTGGTTTTATTGGTGTAGGGTTTGATTTCACTGGATTGGCTGATTATGGCGTGATTATTGGTGGACACTACAGCTATGCGTTGTCATTCAGTGATACTGATGTAGATAGTCAAGATGTATTTGGTCTGTTCGAGTCAACGAGTCACAATGCTTCAGTGTTTGTTGATTACGCATTATCAACATCCATGACTGTAGGGCTACGTTATGAAATTGAACGATATGAAGATAACGATGACACCTATCTACCAGTCAATAATTATCCAGGTACCGCACCTACTGGTTTGAAAACATTAGGCGAGCTTAACCATGATTACACTGCACACCTTGTAATGGCAAACTTTAGGTATCAATTCTAAAGCTCAGAATAGCGTCTGATATGACTAAGATTAAACGGACCTAAAACTGAATTTGAAAGCGGCTATCATTTGCCTTTTACGGTAACGATAGTCGCTTTTTTGTTGGTAAATAAAAGTACACGGCGACAATACCCACAAACTTTTGGACTAAAATTAGTTGCAGGTATGTCTCCTTAAATCACATTAAAACTGAACATATTGAGATAAAGCGATAGCCCTACGATTATCAGCAAGGTATGCTAACTAATAATTGTAACGGCTTCATCGCTCAACCACTTCCCGTCCTATACTATTGTTTAAATTGACTTTTTGCATCTTTAACTTTGATTGATGACCAAAATGGTAAACATACCAGTATAAGCCATTTCCAGCGCCAAAGTGGCTTTTATCTACACAAACCTAAAGCCAATCCCCCGAACAGTTTTAATATATTTTTCAGCAGGAAGCTTAGTTTCAAGTTTTCTACGTAAGTTTTTAATATGAAAATCAGCACTGCGATCATAGCCTTGATACCCATAACCAATTGCTTGTTCTACTAACATTGCTCTAGAAAACGCAACGTTAGGACTATTCATAAACAGCTTAAGTAAATCAAATTCTGTAGGAGTCAAATGAAGTTCTGAGTTTTCAATAACGACTCTATGTGAAATAAGATCAAGTGTTATTGCACCGTAGACAATATTATTAGTTGGTTTTGTTGAGGTACTGGGCATTGTACGCTTAAGTAAAGCTTTTACTCGATACACCATCTCTTTAAGATTAAAGGGTTTACAGAGATAATCGTCAGCGCCTAACTCGAATCCTATAATACGGTCAGATTCACTATTTTTGGATGTGACAAACATAATAGGTAAATTATTAGATTTCCTGATTTCACCACATAGGCTTAAACCATCAATCCCAGGCATCATTACATCAAGTAATAATAGGTCAGGAATATTACTTTCCATCGCTAACAACAAATTTTTTCCATTACTAAAATGGCGAGTTTGAAAGCCTTCTAGTGTTAAGTACTCTTGCATTACACTGGCTAGTCTTGCATCATCTTCGACAATCCAAATGTGAGTTTCATTTATCATAACTCTACGCTCTAATTTATATTATATATTTAGCCCTGCTCACTTTAAGCAGCTGTTGAGGTAGTAAATGGCAAAGTGATCATAATTTTTAAGCCTCCTTTACTCCCTTGAGTTGCAGTAATTTGCCCCTGATGTGACTCTATAATAGCTTTACAAATAGCTAGTCCTAATCCACTACCACCAGTATTACGACTTCGTGAATTCTCAACCCTGTATAAGTAATCAAAGATAAAAGGAAGATCTGAAACAGGAACGCCAGGCCCTGTGTCTTCCACTTCCACTACAATAGTACTGTTTGATTGCAAGAACCTCACACTAATATTGGTTGAGGAATGACTATATGAAATACAGTTATTTAGCAAATTAATGAAAACTTGTACCAACTTATTTGAATCAAGGTTAAGCGTTTGTTCTTCAGTTAATTGGTTGTGTTGAGTTACTACTAATTTTGCTTGTTGTAGTCGTGAGCTACAAGAGGCTAGTGCAATATCAAATGACTCAAGGATGCATTTACTGCTTTGTATTTTAAGGTTTACCCAACGCTCTGGGGCAACAACAATTTGTAAATCATTGATTAACTTGTGTAACTGATCAACGTCCCCCAACACTACATCAAGTCGTTTAATATCTATTTTTCTGACACCATCATGCATAGCTTGAATATCAGCTCTTATATTAGCTAACGGAGAGTTTAATTCATGAGAAAGTGCACTTACCCACCTTTTTTGCCCATATTCATAAACCTTAAGTTGATGAGCTACCTCATTGTAATTCTGTAATAAACAGTTGAGTTCATCATTGTTTTTTACTGGGGCTTCGAAATCAAAATCTCTAGCCTTAATTTTTTTTGCAGCAACTCGTAATTGTTTTACTGGACGTAAAATATAAGCAGTAATGATTATCGACAAGCTAACAGAAACTAAAATTAATATAGTGAACATTGGAAGAGAATATATTAACCACCATGTTTTAAAAAAGCTTAATGTGAGCTTTTTAGGTAAGTTAAGGAATCCAATCGTTTTACCGTTACTCTGAATAGGCTCTTTTACCATTTGAATATTATGATTACATGGGCCAGAAATGCACTGTTGACTTGAAGAGCTCAATGTTGAAAGGTTTATATATCGTCTTGAAATAAAAAGCAGCACCTGCTCTTTGTTTTGTCCTAGGTCAGAAATGCTATTTATAATAACTGTTTCCATAGGGTGAGCATATTCAAAGCTTGCGCTTTCAAAGCTATTTTTCTTCATCCTAAGGAATGTGTCATTAGATTTTAAACTTTCAAAACTTCCATGTTGTTCATAATAATTTATGAGTACAGTTATCAAATCTCTTTTTGCATGCTCCTCAAAAATATCAATATTGGCATGCATCCTATTCGATACGTAATAAAGAGTCATAAAGGTGACTAAAACAATAATGAGTAAAGTATGACCAACAAAAGCAATGAGAAGCTTTGAATACAAGCTCGAAAAGTTTATCTTCATATTACTATTTAATAATATTAAATTTTTAATGAACAATTTGTAACACAACTCAAAAATCTTTCTTGTGACTTAGTTATCAGTACTCTCAAAATCATATGACCATTTATTAATAAAACAATGATGCATATCTAACTTGCTCTCTTAATACACCACTAACGCTCACACAAACCTCATAATTGCCAATTAATATTATTCCATAAAATATGAATGTAAAAATATACATTATATTTTCCATACAAAACATATGAGTATTAAGATCAAGGAGTCTCAAATGACTGATATAGAGGCAATCAATAACGAGTTACATTCTCAATTGAAAGATTTTAACTATTGCAAGATTTCTTATCGTGTTTATCCGAGTGAAGCATTGCGTGGATATAAACACAGCCAGTCTAAAGCATACCATCAGTTGGAAAAGTACCCTCTGTTTTCAATGACTCCAGCCCATTCACGATTTATGGAAAAATATATAAAATTACAACAGAAAAAAGACATAAAAATAGAACCTTTCATGTTCACAGGCGAATGGCCTGATGGATTTGTACCCCCTACTGCAGTAGAGAATGACAGCTATGGATTGGCCAAAAATGCCTTGTTTTCTGAATATGAAATAAACAGTGAGTATTCATTATATGTGCAACTTCCAGGGGATAAATTTGTTGGCCACTTTATTTTCCATTCAAAACTTAACAATATTGATTTGAATACATTGCTATCTCAAAAGTTTGTTAAAAAAAACCTGGAACTAACTCATTTCTATTTATCAAGAACATACCCTTCAATAATCAACCCTTATGTTAATGATGGAAAAATAAAAAAACGGACTCTAAGCGTGTTGGAGCAAGTAGCAAGAGGAGCTAATAGACATGAAACAGCTAACACACTTTTTATGTCATCTAGAGGCGTTGACTACCACCTAGAGAAAATTAGAGAAAACTTCAAAGCAAAAAATAACTCTGATTTAATTCGGTTAGTCAAAGAAGGATGCATCATCTAAAAATATTTATAAATCATAAAAAATTATCAAATTAAATATATACATTTTCTATATAACAGTTTTAATCCAATACAAAAATTTTACAAAAAGGAATAAATCATATTTTCATAAGCATATTATTAGAATGTACTTTTTAATTAATAAAAATAATAAAAACTTATCACAAATAAAATGAGAAAAATTGAGATGATAATGAATAAGAAATCGTTGTATTTATCAATAATAATTGCCTTAGGCTTAACAGGCTGTGGTTCAGACAATAATGGTGCTGAATCAACGATACCGGAAATACCAGAAACATCTGAACCTAAACATGAAAGCCTTACAGTTAATATAGAGCCTAATGAAACCTTAGAAGATGATATTACAGTCTACCTAGGACGATGGTACGCATGCAATGGCACAGAGGCATCGGCATTTTGTGATAGTGATGGTAGAAATGTAATTGTTTCTGATGAAAGTAAATATGTCATGACTATTCCATCAGAAGACTTAATTGAAGAATTTGGCGGTAAGTCAGCCTATAGTGCAATTCTTCAAGATGGTCACTTTTCAGTACTTGACTTAATGGAGTATGTCAGCCGTAAACGTGATGATTTTAATTTAAATGTAGGTGACTTTGATCCCGCGATTGGAACCTATCGCTTTACAGTAGATTTTGATGCCAACGGCGACGGTATTATAGATGTCAATGATCCTGAAGAATATCAAAACCCCAATTGGTATTCTCGATTCATGTACAACTCAGGCGAATTCCAACGTGAAGTAGTCGATCCTGCAATTGAAGCAACCTATACACCTACCGACCTAATGGTGGTTCGCTCAGGCTCATTATTCCGTCTACAACCTTACTCAGAAGATATGACTCATCGCCGCGAAGAAGTTCAAGCGATGATGGTTGATAGAGTCTCGTCAAATAATGATAAGGTCGTTATCGAAAAGATAACGATAAATGTCAATGGTGAAGCGACCATATATGAAAACGTAGAAGTTAATTCATACGGAATGCGTTCTGATCTATTTAAAGAAGGCGTGATAACCTACTTGGATATCTTACTAAGCCTCAATGATAGCCTAGAGCATGACGCAAAAGTGGATCTAAGTTATTGGCCACAATTATCTACTGGCGCAAATGTTGGCTCATTTTCGATAGTAGGGCTTAATGATGTCCGCTCTGCTGGCTGGTCTGGATGGGTTATCTTTGCAGATCAAGCCGACACAGGTAAAGATTTTTTCAACCCTCGTGGAGCAGTCGTCACCGCAGAAACAGTTCAGGCAAATCGAAGCTATTGTCCTTGGATGGGAAGTGATATAACGTTGGATCAAGCCCAACTTTGTTTAGATGACTGGAAAACCATTGCTGATGGGCACATCATGCCTGATGTATGGGTAATGAATGCCCCCCCTAAAAGTATCACTCTCAATTACATGGAAGCGATGTGGAGTCAGTGGCAAACAACCGAGCTATTTAGAGCTGGTGATGGACTTGGTAAAGAATACGACATAACTAAAGCTGTAGCACCATTAACACAAGAGCACTTTGGCTGGGGCATAGCTGATTGTAGCCTTTGTCACAGTGTCGATAACGTCCACTTAAATGGCGACTCACCAAGTTTACCTGGTACAGCTGAACCTTATTACTGCGCTCAATGTCATAGCAGTAACGGGGCACCGATTGGACATGGAGAAACATCTCGCTGTCATTGGTGCCACTCTGAGGATAAGTTAATGACAAATCATGGAGGAGCGTCTGCAAGAGGTTTAGCAAATAACCTAACCTGCAATGATAGTTTATTAAATAATGTTCACCCTGATTATGCTGGTGAAAGCGAGCTAATTGGACCTTGCGCTAACAAAGCGAACCTCACAACATCACCAATTCATGACAAAGCATTTAACAAAAGAACTGCCTATTCTGATATTGCTTACCCAGAAGATTTGATGGCAGTAGGAAACAGTGACTGGCACTCAGATGAGCAGTTTCCTGACCCATATTCTTGTGTTACGTGCCACCCAAATCAGTAATATTCAAAAGTAAAAAGCGACACTGTCTAAGCTTATCGATATCACTATCGGTAAGCTTTTTTACGTGTGAAGTATGCATTATTTTTTACAGTATTTATCTGTATGCGGAGCATCCTTTGTTTGAAGTAGAGGTAATTTCAAGTTACTTCGATCTTTCTTTCTAGTAGAAAGTTTTATACCCAATTAACCCTTTAAGTCACAACTGCATAAACAGGCAACAAAATCCATAATGACTAAAGCACTCCTATGACATATAACAAAATTCAAACTCTCAAGATATTGGTTACAGAGTGTTTTTCCATTATTGGATTAATTTAGCCTCTGTACATTCAGGCTGTACTTGATTGCTTGATAGTGAGTGCGCAACAAAGTGACTTTCTGTTAACTAGAATGACCATTCATCTCAATCCGCATTAGTTACTTTAGTGACATTCGTCATAACTTAGTAGTAAACCGAGTTTTACTATGAAACCTAACATCAATTTTTTAGATGCTGAAAACATACACTAATACAGCTGAAAAACAGCACAGACTAAGTGCTGTCAGCACGTGACAAGTGATTTAAACAAAGTCTCTAATAATTCGAAACGAGCTGTTGATTACTTGTTCACTGTTTTCTTGTTTGTAACTTTTAAGGATCTGATGATGAGCAAGCTTAGATACCCGCTTTTGCTGTCCGCGATAATGTTAGCCGCCTGTGGCTCTGATGACAGCAGCAGTGTTCCAGACGACAGTACGCCTGTTGAGGAAAATACCCCTGTTGAAGATAATACACCTGCTGTAGATCTTCCTGATAATTTTGATCTTCAAGTTCAACTCAACGATCCATTAGAGGGTGATGTCCACTTCTATATCGGTCGTTGGTACCCTTGTAGTGATACGCATCCGGAGTTTTGTACGGCTGATGACAATTTAGATTACGATGAAGATCTAAACAATGTATTCACTCCTGATTCGACTAAGTACGAGATGACCATTAAGGCTTCTGATCTCAAACGCGAGATGGGCCAATCTATCAACCCTCAAGTGGCTGATGGACAGTTCACCATCTTAGATTTAATGCTCTATGTCAGTAAAATTCGTGATGATTTTCATATCGATTATCAGTTTGACGAGTCCATAGCCACTTATCGATTTGTAACCAGCTTTGATAACGACGGTAACGGAACCTTTGATGAAAATGATGGTGAAGAAAACTTCGAAAACGCAAACTGGTACCCACGCTTTACTTACACTGGTGGTAACTTTAAGCGTGAAATTGGCCCGCCAACTCTAGAAGCTATGTACGAACGCCCTGAAGAGTTTATGCTTCGTCCGAATGCTGAAGTACGCTACGAACCATTCACCCCTGTAATGACCGAACGCCGCGATTATGTACAAGCTCTTGAGGTTCAGCGCCTTAAAGACAATGACGGTAAAGTCGTTTTAGGCGAAATCCAAGTGGATTTTGGTGATGGCAATGTTATTACCATCGCAGAAAATATCACCGTAGATAATTACAATCTAAGACCTGATCTATTCGTCGATGGTGTTTACACTATTGCCGATGCATTAATGACTGCACATAATGATGAGTCCCTAAATGTTGATATCGGCTTTACAGTTTGGCCTACCCTGTCAACAGGCTCTAACGTCGGCGCATATGCTATAACCAGTGTTCAGGGTGATCGAGCAGAAGGCTTTAATGGTTGGTTGATGTATTCCGGTGAAAATGAAACCGCGTCTGATTTCTTCGCTGATGGCATAATGGGGGGCATGACTCCAACTGTAGCGACCATATTGGGCAATCGCGCTAAATACTGCCCTTGGATTGAAGATATGACTGAGCAGCAAGCCCAATGGTGTATTGATGACTTTAACAATATATTCGGCGGTAACATGCTCCATCATATGTCCGACTCTTGGGTAATAAACTACCCTCATGAGGTTGTTAAGCTCAAAAAGTCTTCACAAAACGGTTTATGGATGGTGCCAGCCTACCATTATGCCGATGGTCAATATGAATGGTACGACATCAATAAAGCAGTAGCGCCAATGGATGACAGTCATTTTGGCTGGGGAATTGCTGACTGTAGCCAATGTCACAGTATTGATAATGTTCACTTAGACGGTGATTCACCATTACTTCCATCCACAGCAGAACCATACTACTGTGCTCAGTGTCATGGTAGCAATGGCGCACCAACTGGCCATGGTGAAGAATCACGCTGTCATTGGTGTCACTCTGAAGACAAACAGATGATCAACCATGGCGGTGCTTCTTTGAAACTGCAAGTACAGGACATTGAATGTCATGAGAGCATAGTCGATGAATCAGGTAATGCTGTGAAAGGACCATGTGCTAACACATTGGCTGAGACCAAAGGCCGTCCAGTGCATGATAAAGGCAATAATATTGGAGCTTACTACGAAGCAGATATGCTGAGTTCTGGAAGCAGTGATTACCACATGGACTCACAATTCCCTGATCCATACTCTTGTATAACTTGTCACCCAAACACGCAGATGGATGTAAACACCAGCGCTAACTAACGCTATCTAATCTGAGTAGCAAAAAGCGCCAGCCAGATTAACTGGTTGGCGCTTTTTAATGGGCTGAAGTTTAGGAAAGGACTTTGAACTTGTAGGCGCTGCTGACTAATTGAGCATTAGTTTTGGCATTAAATAAATATTTAAGTTTATTTAAATGGTAATCGACCCCTCGCTCGGTTAAAAACAATCGTTCAGCAATGTCGATACGATTGAAACCTTCAGCGACTAACTCCAATACCGAACGTCCTTTGGAGGAAATCAATCCCAATCCAATAATGGGGTTAATCTCAGGAGCAGCAGTACTAGATACTGCCACCTTATGAAAATGTTGTATTTTTTGCTCTATTTGAGGTTTTATTTCAGCTAGGCGATTACTGAGTTCCTCTTTTGATTCACTACTCATTAACAGAAAACAACCTTTGAATGCAGGCTGATCTTCATAATCACAACGACAAACTAAGCGGGTGCTAACACCGTACTTGTCCAATACCGAACGACATATTTTGCTGCTCTTGTCATCCCCTTCGTAACTAAAAATCTTAAACGGGCTATTAGATAGTCCGTTTTGTATATTGGGATCATGATGAATCGCTAATTGCTCGTAATCTCTCCGTAGCTGCTTCATTCGTTTGTTCGAGAAAAGGAAATTATTCATTTTATGCTGCTTTTTATAAGTCACAGGCTTTGCCAGCAAAGACTCACTGTACTTAACTTTGTCACTAAAAAAGAGTAAATAAGTTGCCCCAATAAAACCAAACTCGGTAGCAATCTCTTCCAAGCAACTTTCTAACCACAAAACACGCTGATTTTTGGCTTTATCAGGCTCATCATTTATTATTCTCAAATTAGCATTACTCATATAACTTATCCTTTTTATTAAGCCAATTATTGCGAATACTAACGATAGCCTCTGATGGTTTCAGTGACTTCAACCTGCCACCTGAAAACAGTGTGACATGTCATAGCTAATTGTGTGATTTGATTATCATTTCAGTATAAAAAATGTTACTTAATTGCATATCCCCACCCAAATCATACTCAAAATATCGGCAGCTGAATGTGCATCAAACAAGCAAAATGTTTTATGAAGTTAAAGGAAAGAGTTAGAACGGCAATATAATAGCGCAGTAGATAACCCTAATGACTCAGGTCTATTACTAATATATGTAACTTGAAAACTATTGGTATATTTTAAGATTCTCGACCAAGCTTGGCTTAGCCATAAATGCTCGAGTTTATTGCTCTATCGAGCTTTACTAGGTTTGTTAGCTGTTATTCTTCCCCCCCAAGAACTCTTGTTAGCTAGCTTTACGCAGGTAAAGATAGCTAACAAGGTTGTATAAAATCTAAGCTAGTCCCAGCGAAAACGCCAACACGTAATCAATAATAATGTGACAGTCATTGCCGCCAAAGCTAACAAATCTGGCATGATCTCACCGATAGCTGCACCATCCAGTAATATCGCACGATTAGCACGGTTCATTTGAGTCAGAGGTAAAAACTCAGCCAATTGTTTCACCCATGGTAATGCACCTTCTAGGCTGAACCACACACCAGAAAGAAACATCATTGGCCACGATAGTAAGTTCAGAATCCCATTACTGTACTCTTCAGATCGAGTGCGACTAGCCACCAGCAAACCAATACTAATCATTGCCATACCACCGAGCGCAGTCGACAGTAACAATAACCAAATTGAGCCTTCTATTTCGATTGAAAATAGTAAACAAATCAATATGAATACTACTGCTGAGCTAACCAGTAACGAACATAAGCGGCTAATCAATTGCGCGCCTATAAACTGCCACGGCTTTACAGGGGTAACATGTAATCGCCTAAGCACACCGGTACGACGATAACGCACCACGCCATAACCAATACCAAATAAAGCCGAAAACATCATATTCATGCCTATGACTCCCGGCATAATCCACTCAACATACCGCAATGGCTCACCTGTAATATCTTGAGATTGCCAGTTTTGACTATCAGCTAAGAGCAATTGCTCAGCAAAATAACTGCTACGTGATTCTGGATTAATTAAATAGTGGTCTTGCTCTATGAGTAAATCTAGTTGATGGCGAGAAATTTTTAATTGAGCTAATTGAGGATCTTGGTACTCGATAAAATCAATATGATCGAGTTCAAGTAACGAAGCTGGTACTTCACTTCCTTGCATGTAACCTATTCGGAACATAGGGCTTTGATGCTGAGTAAACACCATTGCAATTGCCATAATAAGTATAATTGGAAAAATCGTCGACCAACCCAATGCTGAGCGGTCACGAATAAATTCTAAGTTACGGGCACAAATTAATGCCCAAAGGCTTCTCATGAGATCAAACTACTCCCAGTCAGCTTTAAAAATAAATCATCTAAGTTAGGGCTTCGTACTTGAAGGTTCGAAAACTGACTTGTAGATAGCGCACTCAGTAATTTACAGCTATCATCGGTCTCAATCTGATAGCGTTCTCCATCCTGTACGTATGAAAAATCTGCTAAAACAGTTTCATCAATTGCTGAAACACCATCTAAACAAACCAGTTGCTTTGAAAACTGTTGCTGCAGCATCGCTTTAGGTGACTCAACTGCGACTAATTTTCCCTTATTCATGATTGCGACTTGATCACACAACCGCTCGGCTTCTTCCATATAGTGGCTAGTCAACAACATGGTTTTACCTCGTTGCTTTAATCGTTCAAGCAGTTGCCAAAAAGCCAAACGGCAAGCAGGATCTAAACCGGTGGTTGGCTCATCAAGGAAAATGAGACAAGGGTCATTCACCAAGCTTAATGCAAGAAGCAAGCGCTGACGCTGTCCGCCGGACAAGTGCACGTGATAGCGTTCAGCCACCTCTTGTAATTGACAAAGTTCAATGAGTTCATCAATGGAAACACTTTGCTTGTAAAAGCTTGCAAACAATCGCAGACAATCCTTTACACGCAAATAATCAGGTAGTGCTGTAGATTGGAAAAGAATTCCCAATTGCTGATGATAATCGCTGTCAATTTCACGTCCTTCAAACAAGATTTTACCCGCTGTAGGGGCCCTCACCCCTTCTAGGGCTTCCATAGTCGTCGTTTTGCCAGCACCATTAGGGCCCAATAATCCTAAACACTGCCCCTTCTCAACTTTTAAGTCGACACCTTTAACCGCCTTGGTGGAACCATAATGGCAAACTAAGCCTTGCGCTTCTAATAGTGGGGACACGGCAGTCTCCTTTACAAAATTTTTCCTATATTTTGCATGGGTTAACAAAGTCAAACAGTGTGATAATTACTAGTAACTTAGGCGATTTTATAGAACTGTTATTGGCTTCAAACTTTGATGACTAATGTCTGCTGGGTCATATTTGTGGTCGCAACGCATTCCCATAACACAAACTCCACCACGCTTTGC
Source organism: Shewanella sp. TC10 (assembly GCF_009663145.1). Lineage (GTDB taxonomy): Bacteria > Pseudomonadota > Gammaproteobacteria > Enterobacterales > Shewanellaceae > Shewanella. Next base: position 58,210 of record NZ_VKHR01000024.1, read on the forward strand.
ATGCTGTTAAGCCCAAATGTGATACCAAGCTCATTGCTGTTACCCAGTATAAATCCCTACCGATTGACACAGGGAATTACCGTCCCGAGTAACTTAAAGTTTTATCGTCTCCGCGACTCAATAAGCGGGCATAAAATAACAAGAAAAGGAAAGATGATGAAGTTTAAAAAAACACTTTTATGTTTCTCTATGGTGGCGCTTCTATCAGCATGTGGGAGTGACAGTGATCCCGTCCCTCCAACAGACCCAGAAGAACCTGTCGTTCCAAAACCAGACTATATTGATGTCAATGTGACACCTGAGCTAGAAAGGTTCGGTATCGTAAAAATACAACTTGGTAAACAACAAGATAATATTACTGAGTGGGTGGTTGCTAACGGAGCGGATGAGAATGACTATTCTTACAACATTAAAGCTGCTCAGGATGCAGGTATTGTCAACGAACCATGGCCAGAAGACCATGTCGTAGAGGTTGATTTAGAGAAACTACACAACACACTAATCACTAACCCTGATGGACTTGGTGAAGGCAGTTACCGCAACGATATTTTTGTCGCTGAGCGTTACTCAGTATTTGATATTCTACGCTACCTGGCTATTACCCTTGAAGATTTAACTCTTACCGTAACAGAGGACTACCAAACCTCTGGTCTTGGTACTCCAACGTTTACGATTTCATGGGATGAAGACGGCGACGGTAACCTCGACGAAGTTGACAACCCAAATTGGCACTTCCGCTTATTTGCACAAGGTGACGAATTCACACGTGCAGTAAGTAATACTCAGGGGTTCCATGCAGGCGGAGAGCTAAACTATTTAAGAATGGATGAAGTACTAGCTCAGCCTAATATGACATATAACTTTCAACCATTTAGCGAATACATGACTGCTCGTAGACACTGGGTTCAAAAGCGTCAGGTAGAGCGTCAGAAAGAACGCGGTATGGTATTACAACAATTTGAAGCCAACCCGCCAATTGGCGACGATGTTAAGCTGTACGATATTCCAGTAAAACCATTGAACCACCGTCCAGACATTTTCCAGCCGGGTGTTATCACAGGCATGGATATCTATGTAGCGGCAGGTAAAGCTGCTCAAGAAAGAGGTTTAGGCGATTTTTCATATACTTTCTGGAACGTACTTCAATCTGGTGCAGATGTTGGTCACTACGCATTAACTCAATTCCTAGGCATTCGAAACAAAGGCTTACAAGGTTGGTTAACCTACTACATCGAAGGTGAAAACTACAAAGATGCGCCAAATACCAACCGTGATGTATTTAAGTACCCAGATTGTAACTGGAATGCACAAGGCGAAAATGTTGCAGCTGACAGCCCAGATAAAATCTCTAAAGAGATTTGCCGCGCCGAATGGGCGGGTACATTTGGTGGCACCTTAATCCACTTAATGTCTGACGTATATGTTCACAACTATCTACCAGAAAACACTGTTACTCGATACGGAAACCAGTATGCAAGCTGGAACCCAGATGTCATTAGTCGCCCGTATGACAGTGATTACCAGGTTGATGATTTATTGGTGCACGACTTTAGTGAAGCTAAAGACGGTAGTGACGTAAAAACCATACGTATCCACAAATTACCCACTGAAAATAGCAAAAACAATGCTAAAATCCTAACGGAAACCCACTTTGGTTGGGGTATTGCAGACTGTACACTTTGTCACAACGAAGAAAAGGACCCTAAGGGTCATGGCGGTGCAAACTGGCCCACGGCATACACAGACGGCTTCGACAATACTCAACCGGCATTTTGTGCTAGCTGTCACGGTGCTAACGGTGGCAAAGCAGGCCACGGCGAGCTTGATACCTGTTTCTGGTGTCATGACCGTGACCTAGCTAACAAAAAGCATGGTGAGGCCTCAACGCTTGTCCAAGTTACTGGCGATGACATTAGAGCCAACGATGAAGATCGCTATGGTAATGTAGCACCATACCCAGGGTACCCAAGTGATAGTTTAGGTAACTACAAGCCTTATACGAGCGTGACGACTTCAGGCACAAACCACTACCGTATCGGTAAGGTTTTCCCAGATCCATACTCATGTTTAAGCTGTCACCCTAATGAGGACTAAGCATGCTCTAAGGGGAAACGCCGCTTCCCTCTAACAAAGATAAAATAAGCAAATAGGGTGAAGAATATCTTCACCCTATTTAAGAATATATTACTAAAGATAGCTACTAACGTAGTTCAACTTAAGGGCGCACAACTTGGAAAGCTTAAAATTTAACCCCAGCGATGCCTCTACAATAAAAGCCATGATTAACCAATATGGCTTTGACAGCATGTGCTACGTCATCCGTCCTCATGATTTAAATAACCCTTTATCCATGATAAAGAAGCTATCTAAGCCATTTAATCAATATGTTAAAAATGAAAAATACGCTCTGTGCTTAGATGAGCGCAGTAAATTAATCCGCCAACACTATTATTCATTTCTTGCCACCAAATCTATTGATGAAATGATAAAACTCAGTCCCTACTCAAGCTTTTGGACTGGGCATTCAAACGTAGAGTCAATGCAAAAAATTGTTGCTCAATTTAAAAACGCCAATAATTTTAACTGCTCGCTGCATGTCCGATTGCCACTGGATGAAGTGCCAGAGTGGAGCGGCACGTTTATTTTGTTTTCAGACCAGGAGGCACAATCAACGCTAGCCTCAATGAAAGACAATTACAAGCAGCTTGAAACGCAGCTAATGTTACTTAATTACCAGCTGCTCAACCAGTATTACTACCAACTAACACCGCTAATAAACTATGCCTGTATTTCTGAGAAATCGAGTGAGATCTTGTCACTACTGTCTGAAGATGTATGTATAGACGACATATCAAATACCTTACACATTAGTGCACGAGGCGTTGGCTATCATATTGATAGGTTAAAAGACTTATTCGAAGTAAAAACTCGGGCGGCATTAATTAAGCAGGGAATTAAGTACGGCATAGTAAAACCATAGCAAACCCATAGCAAACCCACCTTTGCTAACATGCTTATTCTGCCAGCTAAAATCAACGGGGACACTGTGAAAAGCACTAGAAAATGATAGCGATTAAGGGTTCTGCTAGTGGGGTCTAACTTTCATTATGAATGACTGTAGCCATTATCAATGAATGGTAAAATTATGCTTACAACACCATAATAACCTCACATTAGGGACACTTATTTATGCGACCGCATGCATCATTTATTCGCTGGCTGTCATTGCTATGGCTAGCAACGTGTTTTTCACTTGCCGCAGCTCAGCCTGCTCGTATAGTGTCACTGGCGCCAAGTTGGAGCCACACGACCTCCGCCATCGGTGCAGAAGATCTACTCGTCGGCGTTACCCGTTACGCACGTTTTCCGGATTCCATTCCTGCAGCAGTTGAACGCGGTGAATTAACCGTTGTTGGCGGTTTTACTGACTTTGATATCGACAAGATTAAGTCATTAAACCCAAGCGTAGTGCTAACAGCAACCGGCTTACAACTTGGCGTTAAAAAACAGCTTGAAGAGCAAGGGCTAACCGTTATTCACATGCAAGAAAGCAGCCTTACTGAGGTCTACCAACAAATACACGCCCTCGGTAACGCAGTAGGCAAACAGCAAGGCGCAACCGACTTAGTCGCACAAATAAAAACTGAACTACAACAGGTCGTCGATAAGTATGCACACTTGCCAAAAGTCAGTGTTTACTACGAGATAAACTASCGGATGACTTGTGGCTGGGGGTGAAAGGCCAATCAAACTCGGAG
>NZ_VKHR01000028.1 GCF_009663145.1 Shewanella sp. TC10
GGGCTGCATTGGCAATGTTAGGTCCTGCTTGCTTAGTCACAGCAGAAYCAATGYAGCCCGTTTAATCGCTGAAGCTGTGCACCTAGGGCAATATGCACCAGCACCTTATACACAGCCAGAGTAGCCAACATTAGTATCACCAAATACTTATCACTGATAAGGGTATCGTTAACCAACGGTTACATACCCTTTCGCATCATGGTCGTTTATTCAACAAAGGATGAAGTGAAACCATGTATATGCATATAGATTTAGATCAATACATGAAGTGAATAAATAACACCGTGAAAACACATGGAATATTCACCATTATACGTAATCAGATAAAGGTATTAATTCAGTGATTGTCTGAGTAGCTACCAAGTTGATTAAGCTACAATTTTTAAATTCTGACAATTATGCATATTAGTTAATGATTCCTGTCTGCCAGTTAATTGCTGACTGATTGCGGCTCCCCAATGTAATAGGCTTTGCTGCTGTAATTCATGTACCAAACAATTGGGCTCAACCGCTTCTACTAAGCGCCATTGCTCCCCAGAAGTAAACGCCTGATGTGGATCAATATGACTAATAATTTCGATATCATTTTGTAATTGCCCCCAAAAATTTTCAGCTGCAACGGGTAAAACTTTAGGCCAGTGGTGACTACCAAAGCTGGCATTAAGGTGCAATGTATGAATTTCATCAATAAGATCATGCTGTTTTAGGTGAGTCAACATCGTCGCTATCGCTTGCTTTTCGTCACTAAAATTGCGCCCAGCCATGAAGTGACCACTATCAAAGCAAATTCCTACTTTGTCGTAATTAAGCTGTTGTCGAAAAAGTTCATAGTCTTGACGGTTATTTAAACACATTCCCGATGGCCACCAGAGATTCTCTAGCAAAAAGTAACCATTGAATGACATTTTTACAAAAACCTGATTTAAAAGTTCAGCCAGTAAATTTGCGCTTTGTAGAGGTGTAGGCTGTTGACTTGTGTCAAACAACTGCAGCGGACTCAAAACTACAGGGTGAAACACTACGTAGCTCACACCCGCCGCTTGGGCTAGGTCCAACTGCTTGCAATAATAATCGACTAACTGATCTGGAGTTTGACAGTTAAAATAATCCAACATATGGCGCTCATGGCCAAAATGCTGGGAAATGAGCTTAGGTGACTGACGCCAAAATGCTTCTAGAAAAGGAAAAAAACTTAAATGTACCCCGCCGATAATATCCATAGGTTGGGCTTGAGTATGCAGTGTTTGGTATGGCGCCACTTCATAACCGTCAAGGTTAAAAAAATTTAACCATTCACGAGCTTGCTTCCAGTGTTGAAACAAATGCCCTGGAGTATCTCCTAGACTTAAGTTTAAAAGTTGTTTCATTTTCTTAACTTGTTAGCTCCTGTTGCTATAAACACAATTTGCTTGCTACCAATCTAAGCCTCGTCGAGCTTTTAAACCTGCTTTAAAGGCGTGCTTTTCTGGACGAACCTCACTCACTGTATCGCAAATAGCTTTTAATTCTCGGTGGGCAGCACGACCTGTAATGACGACTGACATTGACTCAGGTCGCTCGTTAAGTGCTTGTATCACCTCATCTACAAGTAAAAAATCCCAACTGAGCATATAAGTCAGTTCATCTAGAAGCACTAGGTCTAAACTCGGATCAGCTAAAAACAACTTAGCTTGCTCCCATGTATGTTGTGCGGCCCGTTTATCAGCGGCTTTATCTTCACTATCCCAACTAAAGCCTGTGCTCATAGTGACTAGCGGTACACCAAGTCTCTCGACTAATTTGCGCTCGCCACAGTCTTGCTGACCTTTAATGAACTGCACACAGGCCACTTTTTGTTCGTGACCTAAAGCGCGAAAAAGTGTACCAAAACCACCAGTGGTTTTACCTTTTCCATTACCTGTTAGTAATAACAGTTGCCCTCGCTCAGTTTGCGCCTGTGAAATAGCCTGATGCATTTTTTGTTGCTGTTGTTTTTGCCTTTGTTGCTGACGCTGGATAGAATTTGTCGTTACTTGTGACATTTACATCATTCCTATTCGATTAAGTGCGACTAAAGTTACTAGAGTCAGTGCTTCAATTATTTGCTGTCCAGCACCTAAAGCATCACCGTTATAACCATTAATTTGTTGTTTAAGGAACTGAGACCAACGCCATAACACCAGCAGCCATAACAGTACAATGATGCACGCCGATTGCCAGTTAGGGAGTGTTAACAAACTAACTAGGGCGCTAACAGCAAGTACTGTTAATGCATTTGTAGTTGGACGGGAATCTCGTTGAGGAGACTTACTTTTTTTGGGGTCGGCAGCATAATTAAGCCAGCGAGGAATAAAGCCTACAACACTGCGACTGCCAGCGTGAGCAAGCACCATACCTAACACCGCTGTATGAAGAGGTAATGACATTAACGCTGCAGCTTTAATGGCGAACAATCCAATAAGACCTATCACGCCATAGGCACCCAAGCAGCTATCTTTCATAATGGCGAGTTTTTTGTCTATTTGATAACCGCCACCAAAGCCGTCACACACATCGGCAAAGCCGTCTTCATGGAAACAACCAGTTAGCCAGCAACCAAGAGCAAGAGTGAGCACGACTGCAAGCAGTTGACCAAACAGCAGAGTGAACGCATACAAACATGTCGCCAGAATCGCGCCAACAATCAGACCAACCACCCCAAACCAACGGCTACAGTTAGCGGTGCTTTGTTCGTCAAACGGGGTGAATCTTGGCACCGGCAGTCGGGTTAAAAAAGCAATGGCGGTAAACAATGGCAGAATCGCAGTTGCAGGGTTATTCATTATGCGGCTTTCCATGGCGCTAGCTCTGCAAACAAAAGGTCTAGATCTAAATGCTGTTCTAGTGTGTCAGCCAAACGATTAATTCCAGCTTCACGCAGTGCTTCCATATCTTGTGCTTGCGCATGACCTTGTTCTAGCCCCGCCCAATCAAGCAATAAATTGCACGCGTTCGCTTCGTCAAACACACCATGCAGGTATGTACCAAGCACCTGATTACATTCAGAGATAGCGCCGTCAGGTTTGCCATCTAACCTAAATGGTTGCTCACCAGTAACTTGTGACTCACCGACATGAATTTCATAGCCTATAACCTCAGCCACTTGCCCCTGCAATATTAGCTCACCACTTACACGCACCAGCTGTTTATCAGCAGCCATAGTCGTATCCACAGGCAAATAACCTAAACCCTGACTATCACCAGGATGGCCTTCAATACCTTCTGGGTCGCGGATCCATTCACCTAACATCTGATAGCCACCACAAATACCGATGACTTTGCCACCATGCCGGATATGCCTTGCTAACTGCTTGTCCCACCCCCGTTCACGTATGGCGTTAAGATCGCCACGAGTACTTTTAGAGCCAGGCACAATTATTAAATCGGCCCGGGGTAAATCAGCACCAGGTCGGGCAAATTGTAAATCGACTTTTGGATGTAATCTAAGTGCATCGAAGTCAGTATGATTTGAAATCCGCGGCAAACTGAGCACCACGACTTTAAACTTGGCATCGGCATCCGTTTGCGCCACATTTATGGCATCTTCAGCTTCTAGGTATAACCCATGGAGATAGGGCACAACACCAATAACAGGTACACCTGTTTTTTCTGTCAACCAGTCAAGGCCAGACTGCAACAACGCAGGGTCACCGCGAAAGCGGTTGATAATAAAACCTTTTACTAGATTTTTAGCTTCTTCAGTAAGCAGTTCATAGGTACCATACAAATGAGCGAATACACCACCTCGATCAATATCGGCACATATAACAACTGGGCAATCAGCAGCTTCAGCAAATCCCATATTAGCTATATCATGTTCTCTAAGATTAATTTCAGCAGGCGAACCAGCCCCTTCAACCAACCTCGCCTCCATACCGTCAGCCAACTCTTCAAAGGTATCAAGCACCACTTGCTTTAGCTTTGGTTTATATTCGTGATAAGTGACTGCGTCCATATCAGTTAATGCCTTACCAAGCACAATAACCTGTGCACCTATATCGGTATTAGGTTTAAGTAATACTGGGTTCATCTTAATACTTGGAGGCAAAAAACACGCCTGTGCTTGCACTGCCTGTGCGCGACCGATTTCACCACCTTCAATAGTCACAGCACTATTTAATGCCATATTTTGCGGCTTAAATGGAGCAACCTTAATGTTCTTGCGGGCTAAAACTCGACCTAAACCAGCTACTAATACACTTTTACCAGCATCGCTGGTGGTGCCCTGCACCATTAATTTAAACGGCTTCATATTGCTCTCTTGTATGTGCCTGTATGTGAAGGTCAACGGCATTTTCTAAGGCCTCTAAAATCTTATCTTGGCTACCAATCAGCTGCTCAGCCAACACCATCATTCCGCCAAGCCCACAACCTTCAACAACTAAGCCTTCTTCAAAAACTCTTAGGCAGGCATGACGACTTTTAGCGTAACTGCTTCGATGTAATTTGACTTGGTATCCTGGTGGAAGTATCGCAGGGATGAGTTTACTTATAGTGGCATCAGCCATAACCCAGCGGGTCGTTGCGATATAAGCTGGCAAACTAATCTTGTTAATTTGACTGGCAACCAATGGCGCCATCATCATCATGCCACCAGCAACAATTGGTCTTGGCAAACATGTCGGCCACGATTGAAACGTACGATATAATGCAAACTGCAATGGATCGTGATAACGATTGTTAGTCAGTAACTTTTCCGGTTCAAACGACCAAAACTGGCTTCTGTATTCTTTTTCTAATTCCGCAATTAATAACTCTTTTCTGGTCAACTTGGTCTCGACTTTCGTGCTGCCAGCTGGTGACAACTTTAACCCTGTTAATAATCGCAGCCACAAGGTGGCAAAAGTCGTCCCCCCAACACCACACTCAGCTAGGATGCTAATATGACCTTGACGAGCCTGTTTTTGTAAATCAGGAACTAACTGGTTTTCAACTAGTTCACTTACATTGGCTTTTTCACCACCAAAGTGCTGACAATGACTCAGCCAATCACCGCAGCCATCATTTGGTTTTTGGGTACCAAAGTTATAGCTCCTAAATTCAATGTGATAACCGTGCTGGTGAAGTAACCTCATTAGACCAAGGGTTAGCACTGCCGGACTAATACCGCCATTTGTCAGTAACCCCGAATTAAAACTGCCATAGCGATACACTGCCGCATCACTCCCTTGGGTCATTAGCTCTGAATCCCGCGGCGGCGTCAATTGCATCATCCCCTTTCCAGCCCCCGCATCTGATAACTCATGCAGCTGCGGAAGTTGAGTCGCTGCGCAGTTAATAATATTAAATACAATCGTTGAAGTTACTGGCAGCTTCATGCAGACTCCTTTGCTGTTTTAGATATAGGGCTTGGCATAATGGCAACTAATTGCGGCCATTGCTTTCCTGTAGGATCGATATAGATATCAAGTTTAATTTTGCTCGCGTAGCCCAAACTCAGCTGCGACAAATGCATATTCCCCTGCTGCTGAGTACCGAGTATCCATGCCATAACGATCCGCATAACACCGCCATGAGTGAACAGCAAAATATGTTGACTTGGGTAAGAAGCAATCAGATCACTTAATCCATCAATTACCCTTTGATAAAGGGCTAGGCTAGATTCACCATTTGGCGGAGTTTGAAGCCAAGGTTGCGCCCAAAATTCGTTATAACCTAATTCTGACTCCCATAAGTGGGCTAAAGGCAGACCATCCCAATCGCCAAAGTTCATCTCTTGAAAGCGTTCATCAACTACAAAAGGCAGGGAGTTCGATTTCGCATAGGTTTTGGCAAAGTCACAGCAACGGCGCAAAGGAGATGACACGACTAAATCACAACCAGTGTCTTGGCTAGCACACTGTAATTGTTGCCAGCCAAAGTCCGTAATAGGTGAGTCAGTATGTCCGAGTAGGCACTCATGTGAATGTGGCTGCCCATGACGTAATAGTGTTATGACCGTCATATTTTGCTGCCTTTAATCAAAATCGGGATCCCTGCTTGGCAAAACACCACACGCTGAGCGACGTTAGCAATCGCTTGATGTAATTTGCCACTCCATTGAACATAACGACAGGACAACTCCCCCTTAGGCATGACCCCTTGTCCAACTTCTGTTGACACTAAAATCACCTCTGATTTAGATTGCAGCAACCCTTCAACCAAACGAGTGATTTCAATATCTATGTTCTTCTCAGCCATTAACAGGTTTGTCAGCCATAAGGTAAGACAATCTAGCAAAATCACTTGATGAGCATCTTTAGCTTTAAAGAAATGCTCAGCAACTTCAACAGGCTCCTCTATCAGGTGCCAATGGGCAGGCCTCTGAGATTGATGCAATGCGATGCGTTCAGCCATGGAAGGATGATGAGTGGCTGTTGCGATATAGCAAACTTTATCAGACTGCGCTGCTGCATAGGCTTCAGCTGCACCTGACTTTCCACTTCGTGCACCACCTAAATATAAGCTAATCATATTGAGCTCTCGCATCGGCCAAGTGCTCACACACTAGTTGCATGCCATCCAATAAACGCGGTCCAGCACGATTCACTAAATCGCCATTAATTTGATACAATTGGCCTTTTTTTACTGCAGGTATAGTCTGCCATTTTTGCCAGACATTTAAGTTTTCTGCTACGCCATGGTGACGAGGCATCAAAATAATTTCCGGCCGTGCTATCAGCACTTGCTCCATCGACACTTGGGGATAAGCTGACAGACTATCGGCAAATACATTGACTCCAGAACATTCTTCAACCATTTGCTCCAGCCAGCCACCAGAGACTGTGGTAAGTGGCTCCGGCCATACTTGATAAAAGACTTTAACGGGTTTACGCCCTTGGTAGATACTACGAAGTTGTTGCAGCCGTTGGCTAAAATCATTGGCGGCCTGCTCCGCTTGTTTCTCTAACTGAGTGACTTTGCCCAAACTACGAAGTCGTTCAGGGATATTCTCAATACTGCCAACACTGGTGTTAAATACGGGTAAACCTAGTTTGGTCAATTGCGCCAAAATGGTTTCACTCGTATCACTGGCACTAACAATCACTAAGTCAGGTTGCATTCTCAGTACTTTCTCAATATCAATGTGTCGATAAGAGCCAATACGAGGTATTGATTTAGCTTGTTCGGGATAGTCAGCGAAATCAACGGTACCAATAATCCGATCACCTGCACCTATCGCAAACAGCATTTCAACAGAGTGCGGAGATAGGGCTAACAAACGTTGACTACTGCTTGGTAACTGCTCAGCATTCGTGAGCGGTACAATCAATAAACCAAATAAAATCAAACAGCGACTCAATAAAGAATTCATCACAGATACCTATTAAGCCCAACGACAAACAGTCTCATCATTAGTTTCCTTTCACTTGCAAACCAATCCCAACAACGCATAAAAACAAGCGTTCAACTAATTTTCCGACATCTTGATTAAGCCAACCTAATTCATCAGCAAATAGCCTGTGTTCTTTACACATAGGCACAATGCCTTGTCCCACTTCATTACTGATAAAAATCACCGGCCCAGGTAAGTCAGCAATACAAGCAAGTAACTGCGCCTTACACTGCTGCCAACATTGACTTTCTTGTGCCAGTTGTTCAGCAAGCCAAAAAGTTAAACTGTCAACAATAATCAGAGAGTCAGTTTTACTGTGCTCATTGAGTAAATTTGTTAAGTCCTCTGCCTCACTGATATATTGCCAATGCTGTGGTTTATCTTTAGGAGTGGCCCGAAAAGAACTATTCTCAGCCAATAGTCCTCTCCGTTCACTAGGCTCAATCACAATCACATCACCGTCGTTATGATTCTGCCAATCATATGCATATTCAAAGGCTAATCTGCGCTTGCCAGCTGCAATACCACCAGTAATCAACTGCTTCAAAGTTTCTGCTTCCTGTGGGTTAAAATACCTAAAAAGAACAAGCTACCTAAAATGGCGGTGACAACACCCACAGGTAGTTCTTGCTGAGGCAGCAAAGTACGACATAGCAAATCGACCCATACCATTAAAATCGCACCTGCAATAGCCGTAATTAGGTAGCCTATTGGACTCGCAGCCCCTATGGCTAAACGCACTATATGTGGCACCATCAAGCCAACAAAACCAATACCACCGCAATAAGCGACTAACGACGCCGTCACCACTGCGGTTAACAGCAGCATCCCCAAACGTAGCCAAATAACCGCAACTCCCTGAGTGTGCGCGCTTTCATCACCAGCCATTAGAGCTTGCAACGGGCGCTGTAATCGCTGCACTGCTATTAATGTGACAATCACTGAGATAAGCGGTAACCAGATATTGGCCCAACTGGCACGGGCAAAACTGCCCATAGTCCAAAATAAGACAGCCTGCATAGCTTGGTGGTCATTGAAGTAAATCAATAAGTTAGATATAGATGACAACAAGAATGAAATAGCAACACCGGCTAAAATAAGGCGCTCAACTTGTCCATCTTTTGCCATTAGCATCACGATGGAGACGGCAAGTAATGCGCCTAAAAAAGCGCAAGCAGGTAAACTTAATCCTGCAAAACCAACAGTCATAGCAATCACAGCACCTAAAGAGGAGCCCGAAGAAATACCGAATAGATACGGGTCAGCTAACGGGTTACGGGTAACACACTGTAAAATAGCACCTGAGACAGCTAAACCTGCTCCACATATCATAGCCATTAGCACACGTGGCATACGAATTTCGAGGATAATTTGCTGGTTGATCATCGCCATTTCATCTAAGGGCTGCAAACCAAATAAACCAACTAAAAAATCAATAACTGGAATATCTGCACTACCAATGCAAACAGCAATAAATGGAGAAATAATGGCAATAGGCAGAAGAATTGCCAATGCCAAATAGGAGTTAAGCAATTTTCTTCTCCTCAGAGAAATAGCGATAGGTTATTAGAGGAAAACTGCCGTCTGGGTGGGTCGATATATGGGTCTTAACGCCATAAGTGTCTTGTAACTGTTGCGAGTTTAGTACCGCTTGAGGCTTATCAAACGCTGCAACTTTGCCGTTGTCTAGCAACAAGGTTTTATCGCAGTAAGCCGCAGCCAAATTTAAGTCATGAATGGAAAAAATCACCGTGATACCTAACCCACTTATAAGTTTAAGTATCTCGATTTGAAAGCAGATGTCTAAATGATTAGTAGGTTCATCAAGGAGTAAAATCTCAGGCTGTTGCAGCAACGCCCTTGCAATATAAGCCCGCTGACGTTCACCGCCAGATAAATTGTCAAACATTTGCTCTTTTTTATCACTTAATTGAACACGATCAAGCACTTCGTCAATTGCATTAGTTTCATACTTAGAGTCAAGGCATTGCCACCATTGGCGATGGGCAAGAAGTCCAGTTGCTAGGAATTGCCCAACCGTCATGGAAAATCCAGTACAGCCGTGCTGAGTCACTACAGCTACCTTTTTAGCAAACTCGCTGCGAGAGTATCGTGTCAGAGGAGTATTATATAAATATATTGAGCCCAACTGAGGCTTGATATAACGATATAAGCAGCGTAATAATGTCGATTTCCCGACACCATTCGGGCCTATTATGCCGACAGTCTCCCCTTGTTTAACGGTAAAGTTAATATCAATTAGTACTGGTTTTCCAGCTATATCACAGCTTAAATTTTCTACCTTGAAAGCTGGGATTGAGTGAGTTTTTAGGGATGATAGAGATGCAATCATTTACATAAGGCTCAATTCAGTTTAATTAGTGAGCCCGTTCATTAATCATTCAATTAGAAACGGTTAGTTGAACACTCGCTAATATTATTTTTGCAAATAATACTGAACTGACATATCGAGGCTGTGATTGAATTCACAACCACTCATAATCACTTAAAAGTGTGTGAAAACTTACAGTCCCCCTCTAGCTTTAACCAAGATGGCTATCACAAATTTAACGAATATCCATCACTAAACCTAATTCCAACAGTTGTGAGATCTTACTCAGTAAAAGCCAACTTTTTGCTCACAAATTCACAACCTTGTTAATTACTCAACGCTAATCACATTCTGCTTGTTTAAGACAAAACACTGTTATTTCTCACATTATCGACTCTGTTACGCCTTGGTTACACTGAATGTGATTTATGGAGCCACAACCGAGAAATACAAATTGGCTTAAAAGGGGAATTGAATGCAAATTTCAAACTGTACCCGCAACTGTAACTGAAGCTGCTCAACAGAGCATATTTCAGAAGTCAGATTACCTGCCATAAATCACCATTGCAGTTGAGCGGGATCACTCAATATTGGCAAGGGCTATTCATATCCCCTGACCTCTTCGTTTTCCGCCTGCTGCCTGAGATATTTCGAGGTAGTAAAAATGAACAAGCATAATACGTTTTCAGTAACAAGCTGGCTGTACCAATGAGCCTGACTAGTATTCGTCGTAGTAGCCATAAAGGCGAGTTACGTCAAGGCTTTACCACAGGAGCTTGCGCAACTGCCGCCGCTTTTGGTGCTACGCTAAGCTTGTTAAACAGACCACAACAACAGGTCTATATTGATTTACCTATTGGCGAGCAAGCCTTATTCACCTTGCATCTAAATAATGCAGGTAAAGCCTCTGTCATCAAAGATGCTGGTGATGATCCTGATTGTACACATGGCGCAGAAATTGGCGCCACCATCCTTTTTACTAACAAACCAGGAATTGAGTTTGCAGCCGGTAAAGGTGTAGCAACTGTGACTAAACCGGGATTAGAACTTGCTGTAGGTGAACCCGCTATTAATCCAGTGCCAAGAAAAATGATTAAGCAACATTTATTACCACTATTACCACTAGGCAAAGGAGCATTAGTCACTATCTGGATAACCAATGGTGAACAACTCGCTAAGCAAACCATAGGTAAACGTCTTGGGTTAATTGGCGGCCTGTCAATTTTAGGAACCAGAGGTACTGTTCACCCATATTCAACATCGGCCTATGCAGCCTCAGTTCGTCAAGGTGTAGAAGTAGCAAGAGCCCAAGGCATTAACCATGTCGTGCTTACCACAGGAAGTCGTACAGAAAAAGCGGCCATGGAACAATTATCACACCTAAGCGATAGCGCTTTCATTCAGGCTGGTGATTTTACTGGTGTTGGCCTTCGTGCAGCTACACGCTTTGGCGTAATCAAACTGACTTTAGCCACCATGATAGGCAAACTTTGCAAGATTGCCGGAGGCACCACAATGACCCACGTAACGGGCCGTGCCATCAACTTCCGTCTAATGTCTGAACTGCTTAGTGAGTGTGGAGGAGATGCTCAGCTATGCCAGCAAGTAAAAACAGCAAACACTGGCCGTCACTTATTTGATCTCATTCCGGCTCCAATCCAGTCCACATTTTTTACGCGTTTATGTCATCAAGCCGCACAGCATTGCTACCACTATGCACATGAGAAAGTCGTTATTGAAGTGAGATTAATGAACTTTGACGGAACCCTATTAACCCAAGCGAGTTTTGGAGAACAATAATGAGCGCAATGGAACAAATGACCACTAAAGGCAAACAGATTGAACAAAGCTCGTTTGCCATTATCGATTTAGAGATTGACCGTGACCATGGTGGACATACATATACGGCAACACAATGGGCAGTTGTAAGACGCTGCATACATACCACTGGTGACTTTGAATTTGCCACACTATTTAAATTCAGCGAAAACGCAACCCAGTGCGGTATTAAAGCGATACAAGACGGCTGTAAAATTATCACTGACGTCAATATGATTGTGACCGGCCTCGCCCCGCGTCGTATGGAGCCTTTCAATGTTAGCGCCCACTGTTTAATCAGTAATGACACTGTGATTGAGCAAGCCAAAAATAGTGGCGATACTCGTGCTCGGGTAGCAATGCAACACGCAGCTAAAAATGGTTGGCTAGACGGTGCAATTATTGCTGTAGGAAACGCTCCAACGGCCTTGTACGAAATCATAGAATTATGTCGACAAGGAAAAGCAAAGCCCGCACTTATTATCGGTTTACCTGTTGGCTTTGTTAAAGCTGATGAATCAAAAGCCTGCTTAGTAGAATCAGGCTTGCCTTTTATTGCCTGTGAAGGCCGTAAAGGTGGCAGTCCATTAGTTGTAGCAACTTTACATGCGTTAATGGTTGAGGCTGCACAATGACCGGACATGTATCGTTAATCGGCATGGCAGGTGAAGGCTGCTTAAGCTTAACCAGTCGTGCGATTAACGCAGTATCTAGCGCTGAAGTGCTTGTCGGTAGTGCGTCTCATTTGGCATTTTTTCCGCAATTCACTGGCAAAAAACTCACTTACCAGTTTCCAATTGAAGGTTTTATTACTGAACTACTCAGTTTATATGCACAACAAGATATCGCAATTTTAACCAGTGGCGATCCGTTGTTCTATGGCTTAGGGCAAACTCTTGCAAAGTTAAAGGTCTCTCAACACATTGAAATTATTCCGCATTTAAGTTGTGTGCAGCAGGCCTGTGCCCGATTAGGCTTGCCATACCAAGATATGGCACTCCTATCTCTGCACGGCAAAGTGAATAAGCAAAAGTTGCCAGGCCTAGTTGCACAAATTCAGCACCATGATCGCTTTGCACTGCTCACCGACGCGACGGATAACCCTCTCACTATTGCCTGCAAGCTGGTGAAGTTTAATGAACTAGGTTGGCAGCTACATCTGTGTGAAGCCTTAGGCACTTGTAACGAGAAAATCACTCACTGGACTCCAATCGAGTTGGCAAAAGTAGATCTCAGCCAAATTCATCACACAAATATCATTATTGGCGAGCGCACAACTCAACGCCCTTGGGAGAACGGTAAAGGCCACCAACCAGATAGCACATACAGTAAACGCACCCCAAACAAAGGGTTAATTACTAAGGCACCAATCCGTGCTATCGCTGTAGCTAACCTACAGCTAACGCCTAAGTCTGTGGTATGGGATATCGGAGCGGGCTCTGGTTCTGTTGGAATTGAAGCGGCTAAGCAAGCCTATCAAGCACACTGTTATGCCATCGAGTGCAATGACACGTGTTGGCCGCAGATAGAAGCCAACATTATTAATAACAAAGTCGATAACCTACAGCTAATAAAGGCGAAAGCCCCCCAAGGTTTAGCCGAATTACCTTCCCCTGATGCCATTTTTTGTGGCGGAAGCCGTGGGCAAATGTCACAGCTACTGCCACTATTTTGGCAAAAACTTACACCAGGAGGCCGCCTTATTTGTAGCGCGGTCACTCTCGATACTGTGATCGAATTAAAGCAGTTAAGCGATTCGCTAGCATTAACCCCTCAACTACTCCTTGTTAGCAGTGCTAGCGATCGCACCATAGGCAGCTATACCAGTTATCAAAGTGATAACCCAATCCATTTATTTATTTTTGAAAAGGCAATTGCAACATGTTGAAAACGACTCCAATAAAACCAGGCAAGCTTTATGCAATTGGCGTAGGCCCTGGAGCTAGCGATTTAATGACCCTCCGCGCAGCTAACCTACTTCGCAGCTGTGCAGTAGTCGCAGTGCCAGAGAAAACCAAAGGAGCAAGAGATTCATTCGCATGGGCTATCGCAACAGGTGCCGTTCCTGAACAAGATATTAGTGGTGAAAAGCTATTCTTACACTTTCCAATGAGCCGTGACATTGAGCAAACTGTACCAGCGTGGCGTGCGGGCGCAAAAGCCATTGCCGAGCGAATAGAGCAAGGCTTAGACGTGGCTTTTATTACTGAGGGTGATCCATCTGTTTTTTCGACTTGGGCGTATATTCAAGATGACTTACAACAAATTTTGCCAAAGCTAGAAGTCGAGATTGTTCCTGGTGTCACATCAATTACAGCCGTTCCAGCAGCGACTCAAGTACCACTCGCGGATGGTGAAGAGCGCTTTTGTGTGGTACCTGCAACCTATGGTATCCAGTGCCTGCCAAAACTAATGGAAAACTTTGACACCATTATGCTCATCAAGGCTGGACGCATGGTTGAGCCATTAATTGACCTACTTGAGCCTATGGGAATGCTGCACTGTGCTCGCTATGTGTCATATGCCTCAGGAGAAAACCAAGAGGTATATACCGACCTTAGAGAAGTCCCAAAAGAGCACCGTTATTTCGCCATGATCCAGCTGTCAATTCGCAGCCGCAAGGGTATTTTGCGCCATGGTAAAGGCAGTCAGTCTTAGGAATACATGCTATGACAATTGCCATTCACGCTATTACAATCTCAGGGAAAAGTTTAGCCCAACGCTTAAGCAATGAGCCTGGATTCGCTAAAACTTTTTTGCTCCATGGCGCCAGTAACGAACCAGCTAACAAGCAAGGCTTTGCGGCACACTTTACCGAGCAATTCTCTCAGTTTGACTGCCATATATGCATTTGCTCTATTGGAATTATGACACGAATACTGTCATCATTAGTGCAAGATAAACGCACTGATGCTGCTGTCATTTGCATAGATGAACAAGGGCAGTTTATCGTGCCGATATTAAGTGGCCACCGTGGCGGCGCCAATCAAATTGCATTACGTATAGCAGAGATTTTAGGTGCTCAGGCAGTATTAACTACAGCAAGTGATGCTGCAAAAACCATTGCTGTTGACCTGCTAGGCGCGCCATTTGGTTGGCAACTAGATCCAAGTTGTGAAGCGGATATCACAGCGGTAAGCGCTGCTGTCGTTAACCAGCAACCTTTAGCCATAGAACAACACAGTGGGCATCAGCGTTGGTTCTCTGCTCATAAGTCGTGGCCAGCTCAATGGCATGAACAAGCTACATCCGAAACCCAAGCACGCATTGTTATTAGCCATCACGCTGAGCTATCAGCCTTTAATGGCCCAACCGTGATTTGGCGCCCTAAGGTGCTGCATATCGGTGTCGGTTGTGATCGCAATACTCCAAAACATGTGCTTGAGCAAGGGTTACAGGCGTTTTGTCAGCAAGCGAAAATTTCACCGCTGTCAATCTGCTCAGTTAACTCCATCGCCCTTAAAGCCGACGAGCAAGGGATCATTGCACTCAGCGACCAACTTGGGGTGAAATTCAACAGCTACCATGCCGATGAGTTAAGCCAAGTTGAAGGAGTCGAAAATCCTTCACCGACTGTAATGCGCTGCGTTGGTGTGCCTTCTGTCGCAGAAGCAGCTTGCTTATTTGCAGCAAGCGCCACGCAGTTATTAGCGCCTAAGTTCAAATTTAAAGCCGATGGCTATAACTGCACCTTTTCAGCCAGCTTAGATAAAGCGCAAGCCGCGCCTAAAAGCCTGACTCAGGCAAGAGCTAAAACCGCAAAACCTATGCGCGGGTTTTATTATCACCTGATTTTATGTACTGGTCGCCATTGTCAAGAAATAGATGGTAAAGCATGGGCATCTCAGTTGCGTCGTCTAGCAGGGACTGAGTTATCTATAGAAAAGAAACTCAAAATTACCCGCTCTAACTGCATTGGTGGCTGCCGCGCTGGCATGCGCGCCATGCTGTATTGTCGCACTAATCAAACTGATATTAACCACGGCGTCAGCTTACAAGGCCTTGAAAATTTAAGCTTTGGTCAGTGGCGCACTCTGTTTACAGCGCTGGAGAGCGAGCAACCAATTATCGACAGCCTACCGACTAAATTTATCGGCACTGATAACCCTGCGGCTCAATATGGGAGTCATGCCTGATGATGCCACTCACTATCATTGAACCACTACAGGTGTTGGTCATTGGAGCAGGCCGAGCGGGTTTTCTTAAAGCTCGCACCGCCATGGGCCACCAGCAAAAGGTTACGTTACTAGCACCGAAATTTAGCCCAGAGGCAAGTGCCCTAGGCTGTCAGCACATCAAAGCCGACCTTTATCAGTGCCAGTTAGATGACTTTAGCCGCTATCAACTCATTTATTTTGCCCAACCATGGCCAAACTCAGCCACAGAGCAAGCCTGGCTCACCTCACTTATCAAGCAACTTAAAAACAGCGGTAAGTGGGTATGCGTCAGCTGCAAACCTGAGCTTGGCAATGTCGTGAACCCATGTAGTCGCAAGGTTGGCAATTATCTTATCGCCGTGTCAGGAAGTGGCAACACGCCCGCCATTACCCGCGATATCACCGAACATTTAGCCGCTGAACTGAGCGCGTTCACACAATCAAATTAAACAAGGAAGCAAGTATGAAAAGACAACGACACTACCAACAAGGACGCGCATTAATATTGTGTTGCTTTGGCTCTGTTGTTGCACAAGAACGCTACCAACAGCTATTACAACAGGCGCAAGCTCGTTACCCAGACTATGACGTTCGTTTAGCGGTTAGTTCTCGCATGGTGATCAAGAAATATCAGGGAGATACACTGCAAACCTTGCCACAAGTTTTGGCACAATTAGACGCTAACGGACATCGCCAAATTGTGGTTGCATCAGTGTATCTATTCCCAACCGCCGAGCATCAGCAATTGCTTGATACGGTTGCAGGCTTTTATCAGTTTAGTTTAAGCCGCATTGTCGCAACCCCTGCATTGCTGCAACCCGTTAACTCAGCTAACGCAATTTTGACTGAACTGTATAACACTATTCGTCAACCTGATAGCCACAACCTGTTTATCCATCATGGTGCGCCCGATCTAGCTCACTCTGGTTACAGTGCAATATGGTACAGCCAGCAATTACTTGAGCAAATGTCAGCGCAAAACCACAGCTGTTCACTTGAAGGTGCCAACCCATTCAGTCTCGTTAAACAGCACCTTAACCAGCAACTCCAGACTGCAAAAGCCAGCAAGATACAACTGGTCCCAATGCTACTTGTGTCTGGCAACCACTTTGTAAACGACGTACAGAAAATTGCCTCTGAACTTGACGAAAACACCACAACAGAAGTGGCAAAAATTAACGATGACAACACCTTCTGTCTGCTGGATTTACCGCAAACCATCCAAACCCTGTGGAAGCACATTGACACTGAATTTAACAAATTAGGAGAGCTAACGTGACAGGTAAGTTAAATATTGTAGGCATTGGCCCTGGATCCACAGAACTGATTACGCCGATGGCAAAGAATGCCATTGAAAGCGCCGATATCATTTTAGGCTACAAGCCATATGTGGAAATGGTCAACGCCCTTATTACCCATCAGCAAGTGAAATCAAGCGGTATGACTCGTGAAGTCGACCGTGCAAGATTAGCGGTTGAACATGCCATGGATGGTAAAACAGTCACCGTACTATCGTCAGGTGATGCGGGGATTTATGCCATGGGCTCGATAGTCTACGAAGTACTAAAAGATAAAGGCTGGCAAGGCAATAACACCTTCCCGGTGCAAATGGTTCCTGGTATTACTGCCGCTAACTCTTGTGCATCTTTGGTTGGAACACCACTAGGACATGATGCCTGCACAATTTCATTATCAGACCTACTTACTCCTTGGTCACTTATCGAAAAGCGGATTGAAGCAGCTGCGGTTGCTGACTTTGCCATCACGTTTTACAACCCACGCTCACGTCGACGAATTGAGCAAATTGAGATAGCTCAGCGCATCTTATTAGCGCATCGCTCACCTGATACCCCTGTGGCGATTATCGACAACGCTTACCGTCCTGAACAACGCATAGAAATCAGTGATCTGGCAAGCTTTACCCAGTGTGAATTCGCCATGACTGCAGCTGTAATCATCGGCAACAGCCAAAGCTACCGTTTTGGTGATCTAATCATTACCCCACGGGGCTACGACAACAAATATCATCTTGACAGTGGTCAGGTAAAACTAG
This sequence comes from Shewanella sp. TC10, assembly GCF_009663145.1. GTDB lineage: Bacteria > Pseudomonadota > Gammaproteobacteria > Enterobacterales > Shewanellaceae > Shewanella. The sequence goes on from NZ_VKHR01000028.1 coordinate 17,694, forward strand.
GCCAACAACGCGGCCGCACCTTACAAACAGAGGAGTCATAACATGACCGTATTTTTCATTGGCGCAGGACCTGGTGACCCAGATTTAATTACCGTTAAAGGCGCACGTTTAGTAGAGCAATGCCCAGTTGTACTTTATACCGGGTCATTAGTTCCCAAAGAAGTCGTTGCACGCGCTAAAGCCGATGCACTTGTGCTTAGCTCAGAGGATATGGACCTCGACGAGATCATCAAAGTATGTAAAGACGCTCAAGTCAAAGGCCTAGATGTAGCTCGCGTACAAACGGGGGATTTATCTATTTACAGTTCACTTGCCGAAACCACCCGTCGCTTAGACGCTGAAGGTATTGACTGGAAAGTGATTCCAGGCGTGAGTTCATTTCAAGCATCAGCTGCCGCATTAGGCCAGGAACTGACGCTACCTGAAGAGTGCCAAACCATTATTTTAAGCCGTGCTAGCGGTCGAACCCCAGTTCCAGAAAAAGAGAACCTCAAATCACTTGCGTCCCACGAAGCAACAATGTGTTTGTTCTTGTCAGCAAGCCTTATCCGCAAAGTGGCTCGGGAACTTAAAGAAGTATACCCAGGCTCTTGGCCTGTTGCTGTCGTTGAAAAAGCATCACATCCAGAGCAGCGTATTATTCGCGGCACCTTAGACACAATTGTTGAACAGGTTGAAGCAGCTGGCATTCGTGCCACAGCGATGATCATTGTCTCAAAAGTACTCGACGATAAGAAGTTTAAAGACTCACGTCTATACGCACCTGAGTTTACCCATGGCTTTAGAAAAGCAAGACTTGTTGAAACCCAAGATACTGAGGCAAACAATGGCTAAACCTGGAACTGTTTTCTTAGTGGGAGCTGGCCCGGGCGATCCTGGTCTGTTAACCCAAAAGGCTGCCGAGTTAATGAAGCACTGTGATGTAGTGTGTTACGACTTATTGGTAGGAGAAGCAATATTAGCCCAAATTCCGAAGGATAAAACGCTAATACCAGTAGGTTACCGAGGGTACTGCGGTACTAGCATCGAATACGGCATGCACCCAGAGGTAATTGACGCGGCATTGGCTGGTAACCAAGTGTTACGTTTAAAAGCTGGTGACCCATTCATCTTCGGTCGAGCTACTGAGGAATGCTTATGCTTGCAACACTTTGGAATTGACTATCAGGTAGTACCGGGAATTAGTGCATCACTTGGAGCTGCAGCTTATGCAGGCTTCCCATTAACCAGCAATGGAATGGCGTCTGATGTAACTTTTGCCAGTGGTCATCGAACAACTAAAACCATTTGTAACTGGGCTGCTTTGGGTCAAAGCTCCGGTACATTAGTGCTATACATGGGAGCCAAAAAGCTTGCAGGACACGCAGAAATCTTAATGCAAGAAGGCAAAAGTGGTGACACGCCAGTGGCGATAATCTCTGCGGCAACCAGCGCACATCAACGCATGCTAAGTAGCACGCTAGCTACCGTAGGTAAGCAGGTAACTGAGTTCGACAATGGCGATCCAATGTTAGTGGTCATCGGTGATGTAGTGACCTTAGCTCCGAAGCTAGACTGGCGTAGTTTACTACCGCTTTCTAACACCCAAATACTCGCCTCAGGTGATAACAGCTGGCTTGCTGACAAACTAAAACTTGCTGGCGCGATTGTGGCTTACCCCTTTGGCACCAAATTGAATCAATGCTTTAGTCAGCAAGCCTGGACTTCACTGTTAAATCAAAAGGAATTGCATCTCGCTGACATTAGCTCTGCAAAAGCATTGCTCAATAGTGCACGTAAATACCAGTTAGACAGCCGTAACTGGCGATGGCAATTAACCGCTTGTTCACAGGCACAAAGTTGGCTGGCAGAGCGAGCTATTATCTGCCCTGCCGAACCTTCACAGAATGCCATACGCCTACATCAACACAGCAATGGCTTACAAACAGAGCGTCATTTGCAGGTGCCAAGTTATCCGCTTCGGGCCACCAGTATCGCCTTAATTGATGATATTGAAGCACTGCAGTACCTGCACGACAATGCGCTACTCAGCGATGATGCTCAGTTACTTACTACCAGCACTCACATGCAGTCACTCATACAGCAGCAAGGATTAGACGCAAGTGTCATCTCCAATAACGAACAGTTCTTGCTTTGGCTAAGCCGCCAAACTCGTACTGAACAAGCAGCATAACGCTGCACAACGGACTTTGGAGTTAATAATGAACGCACTCGCAACGGCGTCTAGCTACAACTACATTATGCTCGATGCCGCTCAGCCAGTTACAGCTGAGCAGGTTATCACACAGCTAGAGCAAAGCCTTCATCCACAAGGACTGCTAGTAATACGCCAAGAGTATTTGAGCCAAACATTACAGCAGTTGGTTGAAGCGCGTGGTTGGCACTTGCTAGGAGTAGAAAGACGCTGGCGTTGCAAGATGAAAAAATACCTTAATACACAGCAAAGTGGCCCGCACAATGAGCTGATATTGATGGCTATATTCGTCACAGCTGACACTCAAAAAGATTGGCTATCTGAAATTGATAGCCAGCCTAAGGTGGCCAGTATCTGCACTTCAATAACACCTAAAATTCGCCCGTCTACTAAACGTCTCTTGGTTTGCGTTCAACAGCCTTGCAGTTGCTTATCTCGAACAAAACAACAGATAAAACAAATTGCTCAGGCTTGCGAAGATAGACAGGTAAAACTACTTCGCACCCAATGCATTGGAGGTTGTTCACCATTAGGAAGTGCCCTTTATAGCGACGGCGAATCCAGCACAGTAGTCACTGATCTACTCCATTACTCTAAGCAGCAATTAAATGAACTTTTTAACTAACCGCCGCCGGCTTTATGCCGCGATCGGCAGCTTAATACTGAGCTACCAGTGCTATGCAGGCGAACCTCAGCAAATCTCAGCCGAATGCTACCTTACGGTCAAACCTAATCAGCCTGAGCGAGTGGTTGTGTTAAACCAGTTTGCGGTAGAAAACATGCTAATGCTTGGTTTGCAAGGTCGAATGCTTGCCACAGCCTTTCCAGATGAAGGCTATAACCAAGCATTTAGTGAAAAACTAGCAAGTATTCCACAATTATCACCTCGTTGGCCAAGTAAAGAACAACTACTGCAACTGCGCCCAGACTTTATTTACGCTGGGTTCCCTACTGCATTTGGACCCAGTGTTTTGGGGGAAGCTACACAGTGGCAACAATGGGGAGTTGGGTCATTAAAAAGTGCTGCCTACTGCAATGCACCTAGCCGTCCTCTTGAATGGCAAGATTTATGGACTGATATCAGCCAACTTGCAGAGATATTTGATCGCAAACCACAACTAGCGCAACTAAGAGCAGATAAAGAAGCACAACTAGCTGCGTTACCGGTAAATAAACAATGGCGTATTTTGCATTTGGACGGCCTATCGCAAGGAGCCCGAGTCGCGGGTAGTCATAGCGCTGCTGATTTACTCATTCGCCTTGCCGGTGGAGTGAATGTTGCCCAAGCACTGCCCCATAAATGGGGAACTTGGAGCTGGGAGCAAGTACTTATTTCCAAACCCGAAGTGATTGTGATCGCACAATCACAGTCAACTGAAGACAGTGAGGTCATTAAATTTTTGACCGAACATCCTTTACTACAAAAAATTGATGCGGTGAAACATCGCCGTTTTATAACCGTGCCCTTTAGTCAGGCCGTTACTTCACCACGCCTAATCGAAGGTGTGGTGACGGTAAATCAAGCACTGAATAAATATAAATAAACTTTCAGGGATAATAATGAAACTTTCAAAAGTATTTTTTGCAGTCTCTCTTTTAACTGCAGCAAATGTTCAAGCCGATGACCAAAGTCAAAAAATAGAACATTTAGAAATCATAGGCGTTGCTGAACAATCACAAGCTTTTGACCAACAAAAACTCGGTGTCGAGCTAGTGGTTATTGACCGTGGAACCATTGAACAAGCGGGAACGTCAGATCTTAATGCAATTCTTCAACAAAGCGTACCAGGGCTAACCGCACTCGCCAAAAATGGTCGTTACGACTATGCCACATACTCACTGCAAGGTTCACGCTCAAAAGACATCTTATGGCTAATTGATGGCGTTCGGATTAATAACCGCTTATTCGGCAGTGGTTACCTAGATACTATTTCAACAGCAATGATTGAACGAATTGAAGTCATGAAAGCAGGCCAATCAGTGCTTTATGGTACAACGGCTCTTGCGGGAGTCATCAACGTTGTGACACGCAGCTATAAAGGTACCGATGAAGCGCAACTCAACGTGGGAATCGACAGTTTGGCAAGCACTCAACTATCAGGTTACGGCACATCAAAGATCGGTCAAACCGAAGTGACTGTGTTCGGCGCGAGTGACCAATCTGATGGGTACCAGCCGTTTGCCGATGAAGATATGCATTGGACCACAACTGACAAAAACCGAGGATACGACGTACAAAACCTTGGAGTAAAACTAGCTCAAACCTTAGGTGACACTCGCTTACAGTTAATGGGTCAATTCAACAAAGCAGACCTTGATTATGCTCGTCCGTACTACAATGTAACCACTCAAAATAAGCGTGAGCAAACACTGGTAATCGCACAAGCAGAACACAAGGTCAATGCCGATCATCAAGTGTACTTGAAAGCCTATTATCACAAATGGGATACCGACTATTTCCGTCTATATCAATACGAAGATAAAAGTGTAGAAGTTATCAATGATAATGATCCATGGTGGTTTGAAGACTATGGTGCCAAGCTGCAAATAACCTCGAATCTTAATGGTCATCAGTTGCGCTATGGTATCGAACAGCAGCGATACTATGGCGAAGATGTGGTCATGGATTTTGAATCCAATACAGAAATCGCCACAGACGTTTTCATGCAATATGTACCAGAGCTTGGTTTAGATAATACTACAGTTTCAATTGGTGGCCGCCACACAATGATCACCGATGGGGAATCGGGTAATGCTTTCGAAATTAGCGGCCTACATCAGCTAACTGATAAGTGGGCTATCAAGCTAGCCACCGGTACATCTTTCAGTTTACCAACTGCAGAGCAGTTGTATACGAAAGAAGATGGCTCAACCATGGGCAACCGCAATCTAACCCCTGAAGAAGGTATTAACGTCAACCTTGGTGTTGATTACAATAATGAAAGTCAACATTGGGCAACTAACCTATTTTGGCGTCAGATATCCAACCTTATAGGCTCAGGTCAAGTCGACGGAAACTGGCAGTATATGAATGTTGGCCAAGAAGTTGTCACTCAGGGCATTGATATCAGTACCGTTCAGTACCTAACACAAGATATTAACCTAGATGTCGCTGTCACCTATACCAATATTCAAGATCAAGACGATGTTGATGCACTGTTAGATATCCCTGATTTAACGGCAAACATTCGCCTTAACTACCAACCAGTTGACTCAAATTGGAATGCTTGGCTACACGCTAACTATGTGGGCACAATGAGCAAGTACGACCTAGAGTACGGTGAATACACTTTAGTTGACCTTGGCTGGTCCCTAAACTTTGGCAATATTCATAACCAAACTGTGACCTTAAAAGTAGAAAACTTACTAGACACAGAAAACGTGACCGGTTTATTTAACCCTGCTAGTTCTGCACCAGCAGATTTTTATGACGGTCCTATTGATGTAATGGGTACGCCACGTAATATTCAGCTTAATTATGGTTACAAGTTCTAACATCTCACGCCACTGTTAGGACCTTTTAAAGAGCATGTTGTTACTTCATGCTCTTGATAGTAAACATAAAAGATTTGTGCTCATCACACTTTTTGGAGAACGCTTAATAGCGATTACAGTATACCTATATGTCGATTGAGATTTTTATTGCCCGCCATGGGCAGACCCAATGGAACAAACAATATCGTTTGCAAGGACAGCATGACAGCCCTCTGACATCCGTTGGCGTTGAGCAGTCTAATTACTTAGGCCAACAACTAAAACAATTGGCTCCAACTTCGATTTACAGCAGCGATTTAGGTCGAGCAGTACAAACCGCCACTATAGCCAATCAGCACCTAAACCTCCCTCTACAAACCCATATTAGCCTTAGAGAACGTCACTTTGGCTTACTTCAAGGAAAATCCATTAAAGTTAATTCAAAATTTTATCCGACCTATCAACAACGCTTATCTAAGCCAAATAAATCTGTTGCAGGCATGGAAACTGAACTTCATGTGCGGCAACGAATACAAGAGTTCGTGCAGCAGCTTAGCCAACTTAACGAGAACAGAGTTGCAGTGATTTGCCACGGCGAATGGATGCGAATTTTGTGCGAGAGCCTTAAACAGCAAACGTCAACGTCTGATACCTCAACCCTTTTGACGACCGTGCCCGATAACGGACAGGTACTGCACCTTAGTTACCAAGGAGGCAACATTGTTCATCACTGACATCAGCTTGTGGCATTGCGCCGCTGTCACTTTATTAGCACTGCTCATTGATCGAATATGTGGTGAGCCAACACGTTACCATCCACTGGTCACATTTGGTCGCTGGGCTAGGTTTATTGAGCTTCTCACTTGGCGCAATCATAAAATTAGTGGTTTGCTCGCTTGGATATTAGTGTGCGCTCCTTTACTTGCCTTAGTACCGATATTGAATGCGGTAACATCGCTAATATTAAGCACATTGCCACAAACTCTATCTAGCTTATTAGCCTCCCCCTGGTGGATAGATGCCATCATATTGTATTTGATTATCGGTGGACGCAGCTTACAGCAACATGCTGAAGCTATCTCCAACGCCTACCTAGAATCAGGCCTAGATGGCGCCAGAAATAAAGTGGCAATGATAGTTAGTCGTGATACTTCACAAATGAATGAACAACAAGTCGTTAATGCCACTCTTGAGTCTGTGCTTGAAAATGCCAATGATGCGGTATTTGGTGCGTTATTTTGGTACGTCGTGGGCGGCTTACCCGCCGCATTGCTTTATCGAGGATGTAACACCTTAGATGCCATGTGGGGCTATAAAAACACACGTTTCTTTCACTTTGGTTATGTCGCGGCCAAAATCGATGATCTAATGAACTATATCCCGGCAAGGTTGTTAGCCTGCGTTTTCGCCTTACTAGGGCAAACCAAAAATGCCTTTAACAGCTGGGCGACTTTAGCGAGTAAATGTGTGAGCCCAAATGGTGGCGTAGTGATGAACAGTGGCGCTGGCGCACTAGGCATAGAAATTGGTGGTAAAGCGACCTATTTTGGTAAAGAAGTCGACAAAGCACCGATTGGCATTGGTCGACAAGCCGAGATGAGCGACATTCCACGAGCAACTCAACTTGCTAATAAGAGCTATTTCGCATGGCCGTTAACTCTATGTTTATTAGCGCTTGTACAATTATTATTAACCTAGAAGTGATACATAAATTGAACTCTACTCTCGCCTCAAAACAACTCCACCACGGTGGCAGATTACGACAAGCTGCTAAGGACTATGGAATCGATATTAACCAATGGCTTGATCTTTCCACTGGCGTTAGTCCATGGCACTATCCCGAAACGTATTGTACATCTGATTACTGGAATCAACTGCCTCAAGATAATGACGGCCTACTTGAGGCTGCGATGGGTTATTACTGTTCTCAAGCCCAGGTTAATTGGCACTGTCTCGCTACTGCAGGTTCACAAGCGGCAATACAAACCCTGCCTAGAATGATCAGTATGCAGCAGTCCCACTTTCAAACCGTTTTAGTTCCACGTATCGGCTATAAGGAGCACCAAAAAGCCTGGCAAGCGCAAGGTTTTACTATCATCACTTATGATTGTAGCCCTACGGTCGAACAAATTGCCAAAGCCGATGTGTTAGTGGTTATCAATCCCAACAATCCATTAGGGTGTCAGCTTGATAGCCAAATCCAGCTCAATTGGCTAGAGCAAATCCACCAACAGGGTGGGCTAATGGTTGTAGATGAAGCCTTTATTGATTGCGATCCTCATGCCGATGCGAGCTTACTACAGACAACTTCAGCACCTTATTCTTCTTCACTTATTGTATTGCGCTCAATCGGTAAGTTTTTTGGTCTCGCTGGCGCCAGAGTCGGTTTTTGCTTTGCCAGCCCATCTAATATTGAGCAGCTCAATTTATTACTAGGACCATGGCAAGTAAACGGGCCAGCAAGAGAGGTGGTAAAGCGAGCACTACTAAACACCGAATGGCAGACTAACCAACGTAAAAAGCTTGCACAATCCAGCTGCGAGCTAACTCAGGTTTTACAGCGATACTTTAACCGAATAACCGTCACTCCACTTTTTATTCGTGTTGAAACGTCAACCGCACCAAAGATACACCATCAACTTGCTGAGCAGGCTATTTTAGTTCGCTTAACGGATGAAAAAGACGCGCTGCGCTTTGGATTAGCGTTAGATAATATTGCATTAACACGATTAGAAAATGCACTTAAGAAGATATTGAGCTATTCAATTAATCGATAAAGAAGATTGTAATGAATTAATAAAAAAAGCCGGAGACTAGCTCCGGCAAAATAAAACAGATGTACAATAAACAAGAAATGAAAAGATAAGGTTAGAACTTGTGGCGTTTACATGCCGATATAATTAACTCTTAAGTAAAATTCTCGACCAGGGCTATTGTAACCAGAAGCTGACACAATAGACTCATCCAGAAGGTTATTCACTCTAGCTTCAATTCGCCAAGATTGGCTAACTTCATAGCCGACACTCATACCAAGTTGATGATATGGATCGAGCGGTTCTTCATAGCTGCTGACAAATCGCTCACCCTGATAGCGGTAATCAGCATTAAGTGACCACTGCGCCAACTGATAACCAATACGATAAGTGAGTTCATGTTCACTACGATCTGTCAGCGGCTCGCCCGTTGTCTCATCTGTAGCATCTAAAAAATGATAACCAAGGTTATGGCTCATATTGCCATATTGATATTTCAGCTGTAACTCATAACCTTGAAAGCTAGCTTTACCAATATTTGCAGGTTTCCAAATATCATATCCATAATCATCTTTTTCGCCTGTAGGCGCCCAGGAAATTAGGTTTTCAATTTCATTATCATAAGCTGATATATAAGCATTAAATTCACCATAATTGAATGATAGCGTGATATCAGAATTAGATGACGTTTCAGACAATAAATCAGGATTGCCACTATTGGGGTAATAAAGGTCGTTAAAACTTGGCGCTTTAAAACCAGTACCATGGGTGGCAACTAAACGCCAATGCTCATTAAACTGATACCCTGCACTAAGATTATAAGTAGATTCACTGTTAAGGTTATCTACGCTATCTTCACGTACCGCGCCTTCCAATAATAAATGTTCGCCCAAATAGCGCACTAACCCAAACACTCCTGTTTGATCGCGTTCATCGACTTCAAAGTCACCTTTGACAGCTTCATTAATGTAATCAACCCCAGCTATCACAGTGAGAGCATCTGTAAACTGATACTGGTTGATAAAGTTTAACTGGTCTCGATCCGTTTGGAATAGGCCAAAAGATTCACTACCACCATCACGAAATGTATCTGAGTTGTCACGGGATTGGCCAATTTGCAGCTTACTTTCAAATTTCCCCTGGTTATAACTACCCGCTAAGTTCCAGAAGTAATTATCGTACTCTGATTCATTGCCACCGTAATTACTGTCGTATTCGGTTTCTCCAATGTTGTACTGTCCAAGCCAATCTAAACGAAGAGCTTCACTCAATTGCTGGCCACCACTTAAACCTACGCTAGTACGCTTATAACCGTCGTCATCAGTTTCGTTATCAGCTTTAACATCGTATCCATCACTACGGTCATGGGACACGGTAATCCCCGTTTGACCATCGCCATGGCTAAAGCCAACCCCACCTGTTAAGCGACCATATTGGTTCGAACCAGCCTCAACGGTAGCAAAGTGCTCTCCTCCCGCAAGTTTACGAGTTTGAATATGAATAACGCCGCCAATTGCGTCACTTCCCCATACTGCAGCTCGTGGCCCTTTAATGACTTCGATACGCTCAATTTGCTCAGGCATAACGGCGGTAAAGTTAACAGAACCTGTCGTAGCACTACTTACACGTAGTCCATCAACTAACACTAAAGAGTGGCTACTATTAGCACCACGTATAGACACGCTCGCATTTTGCCCTGCTCCACCATTGCGAGTCACTGTTACCGCAGGTAGCGTTTCCAGTACATCGACAACAGACTTTGGGTTGAGTTTCTCAATATCTACACGCTCAATTAAATTGACGACCTGTAATTGCTGCTCTGGGACTGAACCAAATCGGTCCCCTGAAATAACAATAACTTCATCAACAACGGTATTATTTGCTTGGGCAGTAAAACTCGCTATTAACGCAAGGCTTACCATAGAAAGTTGGGGTGAAAGTTTCATCGCATCCTAGTTCTCATTTGATTAGAACTGGAGCTTACAGGTGAGGTAACAGAGATCGGTTACAGGTAATAACTCCCTAACCAACACTGACACAAGAATCCCCGCTTGCTTCAGTTAATTAACTGTACAAGGTAGGTCTCCTGGCTCTCAGCGTCTTCAGTTATGCCTTCCCAGCTCTTGCCAGTGGTGTCATAACTTGCTCTGATTACAGTTGCAGGTACAGCTGCGGAATCTAACCGCATTCCCTGTTATGCCTTAATGGCACCTTGTATGAACGTATTATATTACTAACTTGTTAGGCAATTTGATGGGAGTTTTAACAGTGTTTCGGTTGAGTTATCCAAGATTTCGCTCTGATCACACTTACGCTTAAACCATGAACAGTAATACATTTACTACCCGTTTAATTGGTCACAAAGGCTCTAATAAATAGAGCCACTTTGTTGACGATTTGCTTTTAGATAAAAATTAACGAATGGCTTAAGTAGTAATTGTTTTTACGACGAGTAAGAAGTTGGCTTAAACCATTGGCAAATTACCTGAGGAGCACTGTAAAAAAACCAATGAACATACGATGCTGTGACATTTTGGTAGCGGTATACTGCTTCTGAGGCAGGGCGCCCACCAATATGAGTTGCGTAGACGAACGGTTTAAGCTCCAGTTCTGTACTAGAATAATGGAAGCAATGGCCTTTCAAGACTTGAGTTGTAGGAACTGAATTATGATGCGAAACATTATCCTCAAGGGATAGTTGTGCAGCCAAAATGCCGATGCTTTGTAACTTATCATGCATCTGGCAATGACCTGGTAATATGCCCAACATCGGCGTTTTTTTACCTTTGTGATCTGTCAAGGATTCTAATAAATACAACATGCCACCACACTCTGCAACGACAGGTTTATTATCTGATACATGCTGTTTAATTTGCGCGGTCAATTCAATATTGCTTTTAAGGGCATCACTATGGAGTTCAGGGTATCCACCGGGAAGATACAGGGCATCACACTCAGGTAAGGCTTGCGTGAGCGGCGAGAAACAGTGTAGCTCCGCCCCCTGTTGCTCTAAAAAGTTCAAATTATCTCGATACACAAATGCAAAAGCAGTATCCCAAGCAACCGCAATTTTAGTCCCCACTAACATCGGTGTTTGTTCTAATAGAGGTTCATTATTCTCAGGCGCAACATAATCGAAGGTAACGGGTTCTGGCAGAGGCATTGGGCAGCTCTCACCTAGCAGATTAGCTGCATTATCTAACCAAGCATCAAGCTCTGGTATTTCATTAGCTTGTACCAATCCCAAATGTCGGTCTGGTAACTCAAGGGCTTTATCACGCATAAGAGCGCCACAAAACTCAATGCCCTCGGGCAGGCTTTGCTGTAATAATTTCGCATGACCAGCACTGCCAACCTGATTGGCTACGACACCAAACAAATTAACATCAGGTTGGTAGTGAGCTAAACCATAGGCAATCGCTCCAAACGTCTGCGCCATTTTAGCAGCGGGTAAAACAGCTAACATTGGTATCCCTAACTGCTGCGCCAAGTTGGCTGATGAGCTATGCCCATCGTACATCCCCATAACTCCTTCTACCAAAATGAGATCTGCCTGCGCGGCCGCTTTGTACAAGTGCTGTTTACAATGTTCAAGTCCCATCATACCGATATCAAGTTGATAAGCAGGATAGCCACTGGCCACTTCGTGAAACATTGGATCGATAAAATCTGGGCCGGTTTTAAATACCCGAACACGCTTTTTCTTATTACGCCAATAACGGGCTAATGCTGCAACAATGGTTGTCTTACCGCTATCGGATTGTGGGGCAGTAATAAATAGCGCTGGACAGCTATAAGAATTTGCCTGATGGTTGCTATTTGTCATTTATTGTATTTACTCATCAAAAAATTAAACTATTTCCACTCACTAAGAACGAAGTCTTCTTTATCTGTTCCCATTAGCTGATAACAGTTTGTGAGATATGCTGAACTGATTAGGTATTAATCCACAGTTATCCAGCAATGCTCAGCTATTTCATTATTTTATTCATATTCTGGGCTTCATCTACATTTCGCTCCCACAGAAGAAAGTAATCCATTTTACAAAAGCTAAAAAAAGATAACGCTAGGGGTTTTCACAGAAAATTTAAAATTGTGAATGAACTAACAATAATAACTAGTCGGTTATTTTCGTTATCCATCAAATTGAATGGTTCATCAGTAGGCAAAAGTGCACTGTTAAGCGAGTATGTGTTGAAGATCAGATTAAAAATAAAAGCCACCACAGAAAATAAATCTGTAGCGGCTTAATTTAACGATTACTCAGCCTATCACTAGGTAACTGGATTATTCCTCTGTCTCATAGTGGCAAGTTACACATGCATATGGATCTGGGTAAGTCGGATCAGTCATCCAATCGTTATTGGTACGGATCTTCATATCATCTGAATATAATCCCCAATAGCCTTCCCAGTTCACGTTTTCATTTGCTGGTAGAGCTCGGTCACTTGTCATATCGATTACATACTTGAAGTTGCCATCGTTGTTGATTTCATTTTCAAGCTCAACAACTGCATCACGATTTTCTTCGCCAGCATTAACAGATAATGAGCGATATGCACGTTGATATAAATTGGGTTGATTACCACCAGAAACACTTGCTTGATCACCATAAACATCTGCACGAGTCACATATTTAGACACCGAACCGTGATTTTCAGGCACAAAATCTTCGGCGTGACACCAGTAACAGCGAGCAAATTCACCATGACCGGCTGGAGCACCATTACCACCATGACACTCAGCACATTGATATGGAGCAATTACTAGCTCTGATGGATCTTCTACTGGGTACGATTGCACTTTACCTGTGTCGTAAATATCAACCAGTTTTGGATTAACACCTAAGTCTGGAGCAATATCGCCTTCAGAGTGAATACCTTGCAACGAATGACAATTACCACAGTTAGCGATGCCCCAACCAAAATGATCCTCATCAAGTGGATACTTAGCATTGCGCGCATCATATACAGGCCACAGCCCATCACCTGCAACACGTTTAGATTGTGGCTCGGGATAGTAACCATACATGTGGAAATTAACCACAGTTAAACTATCACCAGGGTTATTCATGAGCCAAACATCACTGAACAAGTGGAATTCTTGGTCAATAAACCAATCTTCAACCGCAGTAGTTTCAGGGTCACAGCTTAACTCGTTATATTCAGCATTTGGTGCCGTGTCTAACTTTCCATCAGGATAGTCGGTAGAGTTATCACTTGGATCAAGGTAATTGACGCCTCCTAAACGATCACAATAGGTTCCTGGAGTTGCACTGTGCACAGCTAAACCAGGGACTAAGTATTTAGCATTAAAGTCATCCATCGCCCAGGTCACACCAGTATTAATAACGTAGCCGTGAGCACCACCTTTTCGTTTGCCATTAATTTCGTTAATAACAAAATGATTTAATTCAACTCCAGACTCAAGTGTCCCCCAGAATGAGAAACCAACTTGTGCAAGCTCTTGCTCATTGATACTGAGCAGAACATCAGCCATTGTTATAGCCTGATCTTGCTTATAGATATCTGGGCGCAGGTTATGCGATCGAGCTTCAACATCTGTCAAGAAAATGGGCGTACCACCTGCAACACCAAACTCTTCAATTGGAATGAGCATTACCGAAGGTACACGAATAACCGGGGTATCTTCGGAGTAGAACTTTCTTTCCGCCTCTAGACTGGCAATACGTCGCTCAGCTTGATCTAATTGAATCTGCTCACGACGCTCAGTCATTGCAGGGCTGAATTGCTTAAATAACACACCTGAATTATTTTCGACAAGCACATCCTCAAGGCGTAAATAAAGCGCTTCACCCTGAGCATCGTAAAACTTCTCTCGACGAAACTCGGCAAAGTCAATCATATAACTGCCATACCAGTTTGGATCTAAGGTGACATCATCTGATTTATCTGCGGTCCCGTAGTCATAAGTTACTTTCCACTGGTAAGCATTCAACTCCTCATTAAATTCATGGTCAACGGTAAAGCCATCAACGGTATCATTTAAATACAACAGTACATCTGCGAAAGTAATTTGGTGATCTTTATAGGCCTCGTTCTCAATATACTTACCATCACCTGCGGCCAGAGACGCTAACTTTCGCTCACGCAAATCGGCAGGATCTACCTTAAATCCATTTTCAGGCGTACCTGTTTTTTGAAATTGCTTAAGCATATCGTCACGAGTAACGACATCAAGGTAGGCGTAAAAAGGGTTTTCTAATTGCCATTTAATATCAGGGCCCCATACGTGTTCAAAAACGCCTGTACCTGTTTCAGGCTCAACGACTTCAGGGTCTGGGGTGGGTGTTACTGTCTCCGTATCATTATCACTGCCACAACCTGTGGCCATTAATGCTGCAAGCATAGTTGCTAACACTGACGCTTTTTTAAGCTTAAGCTTCATCATTCTCATAACCTTATCTCTCATTTCTCTTTATATGCGTGATTATTACCTTCTCGCTACCGAAAATATTCACACACCCATAAAGAGGTACGCACATGAGAAATCACAGTGTTTTTACGAAAAACATTCATAAACAAATAATATTTTTGCATTTGTGATCAGAAACGCAATTAGTTATAACAAATATTGCCTACTACCATTTACCACTTACTATATATAAATTAATTAACAGAGTGACATGGGTTAAATGAACTGTTGCCAGGAAATAAAAATCATCATCGAAGACTCATTAAATCTTAATGCACCAAAGTGCAAAGATTGGCATATGCTTCTTTATTTGACCTACCAAAAAACTAACGATTTCCAAATAAAAGATAAATATAAAAAAATCACATTAATATCAAATAGCGACACTGACATCCCTGATGATATAAAAAAAATAATCAATAACGATACTAAAAAACTCCATAATGACTTAGTAATAAAAGTTGAAGAACTTATTACCTCTGCAGCTCAATACAAGGTGACGGTCTCTTTGCAACCGCAATACAGTCTCAATGCAAATATCATCATCAATGCTCAAAGCTTAATGTCAAATAACAAAGAAATAATCGAAAAATCAGAAGGGTGGATTAGGTATATAGCATTTAAGATTGTTAATGAACTACAATTACCCTTACAACTTAACCATGATTTAGACATTATTAGCACTAATCTAATTAGAGTAATAAACCTGCTTTCAAAAGGCTTAAATAGAGGTGAAGCAGCAAAAGAACTCAATATGACAGAGCGTGGAATTGATTACCACTTAGAGTTAGGAAAACAAAAATTAAACTCTCCTAATATATCATCTTTAGTTTTTAAAATTAATAAAATGGGGTGCGTCAATAATGATATTACTCGATAAACTTTCATGCGCTATGACTGAAGAACTTGGTAATAGAGACATTATTTACTTTATTGACACCAATAATGAATGCCCACTAGAAATTAATAAAAAAAAGCTAGGAAACAAGCGAACCAATATGCTTTCCAGCTCAATAAATGTAATGAATTTTGCAAAGGTTTCACGTAAAAAATGGGCTCCTGTGGATGAAAACACACCACTATCAAGAATAAAACAGTTTCATCATTGGGAATACTCAAATTGGAGTAACAAAAGCAAAAGCCCGTTGACTGAAATGAAGAAGTTTGGTTATGAATCAAAAATAACTATCAATGTGCCCTGCGCTTTCAATCCGAATTTCTATGGTTCATTCTTCATGTTATTCGAAGATGAGGTTGTATTACCTCAGGACTATTTATTCAAGTTAGAAAAACGTCTTATCGAGTTCCAACATGAGGTTATTTTCAAACAACAGAACCTATTAAATCCCATCATGGATTATCAAATTATCAGCGAGCCTGAACGCAAAACAATTCAACTAGTAGCAAGTGGCGCATCAAGAGGCGATATTGCTACAGAATGTTTTCTTACTAACCGTGGTGTTGATTATCGCTTAGCAGTCATTAAGAAAAAGCTAGGTGTTAAAACTTGGTCACAGATGGTGTTTTTAGCCGCTAATTTAGGCTTAATTCAATCCAATTAACCTCTCACTATCACAAGTCAGCTAAGTTTAATAAATTCACCTGTATTAACTTCAGACAATAAAAAAGGCGACCATTTGGTCGCCTTTTAGCTGTTAACACATTAGGTCAATTTCAAATTAACCTAACTTAACGCGTGCGTTACGGAACATACGCATCCATGGGCTGTCTTCTGCCCACTCGTCTGGGTGCCATGAGTTAGCAACGGTTCTGAATACACGCTCAGGATGCGGCATCATGATTGTTACTCGACCATCGGTTGTCGTTAGTGCAGTGATTGCATTTGGCGAACCATTTGGGTTTTGTGGGTATTGCGTTGCGATTTGACCATTACCGTCAACATAACGCAGTGCCACTGTACCTGATGCTTCAGCAGCAGCTAAGGCTTCAACAGACTTAAACTCAGCGCGACCTTCACCGTGTGATACGGCGATTGGCATGCGTGAACCTTCCATTCCTTCGAAGAAAATTGAAGGACTCTTTTGCACTTCAACTAAACTTGCACGTGCTTCGAAACGCTCTGAACGGTTACGAACAAAATGTGGCCAATGCTCACTACCTGGAATGATTTCTTTCAGGTTAGATAACATCTGACAACCATTACATACACCCAGTGCTAATGTGGCATCACGCTCAAAGAAACGTGAGAACTCACTGCGAGCACGGTCGTTAAATAAGATTGATTTAGCCCAACCTTCACCAGCGCCTAAAACATCACCGTATGAGAAGCCACCACAAGCCACTAGACCTTGGAACTCTTCAAGACTAATGCGACCAGATAGAATATCTGACATGTGAACGTCGCGGCTTTCAAAACCTGCGCGGTCAAATGCCGCTGCCATTTCAACGTGAGAGTTAACACCTTGCTCACGGATAATCGCCATCTTAGGCGCTGCGCCTTTTAAGATGAACGGCGCGGCAACGTCTTCACTTGGGTTAAAGCCTAGTTCAACCGTAAGGCCTGGGTCTTTAGCCTGCTGCTTAAGTTCAAACTCTTCTTTAGCACACTCAGGGTTATCACGCATTGCTTGCATGCGGTAAGTGGTTTCTGACCACATAGTACGAAGCGCAACACGAGAGTCATTGAATACTGCACGCTCACCATCAACAACGGTAATCTGGTCGTCAGATGTTAAAGTGGCAACGCTATGACACTCAACACCAGCGGCGATAAATTGTGCTTTGATATCTGCGCTATCAGCTTTAGATACTTGAATAACCGCACCTAGCTCTTCATTAAATAAACGCTCTAAGTCGTTACCTTTTAATGCGCTAAGGTCAATGTTCAGACCAGTGTTACCTGCAAATGCCATTTCAACAAGTGTGGTGAACAAACCACCGTCACTGCGGTCATGGTAAGCAATCACTTTTTGATCAGCCACTAATGGCTGAATCACTTCAAAGAAGCCACGTAAGCTTGCTGCATCATCTAAATCTGGTGCTACATCGCCAAGTTGGCTGAATACTTGCGCTAGACAAGAACCGCCTAAACGGTTTTGCCCTTTCGCTAAATCAACTAATAACAGCTCAGTCTCACCTTTGTTGGTGCGAAGCTCAGGTGTCACTGTATGGCGAATGTCTTTAACCACGCCGAATGCAGTGATAACCAATGACATTGGCGACGTCACGGTTTTGTCTTGGCCTGCATCGTTCCAAGCAGTCTTCATAGACATTGAGTCTTTACCCACTGGGATAGTTAACTCAAGCTCAGGACATAACTCTTCACCGACTGCTTTTACTGCTTCATAAAGACCAGCATCTTCACCTGGGTGACCTGCTGCAGACATCCAGTTAGCTGATAACTTAATGTCTTTGAATGAACCGATGTCAGTACCAGCAATGTTCAAAATTGATTCTGCTACAGCCATACGTGCCGATGCGCCAAAATCAAGTAGTGCCAGCGGCGTACGCTCACCGATAGACATTGCTTCACCAGCGTAGCTATCAAAACTTGATGCGGTAACAGCACAATCTGCAACCGGAACCTGCCATGGGCCAACCATTTGGTCACGGTTAACTAAACCCGTTACAGAGCGGTCACCAATGGTGATTAGGAATGACTTATCAGCAACGGTTGGTAAATGTAAAATGCGTGATACTGCATCTTTAACATCAATATCTGCTTGATTAAGCGCTGGTGATTCAGCTTTTGCTGAAACCACATCACGGCTCATTTTAGGCGCTTTACCTAAAAGTACTTCAAGCGGTAAATCAATTGGCTTGTTGTCAAAATGGCTATCTTCAAGCGTTAGGTGCTGCTCTTCAGTGGCATCACCTACTACAGAAAACGGCGCGCGTTCACGCTCACAAATTTTTCTGAAGGTTTCTAAATTCTCTGGCGCGACAGACATAACATAGCGCTCTTGTGATTCATTACACCAAATCTCAAGTGGGCTCATGCCAGGCTCATCTGAAGGCACATTGCGTAAGTTAAATAGTGCGCCTCTGTCACCATCATTCACAAGTTCAGGGAAGGCATTTGATAATCCGCCTGCGCCCACATCGTGAATAAATTGAATTGGGTTGTCATCACCCATCTGCCAGCAGCGATCGATCACTTCCTGACAACGACGTTCCATTTCTGGGTTTTCACGTTGTACTGAAGCAAAATCTAAGTCTTCGCTAGATTGGCCAGATGCCATTGATGAAGCAGCGCCGCCGCCTAAACCGATGTTCATTGCAGGGCCACCTAAAACGATAAGCTTAGCGCCTACAGTGATTTCGCCTTTTTGAACATGGTCTTCACGGATGTTACCTAAACCACCAGCAAGCATAATTGGCTTGTGGTAACCACGGACTTCAACGCCATTATGGCTTGATACTTCTTGCTCGTAGGTACGGAAGTAACCCACTAACGCAGGACGACCAAACTCATTGTTAAATGCTGCGCCGCCTAACGGGCCTTCAGTCATAATTTCGAGTGGTGTAACAATACGGCTAGGTTTGCCGTAATCGCCTTCCCATGGTTGAACAAACCCTGGGATCTTAAGGTTAGAAACACTAAAGCCTGTTAAACCCGCTTTAGGTTTTGAACCACGACCTGTTGCGCCTTCATCACGGATTTCACCGCCTGAACCCGTTGCTGCACCTGGGTATGGGCTAATCGCTGTAGGGTGGTTATGAGTTTCCACTTTCATCAAGATGTGCATTGGCTCAGTGTGGTAGTTATACACACCGTCTTGATCTGGGAAGAAACGTCCTGCAACGCTACCGTTCATAACCGCTGCGTTATCTTTATAGGCAGACAACACATTGTCAGGCGTCACTTCAAAGGTGTTCTTAATCATTTTGAACAATGATTTAGGCTGCACTTGACCGTCAATAGTCCAGTCAGCATTGAAGATTTTATGACGACAATGCTCTGAGTTAGCCTGTGCGAACATCATTAATTCGATGTCATTTGGATTACGATTTAAGCGAACAAAATTATCCACTAAATAATCAATTTCATCTTCTGCTAGCGCTAGACCTAACTGAACGTTGGCAACTTCGAGTGCGCGGCGGCCTTCAGCAAGAATATTAATACTCTTAAATGGTAATGGCTCAGTGCGCTCAAACAGTACTGATGCTGCGGCAAACTCAGGTAAAATCACTTCAACCATACGGTCGTGGATTAAGCCTTTAACTTGCTCTAATTGCTCAGTCGTTAACGACGCACCAGCAACATAGTAAGCAACACCACGTTCTAAACGTTTTACTTTGCTTAAACCGCAGTTTTTTGCAATGTCAGTAGCTTTTGAAGACCAAGGAGAGATAGTGCCTGGACGAGGTGTTACAAAGAACAACGCACCTTCTGGTGCATGAGATTCGATGGCTGGCCCGTAAGTTAAAATCGTTTCAAGTTGCTGATATTCTTTATCATCAAGCTTGTCGCTTAAATCGGCTAAATGGACATACTCAGCATAGATTTGCTCAACAGGAAGGGCTGCGGTTTCACAGGCCTCCATAAGCTTTTGAACTCTAAAAGCTGAAAGTGCTGGGGCTCCGCGAATGATCTCAATCACGTCAATTCACCTTATTGATTATAATGGCAGGGTAAGAATTGGCGCTATTATAGGGAATCGCACTTTATAAATCACCTAAGAAGGCGTGCGTGAACAGTGTTTCCCGTTAACGAAAACAATCAGAAATAAACCACAAATTATCGCAGTAATGTTTCAGCAACATTTCATCATTAATTTATTTTTTTAAATTCGATTTTACTAATAAATTCAACCGTATAATTTAACACTCAAGGGTACTGGACTAGGTGAAATACAAAACTACTGCTACAGTATCTTTATTAAGCCATATTTTTTAAATGACGCTTTGAAGTACAAATAGGCGGCAACCTAGAAAATCCGCGACTGACACCCGCACATTGATCACTATTTTCTGCTACCTAACTCACTTCATTAACCGAGGGACATGACCAAACATTTATCGCTAGTCGCCATTATTTCAATTTGTTTGCTGCTGAGTGCTTGTCACCAAGCCAATATGAAAGCCACTGAGTTTGTTGAACAGATCCCCGTTCGTACCGTTTTAAAGGTAGGGACACTTTACGGCTCGCAAACCTATCTTAGATCTGATCATGGCGAAAGCGGTTTCGATTATGAAATGGCAGCTAAGTTTGCCCAATACCTCGATGTTCCTTTAGAGATGGTGCCTTATAATAATCGCCAACAATTATTTGAAGCATTACGTCAAAACGAAATTGATATTGTCGCAGCAGCGATTACCACGACCAACAATCGTCGTGAACAATTTTTATTAGGCCCTACCCTTTATGAAGTCAATCAGGTGTTGGTATATAAGTCAGGTAACCTGAAGCCTCGTGACTTTAACAAGCTTCAGGGTGATATAAGCGTTATCTCCGAATCTGCCGCCGTTGATACCTTATCAAAACTGAAACAATCCAATCCTAACCTCACTTGGCAACAAGTTAGCGATAGCGATAATGAAGAACTATTTTCGATGGTCGCTGCTGGCGATATCCTGTATACCATTGCCGATTCAAACAGCCTTTTGATCAATCAACGTTATTTACCTGAACTACGTGCAGGCATTGTATTGGACGAAAAGACCCAAGTTGTCTGGCTATTACCACCTCTTAATAGCGACTACTTATTGAGTTCGCTGTTATCGTTTTGGCATATTCAAAAACGTAATGGCACATTAGAGCACTTAAACGAAAAGTATTTTGGCCATGTTAAACGTTTTGATTATGTGGATACCCGTGCCTTTATTCGTGCAATTGATAATGTGCTACCTGAGTATCAGGCACTATTTGAAAAACATGCAGGTGATTTAGACTGGCGTAAACTCGCTGCCACCGGTTATCAAGAATCTCATTGGAACCCTAAAGCACGTTCACCAACCGGTGTACGTGGGATGATGATGTTAACCCAACCCACCGCCAGTTCAGTTGGGGTAGATAACCGTTTAGATGCCGAACAGAGTATTCGAGGCGGCGCGATTTATTTGCAAAAAATGATTGATAGATTGCCAGCGTCTATTCCTGACAGCCAACGTATATGGTTCGCGCTGGCTTCATATAATATTGGCTTAGGCCATGTGGAAGATGCTCGTAAAATTACTCAAGGCATGGGGAAAGATCCCAGTGCGTGGCGCGACGTGAAACAAGTTTTACCTTTACTACAACAACGCAAGTATTATCAACATACTCGTTATGGCTACGCTCGCGGTAATGAAGCGGCTCATTATGTTGATAATATCCGCCGTTATTACGACACCTTAGTTTGGGTAGATAGTCAAAATAAACAGCAAGAGCTATTAGATATTGAGAGCAAAATTGAAGGTGAACTGGCTGACGAAACGAGCCTCAATGCTGATAATTCAGAAAACCCAGAAGATGTGATTAAATCTTCTGCGCAATAAAACAGTCATCAAAACAGGCTAGCATAGCCACAATATACGATTAAAAATTAAAAAATGAAGGTGAATAATGAGAAGAAGTAACATCAACAATAACGCTCGTCGCCGCAATATCATCAAACAAAAGCAGCGTAGAATGCTTAATCGTCAAAAACTATTCTTTGCCTTTTTGCAGCAACAAGTCTGATTGCTGTTTGAGTAGTTTTTTTAACGCTTTTTTCTCATCTCTACGACGCTTAAAAAACTGACTTAACTGACTCGCACACTCTTCAGCTAAAATACCTGATGTCACCGTTAACTGATGATTAAAGTGCGAGTCTTGCAAAAGATTTATCACACTACCCGCCGCACCCGTTTTTAAGTCCTTCGCGCCAAACACCACACGCTCTATTCGGCTATGGATCATAGCACCTGCACACATTGGACAAGGCTCTAAAGTGACATACAAAGTCGCGCCAAGCATGCGGTAATTTTCTAACACTTTGCCCGCAGCGCGTATGCACTGCATTTCAGCATGGGCACTAGGGTCGTGCTCTGTAATGCTTAAATTAAACCCTGATGCAATCAGCTCATCATCTTTCACCAAAACAGCGCCAACAGGGACTTCACCTAGTGCTTCAGCTTTAGTGGCCAGCTCTAGTGCCATACGCATCCACTTTTCATCTTGAGCAGCACGCACTGCTAGCTCCTCAGGTGTTAAAGGCTTGGCCTCACTCGCTTGCTGCTTTTGGCTGATACGGGCTTTGTTTTCTAACGTCATTAGTGTCTCTTGGTATACCGATGATTTATATTTAGCGATATTTATATTTAGCGATTTGTAGCTTATTGCATATGGTTTAAATTTTCAGGTGTACAGTAAATCTTACTTCAGCTGATTATACGGCAAACAACAGTAAATTTATCCCAATAAAAAAGGCGCCTAAGCGCCTTTTATGTCTTTAATCGAAACTGATTGGAAAGTTAATAGAAACTTATTCCCATTCGATTGTTGCAGGTGGCTTACCTGAAATATCGTATACCACACGTGAAATACCATCTATTTCGTTAATAATGCGGTTAGATACACGACCTAAGAAGTCATAAGGTAAGTGTGCCCAATGTGCAGTCATGAAATCAATGGTTTCAACAGCGCGCAGTGACACAACCCAGTCATATTTACGTCCATCACCCATTACGCCTACAGAGCGTACTGGTAGGAATACGGTAAATGCTTGGCTGACTTTATGGTAAAGGTCTGCTTTATGCAGCTCTTCAATGAAGATAGCATCAGCTAAACGCAGTAAGTCACAGTATTCTTTTTTCACTTCGCCTAATACGCGAACACCTAAACCAGGGCCTGGGAATGGATGACGGTAAAGCATGTCGTATGGCAGACCTAGCTCTAAACCAATTTTACGGACTTCATCTTTAAACAATTCACGTAATGGCTCAACTAAACCCAGCTCCATATCATCTGGCAATCCGCCAACGTTATGGTGAGATTTAATCACATGCGCTTTACCCGTTGCACTACCTGCAGATTCAATCACATCAGGGTAAATCGTACCTTGGGCTAACCATTTCGCATTAACGCATTTCTTTGACTCTTCATCGAAGATCTCAACAAATACATGACCAATGATTTTACGCTTAGCTTCAGGGTCGGCTTCGCCAGCCATCGCATCTAAGAAACGGTTTTCAGCATCAACGTGGACAATATTCAGTCCAAAGTGATCGCCAAACATATCCATCACTTGCTCAGCTTCGTTTAAACGCAATAAACCGTTATCAACGAATACACACGTTAGTTTGTCACCAATCGCGCGGTGAAGTAGCATCGCCACTACAGATGAATCAACACCACCTGATAAGCCTAAGATAACTTCATCATCACCGATTTGTTTCTTTAAACGCTCAATGGCATCTTCAATAATTGAAGAAGGCTTCCAGTTTGCATCACAACCACAAATGTCGAGGGCGAAATGCTCAAGCATACGCTTACCTTGACGAGTGTGTGTCACCTCTGGATGGAACTGAACACCGTAAAAATGCTTGTCTTCATTAGCCATGGCTGCATAAGGACACGTTTCAGTTTTAGCTACAGTTACGAAACCTTCAGGGATTTCTGACACTTTGTCGCCGTGGCTCATCCATACGTCAAGTAATGGCTTACCTTCTGAGCTAATCGCATCTTCAATACTTTTGAATAAAGCTGATTCAGTTTGCACTTCAACTTGGGCGTAACCAAACTCACCTTCACCCACACCTTGGATAACTTTGCCACCAAGTTGTTCTGACATGGTTTGCATGCCATAACAAATGCCTAATACAGGCACGCCAGCATTAAAGACATATTCAGAAGCACGCGGCGAGTTTTCAGCCGTCACACTTTCTGGGCCACCGGCTAGGATGATGCCATTTGGAGCAAATTCTTTAATTTGCTCTTCAGATACATCCCAAGCCCAAAGCTCACAATAAACACCGATTTCACGAATACGGCGGGCGATTAACTGCGTGTATTGCGATCCAAAATCTAGGATCAGGATTTTATGCTCATGAATGTTGCTCATGGGATACCTTATATCTGGGTTTACTTTTAAAAACAGTATTCATTGTAGGTGTACGTCAATCTTTGCAAGGTTTCAGCTATCTATACTGAATAAAGCAATAGACTATGGCTATAACAATAGACACGGGCTAAAGCAAAGATTGAAAAAAGGCGGCATAACTATATGCCGCCTTGAATCATTAAGAACCGCTACGATAATTCGGCGCTTCTTTACTGATCGTCACATCATGGACATGAGATTCGCCCATACCCGCTGAGGTAATTTTTACGAACTCAGCTTTTTCATTTAATTCTTTAATGGTTGCACAACCAGTAAGACCCATACATGAACGTAACCCGCCCATGTGCTGGTGAATGATTTCTTTTAACTTACCTTTATAAGCAACGCGACCTTCAATGCCTTCTGGCACTAATTTGTCTGCAGCGTTATCGCTTTGGAAGTAACGGTCAGAAGAACCTTGAGTTTGTGTCATTGCACCTAAAGACCCCATACCACGGTATGACTTATAAGCACGGCCGTTATAAAGTTCAGTTTCACCTGGCGCTTCTTCAGTACCAGCAAACATAGAACCTGCCATGATACATGATGCGCCAGCAGCTAATGCTTTAGCTAAATCACCAGAGAAGCGAATACCGCCATCTGCAATCACTGGAATATCAAGATGTTTAATGGCTTCAGCTGCATCAGATACTGCAGTAATTTGCGGTACACCCACACCAGTAACGATACGAGTAGTACAAATTGAACCAGGGCCGATACCAACTTTAACCGCATCAACACCCGCTTCAACTAAGGCTAATGCGCCTTCAGCTGTTGCCACGTTACCGCCAACAATTTGTAAGTCAGGGAATGCTGCGCGAGTGTCGCGAATACGTTGCAATACGCCTTCAGAGTGACCGTGTGAAGAATCAATCAGCAATACGTCAACACCTGCTTTAACTAATGCTTCAACGCGTTCTTCGTTGCCTGCACCAGCGCCAACAGCAGCACCAACACGTAAGCGACCTAATTCGTCTTTACATGCGTTCGGTTTACGTTCAGCTTTTTGGAAATCTTTAACAGTGATTAAGCCTTTTAGCTTGAAGTTGCTATCAACCACTAATACTTTTTCAACGCGATGTGAATGCATTAAGGTTTGAACTTCATCTAATTTGGTTCCTTCAAGCACAGTAACTAGACGATCTTTAGGCGTCATCACTTGCTCAACGGTACGGCTCCAATCAGTAATAAAACGAACATCACGGCCAGTGATAATACCCACAAGCTCATTCGCATCGTTAATCACTGGGTAACCAGCAAAGCCATTGCGTTCAGTCAACTGTTTAAGCTCAGCAAGCGTGGTGCTTGGCGTCACTGTTACAGGTTGCTGTACGATACCGGCTTCATAAATCTTAACTTTACGAACTTCTTCAGCTTGTTGTTCAATCGTCATGTTTTTATGAATAAAACCTAGACCACCTTCTTGTGCCATTGCGATCGCTAAGCGAGCTTCAGTGACGGTATCCATAGCTGCAGATACAATAGGGGTATTTAATTCAATTTTTTTAGTCAGACGAGTTTTTAGAACAGCGGTATTTGGGAGGACGGTTGAGTGAGCAGGCACTAGTAGTACATCATCAAATGTTAGTGCGTCATTTCTTAATCTTAACATGCAACATCTCCCAGAAAGTGTAGGGTTTAGAAAGGGTAAATATTGCGGCGGGATTATACCTTGCATATTTAGGTTGGTAAATGGAAAATAGTGAAAAAATACTCTTGGTCGGTTGAATTTGATGAAAAGCTCGAAAAATAATGTTTACACCGTTTCCCGATTAAACGGTGAAGTCCGCCAGCTGCTTGAAGGTGAGCTAGGTAAGGTGTGGCTTGAGGCCGAAATCTCGAACTTTGTTTCCCCAAATTCAGGTCATTGGTATATGACCCTAAAAGATAGTCGTTCGCAAATTCGCTGTGCGATGTTCAAAGGCCGTAATCAAACCGTTCCATTTAAGCCTGTTAATGGTCAACAAGTATTAGTTAAAGGCTCCATCAGTGTTTACGAACCTCGTGGCGACTACCAACTCCTTTTAGAGTCAATGCTGCCTGCTGGTGATGGACTTCTTGCACAGCAATATGAAGCACTTAAACTCAAATTAGCCGCCGAAGGCCTGTTTGCAACAGAAACCAAGCGCCCATTGCCACAAAATATTCAACGAATTGGTGTGATTACCTCAGCCACTGGCGCTGCAGTAAGAGATGTAGTTAAGGTTTTATCGACTCGTGATCCTTCTATTGAAGTGGTTGTTTATCCTACTCAAGTACAGGGTGCTAACGCGGGTAAGCAAATTATCAAAGCGATTGCTACCGCCAATAAGCGCTTAGAAGTCGACGTACTACTACTTACCCGGGGTGGTGGCTCATTAGAAGACTTATGGTGTTTTAATGATGAAGACCTTGCTCATGCCATTTATAACAGCGCCCTGCCCGTTGTCAGCGCTGTAGGTCATGAAATTGATACCACAATCAGTGATTATGTGGCTGATGTACGTGCACCAACGCCTTCTGCTGGAGCGGAGTTATTATCGGATGATAAAGGCAATAAAACTCAAAAGCTCAATCTCACCTTTTCAAGACTTCGCCAAGCAATGCGTCATTACTTATTACACCAAAGCACACAACTGACTGAGTTAAGCCACCAGCTGCAACGTGAAGATCCTAAAAGGCAACTACAACAACTTGAGCAACGCTTTGATGAAATGCAGCTAAAACTTGAGTCGGCCATGCAATACAAATTATCCAACGCCGCGTTAAAACAGCAACGCTTGAAAGGCCAGCTTCAGCAGCAATCACCCGCTCATAAGCTAACACTAGAGCAAAACAAGCTGGGTTATTTAACGAGTCGTTTAAAAGAAGCGATTAAAACTAGGTTAGTTAATGCCAACCAGCAAGTCAGTTACAGTGCTCATCAGTTAGAAACGGTCAGTCCACTGGCAACGTTAAGTCGTGGTTACAGTATTACCCGTGATGGTGAAGGAAAGATTTTGAATAACGCCAATCAAGTTAATCCCGGCGATACGCTGACAACTACCTTGAATCAAGGTGAGATTAAGTCCCTAGTCCAATAAATTGATTGAAAATAAATTGATTTGAAGAAAAAATGAAAATCCCGCTTTTTACTCGCGGGATTTTTAATGCTGATTTATTTGATCTTAGCTGTTGTCATGTTTAGCTGCTCAAGCCTCTAAACCTCTCCCCCTCTAAACCTCTTTAAC
The DNA here is from genome assembly GCF_009663145.1 of Shewanella sp. TC10. GTDB lineage: Bacteria > Pseudomonadota > Gammaproteobacteria > Enterobacterales > Shewanellaceae > Shewanella. The sequence goes on from NZ_VKHR01000028.1 coordinate 45,784, forward strand.
CCTCATTAGCAGAAGCGGTAACAAAAGCATAAACCAAGAAACACTACCGCCACTGACAATCACTTCTGACTCTATCACTTCAACATATTCATCTTCGTAGACTTCATCTCTATCACTGCTTTCCAGTGGCAATGCATATAAACCATCTGACTCATCTGCGCTTAATGTCGCCACAATGTCCTCATATCCAAGTTCATATAAATCAATCAGCACATCGTAATAATCGGTTTTATAGCCTTGAGCTAACGTCGTTAATAATTCGTAATCATCATCCGTGGCGTCACCATAAATAGTAAATACTTCAGTAGAGTAATAGTGCTCCCATGGACCGCCATTGCGGCTTAAATATAGCTCAGCATAAACATTAGCTGGTTCACCTTGAGTAAATCCATAAACATCAGCATCAAAGGTCACGCTAAAAGTTTGGTAAAATCCGTCTTCATCAAAGTCATCAAACAGGCGGCTATAAGCCTCATAAATATCAAAATCGCGATAACCAATAATAGACTGCTGCGATACGTGATTAGTTAATGATTGGCTATTAGGTGACTGAGATTCAATGCTGTTATTTGCTGTTGCTGTATTGGTTGTTACAGAAGGAGTTGTTGCTGTATTTTTTGTAACTAGATTTACTGATGTTTCAGATTTTAAAAGTGCTTGAGATGCTTGGTTGATACTTTGCAATGCATTGACAGATAACTGCCCTGCATGGCGTAAACTCATTATGTACTCGCGCGTTGCACGCTTAGTTGTCGGCCTCCCTTGCTCAGCATCAGATTGACGCTTGGCTTTTTCATCCGTAATCAATTGCAGCATGGTTTGCTTTTGCTCGGGTGATAATGATGATTTAGCTTCAGGTTCACTTAAAGAGGCAGCGCCACTAACTTGCCTCCCTTCACTGACAACAATGATATCTTGATTATATTGCTCTCCATGAGCTATCGGCGTAAGAGTAAGCATTAACGCACAACTCACTTTACTAAAAACACTAATCACCTGACTGAAACGGTTTTGCGTTATCAATTTAATATCCATTTTATGTTCCCTCTCATTCAGATTTAACCGCAAGAGTGAATTGCAATTGATCACTCAAAGCCTGTTATTGATGAGTTGTTATTTAAAAGGAACCAAAATGAATGCAAGCTGAACACGAAAAATGGCTTACAAGAATTGGCTTAGATAAAAAAGGATTAAAAATGACTTAGATAAATAACCAGCTGCTGTGCCACTAAAAGCTATTCATCTTCTATTCATATAAACCCATCCATACTTTGAGCGAATACCAGAGCAATTGATATTCAGCCATGCAGATGTTTCTATATTGAAAGGGATCTTTTACACTAAGAACTGATTTTAAAGATATTTATTGATGTGGACGCCGCAAATGAGCAAATTAATCAAAAAATTAGGCAATACCTTGTTATCACTCATGTTGTTTTCAATGACAACCGGGTCGATACAAGCTGCGCCATTAATAATGATTAGCCAAAGCAGCGCTATTTCAATGTCTTCTTTTGCCAATGCTAACCAGCCTGGGATCAATAACAAATCAAAAGGCGGTTCTGGTAAGTCGCAATCTTTAGCTGTCAAAAGTTCTTCACAAGCTGCTCAACTCGCCAAAAGACAATATTCTGCAAAAGTACTATCGGTCCAATCTACAAAAGTAGGTGGTTCCCCTGGCTATCGAGTCAAAATGCTCTCCAATCAAGGAATGGTGTTTTATGCCACCGTTAATGCGCGAACTGGCTCAGTTTCAAGGAAATAATCATGAGAATATTGCTAGTTGAAGATGATTTAGGCTTACAACGTAATTTAAGCGAGCACTTACAGGCTGCTAATTACAGTGTCGATCTTTCATCAGATGGTGAGGATGGTTTATTCCAGGCCACTGAGTATCAATATGACGCCGCTATTATCGATGTTGGTTTGCCTAAAATTGATGGCCTTAGCTTGATTACTCAGTTACGTAACAAGCAAATTGATTATCCCATTTTGATATTAACGGCCAGAGATGGCTGGCAAGATAAAGTACTGGGGTTAGATTCTGGCGCCGATGATTACCTGACTAAACCCTTTCAACCAGAAGAACTTGTCGCGCGTTTAAATGCATTGATCCGCCGCTCTGTTGGTCAAGCAAGCCCAACGGTAACAAACGGCCCTTTTAGTCTGAATACTCGCACACTTGAGTTAATGCACTTACAAAATCCAATTATACTCAGTAGCTCTGAATTTAAATTATTTGAATACTTCATGCTCCACCAAGGAGAAGTTATTTCAAAACCAACTTTGATTGAACATATTTATGATCAAGATTTTGACTTAGATTCTAATGTCATTGAAGTGTTTATTAGACGCTTACGAAAAAAACTCGATCCTGAAGGTGACTATAAGTTAATTGAGACCCTGCGCGGTCAAGGGTATCGTTTACGCCAATTGGGTTCGAGCTAGCAGCCATGGGGAGTAAAGTTAACGCCATTAATCATTTAACCAAAGGACTGAGTAAACTCAAAAGCCAATGGTTAAACAAGCAAATACTGACAAAGGCATTTGGTGGCGTAAACTCACTAACTTTTCGTTTAATGCTCAGTGGTCTATTACTAATATTGGTCTTATTGCCTCTAATCGGTGTCACCGTAAATAGCGCCTTTCAGCATCAAATAACCCAATCGATAAACAATCAATTACGTGCTTACGTTTATTCAGTGCTAGCCGTTACTGAAGTCAAAGACGATAAAGTCGTTATGCCAAATTACTTGTTAGAAAATCAGTTCAATGTCATCGGCTCTGGCTTATATGCGCTTATCACTTCTAATAATGAACTGGTTTGGCACTCGGAATCATTCTTTGGCTTAGACCTACCTACAACAAGCTCTACAGATATAGCCCTGCCAACCCCTGTAATGGGGCAAGGTTCGTTAACTCAGGTTCGATTTGACGATTTAGCCGGGAATGGCGACAACAACCATGTGGTATATAGCTTTAGTGTCAGTTTTGAAACCAATGAAAAACCATTAGCCATCACAGTTCATATTGTTAAAGATGATGCAGATTATCAAAAACAAATTAGTGAATTTAATACTACTCTATGGACATGGCTCATCGTCTTAATGATTATGTTAGCGCTCGTTCAAGGAGTGTGGCTATTTTGGACATTAAAGCCTTTAAACCAATTTACTAAAGAGCTCGCACTGGTGGATAAAGGGCAGCAAACACGCCTTAATCAAGATTATCCTAACGAGTTAAATGCTGTAGCAAAACAGCTAAACGTATTACTAAATACTGAGCAACAACAAAGGCTACGTTATCGTAATGCCTTAGCTGATTTGGCACATAGCTTAAAAACCCCGTTAGCTGTTCTGCAAAGCCAAACCGATTTAAGTGAAGAGTCTAAAGAGCAAGCGACTAATATTAACAACATCATTAGCTATCAACTGAACAAAGCTAAATCCAGTGCTAACCAAGCATGGCATTTAGGGAGCAGTATTGATGATGTTGCCAGTAAACTGATTCGAACCTTAGCCAAAATTTATCAAGACTCCCACGTTGATATCGATTACCAAGCTGCTCCTAAGTTAATGTTTAAAGGCGAAGAAGCTGACTTACATGAGATGTTAGGTAATTTGCTGGATAACGCCTGTAAAGCCGCTAAGTCCCAAGTCTGTTTATCTGTTGTGCAAACTGACTCAGTACTTAGCTTTACCATTGAAGATGATGGCCATGGCCTCACAGAGCAACAACGCCAGAATATATTTGAACGAGGCATTCGCGCTGATACTTATCATCAAGGACATGGTATTGGCTTGGCTATTGTTCAGGATTTAGTAAAAACCTACCAAGGCGAGTTAGTCGTGTCTCAGTCAGAAGATTATGGCGGCGCTAAGTTCAGCTTGATATTTAACAGCTAAAACGTCTTCTAAATAAATTGATGTAATTATCGATAGTTTATACCCATGTTACCTCAAGATGCTTTGTCAGGCACAAGCTCGGATAACAATGCAAGGCGTAACCTGAGGTAATTGTTATTCACTTTTCAAAGGTTACAACGTAGCAGTGGTTTTCGAGCTTGCGCCCCAAAGGGCAAGCCAAATAGCACCAATCTGCGTTGTTATAAAATATCAATGTAGAATAACTATACTTCAATTTTATGCCTAGCATCTTGGCACTATTTGCCTTGCTGACTTTGCATCCTGAAGTATCATGGGTATATTCAACAAGCTTATTGCTTTCATCCTACGTTCATTTTCACTTGGTTATGCTATCTCTAACATTCGTAAAGTACCGCAACTTGGTACCTGGAGATAACATGACTTTATTATCTATCCCCAATAAATTAATTAAAGCTGGATTAATCAGCTTATGTTTATTGTCGCCGACAGCGGTGTTGGCTGTTGATAGCAATAATCCGTCAGAATATGAACAAACTCAGCAATCAGAGGCGGAGCTGGCACAAATGCTAGCGCCTATTGCGCTATATCCTGATAGTTTGCTTACCCATATTTTAATTGCAGCGACTTATCCTCTTGAAGTTGTGCAAGCGCGTCGCTGGGAGCAACAAAACGCCAGTTTAGACAGCGAGCAAAAAATGCAGCAAGCTGAGCTGCAGTCTTGGGATCCTAGCGTCACGGCGCTCATCGCCTTCCCAACGGTACTGGAGAAATTAAATGAAGATTTAGATTGGACTCAGACCTTAGGCGAAGCTTTTTTACAAGATGAGGCCTACGTTCTTGCTGGCATCCAAACCTTAAGACAGCAAGCAGATGAGGCTGATAGTTTTAACGACATGGATAACATGACTGTGACTCGGGTTGAGAAACAGATCATTATTGAACCAGCAAAGCCTGAAGTGATTTACGTTCCTGTGTACGATACTAGAGTGGTTTATGGTCACTGGCACTGGCATGCATATCCACCCGTTTACTGGCACTACCCAGCTTATGCTTATTATCGCCCGCACCGCCCTATCTATTGGGGGCCTAGCGTATACATTAACTTCAACTACTTTTTTGGCGCTGTACATTGGTCACATCACCGTGTCGTGGTAGTCAATCATCGCAATACCCGTTATTACCGTAAACCACACAAAATAGCTTACAGCAGTGGCTCAAAGCGTTGGACACACAAACCTGCCCATCGCCGTGGTGTTGCTTACAAAGCACCAAAAGTCAGCCATCGTTATGACAAAGCCCGTTATAACAAGGCACACAGCAAAACTAAAGTGACTCACAATAGGGTTAATAAAGCGATCAGCAAGCCCGTCCATAGAGTTGATAATAAATCAGGAAATAAACATAACGGCCATTATACGAAGCAAACTCAGCAGCAACGAGTCAATAAGTCGTTAAAGGATAATAAGCGTCATACAAATAGTCCTAATAAGAGTGTGCAGAATAAGTCGGTAAATCGTCAGTATGCTAGTAAAAATAATGCGAGTAACAAAACGATTAACCATAGCACTAAGAGCCGACAATATAGCAAAACACCAAGCTATAGCTCATCTAAAGCAAGGTCTTCACACTCTGGGTCTAAAAGCTCTAGCTATAAACAATCTGTTAATAAAAAATCTGTTAATAAAAAATCTGTTAATAAACAGTCTAGTTCTAAAAATTATGCTTCAAATAGAAGCGCATCTAAAAACTATGCTTCTAACCAAAGAAGCAATAATAATAGGTCATCAAGCCACAGAGCATCGAGTAGTCGCTCATCGGCACCTAAGCAAAAGGCCAGATAAAGCGAAGTAACTATTCGTTATTCTAAAGATAATTATTCGAAAGGTAGTTAATCTAAAGGTAACTATTCCAAAAGCCGTAAGCTAAAAAACAAAAAAGCCTGAATTATTCAATTCAGGCTTTTTTATCAATGTTAAAAGTCGCTTACTTTTTACGACTATTAATATGGCTCATCGCGCGCTTACGACGACGCTCTTGGCTAATCGTCAACTTCTCCGTTTTACCTTGGAATGGGTTTGCCCCTTCTTGGAAACGGATTTGAATTGGCGTACCAATCACTTTTAATGAACGACGGAAGTAGTTCATCATGTAACGCTTGTATGAGTCAGGTAATTTACTCACCTGATTACCATGTACAACAACGATTGGCGGGTTATAACCACCAGCATGAGCATACTTAAGCTTAACGCGGCGACCATGTACCAATGGAGGCTGATGATCGTCTTGTGACATTTGCATGATACGCGTCAACATAGAAGTACTAACACGGCGAGTCGCACTGTCGTAAGCTTCTTCAATTGATTCGTATAAATGACCAACACCAGTGCCGTGTAATGCTGAAATAAAGTGAATACGGGCAAAGTCGATAAAGCCTAAGCGGCGATCTAATTCACTCTTAACGCTTTCTTTAAATGACTGGTCTAAACCATCCCATTTGTTCACTGCAATCACGATTGCACGACCTGCATTCAAAGCAAAACCTAATAAACCTAAGTCTTGCTCAGAAATACCATCTTGTGCATCAATAACCAGTAAAACCACGTTAGCATCTTCTACCGCTTTCAAGGTTTTAATAACCGAGAACTTCTCGATGGTTTCATGTACTTTGCTACGACGACGAACACCCGCAGTATCAATCAATACATACTCACGGTCTTCACGTGTCATAGGAATGTAAATACTGTCACGAGTTGTCCCAGGTGCATCGTAAACCACTACACGTTCTTCACCTAAAATACGGTTAGTCAGTGTTGATTTACCTACGTTTGGTTTACCGATGATAGCCAATTTAATTGGCAAGTTTTGCAGGCGCTCTTGCTCTGCTTCCGCTTCTTCTTCGGTGTATTCTCGAACTTCTTCACCTTCATCATCTGAATCTTGGCGAGTAATACCCATTGCTTCAGCATAAGGTGCTAGTGAGTATTCAATCATGTTGGTCACACCGCGGCCTTGCGCAGCTGCCATTTGATATACTTCACCTAGACCCAATGACCAAAATTCAGCACAAGCCGAATCAGCGTCAATACCATCAACTTTGTTTGCAACAACAAAGGTCGTCTTATCACGGCTACGTAAATGCTCTGAAATTGCTAAATCAGCAGACGTTAAGCCAGCACGAGCATCAGTTAAGAATAATACGACATCAGCTTCTTCAATCGCAGCAAGCGACTGTTCAGCCATTTTGGTTTCGATCCCTTCTTCAGTGCCGTCGATACCGCCAGTATCAACCACAATAAATTCGTAACCAGATAAAAACGCACGACCATATTTACGGTCACGGGTTAAACCAGGAAAATCGGCGACAAGCGCATCTCTTGTGCGAGTAAGACGGTTAAATAAAGTTGACTTACCAACATTAGGTCGCCCCACCAGGGCCACTACAGGGATCATGATTTTGCCTCTAAAAACTTTTAAATAAAAAGCCCCCGGAACACACTTCCAGGGGCTCTAATAAGGTTTACTGGTTAATTTATGGCAGAATTACAGTAGCTAGCTTCCCGCTGCGACCTTGCACATAAATTTTATCTCCAGCCACAACCGGCTGTGAGAATAAACCATCACTATCAACCTCAACTCGACCAGCGACTTCGCCAGTGTTGCGGTCAATAAAGTGTAGATAACCTTCAAAGTCACCTACAACAATATAAGAACCAATAACTGCAGGAGACGTTAAGCTACGGTTAGTTAACGTAGTATTACTCCAGAGTTCCAAACCATTTCGTCTATCTACTGAGTAAATACGACTATGATCATCAACAACATAAAGTCCAACACCTGCAGCGGCTAATTCATTAAAGCTTGAATACTTACGAGTCCAAACAACTCGACCGGTTCTAAGCTCCATTGACACCAAGTTACCATTGTAACTTACCGCGTATAAATTATCGCCCAAAATTAACGGTTTCATGTCTACATCGGCCATACGAGTGAACTCGTTACCACCTGTTGGTGTAAACACTGCTTGTTCCCAAGCAACTTGACCATTATTTTTGACAATAACTGATATTTTACCATCTGCAGTACCTAGGAAGAAACCACCAGAATCGTATGCAGCTGAACCTGTACCACGAAGGGTCAAGTTAGGCAGTTGCATTTCGTGGGTCCATAACTTGGTGCCATCTTCAATTGAAAATGACTCAAAGTTACCATCACTGGTATGCACAGCTACAGAATCCTCAGACACTGTAGGTGGCGACAAAAGCTCACCACTGGCAATGGCATGCCACATGGTTTCACCTGTTTTAGCATCTAAAGCAACTAGCAAGCCTGATTCACCGCCAATAAAGACCTTATTACGGCCAACAGTGACACCTGCAGCAATTCGCGCTTCTTTGGTTTTAGCCAGCGCAGTATCTTTAAATTCTGCCGCTAAATCTTTACGCCAAGCGACCTTACCCGTTTCTTGCTCATACGCAATGACAGTACCGTTACGGTCAGCAGCATAGACATGACCATAAAATACAGCTGGTGTTAGTTGTGAGTAGTAATCACCCACACCGTTACCCACGTTGACAGACCAGTTAACTTCTGGAAATACAGTCGCTTGGATTTCAGTAAGTTCTGTTACAACTTCTTCTTCAACATCACTTGAAGAACAAGCAGATAGCATCGCGACACTTAAGCCCGCTGCTAGCAAGGTTTTGCATAAAGACTTCATTCGGCTAATTCCTTATGCCTTGTTTAAGTTGTCTAGCTTCATTTGTAATGCAGGACTTGATAACGAGCCGCCATTATCAACAGCAGCTTGGTAAGCCGCTCTAGCTTTATCCATGTCGCCTTGACGCACTAAAAAGTCGCCTTTTAACTCATCACGTTGAGCATTAAATGCTTCATCGCTAACTTGCTCTAATGTTGCTAATGCAGTGCCTAAGTTGCCTTGCTCAGCTTGTACACGAGATAAACGAATTGTCGCTAATGATGCTAAAGATGCACCAGGGTTTGCTGCAATGATTTTAGTGAAGGCAGCTTCGGCCTTATCTAAATCACCCGCTTCTACAGCCGCTTTAGCAGACATTAACTCAAGCAAAGCTTGGTAACCTTTCTGATCATGTTGCTGACCAAAATCGCTCACTGCCGCCATAACAGCAGCGCTATCAGCACTATTAGCTGCAATGCTTTGGAATGCTTCAGACGCTGCTTCAGCATTTTCGATTTTCACGTCAGAATAGTAATTCCAACCGTATAATCCACCTAGACCTACGACGGCGCCCACTATGATTGAGCTGCCGTAATCTTTCCAGAACTGCTTAATAGCATCTACTTGTTGTTCTTCTGTGCTATAAATATCCACGCGCACTTCCCCTTTCTATTCAGTTCTGTTTATTAGCTAAACGCTAATATTAAAATAATGATTTAATCGTGGTCGCCAAATCGTCTCGGGCCACCAAAAGTTGTTCGTTCTTGTTTCTCAATGGTTTAACAGCAACCTGTTGGTTTGCAATTTCGTTCTCACCAATGATTAACGCATATTCAGCACCGCTTTTATCAGCACGCTTCATCTGCTTTTTAAAGTTACCACCACCACAATGACTCATGACTTTAAGCTGTGGCAGGCTTTGACGCAACTCTTGAGCAATTTTAATTGCTTCAACTAAACAGTTTTCACCCATTGCTGTGACATAAACATCAACAACTGGGGCAACATCTTTGTTTAGCTCAAGAGTTTCAAGCAGTAAAACGATACGCTCAAGACCCATTGCGAAACCAACTGCAGGCGTATCTTTTCCACCTAATTGACCCACTAAGCCATCGTATCGACCACCAGCTAATACAGTACCTTGAGAACCTAAGCTGTCAGTAACCCACTCGAAAACAGTGCGGTTATAGTAATCTAAACCACGTACAAGACGAGGATTAATTGTGTATTGGATGCCGACAGCGTCTAAGAGTTCACATAAGGTTGAAAAATGTGTTTTTGACTCTTCACCTAAGTACTCCATTAGTGCTGGCGCATCGGCTAATAATGCTTGTACTTGAGGAGATTTAGAATCTAAGACGCGCAGTGGGTTTGAGTACATACGGCGCTGTGAATCTTCGTCAAGTTGCTCTTTATGTTGCTCAAGAAACGCAATTAATGCATCACGGTAAGCAGCGCGCTCAGCTGGATCGCCCAGGGTGTTTAGCTCTAACTTAACATGTTCAGTAATACCAAACGATTCCCACAGACGCGCTGACAGCATTAATACTTCTGCATCAATATCAGCACTTGGAATACCATATACTTCAACACCAAACTGGTGGAATTGACGGTAACGACCTTTTTGAGGACGCTCATGACGGAACATAGGTCCCATGTACCATAAACGTTGCTCTTGGTTATACAGTAAGCCGTGCTCGTTACCTGCGCGAACTGTTGACGCTGTACCTTCTGGACGTAAAGTTAAGCTGTCTTCATTACGGTCAGCAAAGGTATACATTTCTTTTTCAACGATATCGGTTACTTCACCAATTGAGCGTTTGAAAAGATCGGTTGATTCAACAATCGGAGTACGAATTTCGCTATAGCCGTATGCACTAACAGTTGAGCGAATAACCGCTTCTACTTTCTGCCATACTGGGCTTTGCGTTGGCAGAATGTCATTCATTCCGCGAATTGCTTGGATCTGTTTAGCCACGTTTTGCCTACTTGTGTTAACTCGCCTTAGCCTTGCTCAAAGTTAAATCGTTTTGTTCGATTTAAAATCGATGACCGAGGGCTTAAATTAATCTACATGCCTTACACAAAAATACACCTACCATCGCTGGTAAGGTGTATTTAATATCTAAAACAAACTTATTCTGTTGCGTCTTTAATATCGATTCTGTTTTGCATTATCGCAGCTTTTGCACGAATTTTAGCTTCTAAAGAATCCACTAAATCATTGTTATCAAAACGCTCTTTTTGACGTTTACCGTCATCGTAATAACCACTTTTGCCATGGCTACCCGTTAAACCAATATCTGAAACTAATGCTTCACCTGGGCCATTAACCACACAGCCAATGATAGAAACATCCATTGCAGTGGTAATATCTTCAAGACGCATTTCAAGCGCATTCACTGTATTGATCACATCAAACTCTTGACGAGAACATGACGGACAAGCAATGAAGTTAATGCCGCGACTTCGAATACGCAGTGACTTTAAGATATCAAAGCCCACTTTGATTTCTTCTACTGGATCGGCAGCAAGTGAAATACGTAGTGTGTCACCAATACCTTCAGCCAGTAACATACCTAAACCAACCGCTGATTTCACCGAACCTGCACGCGCTCCGCCTGCTTCAGTAATCCCTAAATGCAGTGGCTGTTTAATTTGCTTTGCCAATAAACGGTATGATTCAACGGCTAAAAACACGTCTGAGGCTTTTACACTGACTTTAAACTGGTCAAAGTTAAGACGGTCTAAAATATCCACATGACGCATAGCGGATTCAAGTAATGCTTCAGGTGTTGGCTCATGGTATTTATCCATCAGGTCTTTCTCTAATGAGCCACCATTGACGCCAATACGAATCGGAATATTTTTATCTCGCGCACATTCAACAACGTTACGTATACGTTCTTCATTACCAATATTGCCAGGGTTGATACGTAAACAGTCAACGCCATATTCAGCCACTTTTAACGCAATACGATAGTCAAAATGAATGTCTGCAACCAATGGGACTTTGACACTTTGTTTGATCACCTTAAATGCTTCTGCAGCATCCATAGTAGGAACTGAAACACGCACAATATCTGCACCGACTTTTTCAAGTGCACGAATTTGAGCTACAGTCGCTTCTACGTCTGTCGTTTTGGTGTTTGTCATTGATTGAACTGCTATCGGKGCACGGTGCCCCGATAGCAGTTCAATCAAT
>NZ_VKHR01000125.1 GCF_009663145.1 Shewanella sp. TC10
CGCTTAGTATGTTTGATAATAAATTAATTGTGCTATACCGACTTGAACCAGGTTGTTTAGGACCTGACGGTATAGAACACATCGAAACTTTCTGTAACCTTGCGCAACAAACCCTAGCTGCGTTCGATACAGATACTTGCCAATGGTTTCTTGAACCTAGATATAACAAGCAACTAGATGAAATGGCTTATTGTCTCGCCAATAAAATGTTGACCCGTGTGCAAGCAGCTAAATATTTAACTCGCTTTGGCCACGATCTCGAACAGGTCCAAGAAGGTTTCGAAGACAAACTGACCCACTTAATTACTCAATATATTGCTCGTAAGTCGTAAGGATTTCGACTGCGTTCAAATTCAAAAGGCATCTAAATGCTTGAATCAACGACACAAGTTCCTCAAAGTACCGCTTCTTTACCTGCGTTATTAAAACAGCAATTTGGATTCGATCAGTTTCGCGAAGGTCAACAAGCCGTTATTGAACATATTCTTTCAGGCCATTCCTCATTAGCCATTTTCCCTACAGGCTCAGGTAAATCGTTGTGTTACCAATTCAGTGCATTACAGCTGCCTAATGTAACCTTAGTTGTGTCGCCGCTATTAGCTTTGATGAAAGATCAAATCGCGTTTTTACGTAGCAAAGGCATTAACGCCGCCAGTATTGACTCAAGTTTAACCTATGAGCAAAGTCAGCAGGTGATGCGAGATGTTCGTAATGGCGAAACTAAGATATTAATGGTGTCAGTTGAGCGATTTAAGAATGAACGTTTTAGACAGTTCATAAGCTCGATTAGTATTTCATTATTAGTCGTAGATGAAGCTCACTGTATTTCAGAATGGGGTCATAATTTCAGGCCCGATTACTTAAAAATTCCTGTTTATTGTCAGGAGTTTGCCATACCCCAAGTGTTATTGTTAACGGCAACAGCAACTGCGAAAGTAAAACAAGATATGGCGTTGCGTTTTAATATTTTGCCACATCAAGTTGTTCAAACCGGCTTTTATCGTTCGAACCTTGATATCCAGGTATTACCCGTTTTAGAGTCAGAGAAGAATGCCACATTGGTCAATAATGTCAGTCAATTTACTGGAGCGGGCATTATCTATGTGACATTACAAAAAACTGCTGAAGATGTGGCGCATTATTTATCTAGCCAAGGCATTCAAGCTACGGCTTATCATGCAGGGCTTGAATCAGATAAGCGTAACTTGATTCAAAATCAATTTATGGCAGGAGAGATTAATGTCATTGTAGCCACCATTGCTTTTGGTATGGGAATTGATAAAAGTAATATTCGATTCGTTATTCATTACGACTTACCCAAATCCATTGAAAACTATAGTCAAGAAATCGGACGAGCAGGGCGTGATAATGCTTTATCTCACTGTATAACCTTAGCGAATAAAGATGGCCTAAATACCATTGAAAACTTTGTTTATGGTGATACACCGGAGCCCAGTGCTATTAGCAAACTGGTTCAACATATTACTAATGAAATTGATAATGGCCGCTGGGAGATGCAAGAGTCTGCTATCTCCACAAGCTGTAATATTAAATTATTACCGCTAAAAACCTTATTGGTTCAGCTTGAGCTCGCTCAGGTGGTTAAACCTAGCTTTGCTTATTTTGCTGAGTTTAAATATCAGTTCATTGTTGATAAGCAACAAGTATTAGCAAACTTTGATGAGCAGCGGCAGTTGTTTCTAAATCAAATTTTTGAACACACACAATTTAAGAAAATTTGGGGACAACTCAATTTT
>NZ_VKHR01000107.1 GCF_009663145.1 Shewanella sp. TC10
GACAACAAAGGTAATGAGAAAGCAGCAGTTTTACCTTTGTTGTCACTTCTAGAGCAGCAACTTGAAGAGCAAGACAATAAAACTGCTTGGCAAAGGCTTCGAGTATTAATCATGACGCCAACGCGAGAACTCGCAATCCAGATTTAACAAAATATTGTCAATTATGCGCAGTTTCTACCATTTGAGAGTGTGGCTGTATACGGGGGCGCCAGCATTAACCCTCAACGCAAAGCAATAGCTAAAGGCGTTGATATTTTAGTGGCAACCCCAGGCCGACTTTTTGATGTCATAGGCCAACATGATTTGGACTTATCATTTGTTACTCATTTAGTGATTGATGAAGCTGACCGTATGTTGGACCTAGGCTTTGTTAAAGATATTGAAAAGGTAAAGCGCTTAGTCAATCGTCAACATCAAACCATGATGTTCTCAGCAACCTACTCAGAAGCTGTGAAAAGTCTTGCTGCAAAAATGCTCAATGAGCCTGAGTTTGTTCACGTATCAAATCAAACCACGGCTGACACTGTTTCTCAGTCGGTATTTCAGGTAGATAAAAGACGTAAAGCAGAATTGTTGTCTGAGCTAATTGGGCGTAACAATTGGCAGCAAGTAATGGTATTTACCAGCATGAAAGAAACGGCTGAACATCTATTAAAAGAATTAAAGTTGGACGGCATTAAAGCGGCAGTATTTCATGGGGATAAAACCCAAGGCGCGAGAAACAGAGCGCTCGAGGAGTTTAAATCAGGCAAGCTAAGAGTAATGATTGCGACTGATTTAGCTGCAAGAGGGCTAGATATCGAAGCGCTACCTTTGGTGATTAATTTTGAGTTGCCGCCAGAGCCTGAAGATTATGTTCACCGTATCGGCCGCACAGGACGAGCAGGTTTAACGGGCCAAGCTATATCGCTTGTGGCTCAGAATGAAATGGAACTATTAAGTGATATTGAAGCGTTAATCAATACTCAAATAGAAGTGCATATTCAACCTGGTTATGAAGTTGGTGCACCTTTACCTGCAAGATACCGTGAAGTCGAGGCTGTAAAACCTAAGAAGTCCTTTAAGCATAAAAGACCAAGTGGTAATCGCGGTAATGATAAATCAAAGCCAACTCGTCAAGGTAAATACGCTAAAAAGGCAAAGTAGCCCGCTGTATAGCATTAGCTAATAAAATTGAATTTGAGTCTCAAAAATACAAGGAAGTCTTAGTGTGATCCTTAAACGTATTAATACCAATATTATTACTGGTTTTTTAGGCGCGGGTAAAACGAGTCTTATTCTGTCATTACTCAGACTTAAACCAGAAAATGAAACATGGGCGGTGCTGGTAAATGAATTTGGTGAAATCGGTATTGATGCGGGCTTAATTGGTGGTACTAATTCTTCTGAACAGGTTGTGATAAAAGAGGTCGCAGGCGGTTGTTTATGCTGCGCCGCGGGTATTCCAACCCAAGTAGCTATTAATCAGTTGATTCAAAAAGCGAAGCCAGATCGTTTATTCATTGAGCCTACAGGTTTAGGCCATCCAGCTGAAATTTTAAAAGTGCTCACTAATGAGTTTAATCAACAAGTATTAAAAGTGAATCAAACTGTTTGTGTGGTTGATGCCCGCAAAGTGTTAGATGAACAATACAGTAAAAATGATAACTTTAATCAGCAAATGCAAGTAGCCGATATCGTCTATGCCAGTAAAGTGGATTTATACCAGCAAAATGAACTTAAAAACCTCAGTGCATTCTTAGCGCGATTTGACCAGACTAAATCGTTAATCAGCTCAGCGAGTGATACTTCGATACAGCATTTGTTTGAAGGCCTTAACAAACCGTTTATTGTCAAAGAGCGTAAGCCACAAGTGATGCGCTCAGTGACAGGCAATAAATCACTTCTCGCTAGCAACTCACCTTCGATATTTTCGCCTTCCTCATCCCTAGGCGAAGAACCTCAGGTTATCGAGTTTAACCAGGATGGTTTTTGGTTTAAAGAAAATGAAGGTGAGGGCGCGTATAGTATAGGTTGGGTTTTTGAACCTAAATTATGTTTTGATTTTGATGCATTGATAAGTTTAGCGAATCATTTTATTGAGCAAAACATTGTTCGATTGAAAGCAGTAATGATTACAGAAGAGGGTATAGCGGGCTTTAATATGGTGGATGGTAAACTTTCTGTAATGGAATTGGATGAAACCATGGATTCTCGAATGGAGATTATTGCACTATCGCCATTAGTTGAAAGCCAGCTTACTAAATTACTGTTAGCCTGCTTATATCAAGTCTGAGCTAGTACAAATAAAGCTTGATATAGTCATTTAATTGAAAGGGATTACTTTTCAGAACTAATCCCTTTCATAAACGCTTCATGTCTTGCTGATGTTCTCACATCAGCTTTTTAAACATTAAAAATAACAGGTTTATTCAAAGCCTGTTTGCGTCGATTGACTAAAAAAGTTTGCTTCCCCAACCGAGTTTAGCCCGTAACACATTAAAGTAATTATGCCCTTTAGGATGGATCATTCTTAATCTGTCTTCACTTCGACTAATTAAAATTTCATCGCCGGGTAATACTGATAAATGAACATGACCGTCACAGCTCACTTCTAAGTTTTCGCCATTATCTGGTGATACTACGAGCTTAATGGTGCTGCTAGCATCCACGACTATAGGTCTGCACGATAATGTATGCGGGAACATTGGCACTAAAATGAGTGCTTGTAAGTTAGGAGTGAGGATAGAGCCACCTGCCGATAAAGAATAAGCAGTAGAGCCTGTAGGTGTCGATACAATCATTCCATCAGCACGCTGGCTATACATGAACTGATCATCGATATAAACCTCAAACTGAATCATGTGTGCAACTTTACCGGGGTGAAGTACTGCTTCGTTAACTGCGGTATTGCTGGATTTCAGCATACCGTGGCGATGAACTTCGGCTTCCAGTAAAAAACGGTACTCAGTATCGTATTGGCCATCTAACACTTTGGATAATGATTCTTCAAAGTTGTCTGGGGGTAAATCAGTCAAAAAACCTAGGTTGCCACGGTTAACGCCGATGACAGCAATATCAAACCTGGCTAATACTCTGGCGGCACCTAACATATTACCGTCACCACCCACCACAATAGCTAAGTCGCAACGCTCACCTAATTCAGTTAAATCAACAGATTCGATATCTACTTTGAGCTCTGAAGCCACACGCTCTTCGGCTAAAATCTCAAAACCTTGCATAGACAGCCAATGGTGCAAACGCTTCAGTGTGAGGTTTGTACCTTGGTGATGTGGTTTGCCGATAAGGCCAATTGTTTGAAACTTTTTGGTCATATTAGTATTTGATTTGCTCAAAGGCTTGAAACAAAGAAATTGATCCCCATAATATGCCCATAGTAATCAGAAACAAAGCATTTTTAGCTGGAGTGAAAATGAGCAACGAGTCGAATAAACCAGATCAAGAAGTAATTGATGCAGAAGTAATCACTGATGTTGAAACAGAAGTAGCTGCTGAAGCAACACAAGAAGTTGATGAGTTAACTCAAGCTAATCTTAAAATTGAAG
>NZ_VKHR01000120.1 GCF_009663145.1 Shewanella sp. TC10
ATCCAACATTACTGCACGTCTTTCTGGTGGCTTATCAAGGCCACTTAGTGGCAACACCGGAAACACTTGATCGATTCCCCATGCATCAGGAATTGACTGGAACAGTGAAAAGTTAACAAAGAATTTATCAGCTAGTTTTTCATTTAGTTCATCAATAATGGGTCTGTGATAACGGTTGTTATTACTTAATAAGCTTTTTAAGGCATAACACACACGTAAATTCGTTTGCTCAGCCCATGCGCGTTGCATTAGGGTCAACTGACCAACAGAAAACAAAGAATGCGCTTCTGCAATATCACTTTGGGTATCATGATAAATTTCAATAATTGCTCGGTTATCAGGACGTTCGCTCATATCCGTCCATGATTCCCACATGTTATGCAATAACTGAGGTGCATCCTCCTCTGGAGGTTGAATATTTTCAGGCTTATATGACTCAGTACCAATAACATCGGTAATCAAAACAGCATGATGAGCGGTTAAATGACGACCTGATTCTGAAATAATACGCGGCATAGGTTGCTCGTATTCATTACAAATATCGGTTAATACACTGACAATGTTATTGGCATATTCTGTTAAGCCATAATTCATTGAATTATTACTTTGGCTTCGCGTACCATCATAATCGACAGCTAACCCACCGCCCACATCGAATGTATCAATCAATGCGCCCATGTTACGTAATTCACAATAAAAACGCCCTGCTTCACTCACGCCTTGGCGGATATCGCGAATATTGGCGATTTGAGAACCTAAATGGAAATGAATTAGTTGCAGTGAACTCATCATTTCGAGCTCTTTTAATTCATTCAGTACTTTAAGTACTTGCGCAGCAGATAAACCAAATTTTGACTTCTCACCACCACTGGCTTGCCATTTCCCCTTACCTTGGAACGCAAGGCGAGTACGAAGGCCTAAGCGTGGTGTTACGCCTAATTTTTTAGACTCTTCAAGGATGAGTTTAAGCTCTGAGATTTTTTCTATGACGATATAAACTTTATGACCCAGCTTTTCGCCGATAAGTGCTAAACGCACATATTCTTTGTCTTTGTATCCATTACATACAATCACTGAACTGGCTTTTTGCGCCATTGCTAGCACAGCCATTAATTCTGGCTTACTGCCAGCTTCAAGACCTAGTTGCGGTACTTCTTTTGACTTTTGGCTTGCTAAAATTTCTTCAACGACGGTTTGCTGCTGGTTTACTTTAATCGGATACACCAGCAAGTAATCATTTTGATACTCATATTTTTGAATCGCCGCATTAAACGCATCACAAAGATTTTCAACTCTACGATGTAAAATCTGTGGAAAGCGCACTAACACAGGTAAAGCCACGCCAGCTTTAACCATGTCTTTAGCGAGTTCATTTAAACCAATCGTGCAATCAGGCTTACTTGGATCGGGTGTAACAGTAACTTCACCACTATCATCGATGCCAAAATACTGTTGAGACCAATGCGTCACGTTGTAGCTAGCTCGAGCATTTTCGATAGACCAATCTTTCATATTATTCATTCCATCTATTCAAGCAATTTAAGCAGTGACCGACTGTGCCGATTTAACTGCAGTTTCAACAAAAGCAGGCAAAGCAAAGCTCGCCATATGTAAAGCTGGGGTATAGTACTGGGTGCTAATATTAGCCTGTTCAAAGCGGCTAGCTAGCGTTTTTAAATCTTGCTCACGGGCAGAGGTGTCATCCGTTGCCCATGCAAACGCCATCGTGCCACCTATGTAAGTAGGAACTGCGGCATTGTAAAACCAACAATCTTTTACATATGGGCTCATTCGTCTGACTGTATCTTGCAACTCTTCAGGTTGCATAAAAGCCACGCCATTTTGCGCAACAAAAATTCCTTTGTCAGTTAAGCAGCGCTTACAGTTTTCGTAAAATGCTGAGCTAAACAGCACTTCTCCAGGTCCAACTGGGTCGGTACAATCAGAAATAATGACATCAAAGCATTGTTGGCAGTTTTCAATAAAGTGCATCCCATCATCAATCACTAAATTCACTCGTGGGTCTTCGAAAGCCCCTTGAGAATGTTGAGGAAAATAGGTTTTACACATATCTACTACACTAGCATCGATTTCAACCATAG
>NZ_VKHR01000019.1 GCF_009663145.1 Shewanella sp. TC10
GGTTTTGTTATCTCTGGTATTAAAGAGATCCATGGCGCACCTGTTGGTGATACGCTCACACACGCAAAAAATGGTGCAGAAGAGCCGTTACCTGGTTTTAAAAAGGTGACGCCGCAGGTTTATGCGGGTGTATTCCCAATTTCTACCGATGAATTTGAAAACTTCCGTGAAGCCTTGAATAAACTGAGTTTGAATGATGCTTCATTATTCTTCGAGCCAGAATCATCGTCTGCGCTAGGTTTTGGTTTCCGTATTGGTTACCTTGGCTTACTGCACATGGAAATTATTCAAGAACGTTTAGAGCGTGAATACAATCTTGATTTGATTACCACAGCACCTACTGTAGTTTACGAAGTTGAAATGACTAGTGGCGAAGTGCTGTACGTCGATAACCCATCAGGTTTACCTGCGATCAACAATATCTTAGAGATTCGTGAGCCTATTGTTGAAGCGAATATGTTGGTGCCAAAAGAATACCTAGGTAACGTAATTACCTTATGTGTTGAAAAACGTGGCGTTCAGACCAATATGGTTTATCACGGTAATCAAGTATCTGTGACTTACGAACTGCCAATGGCAGAAGTTGTGATGGATTTCTTTGACCGTCTTAAATCTACCAGTCGTGGCTATGCATCATTAGAGTATAACTTTGTTCGCTTTGAAGCTGCTGACATGGTTCGTTTAGATATCTTAATTAATGGCGATCGCGTCGATGCTTTAGCAATGGTTATTCACCGTTCTAACATCCGTCATCGCGGTTTAGCGCTTGTTGATAAGATGAAAGAACTTATTCCAAGACAAATGTTTGATATTGCCATTCAAGCCGCTGTCGGAAGTCAGATTATTGCTCGCTCAAACATTAAAGCAATGCGTAAAGACGTAACAGCGAAATGTTATGGCGGTGATGTTTCTCGTAAGAAAAAATTACTGCAGAAACAAAAAGATGGTAAAAAGCGCATGAAGCAAGTGGGTAACGTAGAAGTTCCACAAGAAGCATTCTTAGCGGTGCTTAAGCTGAATGACTAATATCTTAAATATTTAGCCGCAAGTGGCTTGATATTGAGAGTGATGATAACGCCGCAGTTTGCGGCGTTATTTTTGAAAGCGATTATTAATTCCCTTAATAAGCGTTTTTGAATGTTTTATGAGTAAAAGTTAATTTTTCAAACGAAGTGTTTTTGTATACTTTGTAACATTACAAAGGGTGATTCACTATGGCTTACATAGGATACTCACCCTTTATCAGTGTTATCACTGAACCAATTTAAAGTGTAAAAGGCAGGAGCTTAATACCCAATGGCAGCCCATTTTTCTCTTATTTTAGTCATCGTAACCTTAGTGAGTGGCCTTATCTGGCTAGTTGATGTCATCGCATTCGCACCTAAACGTCGCGAAAAGCTGGCCTTGGCAGAAGCGAAGCAACCAGATTTATCTGATGAAGCAAAAGAAAGTATCACTCGTGAATCTGCAGTTGTTGAATTTGCTCACTCAATCTTTCCAGTAATTGCTTTTGTATTAATTTTACGCTCATTTATTTATGAGCCATTTCAAATACCTTCAGGGTCAATGAAGCCAACATTATTGGTAGGCGATTTTATTTTAGTTGAGAAGTTTAGCTATGGACTTCGGGATCCAGTTTGGCGCAGTAAATTAGTTGAAACAGGTGAGCCTGAACGCGGCGATGTGTTTGTATTCAAGTACCCAGAAAACCCACAAATAGACTATATTAAAAGAGTTATCGGTTTGCCAGGTGACCGAATTGTTTATCAAAATAAACAGTTTTTGATTGAACCAAAATGTGACGATGGTGCAAATTGCCCGCCAGCGAAAGCAGTGAAATTAAGCAGCGTTAATCGCGGTGAGTTCTCTCAAGAGGGTATACCTTTATCTCGTTACACTGAACAACTTGGTGATATTGAACACGACATTTTGATTAACCCATCTCGACCAGATTTTAGTAATCATTTTTATGAGCAAGCAGGCACCGCTGTGGGTGAGTTTATTGTTCCTGAAGGTGAATATTTTGCCATTGGCGATAACCGCGACAATAGTACTGATAGTCGCTTTTGGGGTTTTGTACCAGAAGAAAACTTAGTGGGTAAAGCGGTTGCTATTTGGATTAGTTTTGAGTTTGAGCGACCAGCAAGTAGCTGGTTACCAACTTGGGTGCCAACCGGTGTGCGTTTTGACAGAGTAGGTGCAATTAAGTAATGGAACCAATTAAGAATTTACCTCGTTTGTGCAGAACACTTGGTTATGAGTTTACTAATGTAGATTTACTGACTCAGGCATTAACACACCGAAGTGCGGCTTCAAAGCATAATGAACGTCTTGAGTTTTTAGGTGATTCGATATTATCAATCATCATTTCTGATGCTTTATATCACCAGTTTCCAAAAGTGACTGAAGGTGATTTAAGCCGAATGCGTTCTACTTTGGTTAAAGGTGAAACGCTTACCGTGATTGCAAAAGAGTTTAAATTAGGGGATTACCTTTATTTAGGCCCAGGTGAGCTTAAGAGTGGCGGTTTTAGACGAGAGTCTATTTTAGCTGATGCCGTGGAGGCCATTATTGGCGCCATATATCTTGATGCTGATATTGAAACTTGTCGTACTCTTTTACTGACTTGGTACAAGCAACGTTTAGCAGAGATTAAGCCTGGTATTAACCAAAAGGATCCTAAAACGATTCTTCAGGAATACTTACAAGGTTACAAAAAGCCTTTGCCTGAATATCAAGTTGTTGATGTTAAAGGCGATGCGCATAATCAGACATTCACCGTTGAATGTCGAATTACAGAAATTGATAAAGTAGTGACAGGTGTCAGTACTTCTAGAAGAAAAGCTGAGCAGCTTGCTGCCGCTCAGGTATTGGAGCTAATTAATAAATGACCAAAAAAACAGACTTGCCAGAAGGCTCACCAGCAGAGCCAAGCTTGGATGAATTATTGGCAAGGATGAATGGTGCTGCACCCGCTGCTGAAGCTAAATACGAAGTGACCTTTTGTGGCATGGTTGCCATTGTCGGCCGCCCAAATGTCGGTAAATCGACATTATTAAACAAGTTACTTGGGCAAAAGGTCAGTATTACTTCTAAAAAGCCTCAGACAACGCGTCACCGTATTATGGGTATTCATACAGATGAAGCTAAACAAATCATCTTTATTGATACTCCGGGTCTTCATATCGATGAGAAACGTGCCATTAACCGTTTAATGAACCGTGCAGCAGCCAGTTCGTTAGCCGATGTATCAATGGTTGTGTTTGTTGTTGATGGTATGACATGGACTGAAGATGATGAAATGGTGCTTAATAAACTGCAACAAGGCAGTGGTAAGCGTAAAACTGTTTTAGCTATTAACAAAGTCGATAATATTAAAGATAAAGAAGCGCTATTCCCTTATCTTGCTGAGCTTTCAGAAAAGTTTACCTTTGATGAAATTTTACCTATATCAGCGACAAAGGGCACTAACGTTCAACGTATTTTAGATTTAGCTCAAGAGTCATTACCTGAAGGGCAATTTTATTTCCCTGAAGATTACGTAACAGATCGCTCACAGCGTTTTATGGCGTCTGAAATTGTGCGCGAAAAACTGATGCGTTTCTTAGGCGATGAGCTACCTTACGACGCCACTGTTGAAATTGAACAGTTCAAGATGATGGATAATGGCGTGTATCAAATTAATGCCTTGATCTTAGTCGAACGCACAGGTCAAAAGCGTATGGTCATCGGTAACAAAGGTGAGCGTATTAGAACCATTGCTACTCAAGCCCGTCTTGATATGGAAACTTTATTCGACAACAAAGTTTTCTTAGAAGTGTGGGTAAAAGTAAAATCGGGCTGGGCGGATGACGAACGTGCGCTGCGCAGCTTAGGTTACGGCGAAGACTAACAGCATGTTAGTATCGCATTATTACCCTAGCTGCTAGTTGTCACCTCGATGCTACGCGGCTATATCCTCCACCATCGTCCTTACAGAGAATCCAGTGTGATTGTTAATCTGTTAGTCGATGGTGTGGGTCGCCTTGATGCATTAGTCAGGGTTGGTAGTGGTAAAAAATCCATTAAAAGCATCATTCAGCCTTTTCAGCCGCTGATATTTCAATTCAATAATAAGTCAGATTCAGCAGATACTTCACTTAAATTTATTACTCAAATTGAACCAGCAGCCCCCGCTTTGCCGTTAAAGTCTGACAGTTTATATTCTGCAATGTACTTAAATGAGCTTTTGGTGAGAGTGCTTGGTTCAGGTCAGCATGCTGAAGGACTGTTTTTACATTACCATCGAAGTTTAATGGCGTTAGCAAGTAAATTTGACTCGCAACATTTGCGATATTTTGAAATGGAATTACTGAATGAGCTTGGCGCGTTGCCGTCGCTTGAATATGACACTGAAGGTGAAAGCATTACCTCAGAGATGAGCTATCGAATTATCGCTGATGAAGGTTTTCTGCCGGTAGCTAAGCAAGCTTCGGTCAATGTGACCAATACCCGCCATTTATTATCTGGTGAAATGCTGATTAACCTAAAAACCAAACAACTTGCAGAACATAATTTAGTGCAAGCGAAGGGCTTGATGAGGTTATTATTAGCCCCTTTATTAGGCGGTAAGCCACTTTTAAGTAGAAAGTTATTTATTAAGAAATAACGGTTACCAAAACTGAAATAAAGAGCATTTTAAAAGTGATTTTACTAAGAGATCCCTTTATAAAGTGTTTATATACAGATAGGTTAGCTTTGATAATACATTATTATCAAACATTAAAATAACAGTAGCAAAGGAGCTCGCAGTGAGTGGAATTTTATTAGGAATTAACATCGATCATATTGCCACTTTACGACAAGCTCGTGGCACAGAGTATCCTGATCCCGTTCATGCCGCCGCAGTAGCAGAACACGCTGGTGCCGATGGCATTACTATTCATTTACGTGAGGACCGCAGACACATTGTCGATCGTGATGTCTATTTACTCGCTAAAACGTTAAAGACCAGAATGAATTTCGAGTTTGCTGTTACAGAAGAAATGATTTCAATTGCGTGTGATGTCAAACCAGCTTATGCATGTTTAGTTCCTGAAAAACGTGAGGAGTTGACCACTGAAGGTGGGTTAGATGTTGCAGGGCAACTGGATAAGATTACTTCAGCAGTAAATCGATTGGCTGCTCAAGGCATTAAAGTGTCTTTGTTCATTGATGCTGATAAAGCTCAAATAGATGCTGCAGTGGCTTCAGGAGCGCCATACATTGAGATCCACACGGGTTGTTATGCCGATGCGAAAACTGATGCAGAACAAGCTCAAGAGCTAGCTCGTATTACTGAGATGGCCAAGTATGCTCATAACAAAGGTTTAATTGTCAATGCAGGGCATGGTTTGCACTACCATAATGTTAAACCAATAGCAGCAATACCTGAATTATATGAATTAAACATTGGCCATGCCGTTATTGCAAGAGCAGCCATTGATGGTTTAGCTGTTGCGGTAAAAGACATGAAGCAACTTATGCAAGAAGGGCGTAGAGGCGAGTAATGGCCATTAAGGGATTAGGGACTGATATTGTTGAAATTGCTCGTATTGAGCAGCAACATTCACGCTTGGGAGATAAACTTGCAAAGCGAGTATTAACGCCTGCTGAGCTTGAGATTTATCAGGACTCAAAAATTCCACATCGGTACCTTGCTAAGCGTTTCTCGGCAAAAGAAGCAGCCGCTAAAGCATTGGGGACAGGGATAGGGCGTGGCGTCTCTTTTCAACATATCCATATCACTAATAGTGAAAATGGCGCTCCTCAAGTGAGTTTTACTGACGGCGCTTTGGCAAGAATGGCTGAACTTGGGGCAAGCACTGCTCATATTACTATTGCTGATGAGCAGCACTATGCTGTATCGACTGTCATTATCGAATCATAGCGTTAGGGTATATCTTAATTTTAAGGCGCTGCGGCGCCTTTTTTTGTTTGTATAACTCAAAAGGCTGGGCATCTACTTTTTGATGATGTAATCGAATGAAGGGTCTATTTTTTCTAGAGCTTGAGCTCCACACTTGAAGTAAGGTAAGTTAATAGGGTGTTACATTATAAAGTTACAGCATAAAAATAATAAGGACTCAAAGATGAAAACGGCTGTGGAACAACTCGCCACTTATAAAAGTGTGCATCTAAACCCAAAAAATATTAAAACTCACTTTGTAGGCGTGCCATTAATTATATGGTCTGTTTTCTTGTTACTTAACTTGATCCCGGTAAATTTTGTATTGCTAGCTGAAGATGGTTTTAAGATTAATATCGCGACTATTTTTGCTGTTGGTACTCTGATTTATTATTTTCTGCTACATAAAGGCTTAGCAATTGGGCTGACTATTTTTATTATCCCAGTACTAATGACTTCATCTATAGTTGCCTCGATGAATAATGCTTGGATGATTGGTGTTGGGGTGTTTTTTATTGGTTGGGTGATTCAATTTATTGGTCATAAATATGAAAAAGCTAAACCTGCATTTATTGATGATTTGAATCAACTGTTAATAGGCCCATTCTTTTTAATGGCTGAACTGTATTTTATGTTGGGGCTGAATAAGAACTTAGAACAGGAAATCACTCCAATCGCACGGGATAAAAGAAGGGCATTAGAAGCTAAAAGAAGACAAGCTGCTTAGTTTAATTGCCATAGTGTTAGCAGGTAGAAAATAAAAAGGCGCATTTAGCGCCTTTTTAATATGATTTTTTTACTTGTTAAATCTACTCAGCAGCTTCGTCCACTTCATCTTCTATTGAGCCTGGAATGACTTTTACTGTTTTAATCATGTTATCCGAAACTTCAATCACTTCGATTTGATAATGGTCAATGCTTAAGTGTGTGCCCGCATCTGGAATGTCTTCTAGGTATTCGATGATAAGCCCGTTAAGTGTTTTGGGACCATCGATTGAAAAGCTCCACTTCATTTCTTTATTCAAATCACGAATGTTAATAGTGGCATCGATGACGAAACTTCCATCTTGTTGCACATCAATATCTTCGCTAGCAGTGGTTATCATTGAGGTAGTAAAGTCACCAACAATTTCTTCAAGAATATCTTCTAAAGTCACTAAACCTTGAATATCTCCATACTCATCAACCACTAAGCCAAAACGCTCTTTATTTTGCTGAAAATTAGATAATTGCACGGTAAGCGGTGTGCCTTCGGGAATAAAGTACAGCTCTTTTACTGCACGTAGTAACGAAGACTTACTGAATTCTTCTTTCGAGCGAAGCCTAAGTGCATCACGGAGATGGATAAAGCCGACGGCATCATCAATATTATCACGATAAACTAATACGCGAGTATGCGGGCTTTGAGTGACTTGCTTATTGATTAGCTTGAACTCGTCATTGACGTTAATTGCATAGATGTCTGATCGCGGGATCATAATATCTTCAACGGTGACCTTTTCTAAATCGAGAATTGATATCAACATCTCTTGATGTCGCTGGGGAATAAGTGCGCCTGCCTCATGAACCACAGTGCGCAGCTCTTCTTGGCTCAATGCATCATTGACACTGATATTTTTAATGCCTAATAAACGTAAAAAGCCTGATGTAATCAGGTTAATGACTTTTACTAGTGGCCATAACACTGAAAGTAGACCGCGAAGTAAGAAGCTAGATGGGAAAGCGATGCGTTCTGGGTGTAGCGCTGCAACAGTTTTTGGGGTGACCTCTGCAAAAATTAACACCACTAATGTCAGCACGCCCGTTGCAATTGCGACGCCCATATCGCCAAATAAGCGCATACCAATGATGGTGGCAATGGCTGAGGCTAAAATATTGACTAAGTTATTGCCAATTAAAATTAAGCCAATCAATCTATCTGGTCTTTCAAGCATTTTTAAAGCACGTTGTGCACCTTTGTGACCACTAGCAGCGAGGTGGCGAAGACGGTAGCGATTTAACGTCATCATCGCTGTCTCTGAACCTGAAAAGTAGGCAGAGATCAGGATTAACACCAAAAGAGAGAGAAGAAGTGTGCTGGTAGAAATGGCGTCCAAAAGGGCTCCAGTAGACTTAGTAAAAATTACAGTAAAAAAAAGACGAATGATGAGTATCAATCATTCGTCATGAGTGTCAAGTCTGGGAGAGGCTAACCTGCCAGAGTTGTAGTTTATCTTAAAATGATTTCAGTCACTATTCGAGCGCCAAAATAAGCTAAAGATAATAATGTTGCACCTGATAGTGTGTAGATAACGGCTGTGCGAACACGGCAACCAATGGCATAGTTTTGCCAAAGCATAGAGCCATAAACTAACCAAGCTAAGATTGATAAAATAGCCTTATGGCCTTTACCGTCTTCAAACATGTCGTCTAAAAACACAAATCCCGTGATTAACGAAAGCGTCAGTAAGATCATTCCGATAGTGACTAAATGAAAAAGCTGTTTTTCAACTGTCATTAAAGGCGGCATGCCTGGGCTCATCATGGTTTTCTTGTTTTTAAGCTTATTTTGAATTAATAACAATTGAATTGCATAAAGCGCGGCAATCATTAATGCACTGTAAGCCATAAGAGAAAGCACAATATGCGCTAAAATCTCAGGATGGATATCAAAATGGATGATGTACTGAGGCGGGATTAACCACAAGACTGCTACAGAGATAACTGAGCAAGCATAAACCACAGGGACCACGACAATCACTTTTAAGCGATGCATGATAATGGTAAAGCTGAATGCGATAATCCAGTTAACCAATGATATAACATTAGTTAGACTAAAATTCTGTCCATCTACGGTAAAAATTGTTTGCGAAAGTGCAATGCCGTGAAGCACAACAGCGATTGAGGCAAAAATTGCCACCAATTTACGATTTGGACCTTCTGCATGGAACAATCGACTCGTTACTAGAACAAGTGCAATGCAATAAAACAACATAGCCGAAGCTGAAAAAATGACCATCTGGAATAAACCTATCAAGTTATGAGTGCAGGTTGTTTTTAAAAATAAAATCAGCACATCTATATTTATCTTAGATTAACATGAACCCTACCCATTAGGGCAGTGACCCAAGACTCAAAATTTAACAGTTTCCACCATTTAACTCCAAATAATTTACGAATAATGACCTACATCAATAGACAGGCTTCAGGCTAATCTCGCATCTTGAAACAGTTTGGGTATAATAGGCGGCAATTATCGAATCGTTTAAGGTAAACAGCAGAGCATGTTTGAGAATCTAACCGACAGACTGTCACGAACCCTCAAGAATATTAGTGGTCGTGGTCGCTTAACCGAAGACAACATTAAAGAAACCTTACGTGAAGTGCGCATGGCACTACTTGAGGCTGATGTTGCTTTGCCCGTTGTACGCCAATTTGTAAACAGCGTAAAAGAACGTGCAGTCGGTCAAGAAGTCTCTAAAAGTTTAAGTCCAGGACAAGCATTCATTAAGATTGTCCAAAATGAACTTGAAAAAGCGATGGGCGAAGCTAATGAAGCATTAGATTTAGCGAGCCAACCTCCTGCAGTATTAATGATGGCAGGTTTGCAAGGTGCGGGTAAAACCACCAGTGTTGCAAAACTGGCTAAATTTTTACGTGAGCGTGAGAAAAAATCTGTCTTAGTCGTGAGTGCCGATGTTTATCGTCCTGCTGCGATTAAGCAATTGGAAACCTTGGCAGAAGAAGTGGAAGTTGAGTTTTTCCCATCCGATGTTAGCCAAAAGCCAATTGATATCGCGACAGCTGCTATTGCACACGCTAAATTAAAATTCATTGATGTTGTTATTGTCGATACTGCAGGTCGCTTGCATGTTGATGAAGCCATGATGGATGAGATTAAAGATCTTCATGCGGCAGTTACGCCTGTTGAAACTTTATTTGTTGTTGATGCTATGACAGGTCAAGATGCAGCAAATACAGCAAAATCATTTAACGAAGCTTTACCTTTAACTGGTGTGATTTTAACTAAGGTTGACGGTGATGCGCGTGGTGGTGCTGCGTTATCAATACGCAACATCACAGGCAAACCAATTAAGTTCTTAGGTGTTGGTGAAAAAACCGACGCACTAGAACCTTTCCACCCTGAACGTATCGCTTCACGTATTCTTGGTATGGGTGACGTATTGTCACTGATTGAAGAAGTAGAACGTGGTGTTGATAAAGATAAAGCCATGAAGCTTGCTTCAAAGGTGAAGTCTGGTGGTGGATTTGATCTTGAAGATTTTCGTGAACAACTGCAGCAAATGAAAAACATGGGCGGCATGATGGGCATGATTGAAAAGTTACCTGGTGTAGGCCAGCTTCCGCCAGAGGCCTTAGCTCAAGTTCAAGATGGCAAGATGACCAATCAAATGGAAGCTATCATCAACTCAATGACGCCTGGCGAACGCCAACGTCCTGACATTATTAAAGGGTCGCGTAAGCGTCGTATTGCATTAGGTTCAGGTACACAAATTCAAGACGTTAACCGTTTATTGAAACAGTTTACCCAAATGCAAAAAATGATGAAAAAAATGTCAGGTAAAGGTGGCATGAAGAAAATGATGCGTAGCATGGGCGGAATGATGCCGCCTGGAATGAAATTTCCAGGGCGTTAATACGCTTTAAAACTTCAAAAAATTTATCAACTTCAGTCCGTAAGACTGATTCTTAACTATGTGACCATAAACCCTTTGGTTTTTAAAACAACGGATTTGGTTGCAATAGTTGAAAAATCAGGTAAAATCTTGCGGCTTTCTCTGGGGCCCTTCGCGAACACGGAGTCCCAGTTTTTATTTTTGCTTACTAGCAAATCATTAGAGGAATAAAACGCATGGTTACCATTCGTTTAGCTCGTGGCGGCGCAAAAAAGCGTCCATTTTACAATATCGTTGTTGCTGATAGCCGCAATGCTCGTGACGGTCGTTTCATCGAACGTGTTGGTTTTTTCAATCCTTTAGCTAAAGGCCAAGAAGAAACTCTACGTTTAGATCTTGATCGTGTTGATCACTGGGTTGGTACTGGTGCAGCAACTTCAGAACGCGTAGCGAAATTGATCAAAGACGCTCGTAAAGCTGTTGCTTAATAGCGTTAAGGTATAAATAGATGAGTAGTAACCAACAACCAATCGTACTAGGCAAAATTGGCTCTAGTCATGGTATTAAAGGTTGGATGAAAATCACTTCTTATACCGATTCTGTTGAAGGTATTTTTGATTATTCTCCTTGGTTCATTAAAGAACAGGGTGAATGGCGTGAAGTAAAAGTCACTCAGTGGCGTTTTCAAGGTAAAGCACTTGTTGCTTGTCTTGAAGGTGTAGATACACGAGAGGATGCGCAACAACTTACAAATTGTGAGATTGCCATTCAGGCTGACCAAATTAAAGACTTGTCAGAAGATGAATTCTACTGGCGAGACTTGATTGGTTGTACTGTGACCAATACTAAAGGCTATAACATGGGTGAAGTTGAACAGATCGTGGAAACAGGATCTAATGACGTACTTCTTGTTAAAGCTAACGTAAAAGATGCATTCGGCAAAGCGGAACGTATGATCCCCTTTGTCCCTGAGCAGTTCGTCCTTGAGGTGAACGTGCAAAGTAAACAGATATTAGTGGATTGGGATCCAGACTTTTAAGTCGAGGTACAACATATGTGGTTAGGGGTTGTAACCCTGTTTCCTGAGATGTTTCGTGCTGTTACAGACTTTGGAGTGACGGGTCGAGCCGTTAAAAACGGCCTGTTAGAGTTGCAAACGTGGAATCCTCGAGATTTCACACATGATCGACATAATACTGTTGATGACCGTCCTTACGGTGGTGGTCCAGGAATGTTGATGATGGTGCAACCGTTACGCGATGCTATTCATGCAGCGAAAGCTGCGGCAGGTGACGGTGCGAAAGTGATTTATTTATCACCTCAAGGACGCAAGCTGGATCAGCAAGGCGTTAGTGAGTTAAGTAAATCATCTAGTTTGGTATTGGTATGTGGTCGATACGAAGGTGTTGACGAACGTATTATCCAATCTGAAGTCGATGAAGAGTGGTCAATTGGTGATTATGTGCTTTCGGGCGGAGAACTACCAGCGATGACCTTAATCGATTCAGTTGCAAGACTAGTACCTGGTGTATTAGGAAAGCAAGCGTCAGCAGAGCAAGACTCTTTCTCTGATGGCTTATTGGATTGCCCACACTATACTCGCCCTGAAAACTTAGATGGTGTCGGTGTACCAGCAGTGTTACTAAGCGGTGACCACGAAAAAATTAGACTCTGGCGGTTGCAACAAAGTCTTGGTAGGACTTTTTTGAGACGACCAGAATTATTTGAAAATCTAGCTCTGACTGGCGAACAAAAGACTCTTTTAGCAGAGTTTGTTAAAAATATGGACAAGCCTGTTTAGTCGAAGCTCAGTTAATCCTAGAACGGAGTAAGTTATGAACAATATCATTAAAATGCTCAACGATGAGCAAATGAAAACTGACGTACCTGAATTTGGTGCTGGTGATACAGTAGTAGTTCAAGTACGTGTTAAAGAAGGTGAAAAAGAGCGTCTACAGGCGTTTGAAGGTGTGGTAATCGCTAAGCGTAACCGTGGTCTTCACTCTGCATTCACTGTACGTAAAATCTCTAATGGCGAAGGTGTTGAGCGTGGTTTCCAAACTCACAGTCCACTAGTAGCTAGCATCGAAGTTAAGCGTCGCGGTCGTGTTCGTCGTGCTAAGCTTTACTACCTACGTGAGCGTTCAGGTAAATCTGCACGTATCCGTGAGAAGTTGGCAACTAAGTAATAGTTACCCGCTTGAAAAATTAGATGCAGTGTTCGCACAACAACCCGCCTATATGGCGGGTTTTTGTTTATTTGAAGAAAATAAAATTTATTGGTTGCTAACACTGATTGAAAAAGGCATAGTTAGCTCAAGTTTGTAATGGTGTAGCGTTACGCTAGTATTTGAGCGTAATGTTTTAAAAGTGATTATTAGCGGTAAACCGATAAGAAGTGAGTAATGAGCATGCAGCAAGATACGATTAATAACGTCCATATTAGTTCTGAAAAAGTGTTGGTGACCCCAGCTGAGTTAAAAAAAGAGTTACCGTTATCTGATCATGCTTATCAGTATATTTTAGATGCACGCCAAACCGTGGCTGACATTGTTCACAAGCGAGATAACCGCGTATTAATCGTAACGGGTCCTTGCTCTATTCATGATATTGATGCAGCTAAAGAATATGCGTTGAAACTTAAGAAACTTCATGATGAATTAAGTGACGAGTTTTACATTTTAATGCGAGTTTACTTCGAAAAGCCACGCACCACGGTAGGTTGGAAAGGACTTATTAATGATCCTGATATGAATGAGTCTTTTGATGTTGAAAAAGGCTTGAGAATGGCGCGTGAGTTAATGATTTGGCTAGCAGAGCTTGAGTTACCTGTGGCAACAGAAGCACTTGATCCTATCAGTCCACAATACATGTCAGAACTAGTGACTTGGTCAGCTATTGGTGCACGTACAACAGAATCACAAACTCACCGTGAAATGGCATCGGGTTTATCAATGCCGGTGGGATTCAAAAATGGTACTGATGGCAAACTAGATGTAGCAATTAACGCATTAAAGTCAGCTGCCAGCAGTCATCGCTTTATGGGGATTAACCAACAAGGGCAAGTATCATTATTGCAAACTGCAGGTAACCCAGACGGTCACGTGATTTTACGTGGTGGTAAAACGCCAAACTATGACGCAGAAAGTGTCGCAACTTGTGAAGAACAATTACACAATGCCAAGTTGAATGCTCGATTAATCATTGATTGTAGTCATGGTAATTCATCGAAAGACTATACAAGACAGACCATAGTTTGCGAGGATGTATTCCAGCAAATTAAAAATGGCAATCGTTCAGTGATCGGTGTCATGCTGGAAAGTCATTTAAATGAAGGTAATCAATCTTCTGATAAGCCTTTACCTGAACTTGCTTACGGTGTTTCTGTTACCGACTCATGTATCAATTGGGCAACAACAGAGTCACTACTGCGTCGTAATGCAGATTTATTAAAAACAGTATTACCGAATCGCTTTGCTGATTAAAAAGTAAGACGTGCGATAGATGGATATAAGCTATGAATGAAAAAACCACATTAGATTTAGAAAACTTACGAGACCTCATTGATGGCGTTGACCAACAATTATTAAATTTACTCCGTAAGCGTCTCGATCTTGTTGCGCAAGTCGGTACGGTCAAGCATGCTGCAGGAGTACCTATTTATGCTCCTCAGCGTGAAGCTTCAATGTTGGCAAAGCGTCGCAAAGAAGCCAGCGAAATGGATATTTCACCTCAGTTAATCGAAGATATTTTAAGACGCTTGATGCGTGAATCCTACTTGAATGAAAAGGATGTAGGCTTTAAACAAGTTAAAACTGACCTTGGCCATATTGTTATTGTGGGTGGAGAAGGGCAATTAGGTGGTTTATTCAGCCAAATGCTGACGCTTTCAGGTTATCAAGTAAAAAGCTTAGATAAAGACGATTGGCACAGAGCTGATGAACTATTTGATGGTGCTGGAATGGTGATTGTTACCGTGCCTATCAATGTGACTTGCGAACTCATTCGGAGCAAGTTAAACAATTTACCTGAGCATTGCATTTTAGCGGACTTAACTTCTATTAAGTCAGAACCTCTTAATGCAATGCTAGAAGCGCACAGTGGCCCTGTTGTGGGATTACATCCTATGTTCGGTCCTGACGTTGGTAGCTTGGCAAAACAGGTGGTAGTGGTGTGTGACGGCCGTGATACTGAAAAATACCAATGGTTCTTAGAGCAAATTACCATTTGGGGCGCTCGTATCGTTAATGAAGATGCAGAACGTCACGATAAAGCGATGCAGTTAGTGCAAGCTATGCGACATTTTTCAAGCTTTGTTTATGGTGTGAACCTATGTAAAGAAGAAGCGGATATTGAAAGCTTATTACAATTCAGTTCACCAATTTACCGCCTTGAGTTAGCCATGGTAGGGCGTTTGTTTGCTCAAGATCCTGAGCTTTATGCCGATATCATATTTGCACAAGAAGGCAGCCAAGTCGCTATTAGTGACTACCTTGATAATTACCGTGATGCATTGGACTTATTAAAAACCGGTAATCGTGATGCGTTTGTAGCGCAATTTAGAGATGTTGCTAAATGGTTCGGTGATTTTGCGCCGCAATTTCAACACGAAAGTAGAGCAATGCTGCAGTCTGTCAATGATATGAAAACCAATTAAATAATTTTTCATGATAAACGGGCAAAAGATTGCGTAATGGCAAATCTAGGATTATTGTTATAAGGGGGTTGCGAATAGTAACTCCCTTAATTTTAACGTAATAGGAGTGAAATCTGATGACAGAAACTGAGGTTTATACCGCAGAAGATTTATCACTCGGGCATTTTTTATATGCGTTAATGAGTGCATTTCCTTTATTTTTTTTACCTGTATTTTTTAGCTTGATCATTAATATCTCACAAACCAACATTGCTTCGCGTTCTTTATTGTCTTCGCATTTACGTTGGCAACGGAACAGTATTACTGGGTTAATCCCTTTACTGATTATTGGCTATTTTATTCCTCAGCTTTGGTTAAGCGTACCAGTATTCATGTTTGCATTACTCTGGTTCAGCTACCGCATTTTTAAAGGTTGGCTAGGTTTAAATGACAGTGTCAGTATGTATTGATACTAATGAGTGACTTTAGTGGCTTTTAAGTAAATCAAAGCGCTAATTTAAATAACAAAAAACCGAACTAATCAGTTCGGTTTTTTATTTTAAGCTTTTGGATACCACTTTTTAAACATGGCCTTCAAATACGCCTTACTAATGAACCATTAAAAGGGCTAGTTTAATGAACTAACCCTTACTGAAAGGGCAAGAGTATTACTGATGTAATTGATGCAGTAGTTCGGCTTGAGTGTCATTACAACTCAGCTGTTTCTCATTAATGATCACACCGCTTGCGCCAAGTTGTTTTATGGCATTGGATTGTTGTTTTATTAATTTATCTTCTACTGCATAGCTAATATTACCTAAGACAGGTAAATGACTTTCAGTAACCACTTCAATTAATCCAGCAAGATCAAGTACAAGTTGCTCTGGGCTATTAAAGCTTCTAATCCCGGCTTCAATTAGAATCAATTGTTGGTTACCTTGAGATAAGATTTTATTGGCTGCGGCTAGCCAATCGGCAGTACTGGCCATGGTATTTCGCTCTAATAAAACAGGCGTTGTAACGGAACCCGCTAAGGTCAGTAACTCATCGTTGTACATCTCTTTACCAGCAAGATAAACCATGTCTGTGACTTTGACTGTTTCATTAAAGTCATTGACTGAATCAACCTGCACCGAGCTCGTCAAACCTGCTTGTGCGATTAAATGACAATAATCTTTTAACTCTGCAGCGTTTAAATTAGCTGATGTTGGATTATTCAATAACACTGCTTGAAAGCCAGCTTCTTTAATCTGTTTAACTTTGCCTGCAAAAACATCAGCGGCCATTGGTAGTGTTAATTGCTGCATTGCTGCGAAGTCTTCTCCGCCCACGTTAAATTGATTAACTTCAATTTGAGTGTGTTGCTGACGGTATAGCTTTGAATACTTTGGTGCATCTTCATCTTGTGAAGGAGCTGCTACCACTTCTTTTGAGCTAATAGGTTCAATGAGCAGTTGGCTGTTGTTCAGCTGAGTAGGTTTGACCGTTTCACAAGGGTAACAGCCTAATACTTTTATAAAGCGAGTTAGTCGTTCAAGCTCTTTTAATGCCTGTTGGAGTTCATTTGTAGCCAAATTAGCATCTACGTCTAAATAAAACATCTCTTCCCAAGGTGTGCCAGGAATAGGACGAGATTCAAGTTTGCTCATATTGATATTATGGGCTTTTAAAACAAGTAATGTTTCTACCAGAGCACCAGGCTTTTGACCTGTCGCCATAATTAGCGTGGTTTTAGCTGGTAACTGAGAAGGTACTGCTACTGCTTTTCTTGCTACAACAATAAAGCGACTTTGATTAATTTTTTGGTTGGCTAAGCCTGTTTCTGCAGCATTTAATTGATATAAAGCACCGCCTTCAGCACTGCCGATGGCAGCGACACTGTCATCATCAGCATCAATGACTTTTTGCATGGCTTCTGCACTGCTTGAACAATACGCGAGCGTCAGGTTAGGGTGCTGTGATAGCCAATGGCTACATTGACTAATAGGTTGTGGATGCGCAAATACTGTTGTTACCTTGTCTACACTCGCGCCATTCTTTGTCAGTAAACAATGACCAACTTCAATGGTCGTTTCGCCTACAATTGATAGCGAGGTGTGTTGAAGTACATCGTAAACTTCATTGATTGAACCAGAAGATGTATTTTCAATGGGTAAGAATCCGAGATCCGCATGGCCAAGTTCAACTGATTTGATGATTTCATCAAAACTTTGGCAGCCTAAGTCAACCATTTCAACTTGACGACGTTGGCAGAAACGACTGGCTGCTAAGTATGAATATGAACCACGGGCACCTAAATAGGCTATTGTGGATTGTTGCTGCTGTATTTCAGGGTTTGCTCTGCCATGTAAATAGGCTTGCTGGTTGAGTACCGAGTCTTCAATAATGCTTTGATACAGTGAAATAACAAAATGTGCATCTAAACCGTGTTCACGGCCTTGTTCAACCAGTCTTGCTAATAATTCTTTTTCTCTTTGGGTGTCACGTATAGGTCTGACATCGACTTCTTTGCTGCGAGCCACATCTAAACTTAAGTCACGTCGTTTAGATAATAAAGACAGTAGTTCTTTATCTAAGGCGGTGATCTGTTTGCGGGTTTGGTTTAACTCTGGCGCTTTGTTCATATTTGCCTCAATGACGACTACTTAGCTGACATACCTGTTTAACAGATAGGATTTAAAAATTAATAATAAAAAGCCCCCCAAGTGGGAGGCTTCATATTTCATTTTCGTTTTTACACAAAAAATCCGCCTCAATATGGGGGCTGCATAAAAAAGAAAATAAAATCGTTATAGGTAAATGTTTTCATCACATTAAAACTAAAGGGCTGAGGGGGATGTGTCAATCGAATTATGCTGAAGATTGCTCATAATCTGTTGTATGGCGTAGGTTGAGAAACTTTTGAAAGCTAAACTGACAAATTTGAAGCATTAAAAAGCGCACCCGAGGGTGCGCTCTTGGTTAAATATTAAATAAATCGTCAAGCCGCTGTTTCCTCCTTATAGTCATACTCGAAGTCATCATTTGTTTCAGCTGTTGGCGAAACGTGACGTTGAGCTAGGGGTTTATGGGTCAGGCGATTTAGCTGTTTCTCCAGCTTTTTACCCATTGCAGTAATTGCTGCGTAAAGGTTCTCGTTTTTCGCCTGGGCAAATAATTCTCCACTTGGCAAGCCTACTGAAGACTCAATCTTAAAGTTTTGCTTTTCCTGAGTAATGATAACGTGTGGGTTTATTAATTGAATATCGTGTCGTGTTAACTTTTCAAACTGTCCTTCGATGCGTTCAAGAATTGGTGCAGTGACTTCAAGTTGCTTGCTAGTGATTTTCAGCATATTTCGAACCTTCTGTTGTTTGCTTGAATTCAGGTTACCAAGCTTACAGACAAAAATCGTGATCTAAATCACATTTTATGGCTATTTTAGTCTGTTTGATTCTTATTTGATCGCTTAGACAAAATGGACAAAAAAGTCTCCAAATTTACTTGTAATCTCGATTTATTAAGCTCATATTGGAATGGATAACACAGTCAGTGAATCTTAAATTTCAGTTAATCTTGTTTACAAAATAACCTGTTGCTTCAGTCCCAACACGCTTCATTTTTCTTGAATTTTCTTTCTAAAATCTTGCTCAATTCCTTTTTACTCTAGTCTTGTATAACTACAGTCTTGTATAAAGAGTATTCGCTTGTTAAAAACTGCGATTTTTGCACACATTCATTACTTATCTTTACGTTTCTACCCTATCAGAGGTAGTTGGGTGCCTTTATAATCGATATTGAGTACAATCTATTAATTATTACTTTTAATAGATTTTACGGCGAATAATATGAGTATAGAACAAAAAAAAATTAAGGTATGGGATATACCCACTCGTTTATTTCATTGGCTCACAGTTGGGTTGCTATTTTCACTGTGGTGGACTGCTGATAGCGGTGAAATGGAGTGGCATCAAATATGTGCCTATAGCTTTATGGTGTTGATTATTTCAAGACTTTTATGGGGTGTTGTTGGCAGTGAAACCTCACGCTTTACAGATTTTGTTGCCGGCCCTAAAAAAGTACTGAACTATCTCACGGGTAAGCAAGAATCGACCGTTGTTGGCCATAACCCTCTTGGAGGCTATATGGTTTTGTTTATGCTAACGGTTTTAAGCTTACAGTTATTTAGCGGTTTATTTTCTAGTGATGATATTTTTACTGAAGGCCCTTTATATTCAATGGTGTCTTCAGATGTAGGTGCATGGTTTACTTGGCTACATAAAGTCAATTTTAATGTGATTTTAGGCTGTATTATATTGCATGTATCTGTCATTTTGCTTTATGCAATTAAGGGGAACAACTTAGTGACGGCTATGGTTTCGGGTAATAAAAAACTTACCGATGAAGAGTACAAAAAGTTATCAAAAGAGCCTAAAATGACCTCGTCACTTTTAGCTATTGTGATAGTTGCTTTGATTGGTTTAGTGATTGGCTATTGGTTAATCGCACCCATTGTAGCGTATCTCTAACAGCAATAAAGTAAGCTTGGTTATTGTAACAATTTTTAGAATGAAACTTGTTGTCATGGGGCCTAACGCATTTATGTGTTGTACCTGACAAGCAATAAAAAGCCCACTCGCGTGGGCTTTTTATTGCTTGTGATTAATCATCTATTGAATCACTATCATTCTATTGAAAGAAGGTTAGTCTTTCTTGTACATATCGTGGCAACCTTTACAGCTTTTACCTGTATTGCCAAATGCTTGCTTAATTTGTTTTTTGTCACCAGTTTGAGCAGCAATATTTAACTTAGCAGCATTCTCTTGGAATGTGGTCATCTTGCTATCAAAATCAGCTTTGTTGCTCCAAACCTTTGCAAGTGCTTCTGTATCACCTTTGTCTGAACCATCAATGAAACCTTCATGAGGTATCTTTGATAGTGCGTCAAGGTTTGCAGCGCGAGTTTGAAACACAGTTAAGTCAAAATCCTTTTTACCTTTTAACATTGCGCCCATATCACCAAATTGATAACGGATCAGACTAAATCCTGATTTACGGTAATCAATTGCATCATCAGCATCCTCAAAGTTATGTGCATTAACTGATGGGATAAGTAGCGCGCTCACAGCGATTGCAAAAATTGTGCTTTTCATAAGTTTTCTCTTATTTTCTAATTATATGACAGGTGGTGTAAGTCACATTTTACACATAATTTTGATCTGAGTGCGAGACTTGTTTGCGTGTATTTGTAACGAAAATTGAGAAAAATGCGAAAATAAAATTAAATGCAGATTTACTTTTTGCTGGATAAGAAAAATTGGTACACTTTGTACTGTTGAGGCATTACTAAAAGAGAGTGTTATGCGAGCCGATTGGGATTCTGTTGTCGAAAAAGTACTAAGCTATCCAAATTCTGATGAATTGGGTATTTTGTTTCAGTTACTGTTAACTGAAGAAGAACGAAGTGCTGTAGCTGGGCGATTGAAAGTGTTTCAGTTATTACTAGAGGGCGATCTAAGCCAACGACAAATCTCGGCTGATTATCAAGTGAGTATTGCCACTATTACTCGTTGTTCAAATTATTTAAAAAATATGCAGCCAGAGCAGAAACAAAAAATCCAACAGTTATTGTTGGATTAGTATAGTTAGTGACAAGCCATTCATCTTAAATCAGTTGAATTTAGCTCTTGCCTGAACGCTGGGGATTTTATGGTGTCGATAGCTTATTCTTCTTATTAAGATATAAGTCCCATAGGTGAATAGACAAATTGCAATAACGACACCTGAGTCTCTAGAAAGAAAGCGAAATATTAAACCGGCTGACATGATGTATATAAATGGCAGGTAACCATAAATTGACTCGGGCAGTATGCCTGAAATTCGTTTTCTTTTGCGGTCTGTTCTGCGGTTTTTTGAACGCTGATTCCAAATGTGCGCACCGTAAAAAAATACCAGCAGTGAAGCAATGATGGCGTATGGCTCTTTGAGCAAGGCAACGCTACCTGCACCTATAACCATGTAAGTGAAAGGCAAAATCTCATAA
This sequence comes from Shewanella sp. TC10, assembly GCF_009663145.1. Lineage (GTDB taxonomy): Bacteria > Pseudomonadota > Gammaproteobacteria > Enterobacterales > Shewanellaceae > Shewanella. The sequence goes on from NZ_VKHR01000019.1 coordinate 21,201, forward strand.
ATCGGTTTAATTAACATAAGCACTCCGTCGCTTGTGATTAATCATAAGTAAGTCTCTTCAGGTTAAGTCTATAACCTCAGCTATGGCTTACTACGAGTACACTCCTGAATAATTCAGAGTGCTGGCTTAATTGGTCTCTTTTACTTGTGTTAGTTAATGCATATTTACGCTTGTAAATACTAATCAACTAATATGAATAATAACGCAAAAAAAATACGTTACCCAAAAAATTGGCTAACGTATCTTTGATTTCAAACTTTAGGTTTAGTATTAAATCGCTAAGTTATTGAATTAAGCAAATGTGCTTAATTATACTTATCGCTTAATGACAGCCACAGCCGCCGTTTCCGTCACAACCTGGCTTTTCAGTATCACATTGTTCATGCTCGTGAGCATGGTCGTGACCACACCCGCCTGCTGCATGTACATGGCCGTGTGCTACTTCCTCAGCAGTCGCTTCGCGAACGTCCATAACTTCAACACTGAAGTTTAAGGCTTGACCTGCTAAAGGATGGTTACCATCAACTACGACTACGGTATCTTTTACTTCAGTCACTTGAACTGGACGTTGACCCATTTCAGTTTCAGCAATAAAACGCATACCAGGAACAATATCTTCAATATCGCCGAAAGCTTCTAGAGGAACTTCCTGTTTAAGGCCTTCGTGGTATTCGCCGTATGCAAATTCAGTAGGAATGTTGGTATCAAACTTATCACCAGCTACTTTACCTTCAAGCTCGGTTTCTAAACCAGGGATTAAGCCTTCAGTGCCATGAAGATAAACCATAGGCTCAGCTTCAAATGAACTTTCGATTAGCTGTCCATCTTGGTCTTTTAAACGGTAGTGAATAGTCACTGCTGAATGTTTTGTGATTTTCATAACGACTCCAATTCATAATGTGGCGGCATGATAATACTTTTTGTTATTAGGGGAAATGATTTGTATCAGCTTTTGCTTATTCAATCACATGTTTTGGAAATTCAGTTAGATGAATCAATTTCATCTAGGAATAAAAAAGTAATGAAGTTAAGAATACTGATTAACAAAGCTTGATAGTTTTTTTAGCCCTAAAGCTTATGTTTATACTATTAGTGTATTAAATTTAGCCAGTGAAAGGTTTAATCTATTGTTTTTTTGGTACTTTATTTGGTGCTTCGTCTACCCTTTACGTTAACGTAAATCTCAATTTTACTCTATAAAGCCTGCCCATATTGTATAAAATATGAGGTTTAAGCTATTTAAGGGCTAATTTAGATTGATGTGGAATATGTGCTTTGAAATAAAGCTATGCCAAGGGGTTGACAACAGACATGTAAAAAAGCAATTCTATTATTAATTCAAAACAAATACATAAAAATTAGTCGAGTGTCATGATGAAAATCCAGTTCCACGTTGTAGCTACCATTATTACAACCACCACAATTAACATTGTGGGGGCGGGCTGAGTACACCCTAAAGAATTTTTACAACAAGCCCGCTTCCCAAAAAGAAGCGGGCTTTTTGTTTTCAGACTTTAAAAAATATTTCGAATTTAAATTTAACTTAGCGCTAGCGAGTATAGGGAGTAGAAAATGAAAGTAATGAAATTTGGTGGGACCTCGTTAGCCAATTGGCAGCGCTTTCTGATGGCGGCAGATATCATTGAGGAATCTGCCAAGTCGGAATCAATTGCAACAGTGTTATCAGCGCCAGCAACTGTCACAAATGGATTACTTGACCTTGTTGATTTAGCTCAGAAGGGTGAAGAATACTCTGCTGTATTGAATCATATTGAAAATGTGTTCAATGGCTTGTTTGAGGAAGCTGCTGAGCAGTTAATTTCACAACAACAAAAAAGCCTGTTAGAAAGCAAACTGGCTTCACAATTGCTTGATTGGAATGACAAGCTTACCGGGATTAAATTGCTCAATGAGTGTCCAGATCACGTGCAAGCACAGGTGGTCGTGTCTGGTGAGCGTTTATCTGCAGCGCTAATGGAGCAAGTGATGTTAGCTAAATCACTTTCAGCTGCGCAGTTTGATCCCACTCAGTTGTTCTTGGCTCACGGAAAAGCATTAGAGTCTGTCGTTGATATTAGTGTCAGTAAGCCTAGGTTTGCGGCTCTTGCATTAGATGAAGCGCGAGTGTGGATCATGCCAGGTTTTACTGCAGCAAATGAACAAGGTAAAACCGTAACTCTAGGCCGTAATGGCTCTGACTACTCTGCTGCTGTGCTAGCTGCTTGTCTGGATGCTTCTAGTTGTGAAATTTGGACTGACGTAGATGGTGTTTATAATACCGATCCTCGGGTGGTAGCAGATGCAAAACTGTTAGAGCAGCTGAGTTACCAAGAAGCGATGGAGTTGTCATATTTTGGTGCTAAAGTCCTGCATCCAAAAACAATCGCCCCCATTGCTCAATATCATATTCCTTGCTACATCAAAAATAGTTTTAACCCCTCAGCTCCAGGGACTTTGGTATCTAATGAAGTAGATAAAACAGGTTTACAGGTCAAAGCGATTTCTAACCTTGATAATCAAACCATGTTTAATATTTCAGGTCCTGGCATGAAAGGCATGGTGGGAATGGCCAGCCGTACCCTTGAAGCCATATCTAGAAGTGGCATCTCTGTTTCCTTAATAACGCAAAGTTCTTCTGAGTACAGCATCAGCTTTTGTGTTAACACTGATGAAGCAGAAAAAGCTAAACAGGCACTTGAATTAGAATTTGAATTAGAGATCCAATCGGAATTACTAGAGCCAATTGAATTAAGGCAAGATTTAGCCATTGTGTCGTTAATTGGCGATGGAATGAAAACCCATAAAGGTGCTGCTGCGAAGTTCTTCAGCGCACTTGCTAAAGCAAGCGTTAATATTGTTGCTATTGCTCAAGGTTCATCAGAACGTTCTATTTCAACCGTTATTCAGCAGCGTAAAACCAAACATGCTATTAGTGCCTGTCATCAAGCCTTCTTCGATGTCCAACAATATTTGGATGTGTTCTTAGTTGGAGCCGGCAATGTTGGCGCAGGGCTGTTGGAGCAAATCAAACAGCAATCTGCAATGTTAAAAGAGCAACATATCACCATGAGAGTGTGTGGCGTTGCTAACTCACGTAAAATGCTGTTAAACAGTGATGGAGTTGATTTAGCTAATTGGCAATCATTACTGGCCGATTGTGATACGCAATATGATTTATCTGAACTCTTTAATTGGGGCAAAGAGCAGCAATTGCTTAACCCTGTGTTAGTGGACTGTACTTCAAGTGAGCTAGTTTCAGACAGATATGTCGATGCGATGAATGCAGGTTTCCATGTTGTCACCCCTAATAAGAAAGCGAATACTCGTGATTATCAATATTATCAGAAACTGCGTACTACAGCGCTTTTACAACGCCGTCAGTTTTTGTATGAAACGACAGTCGGAGCTGGACTTCCTGTAATAGATAACCTGAAGAAACTGTTATTTGCAGGCGATAAATTACAACGTTTTAACGGTATTTTATCGGGTTCGCTCTCATATATATTTGGCATGCTAGATGAGGGAATGAGCCTATCTGAAGCAACTTCAATCGCACGGGATAAATGTTTCACAGAACCCGATCCTCGTGAGGATTTAAGTGGGATGGATGTCGCACGTAAAGTGTTAATTTTAGCTCGTGAAGTGGGCATGGAATTAGAACTTGAAGATATCAATGTAGAATCTGTGTTACCTAGTTCGTTTGATGATTCAGGTGATATCGATACCTTTATGAATAACCTTCCTAAACTTGATGCAGAAGTCGGCGCCAGAGTTGAAGCTGCCAAGGCTGAAGGAAAAGTGCTTCGATACGTGGGGCAAATTGAATCGGGAAAATGTTATGTACGTATCGCCGAAGTGGATGCAAGCGATCCTTTATATAGTGTTAAAGGCGGCGAGAATGCGCTGGCATTCTACAGTCGTTACTATCAGCCAATTCCATTCGTGCTAAGAGGTTATGGCGCGGGGACAGATGTGACAGCTGCTGGAGCATTTGCTGATGTGTTAAGAACATTAAATTGGACTCGTGAGGTAGGGTTATGAGCATAACAGTGTATGCACCTGCTTCGATGGGAAATGTCGGAGTTGGCTACGATTTGCTTGGCGCTGCACTTGCGCCAATTGATGGCAGTTTATTAGGTGACAGAGTGATGATAGAAGCGGCAGCAACTGGCGTGCATTACTCTCAATCGGGGCCTTGGGCGCACAAATTGCCTGATGACGGTAAACAAAATATTGTTTACCAATGCGCAGAGTTTTTTCTAGAAAAGCTAAACAGCTCAGAAGGTGTCGCGATTGGATTAGAGAAGAATCTTCCAGTAGGAAGTGGCTTAGGTTCAAGCGCAAGCTCTGTTGTTGCAGCATTATATGCACTTAATGAACACTTTGAGCGACCTTTTGATGAACAAGCTTTATTGTTATTAATGGGTGAGTTTGAGGGAATGATCTCGGGCAGTGTGCACTTTGATAATGTTGCGCCGTGCTATTTAGGTGGAATGCAGTTAATGCTAAATACGCCTAAAAAAGTTTGCGCGACTATCCCAAGTTTTAAGCAATGGTATTGGGTTGTGGCTTATCCAGGTATTTCACTTTCAACGGCGAAAATGCGCGAATTATTACCCAGTCAATATGATAAATCTGTGGCCATTGATTTTGCCCGTCATTTAAGTGCTTTTGTTCATGCAAGCTACCAGCAAGATGCTGACCTTGCTATATCGGTACTGAAAGATGTGATGGCTGAGCCATATCGCGCTGATGCAATACCTGGTTACAGCAATGCACGAAGTGAGCTTGAAAAGCTGGGAATGCTAACTACTGGTATTTCTGGCAGTGGTCCTACGTTATTTTCTGTTACTGATTCACTTGAAACAGCACAAGCTGCTCAAGCGTGGTTAGAGCAACATTATTTATCTCAGACTGGTGGTTTTGCCCATGTCTGTAAGCTGGATGAGTCTGGTACTCGTCGGGTTTAACTCTGAATTATTTTTGATTAAGGCGTTAAAAATGAAATTATATAATTTAAAGCACCCTTCACAAGTGGTGAGTTTCAGCGAAGCAGTGCAATTAGGGTTAGGCAAAGATAGAGGTCTATTTTTTCCTAAGTCGATCCCAGTACTTGAAAATATGGATGAACTATTGGCGCTTCCTTTTGCATCACGAAGTAAACGTATTTTAGGTGCCTGGTTAGCAAGTGAGATAGGCCAAGCTAATGTCGATAAACTTGTTGATAATGCTTTTACCTTTGATGCCCCATTAGTTAAAGCTGATGAAAAGCGTGCCTGTTTAGAGTTGTTCCATGGCCCAACATTAGCCTTTAAAGATTTCGGCGCACGTTTTATGGCGCAGTGTGTCAATTTACTTGCAGGCGATAAGAAGCTCACAATTTTAACTGCTACCTCTGGCGATACTGGCGCTGCAGTGGCAGATGCTTTTTACGGTTTAGATGCGGTTCAAGTGGTTGTGATGTACCCAAAAGGAAAGATTAGTGAACTGCAGGAAAAAATGTTCACCACTTTAGGTAAGAACATTCACACCGTTGCGGTTACTTCAGATTTTGATGACTGCCAAACACTCGTTAAGCAAGCTTTTGATGATAGTGATGTACGTGACGGTTTGCATTTAAACTCGGCTAACTCCATTAATATAAGTCGCTTATTGGCACAAATCTGTTATTACTTTGAAGCGGTAGCTCAAGCGAAACAAAATAGTGACGATGAGATTGTTATCTCAGTACCCAGTGGCAATTTTGGTAATTTAACTGCAGGTTTGTTTGCTAAAGCAATGGGCCTACCAGTTAAGCGCTTTATTGCAGCAACAAATTCAAATGACACTGTACCTCGTTATTTAACGGCAGGTGATTGGGCGCCAAATGCAACTGTGGCAACCATGTCTAATGCAATGGATGTGTCTGAACCGTCAAATTGGCCTCGTGTTGAAGCTATTTGTGAAGCGATGGGCTGGCCTTTATCTTCAATCACAGGGTTAGCCTTAACTGAAGTGCAAACCTCAAAGGCTTTAAGTGAGCTTTATCAGTTGGGTTATCAATCTGAGCCCCATGCTGCTATTGCGGCTCAGGCGTTATCTGATGAGCTTGAAGAAGGTGAAACTGGAATATTTTTAGGTACCGCCCATCCTGCTAAATTCAAAGAAGTGGTGGATGCGCAATTAAACATAAACTTGCCGTTACCTGCCGAGCTTGAGGCCGTAGTGAATAAGCCAATTTTATCGGCTGAACTGACTGCAGACTTTGAACAGCTAAAAGCACATTTATTTAAAACTCTAGCTTAGACCTAGTTAGTTCCAGCATCAATTTTAAAGCATCTTAGGGTGCTTTTTTATTGTTTGTAATTTATTTAATGTTGTTTTAAATAGCTTTTTTTGTAATTTTGGATTTTATGATCTTCGTCATAACATCATTAATTCGACTAGTGTAGATTGGATATATTCAATGTTTGCTTAATCTTTATACATGAAGGAATGGTGATAATGGATAAGATGATACTGAAAAGGCTTATGAATGATCATAAGCATATTGCTATCTTGCTTAATGTATTAGCGAAGAAAAATACTAAGCTTGCGGAAGGCGAAGCGGTGAATTTTGCCCTGATCAGAGATGTGGTTGAGTACATGCAAGTTTATGCCGAGCATAGTCACCACCCTTTAGAAGACATTACCTACGATTACTTTGTAAAAAAGTTTTCCACGCCTTGTGATACACAATTACATGAAGAGCATAGTCGACTGGCTGAGTATTCCGGTGCCTTAATGTATAGCCTAAATTTGATCTTATCAGATGTTGTCATTTCGAGAGAGAAATTGGTGAGTGATTTACAAGCTTATGTAGATATTCAGCAAAAGCATATGCAATATGAAGAGAGCGAGTTATTTCCTTTATTTGCTAAACAACTGGATCAGGATGACTGGCAGACGATTAAATCGCAATGTGATAAGCAATTAGTGGAAGACCCACTATTCAGTGATAGTGATGAGACGATATTTGAAGACCTAAAACTGCATATCTCACAGGTAGATAAAAAGTGATTTAATATTTTAGATACAAAAAGAGCGCCTATGGCGCTCTTTTTTATTTTGAATAACTATTCAATTAGTCATTAACACCTAAAGTGGCATTGTTTCAAAATCAAAATCAAAACTAGTATCGATGTCTTGAAGTTCTTTAAGTAGACGCTGTTTATCCTTTAACGCCTCTATTTCCCGCCACTTACGTTTTTTGTTCGAGCTTTTTGAGCGAGTTGGTCTTTCAACAACTTGGTCTAGCGCACCACCATAGTCTAATCGATCCATGGTAAACCTCCCTTGTTATTATGATGTCTCTATGCAAATAAGTATCATATTTCTTCGCTATAGTGCAATAGTTATGTTTCATTATTGTTAAGGTGTGCTGACGATTTAATGAAGCTTGACTGGATAATATAGTGACTTGTGCTAAGGAGTTGGATGAACCTCATACAAAAAAGCCAGCTTGCGCTGGCTTTTTTAGTGTTTATATCTGACCTTGTCGATATAAATTAATTAACGCATTACTGGAACAATCTAGCTCGGAAGCGTCATTTTCTGCACCTATCCTATCGAGAACATCATTCCCCAATAATTTTCCGAGTTCTACACCCCATTGGTCAAATGAGTTTATCTGCCATATAGCGCCCTGAACAAAGGTCCTGTGCTCATAAAGTGCAATAAGTGAACCTAATGTCGTTGGAGTCAGCTTGTCCATTAAAATAGTGTTGCTTGGCTTATTACCACTCATCACTTTATGTTTAGAAATGAGTGCTTTTTCGGTATCAGATAAATTTTGACCTGATAGCTCAGCTAGCGCTTCATCAAAAGTTCGACCTTGCATTAGTGCTTGAGTTTGACCAAAGCAATTGGATGCCAGTTGATTGTGGTGTTCACCTAATGGATTATGACTCTGTATTGGCATAATAAAGTCAGCTGGAATGAGTGCAGTACCTTGATGCAAAAGCTGGTGGTAAGCATGCTGGCCATTTGTGCCTTCACCGCCCCATATTACTGGTCCGGTACTGAAATCGACTTCTGTGCCATCTAACATGACTGATTTACCGTTACTTTCCATATCGAGCTGCTGAAAATAAGCAGGCAGGCCTCGAAGGTAATGATCGTAAGTTAACACCACATGAGATTGAGCATTATGGAAGTTACCATACAGCACTGACAGCATCCCCGTAATGACGGGCATGTTTTGTTCAAGTGGCGTATTGGCAAAGTGGTTATCCATCTGGTGGGCACCGTCAAGCAGTTGCTTGAAGTTATCCATACCAACAAGAAGTGCGATCGGTAATCCGATTGCTGACCATAATGAATAGCGACCGCCAACCCAATCCCACATCGGGAAAATGTTTTTGGCATCAATACCAAAGTCAGTGGCTTTAGCAACGTTTGATGTGACAGCGACGAAATGCTTAGCAACATCGGATTGAGAACCGCCGTTTGCTAGAAACCAATCTTTAGCGCTCAAGGTATTCGTTAATGTTTCTTGGGTACCAAAAGACTTAGACGACATGACAAATAATGTTGTTTCAGCGTTTAAATTCTTGAGCTTCTCGCAAATTGAACTGGCATCAACATTGGCCACAAAGTGACAATTAAGACCTTTAACCCAGTACGGACGAAGTGCCTGAGAAACAATTTTAGGCCCTAAGAAAGAACCGCCAATACCAATACTAACAACGTCAGTTATCGTTTTACCGGTATAACCTTTCCATTCGCCAAGTTGGACAGATTCAACAAACTGCGTCATTTTAGCTAATGTTTGTTGTACCTCTGGGACGATATTACTGCCTTCAGCCATAATGACTTGTTCTGGCTTACTACGAAGAGCTGTATGTAAAACTGCTCGACCTTCAGTATTGTTTATAATATCGCCATTAAACATGGCTGAAATCTTATTAGGTAAGTCGGCTTCTTTAGCTAACTTAAATAATAGGCTTAAGGTTTCATCATCAACGCGGTTTTTAGAGTAATCTAATAATAAACCGCAGTCTTTTACACTCAGTTGCTCAAACCTTGCAGGGTTTTGAGCAAATAATTCACGCATGTGTGGTAACGCTGCTGCATTTTGAGATAACTGCTGCCAGGTACTACTCTGGGTTAAATGTGTCATGCATATCACTCCATTGAATATCGGATTAACCAAGTTTCTCGTTTAGCATGACCTCTAGCTTTCCTTGGTCAATGGCAAAGTTACGAATACCTTCAGCAAGTTTATCTACTGCCATAGGATCTTGATTGTATTCCCAGCGGAATTCAGCTTCAGTCAGTGGGGTAGGAGTAGCTTCAACAGATGTTGCTGGCTTAAGCTTTTGTGCAATTACTGCATCGCTGTTAGCCAATTCTTCTAAAAGAGCTGGACCAATCGTTAGGCGATCACAACCTGCAAGCTCAATAATTTCACCGGTATTACGGAAGCTTGCTCCCATCACTACAGTGTTATAGCCATGGCGTTTGTAATAGTCGTAAATTGCAGTGACTGATACAACACCTGGATCTGTTTCAGCTGTGTACTCTTGACCAGTATCTTTTTTATACCAGTCTAAAATACGGCCAACAAATGGAGATATAAGGTATACGCCAGCTTCAGCACAGGCTCTAGCTTGAGCAAAACTAAACAATAAGGTCAGGTTACAGTTAATGCCTTCTTGCTCAAGTTGTTTTGCTGCGCAAATGCCTTCCCAAGTTGAAGCCAATTTAATTAAGATACGTGACTTGTCGATCCCTGCTTCTTTATAAAGCTTAATAAGCTTATGAGCTTTTTCGATAGAGCCCGCTTTGTCAAATGAAAGACGTGCATCAACTTCAGTTGAAATACGACCAGGAACAATTTTTAAAATCTCTACGCCAATATTGACCGCTAATTTATCGCCAGCATCTTCAACTTGTTGTGCCGAATCATTTGACTGACCTTTTGCCCAAGCAATTGCGTCATCAATAAGCGGGGCATACTCTGGAATTTGTGCCGCTTTTAGGATCAGAGAAGGGTTAGTAGTTGCATCTTCAGGTTGGTAACGTTTAATTGCTTCGATGTCGCCGGTGTCTGCAACGATGGTTGTCAGTGCTTTTAGTTGAGCTAACGTGTTCGCCATGGAAATTTCCCTCTCAAGTAACAAAGTTATTTTGTTCAATGCAGTTATTAGAAGCGATTTTACTGTATTTTCCAACACAATTTGTAAAAAAATTACATAAAAAACGCCTTTATGAACGATTAAAGGGTAAAACTTGTTATTTAATATCTAATTTATTAGCTGTTTAACAATTTTGCCAGCTTGTTAAAATATTGTTACCGATAACAACCTTGTGGTCATAAGGATTTCAATATTCTGTTTGTTAAATTTCAAATGAAAGTTTTAAAATAAAAAGTCGCTGCAAGCAGCGACTTTTATTATGAACGTTTACTGTTAAGTTATTATTTTAGTACAGGTCTTTTTTCTGCACCACTTACTACAGCTTCGATACGACGGTTTTGCTTGTTAGCTTCTGCTGAAGTGCCTTCGATAATAGGACGGTCTTCACCAAAACCAACCGCTTTCAAACGTGAAGCATCGATACCATATTTTTCAACAAGGGTATCAACAACGGTTTGTGCACGGCGCTCAGATAAATCCATGTTGTAGTCAGCGTTACCTACATGAGAAGCATGGCCCTCAATAACAACTGAAGTGTGTGGATTATCTTTTAAGTATTTTGCTGCTTGATCCATACGCTTATTCGATTCAGGTTTTAATTCAGCTGAGTCATTATCGAATAATAGACCTTCTAGACGTGAAGAAATTGGTTTGTCTTCATATATAGTACAACCCTTAGCATCTACTTTATGAGTAGAAGGCGTATCAGGACACATGTCTTTATCGTCTGGCACACCATCGTTATCTGAATCGATAGGAGCGGCTACAACAGGAGCAACAACTGGCGCTGGTTTGTCTACGCCAAAACGGTAGCTTAATTCAAGACCCCAATAGTTACTTTCCATATCGAGTGTATTGTATTTATCATCATCTAAGTTTTCATAACGACGATATTTAGCTTGTAGTTTCAGGTTTTGAGTAAAGTTATAACCAAACCCAACGCCAACGTAAGGGGCGATACCACTATCACTATAATACTCAGTATTATAGTTTTTCTTATTAGAGATAAGGTAGTTCATTGCACCAGCTTCAGCTGAGAAACTCCACTTTTCACTAATAGGTAAAAATGCAGCTAAACCTAACGTCATGCCTCTAGCGCCGACATCGTTACGTTTATTGCTATAGTCAGTCCATTCAGCTCGACCTAAATCTCGATAGCCAAGCTCAACACCAAAGTAATCATTAAATAAGTAACCACCGAAAACATCCCACGCATATGGGTCATCTTCACCGCACACTTTCATTGTTTTTTGATCGCAGTTAGGTTCATAGTTATTGATACCTAAGCCACCACCTACGTACCACGGTGTTAACTCTTGTTCAGCTACAGCCGCAAAAGGTAACATTGAGGTGAGTAATACTACTTTTAATGTGTTCTTCATCATGTATAAGTCCATTGTTATTTTACTCCACCAAAACACATGTAAATAGATTGTTTATTACAAGTGTCGCTGACGCTTATGTGGTGTTCCTATTATGCTTTTGCCAGCGAGCTAATTATCGTCGTAAATTCAAGGGTTTTCCATAGTAAGAAAGATTAATGTTGGATTTTATTTAATTATATATTGCGATAACGTTTCCGGGTGTTGTTTTGATGCAGGTTTTTTGAATGGCCAGTCCGAATAAATCGACAATGGTAATGTGTTACCCGGGCTTTAGTTTTAGTCGTTTTTAATCGTAATGATAAATTTAAAAAAAAAGCGCCAAGAGGCGCTTTTTGTAACACTAACTATTTGGAATGTTTAACTTAATTAACGAGTCCATACCCAGTTTTCGATTTCTTGAGGGTCTACGCCATTTGCCTTGATGTAATTACGATGCTCAACTAATCGTTGCAGCATATCTGTCGTGATAGCCACATGTTGGGTTTCATCGATGACTCCTTGTTGGAATAACTTGTAAGCCATGTCGATAACTAAATGGTAGCGAGAAGTACCATTACGTACGCCCATATCAAATGGTGTTGTGGTAGAGCCTTCCTCTTCATAACCTTTGATTCTGAATCGGCGGCTACCTTTATAGTCAAATACCAACTTCTTAATGGTATTAGGGTAACCATGGTAGTTAAATACTACGCCTTTATCTTCGGTAAAGATTTCGTCCATCATCCAAGGTTTCGCTTGGAAGTCTCTACTACCTAAACCATTACTATTTAACTCAGTCACGCTGACGAAGCGAATGCGGACTCTTGGAAGTAACTCGCGGATAAGTACCAATGAAGCCATACATTCTTGGGTGACATAATCACCACAACCTGCAAGCACGACATCAGGGTTCTCATCAGAAGCGAAATCCCACACCATAACACCATCTTCAGTTTGCTTACGTGATTCATCAAGTGACAACCATTGAGGCAAATCTTTTTTACCTGCAACAAGAATATTTAATTTATCGCGGTCTTCATAAGCACGTTCGGTGTAGGTTAGGGTGGTGTTTCCGTCTGCTGGTAAATAAGCAGAAATGATATCTGGATGCTTCTCGAGCATCGCCCCTAAGAAAGATGGGTTTTGATGAGAGTAACCATTATGATCTTGGCGCTCTAATAAAGAAGACAACACCACATTACAAGAAGGGACAGGTTTACGGAAATGTACTCCTTGGCTTGCGTATACATATTTACAGTATTGGTCAGCCATTGAAGAAACAACTTGAGAGAAGGCTTCATAGGTTGGGAACATTGCATGACGTCCGGTTACTGTATAACCATGCATCATACCAAAGAGTAAGTTTTCAGAGAGTAACTCAATCACCCGGCCATCTCGCGCCATGTCTTGATCCCAACTTTTAATTGGCCATTGCCAAGCGCGGTCAGTTTCTTCAAAGACGGCTTGTAACTGGTTAGAGTATGTTTCATCTGGGCTGAAAATACGTAAATTACGTTGGTCGCGGTTTAACTTAAACGCATCGCGCATCCATTCGCCCATCTTATACATTGAAACGCCACGAGTACCACGAGGAGTTTCAGGGCCATAGCTAAGTTTTTTTAGATCCGGTTGGGCAAGGGCACGAACGACCTCACCACCGTAACTTAAATGCTGACGACCACAACACAAATGTTTAGGAGGGATCAGTGATTGGATATCTTTATCGAAAGTAATTTGACCTTCAGCGTTGATTTCACACAACTCGTTAAACTTATAACTGTCTAACCAGTCGTTTAATGCGCTTAAATGGCTAGGGTCAGTTGCACATTTATTAACGATTACTTGGTGTGATTCGCAGTTACCTTCTAATTTTTTACCGCCATGCTCTGCAGTACCTGTCCAACCTTTCGCTGTGCGCATTAAAATAACCGGCCAGCGTGGCTTACAGACATCTTCACCGTTACGAGCACGGGTTTGAATGTCGTTGATCATCTCATAGGACAAGTCCATAGCATTCGACATTTGGATGAATACGTCTTCTTCGAGCTCATCATCGACAATAATCGGGTGGTAGCCTAGCCCACGGAACTCTAAGTCAAGTTCTTCATGATCCATACGTCCCATGCGAGTCGGGCCTGAAATCTTATATCCATTAATGTGGACAATAGGTAATACAGCGCCATTGGTAGCTGGGTCAACAAGGCGGTTTGCATACCAAGAAGCAGCGAGTGGTCCAGTTTCTGATTCGCCGTCTCCCACTAAACAAGCTGCAATCAAATTAGGGTTATCTAGAACTGCGCCCCAGGCAACAGATAATGAGTAACCTAATTCACCACCTTCAAGAATTTGGCCAGGTGCTTCAGGGTTCGCGTGGGAAGGGTAACCGTATGCAGCTGAGAACTTTTTACAGATATCTTCGATACCGGCTTCATTATAAGGAATTGTTTCTGGATAGAAGTGGCTTAATGACCCTTCAACAAATAGGTTTGCTTGCACTGCGGGGAAACCATGGCCTGGACCAACTAGGTAAATGAAATCTCTTTGATGTTTAACGATAAGACGGTTGACGTTGGCATAAACAAAGTTAATTCCCGGGCATGTTCCCCAATGTCCAAGCAATCTAGGCTTAATGTCTTCGTGTTTTAAATTCCTTTTAAATAATACGTTCTGTTTTAAGTAGATTTGAGAAGTGGCGAGAAAGTTTGTCGCTCTAACAAATTTCTTTAGCGACGTGATTTCATTTGCGTGTGTCATATTGACCTCAATGTTCAAAGTAAAAATTCATTTAACCTTTAATGTGAACACTGTATTCTCAAAATCGTTGCAATAATGTGGTCTTTGTCTAACTTTTTATTAATTTGTTTTATTAAAAAAATGGGCGAAGGTTGAATTAGTGTTAATTCTTTTGCGATACAAAGCGTAAGTTTGTTATTTGAGATGAGGCTAAAGCCTGCTAATTAGAAAAGTGTGATAAAAATCACCTGACGCTACAGATCATCTATGCTAGTTTTTTGCTCCGAAAAAATCAGAGATGATGAATTGAGAAAGTTTGCTAGGCATTCGTGCTTAAAAAAAGTAAAGTTAACTCGATCAAATCCTAAATAATAAATAACTAATATTTTCGCTCACTGAAACTCAATCTAAAATGACAGTCTTTAAAGGACTGCAGATTTTGAGCTTGAGTGTTTTTATTAAAATAATACGATAATTTTATTTTGTCTGAAGCTATAAGCCATTGGGGTAATTCAATACAGGCTGACTTTCTGCAAAATAAAGTTATTCCAAGGAATAATTAAAGCAATGGCAATGTTAGAAACGATTGTGAATTTCATGAACGATTTACTCTGGGGTAAATTGTTAGTTTACGGGCTAGTTGGTGCAGGTTTATTTTTCACTGTCCGTCTAGGCTTCATTCAAATAGCTCACTTTACACACGGCATTAAAATCCTTGCGATTAGCCGTCGTCCTGGCCGTCATGGTCTATCTTCTTTCCAAGTGTTTTGTACCAGTATGGCAGCCCGTGTAGGTGCGGGTAACATGGCAGGTGTTGCTGTTGCTATTGGTATGGCTGGACCTGGCGCTGTTTTCTGGATGTGGGCAATTGCTGTACTTGGTATGGCAACTGCCATGATTGAATCGACTTTAGCGCAAGTTTATAAAGTTAAAGATTCTGACGGACAGTATCGTGGTGGCCCTTCTTACTATATGGAAAAAGGCTTAGGTCAGCGCTGGATGGGAATTTTATTCTCAATCTTACTGATTATCTGTTTCGGTCTTGTTTTCAACGCAGTTCAAGCGAATACGATTACCGGTGCAATGACCGCAGTATTTGGTTTTGACCCTGTTTATGTTGGTATTGCTATCGCAATATTAAGCGGTGTTGTTATTGTTGGTGGCCTTAAGAAGGTTGCTAAAGTATCTGAAGTTATCGTACCGATTATGGCACTGGCATACATTGCAATTGCATTCGTAGTTGTCTTAATGAATGTTGAGCAATTACCTGCAGTGTTTATGCTTGTAATTAAGAGTGCATTCGGTTGGCAAGAAGCCGCTGGTGGCGCTGTTGCATACAGTATTGCTCAAGCTATGCAGGCAGGTATTGCGCGTGGCTTATTCTCGAATGAAGCGGGTATGGGTAGTGCAGCAAACATTGCTGCGAGTGCCTCTCCAAACCCTAACCACCCAGCATCTCAAGGTTATATGCAAATGATGGGTGTGTTCTTTGACACTATCGTTATTTGTACGGCTACCGCTGCAATTATCTTATTATCAGGTGATGCTGCTGGAAGTGGTGATGGTATTGAAATGACAATCAATGCGTTGTCATCTCATGTTGGTGATTGGGGCGGAGCATTCATTGCTTTTGCAATTTTATTATTCTGTTTTACCTCTATTATTGCTAACTACTCTTATGCAGAAACCAACGTAATGTTCCTTTCTGGCAATAAGAAAGGCGCTCTACCGTTATTCCGCCTAGCTGTACTTGGTATGGTGATGTTTGGTGCGATTGCAAAAATTAACATCGTTTGGAATCTTGCAGATGTATCAATGGGCTTAATGGCCTTAGTAAACATGATTGCTTTACTATTATTATCTGGCTTAGCTGTACGAGTAATTAATGATTACCGTCAACAGGTTAATGCTGGTGAAGAGCCTGTTTTTGATACTGATAAATTCCCTGAACTTGCTGATCAACTTGAAGATGGTATCTGGAAAAATAAACCAGTTGAATCTGATAAGTAGTAAACTCTATCATTTAGCGTCTACTGATTGAGTGAATACTAAACTCCATTAGGACAATCTAAAAAACCATGCATTTATTGCATGGTTTTTTTTATTCAGCCCAGTATCATAGAGAGCATTAAAGTTAAATACTGTATGGCTTAATAGGATAGTTAACGATGTTAGTATTAGTTTCTCCTGCAAAAACATTAGATTTCGAAAACACGGCTAAAACCACGTCATTTACTCAGCCAACTTTATTAGATCACAGTCAGCAATTGATTGAAGTTTGCCGTGAGTTAACGCCTGTTGATATCGCTTCATTAATGAAAGTGAGTGATAAAATAGCAGGTTTAAATGCGGCTAGGTTTAGTGAATGGCAGCCTGACTTTACCCTTGAAAATGCGAAACAGGCAATGTTTGCTTTTAGAGGTGACGTTTATACTGGTCTTGATGCAGATTCTATGAGCGAGGCGCAGATTATTAAAGCGCAACAACACCTTCGAATCCTTTCTGGTTTATATGGTTTACTGAAGCCGCTAGATTTGATGCAGGCTTATCGATTGGAGATGGGAACCAGTTTAGAAAACCCTAAAGGTAAAAATTTATATGCATTTTGGGGGGAGGTCATCACTAATGAAATCAATGCTGCTGTTAAAGAGCAAACAGATGACCTCATTGTTAATTTAGCATCGAATGAATACTTTAAAGCAGTTAAGCCAAAGTTATTACAAGCTAGCTTAATTACCCCTGTGTTTAAAGACTGTAAGAACGGTCAATATAAAGTTATTAGTTTTTATGCCAAAAAAGCACGCGGTTTAATGGCAAGGTATCTGATTGATAAAGATATTAAAACTTTAGCTGGAGTTCAAAAGTTTGATGCTGATGGTTATTACTTTAATGAAGCATTATCGACTCCAGCAGCTCCAGTATTTTTGCGTGAAGAAAGAACTTAATACAGTTATTTCTTAGTATAGTTAACCATAAAAAAAGCAGCTAATTAGCTGCTTTTTGTTTTTAATTTTTGTTTTAAAAAGTCGCTAATTATTTCTTTTGTTCTTTTTTCGCCAGCGGTCGCAAATCTAATTCAGATTGCGCCATGATATATGCAAATTGCGCATAGGCTGCGACATTTTGCGCTAGTGACTTAGGGTCAATCTTATCAAGTGTGTCATTTGGCGTGTGGTGATAATCGAAATAATCAGTTCCGTCTTGTCTCAATGATGCAACAGGGACGCCTAGAGAAGGCATCATAGACACATCAGGGCCACCAGTGGCTTTGTTGTTGCCAAGCTTAACCCCATTAATTGTCATTGCGCTGTGCTCAAGCTGAACTTGTTCGAATACCGCAGGGTTAACGTTAAAGTCGATTTGATAAATCTCACCAGCGCCGAAATCTGACTCAGCAGCAATATAGTGATTAGTTAACTCATCAGCATGTTGCTTCACGTAGGCTTTTCCGCCAACAAGGCCAACTTCTTCAGCTGCATATAAAACCACCCTAATTGTTCTTGCAGGCTTTTCTGGCAAATCTTGAATAAGTTTTGCTGCTGCGGTAACAATAGCGACTCCAGCGCCATCATCAATCGCACCTGTTCCTTCATCCCATGAATCAAGGTGTGCACCAATTAATACCACTTCTTCAGGTTTACTACTTCCTGTTACCTCTGCAATAACATTGTAAGAAGTCGCGACACCTAAGTTTTTTGAGCTTAGATTAAGTGATAAGGTGATATTGTCATCACGCTTTAACATGGAGTTGATCATGTCAGCATCAGGTGCAGAAAGTGCTGCAGCGGGAATTTTAGCAACCCCATCTTTATAACGCATCATTCCTGTGTGTGCCATGCGGTCGTGATCAGTGCCAATTGAGCGTATAACCACAGCCACAGCGCCCTTTTCAGCAGCAGCTACAGCACCTCTTGAGCGTCCACCTACGGACTTTCCGTAACCTTTACCGCTAATATGTCTCTCTGTTTTATGGTCAATAAAAGCAATTTTGCCTTTTACTGTAGCCGGATCTGCAGCTTGTAAGTCGGCTAGAGTATCAAAGCGGACAATTTGAGCTTGCAGGCCATCAGTTGGTGTAGCAACGCTGCCACCAAGTGCTGAGATAACCAAAGGTTGTTCAAAAGGAGCGATAATAGACGCTTTCGCATGACCACGGGACCAGGCAGGTACTTGTACTGACTCTTTATAGACTTTATCGAAATTTAATGATTTCAATTTATCCATAGCCCAGTTAACTGCAATGATATCTTTTTCTGAGCCAGCTAGTCTTGGGCCCACTTCAACTGTTAACGACTCAACGATGTCATAACCTAATGAAGAAGCTAAAGCTTTTGTGGCTAATTGCTGACTAATTCGGTTGTTTTTTGTGTCTTCAATATTGGTGGTGTTTGTTACTTTTGTATCACTTTGGTTACTTTGGCAGCCTGATAATGCTGTCAAAATCATCGCCGCGCAGAGAGTCTTATTGTAGTTTTTCATGAGTTTCCTTCATTTTTATTAGCTAAGTCTCATTTTTAAAAACAATCTACCAAAAAGTGTGCTTCATGTCGCTGCCCTATTTTTTAGGGAAGGCTATATTAGCCATGGAGATGATTGAGGAGAACCAAGCGCGTGATGAATATTGAATTAATGCAACAGCGTGCAGATCATGCTGTAGTAATGCTGAAAGCACTAGCAAATGAACGTCGTCTGTTTATTTTGTGTCATTTGCTTAATGAAGGTGAAATGTGCGTTGGTGAGATGAACAAAAAACTAGGTCTAAGCCAATCTGCATTATCGCAGCATTTAGCTTGGCTAAGAAAAGACAATCTCGTTTGTACACGTAAAGAAGCCCAAACTGTTTTCTATTCACTGAAAAGTGAAGAAGTACGTGAGTTAATTAAAGTATTGGACAACTTATACTGCCATTAGTGGCAAAGTTGCTCAAACTAAAGGCGTCTTAACTATCTTTACTTGAGGTAAAGTTTAGTTAAGGCGTTTTTTTATGGCCAAATTTTACCGATAAGCTTGCAGAGTGGTGTTTTATGGGTAGGGATGGTGAATTTCAGATATAAAAAAACCGACCTAAGTCGGTTTTTTAAAGACTAAATCACAAAATTAAGCAGCGATTGCTTTGATTCTTGTGTTTAGACGTGCCTTTTGACGAGCAGCTTTATTCTTGTGAATAAGGCCTTTAGTCGCCATACGGTCAACAATTGGTTGTGCTTCTGCGAATGCTTCTGTAGCCGCTTTGTGGTCACCGCTTTGGATAGCAGCGATAACACGTTTAACGTATGTACGTAACATTGAACGACGACTAGCATTATGCTGACGACGTTTTTCAGATTGAAGCGCGCGCTTCTTTGCAGACTTGCTATTAGCCAAGGTGCAACTCCTAAAACTGGGATTAATACTTTGAGGGCGAGGAATATGCCTGCTTTTATTCATTTTGTCAATGAATATGGCAGAAATATCGTCAAAAAGACAAATAAAACTACCTTGCTCGGTTATCTTCAACCCAACTCGTGTAAGATGTGGCGCATTCTACCAGTTCTTGTATCGCATAAACAGCATTAGAATTGAAAAATTGAGATATATCCACGTTTAATCATTCGTTAGCAAACTGCTATGGAGGGGTGTTTGAGTAAAAAGTTATTAAAATCAGGTGCAATTGTCAGTGTGATGACATTGGTATCAAGAGTATTAGGCCTGATAAGAGATGTGGTTATAGCCAACCTGATGGGTGCCGGTAGTAGTGCCGATGTGTTTATTTTTGCCAACAAAATCCCCAACTTTTTGCGTCGCCTTTTTGCTGAAGGAGCTTTTGCACAGGCATTTGTGCCAGTTCTGACTGAATACCAACAAAAAAACACCCCTGAAGAAACACGAGAACTTCTAGCAAAAGTAGCAGGAACATTGGGTGGGATCGTTAGTGTTGTGACGTTACTAGGTGTGGTTGCTTCGCCAATATTAGCCGCATTGTTTGCTGGTGGTTGGTTTTATGATTGGTTAAATGATGGTCCTAACGCTGAAAAATTTGAACTTGCATCTTTAATGCTCAAAATCACTTTCCCATACTTGTGGTTTATCACGTTTACTGCGCTTGCAGGTTCGATACTTAATACCCGTGGTAAGTTTGCCGTTTCTGCTTTTACGCCTGTTTTTTTAAATATCACTATTATTGTTGCCGCACTTTATTTTGCTCCTACCATGGAGCAACCTGAGCTTGCGTTAGCTTGGGGCGTATTTACTGGTGGGTTAGTGCAGTTTTTATTTCAACTCCCATTCCTACTTCGTGAAAATTCTTTAGTAAAGCCATCTTGGGGGTGGAATCACCCTGGTGTAGTCAAAATAAGAACCTTAATGATCCCTGCGTTATTTGGGGTGTCGGTGTCTCAAATTAATTTGTTGTTTGATACTTTTATCGCTTCATTTTTAATGACAGGTTCCATCAGTTGGTTGTATTACTCTGATCGGTTACTTGAATTTCCATTAGGTTTATTTGGTATCGCAATCGCAACGGTCATATTACCTGCTTTATCGAAAAAGCATGTGGATGATAAAGGTACTGGTTTTAGTGACACTATGGATTGGGGCGTTCGCGCAATTTTATTACTGGGTGTACCTGCGATGCTCGGATTAATCATTTTAGCCCAGCCGATGTTAATGGTGCTATTTATGCGGGGCGCTTTTTCAGTCACTGATGTAGAAATGGCATCTTATAGCTTGGTTGCTTATGGCTGCGGTTTATTGAGTTTTATGATGATAAAAGTATTAGCTCCGGGTTATTTTTCTCGTCAAGATACTAAAACTCCAGTTAAATACGGCATCATAGCGATGGTAAGTAATATGATATTCAATATTATTTTCGCTATTCCTTTTGGCTATGTAGGACTCGCTATAGCAACTTCAATGTCAGCTTTACTTAACGCGGCTTTGTTGTATCGAGGCTTACATATCGCTGGTGTATATCGATTTAGTCGCGGGACTTTAGTCTTTTTCTTGAAGGTTGTTATTGCAACAGCACTTATGGCTGCGCTACTTATTACGACCTTACCTGTGCAATCATTATGGTTAGAAATGTCGATGATGCTAAAAGTGTTAACCCTGCTTAAATTGATAGCTTCAGGTGCAGGTGTCTATTTATTAAGCTTAGTGATCATGGGACTCAGGCCTTGGAAGATGAAACGTCAATCATGAATGCTGATTATCAAATCTATCTAGTATATAATCAGCCGATTTACAGTAGCAGTTAATTGGCGTAATGGAACTAATCCGCGGTATACACAATATTTTACCTTCGCATCATGGGTGCGTGCTCACTATTGGTAACTTTGATGGCGTGCACCGTGGTCATGCGCAAGTGCTTAATAACTTAGTTAATAAAGCAAAGCATTTTCAGCTACCAGCTGTGGTAATGACGTTTGAACCTCAACCTCAAGAGTTATTTCGTCAACAGGATGCGCCAGCAAGAATCAGTTTATTACGAGATAAAATCAGTTTACTCGATGAACTCAATATTGACAGGCTACTTTGTGTTAATTTTAACAGTCATTTTGCTAATCAACCTGCAGAGCAGTTTATTGAGGATTTGCTGGTTAAAAAGCTCGGTGTTAAATATTTAGTCGTTGGGGACGATTTTTGCTTCGGCAAAAACAGAACCGGCACTTTTGAGATGCTTGTAGAAGCGGGTAAAAAATTTGGCTTTACTGTTGTCAGTACCCAAAGCTTTATTTTAGGTTCTACGAGAGTAAGCTCTACAGCTGTAAGAGAGCAACTTGCTTTAGGTCACTTGGAGCAAGCAAGAAGATTATTAGGTCATCCTTTTGTATTAACTGGTCGTGTTGCACATGGGCAAAAGCTTGGTAGGACCATAGGGTTTCCGACTGCTAATATCGCCTTGAAACGTAAGGTTTCACCAGTTCGTGGTGTTTTCGCCGTGAAAATGTATTGGGATGATAGTGATATATATGAAGGCGTTGCCAACGTTGGCTTTAGACCAACAGTGGATGGGCAAGTCTGTCAGTTAGAAGTGCACTTATTTGATTTCGATGGCGACTTATATAGTAAGCGTGTTGAAGTCGAGCTAGTAGCAAAAATCCGTGACGAACATCCGTTCGAATCATTGGAAGCACTAAAAAAACAAATTTTGAATGATGCAAATGAAGCAAAAGCTTTGTTTGGCAATGATGCAGGTTGAAATAAATCAACCCAATTAATGGTATAGGATCAATGACCGACTATAAATCTACGTTGAATTTGCCGGAAACAGATTTTCCGATGCGCGGTAATCTGGCTAATCGTGAGCCAGAAATGTTAAACCGTTGGACTCAAAACGAACTTTATCAAAAAATTCGTGATAGTCGTATTGGACGCAAACCTTTCATTTTGCATGATGGCCCTCCTTATGCGAATGGCAATATCCATATCGGTCACTCAGTAAATAAAATTCTTAAAGACATTATTATCAAGTCTAAAACGATGGCAGGCTTTGATGCGCCATACGTTCCAGGCTGGGATTGTCACGGCTTACCTATTGAATTAATGGTTGAGAAGAAAGTTGGCAAACCAGGTCAAAAAATATCAGCTGCTGAGTTTCGTGCTGAATGTCGTAAATATGCGGCCAAGCAAGTAGACGGCCAGCGTGATGACTTTATCCGTTTAGGTGTTCTAGGTGATTGGCATAATCCATATTTAACGATGGATTACAGCACTGAAGCGAATATCGTTCGTTCATTATCTAAAGTGATTGATAGCGGCCATTTACACAAAGGTGTTAAGCCTGTGCATTGGTGTACTGACTGTGGTTCAGCACTAGCTGAAGCAGAAGTGGAGTATGAAGATAAAACTTCTCCGGCTATCGATGTTGCTTTCAATGCGGTTGATTCAGCAGCTGTTGCATCTAAGTTTGGTGTTGATGGTTATAGCTCTACAGTTGCAGCTGTTATTTGGACTACAACCCCATGGACAATTCCTGCTAACCGCGCACTATGTCTAAGCCCTGAGCTTGACTATAGCTTGGTTGAATTTGTTAAAAATGGCGAAACTAAAACGCTGATTTTAGCAGAAGTGTTAGTTGAGTCATGTATGACTCGATTTGAGGCTGAAAGTCATAACGTTATCGGCACTGCAAAAGGTGCTGAACTTGAGCTGTTTCGTTTTAACCATCCTTTATCGGCATTTGATGTGCCAGCTATTTTAGGTGACCACGTAACAACTGAAGCAGGTACTGGTGTTGTTCATACTGCTCCTGGCCATGGTCAAGACGATTACATTGTCGGTCAAAAGTATGGTTTAGAAGTGGCTAACCCTGTTGGTGATAACGGCGTATACAAAGCTGATACTGAATTTTTTGCAGGTCAGCACGTATTTAAAGCTAACAAGAGTGTGGTTGAACTGTTAGAAGAAAAAGGTCAGCTATTGCACCACGTAGCTTACCGTCATAGTTACCCACATTGCTGGCGCCATAAAACACCAATTATTTTCCGTGCGACGCCGCAATGGTTTATCTCAATGGATAACCATGGCTTACGTCAGCAAGCATTAGGCGAAATTGAGCAAACTCAATGGATCCCAGATTGGGGTCAAAGCCGTATTGAGAAAATGGTTGAGAACCGTCCTGATTGGTGTATTTCACGCCAACGTACTTGGGGCGTACCTATCACATTATTAGTTAATCGTGAAACGGATGAGTTGCATCCAGATAGCGTGGCTATTATGGAACGTGTTGCACATCGCATTGAACAAGAAGGCATCCAAGCTTGGTGGGATCTTGAAATCAGTGAGTTGATTGGTGATGAAGCAGATCAATATCGCAAAGTGACAGATACGTTAGACGTTTGGTATGACTCAGGTTCTACTTTCTCTTCTGTAGTTGCTTCACGTCCAGAATTTAACGGTCATGAAATTGATTTATACCTAGAAGGTAGCGATCAGCATCGTGGTTGGTTTATGTCATCATTAATGATTTCTACTGCGATGAATGGTAAAGCGCCATACAAGCAAGTATTAACTCATGGTTTTACCGTTGATGGTAAAGGCCGCAAGATGTCAAAGTCTGTTGGTAATGTGATAGCACCACTACAAGTGATTAATAAGCTAGGTGCTGACATTTTACGTTTATGGGTTGCAGCCACCGATTACAGTGGTGAAATGACAGTTTCAGACGAAATCTTAAATCGTAGCGCTGATTCATATCGTCGTATTCGTAATACTGCCCGTTTCTTATTAGCCAATTTAAATGGCTTTAATCCAGAAACTGACATGATTGCCACTGAAGATATGGTGTCACTTGATCGCTGGGTTGTGCGCCGTGCAGCCGCACTTCAAAGTGAAATTATTGAAGCGTACGAACAATATAACTTCCATTCAGTGACACAGAAATTAATGCAGTTCTGTTCAGTTGAGTTAGGAAGCTTCTACTTAGATATCATTAAAGATCGTCAATACACTGCGAAGCAAGATGGTCATGCTCGTCGTAGTTGTCAATCTGCGCTATACCATATTGCTGAAGCTATGGTTCGCTGGATTGCGCCAGTTTTAAGCTTTACAGCTGATGAAATCTGGAAATTGTTACCAGGTGAACGCACTGAGTTTGTATTCACTGAAGAATGGTACCAAGGTCTTGAGTCTGTCACATTAGAAGATGATTTAAGTGATGATTACTGGCAGCAATTACTGACTGTACGTAATGAAGTGAATAAAGTTCTTGAGCAAGCTCGTCGTGATAAGCGTATTGGCGGCTCTTTAGAAGCTGAAGTGACATTATTTGCAGATGCAGACTTAGCTTCACAGTTAGCTAAAGTTGCAGATGAGTTACGCTTTGTATTGCTAACCTCTAAAACTGATGTTGAAGCACTTGATAGTGCACCAGCTGATGCGATTGAAACTGAACTTAACTCGCTTAAGTTAATGGTCTCTAAAAGTAGTGCTCAGAAGTGTGAGCGTTGCTGGCACTACAGTGATGATGTTGGCACCATCGAGTCACATTCAACACTTTGTGGTCGTTGTGTAACTAACATTGAAGGCGATGGCGAACATCGTGACTTTGCTTAAGGACTGATAATGCCATCGACTTGGAAAGAAAGTGGCATTCGTTGGTATTGGGTAGCTGTATTAGTATTTTTTGCTGATCAGCTATCTAAGCAATGGGTGTTAGCAAATTTTGAGCTATATGAATCAATACAGCTTTTACCGTTCTTTAATTTTACCTATGTGCGTAATTACGGCGCTGCATTTAGTTTTTTAAGTGAAGCTGGAGGCTGGCAACGTTGGTTATTTACCATTATAGCTGTTGGCTTTAGTATTTTACTTACCGTATGGCTTCGTAAGCAGTCAGCGTCTCTTTGGCGTTCAAACTTAGCATATACTCTGATAATTGGTGGTGCGATTGGTAATTTAGTTGATCGATTAATCCATGGTTACGTAGTCGACTTTATTGATTTCTATTGGAATACCAGTCATTACCCAGCATTTAATATCGCTGATGCTGGTATTTTTATCGGCGCGGTACTGATTATTTGGGAATCGTTTAAACCAGAAGAACCTGCAAAAGAGAGTTAGGGAGAATTACTTTGTCAGAGCAACAAGCACCATCTCGTTCAATTCTGTGCCATATGAATATCGTTCTCGAAGACGGCTCAACTGCAGACAGCACTAAGTCGTCAGGCAAACCTGCAAGGTTTAATGTCGGTGATGGTAGTTTAAGCCCAGCTTTTGAAGCTGAAATCATCGCTTTACAACTTGGCGATAAGCACAATTTTACGCTTGAGCCAATAGATGCATTTGGTGAATCAAATCCTGATGCTATACACCATATGGATAGAAGTCGCTTCCCTGCAGATATGGAACTTGAACCAGGTGTGATAGTTAGTTTTGGCGGACCTGGCGGTAGTGAAATTCCAGGTATGGTCAGAGAAATTGCCGGTGACTCTATAACTGTTGACTTAAATCATCCATTAGCAGGCCAAAAAGTCACTTTTGAACTTGATGTGGTAGAGGTACTTTAAGATGTTTAAAGTTGACCCAACGTCTCCTGAGCTGAATATCTTACTTGCCAACCCAAGAGGTTTTTGTGCAGGTGTTGATCGCGCAATAAGCATTGTTGAGCGAGCTTTAGAATTATTTGAGCCCCCAATTTATGTTCGACATGAAGTTGTTCATAATCGTTACGTGGTTGAAAACCTCAAAGAGCGCGGTGCAATATTTGTCGATGAACTTGATGAAGTACCTGATAACTGTATTGTTATTTTCAGTGCTCACGGTGTTTCTCAAGCTGTTCGCAAAGAAGCAAAGACTCGCGGTTTAAAAGTGTTTGATGCCACTTGTCCTTTAGTCACTAAGGTTCATCTTCAAGTGACTCGAGCAAGTCGTAAAGGTATTGAATGTATTCTTATTGGTCATGAAGGGCATCCTGAAGTAGAAGGAACCATGGGGCAATATGATAATGCTGATGGTGGGGTTTATCTTGTTGAGTCACCAGAAAGCGTTGAAGCCTTAACGGTCAATAATCCTGATAACTTGTGCTTTGTTACTCAAACAACACTATCAGTTGATGACACATTAGATATTATAGAAGCATTAAAAGCTAAGTTCCCGTCAATTGAAGGGCCGCGTAAAGATGATATTTGTTACGCGACACAAAACCGCCAAGATGCAGTAAGAACTATGTCATCGGACGCAGACTTGTTTATTGTTGTCGGCTCTAAAAATAGCTCTAACTCGAATCGACTGCGAGAGTTAGCAGAAAAAACTGGAACAAAAGCATACCTAGTTGACACAGCAGCTGATGTTGATGAAGCTTGGTTTAGTGGTGTCGCCAAAGTTGCAGTAACTGCTGGAGCATCTGCACCAGAAGTACTCGTGCAACAGGTGGTCGATGCTATTGCTAAATTCGAGCCTTCAGTGATAACTGAAGTTGAAGGGCGTAAAGAAGATACCGTGTTCGCCGTGCCGGCTGAGTTAAGGTAATCCTGCAACTTTTTATCTAAATTTCATATCGTTACTAAAGCCGTAAACCCTCTGGGTTTGCGGTTTTTTTATGTCTGCAACTAATGGGCTATTTATTGAACTATACTTTAAAGATTATCAAATTTAATCTTCATCTAATATTTAGTATACAATGGTTAACTATCTGATTACATCTTGCTCGACTATTTCGAGTGATTATAGTATTTTGTATCTAAGTTTAGGATTTAAAACAAATATTTTTAAATATCGTGTCATAAAAGTGACAGTTAATGGAGGTTTGACACTTATGTCAGCAAAAAGGAATGGATTTTCCTTGATTGAAGTTTTGGTTTCTTTAGTCATTTTGACTGTTGGGTTAATTGGCATTTTTAACCTGCATATCGTTTCTAAGCGCGGTAGCTTTGAATCATTTCAGCAAACTCAAGCTTCTTACTACGCCAACGATATTATAAACCGCATGCGATTAAATCCATCGGTGTTAGATTCATATGGCTCAGCCACAGGTATTACCTACACCGGCGCTTCTTTAACTGCGCCCTCCAAAGCATGCTCGGGTGCAGCAATTTGCACACCAGCTGAGTTACAGCTTTGGGACGTTTATGAATGGCAATCAGCTTTTATTGGTGAAGCTGAAAATGATGGTGGGAACAATGTTGGTGGTTTACCAGCTCCAAACGGATGTATTTATGTTGAGCCAAGTAAAGTCGTTGTAGTAATGAGTTGGACTGGGATACGCAAATCTTCAGGAACTGAAACAGGTTATTCTGATTATGTCATCAACTGTGGCGATAAAAATAATAAAAAACGAATTTTCGAAATCGAAACAGCAATTCTTTAGGTTTTTTAATGAACACTTTATATAAACAACAAGGTATGTCTCTGGTAGAACTAATGATCGCTATGCTCATTAGCTTGTTTATTTCTGCTGGTTTATTCTCAATGTTCAGTATGTCTTCAAGTAATGTCACTACAACCAGTCAATTCACTCAATTACAAGAAAATGGGCGTATTGCACTTGCGATAATGGAGCGTGACATCAGTCAATTAGGTTTTTTTGGTGATATTACTGGAACAGATTTATTACTAGGCACCAATACATCCGTTTCGGCAACTGCGGCAACCAGTGATTGTGTTGGTGATGGGTTCAATAATGCAACTTTTCCAATTAATGTACCTGCACATTTTAGACGTTTATGGGGATATGAACAGGGCAGCAGTTTGATTACATTAAACTGCGATTCTGCAATTTCTCCGAATAGTGGCACTGATGTTATTCAAATTAAAAGGCTTGTAGGGCCAGAAGCTACAGTTCAAGATTCAAATCGCTATTATGCCTCTGTAACATCTAATGAACTCGAATTTTTTAATGGCAGTAGTGCGGCTCCATCGACGTTGAATAGTCGAGTATGGGAGTACCAGCACCATGTTTATTTTATTAAAGACGATAGCGGTATTCCTGTTCTAAGTAGAAAAACATTGAATATTTCTAATGGAATGAATAATGAAGATCAACTTGTTGAAGGTATTGAAAATATGAGGTTTTTATACGGATTCGATGATGATGGTGACTCTACCCCTGACTCTTTTATGCCTGCTGGTCAAGTTTCTACCATGATGTGGGACAATCAAGGATTTCAACGTTTAGTGGCTATTAAAATCTATGTACTTGTACGCTCTATTCAAGAAGATGACAGTTATGAAAATGAAATAGTTTATCAACTTGGTGATAAAACGATTGCAGCAACAAACGATAAATATAGAAGAAAAGTGATGTCAACGACTGTAGTACTTGACAACCCTGTACTGATTAGAAATTAGAAATTAGGTATTTCAATGATTAATCCAATTAAGAAACAACATGGAATGGTGTTATTTTTTTCCTTGATTGTTCTCATTGTCATGACGATTATTGGTGTCGCACTTGCTGTTAATTCAAGCCAATCTTTAAGAATGGCCGGTGCTGGTGGAGATAGAATATCCGCACTTTCAAAAGCTCAAGGCGGACTTAATTTAGTTGTTAATGATAATGTTACCCATAGTTTTAGTACAAGAACAGCAGATGGAGTTGCCGCAGAAATGGATGGAACACAAAATATTAAATTGATGCCTGCAGATAATCCAGGGATTGATGTGAATTGCCAGCGAACGGAAAAAGCCAACGCTGCAAATTTGATTAGCTGCAGACGTTTAGAAGTTTCGAGTTCTGCTACATTTGGTAGAGCTGGTGTCGGTCAACTAACCGTTACAACTGGCATTGAGCAAGAAGTGCTCACCGGGAGTTAAACATGATTACTAAAATAACGACAATTGCATTAGCTTTTATTGGATTAGGTTTAATTGCTAATAGTTTCGCCGATGACACAGAATTATATGTACTAGAGTCTTCTGCTCGAAGTAATGATAATCCACAGGTTTTATTGATTCTTGATACATCTGGCAGTATGGGAGATAACTCATTTACTGCTCCAAGATTCCACGACCAAACAACGATAGGCAATAGCACAAAACTATACTTTTCTAATGATGGTGCAGTGGTGCCTGAGGCAAGCAGTAATCAATACTTTTTAAGTAGTCTGAATGGTTGCGCCAGTTCTAAAGCATTTTTAAATGAGTATGGCCTTTATACTGGTTATTTTAGGGAGTATCAAGAATCTACTTGGTCAAAATTCCCTCTGACCGACGGAAGTAGTATTTCTACAGTGGATTGTTATGAAGATATTTATGAGCAAGATACTTCAAACGCAGGTGGAGTATCTGGTTATCCTGTAGATGGTCTAGCATCACCCTATGATTCTGACATAGAAAAAGCTAAGTTAACAGAGTTTGGATTAGGAGATCCTATTCACATTTATACTCAAGAATATGTGACTTGGTTTCATAATGCTAGCAAACCAAATGGCAAGTCAAATGGCGATTCATACACACGTATGGATGTTGCCAAAAGAATTTTGGAGGAGTTGATTGTTTCGACTCCTGGGATTGATTTTGGTCTAGCTATTTTTAATAAGAACAACAATACATCCAGAGATGGTGGTCGAATCATTTCTGGAATGAAAGAAGCTTCGATTGATAACAAAAACAGTATAATTACTTCAATTAAAGATTCTGACTCCATTAACGGTAACTACACACCACTGTGTGAAACATTATTTGAAGCATATAGTTACCTTTATGGCAAACCCGTTAAGTTTGGTCATAAAACTGATGGTTCTACTTCTAACCCTAGCTATGATGATAATATTGAGTCTGAAGATGGGACCGATTATATTTCTCCCTTTGAAGGCAAAGACTGTCAATCGAATGCATCAATTATATACGTGACTGATGGTATTCCAAACAATGATGTTAGTGCTGATACTGCTATCGGCCAATTGCCTGGAGTCGATTTAACACTAGGTGTCGATGTAGTATGGAGTGGGGATACTACAACTAACTTATTGGCTCCTTTAGCAAATTGGATGTATAAAAATGATGTAAACCCTAATGCGCCATTAGATCAAACCGTTTCTACTTATACCATTGGGTTCAGTTCTGGCGCTGATGCTGCAGAAACTTTATTGAGGAAAACCGCTGAAAATGCAGGTGGTGAGTATTACAAGGCTAATTCAGCAGAAGCATTAAAAGCATCACTTTTACAAGCTGTAACAGCCATTCAAGGAACTGACTCCAGCTTTACTTCGCCTTCAGTTGTATTAGATAAGACACAAACTGGTGATGCTGCTTACTTCGCGATGTTTTTACCTGATAAAGGACCTCGTTGGTCTGGTAATTTGAAAAAGTTTAAAGTAACTGCAGATGGTAATGTTGTAGATAAAGATGGTAATGATGCCTTTGATAGCAATGGTGCAATAGCTGAAGAGGCATGTTCATTTTGGACATCTACTGCCGAATGTAATTCTACCAGTTATAAGGGCTATCATGTTTCGGATGGTGGCGTTGCAGCTGTTATGAGAAGTGCTTACAGCTCATCTATAAATTCACGTAACGTTTTACTTAATAATGGTTCAAGTGGAGATTTGATTAGTTTTACCCCTTCAAATGCCAAACTTAACGGTTTTTTGTCTACAGATGCCAAATTAGCTTCATATATGGGAGTAGATGAAAGTGATATCAGTGATAGCTTTGATTGGGCTAAAGGCATCAATGTTGATAATGAAGACAATGATGATAATAGTTCGACTGCACCGTTATATTTACGTCAAGATATAATGGGTGACCCACTGCACTCAAGACCATTGGTTATTAATTATGGCAATGAGTCCTCCCCTGATAATCGAATCATCATGGGCACCAATCATGGTTTTCTGCACATGTTCAAAGATGAAGTATCTGGTGAAACAAGTAGTGTTTCAGAGTCTTGGGCATTTATGCCGGTTGAATTGTTAAAAAACATTAAAGGATTAAGAGATAACCCTCAAACCGGGGTTCACTCCATTTATGGCATGGATGGCTCGCCTGTTGCTTATATTGAAAGAGATTCAAGCGATAAAGTATCAAAAGCTTGGTTATACGTGGGTATGAGGCGTGGTGGCACATCTTATTATGCGCTGGATATTACTGACCCTGATGCGCCTTCTCTGAAATGGATTTCGCAAACCAGTGATTTTTCAATACAAGGAGAGTCATGGTCTGAGCCTGTCATCACAAAAGTACCTGATTGGCCAGCAGGGGCAACGACATCTGCAGATGCTAATCCAGTATTAATTATAGGTGCAGGTTATAACCCAACAACAAAAGATGGTTCTAGTGTCGGTAGTTCTGATACAACGGGGGTAGGTGTCTATATCATTGATGCTGATAAAGGCACTAAAGTTCATAGCTTTGGTTTAGCTGGTAGCGATACATCTATGCCTGGGCTTTCGGATAGCATACCAAATAAGGTCGCTATATTAGATTCGAATAATGATCAACTCACAGATCGCATTTATGCAACTGATACAGGTGCAAATGTTTGGCGGTTGGATTTACCCGGTCTATCGACAGACTCCTCAAAGCCTTGGAGTGCTTTCAAGTTTGCAAGTCTCGGTGGCGGAACAACAACAACTGATATTCGCTTTTTCTCTGAACCTGTCGTTGCACAAACTACATTCAGTAATGTTGCTGAGCACACCCATACAGAAGGTGGTACAACAACAACGACAATGACATATCAGAGCATACCTTACGATGCTGTTGTAATTGGAAGTGGCCATAGACCACATCCATTAGATAAACAAAGAGCTGATAAGTTTTTTACTCTTCAAGATAGAAATATCGTTACTAAATCATATAGTTCAGCTGCGGGTAATACGACACCGGATGCTCTTGATATAACTGATTTGTATAATGTCACATCTGAATCACCGGCATCAGATACTGAGTTAATTACTTTTGGTACTAAACGTGGTTGGTATTACAATTTTAGTGATGAAGGGGAGAAGTCACTGTCAGCAGCGACCATAGTATCAGGGAGAGTATTTTTTACTTCTTATGTGCCTGAAACTGGTGCTAGTGAGAATGCTTGTTTAGTGCCAGGGCAGGGGAGGCTTTATGGATTTGACCTCCACAAAGGTGCGAGAACTTACAGCTATTCTGAAGACTACTTTGTAATGGGTGAGCAGGTTCCTGATACACCGACGCTTGTTGTTCCACACAATGGTGACTCAGATAGTTACATGTACTTAATAGGCATTGGTGATGCAGCAAATGATATGATTAAAAATGATGTACTTGGTGATGACGGCTGCGCTGAAGGTGATGATAAGTGTATTGGTGGTGGCTTAGGTGTTAACAGAATTTACTATCATCAAAATGAAAACTAAAACGAGATATAAATGAATAGTATCAATAGAAACAATGGATTTACACTAATTGAATTGATGATAACCATCACTGTGGTTGGAATACTAGCAGCTATTGCCTATCCAAGTTATACACAATTTGCTGCAAAAGGCGCTCGCGCCGATGCACTTTCCGGCTTAATGAATTTGGCGAATAGACAAGAGCAATTTTATTTAGATCACAAGACATTTACTAAGAATATGAAACAACTAGGAATGGATGATGATCCATATATTGTCGATAATGGTTTTTATGAGGTTGATGCTTTTTCAATTGGTGACGGTAGTAAATATACATTAAAGGCGACAGCGATAGGCACTCAAGCTACACGTGATACTGCTTGCCCTGTTATCCAAATAACTTCAGACGGTGTTAAGACTCCTACGGAGTGCTGGGGGAATTAAGTAAATTCTTCATTAAATAAAAAAGAGTTTATGGTTAACCATAAACTCTTTTTTATTATGTGTTTTTTGTGTTACTTATGTCCTTTGATAACGATAAGTAATGTACTGTTGATTAACTCAGAAGAGTTTAAGTACAGTTTACATTGTCAGAAATAATCTGAACTCTGCCAGAGGCGCTTAAAGAGACTTGTTTTGAGTAGGCACTGTCGGTTGTTCCGGGACAATAGGTAATTGTTTGAGCGTTAGAGCCGCTAACTAAACCATCGGAATTAAAAGTTATCATTGCTGATGATGATGTTTTTATAAAGTCATCGCTATTAAAGCCATCGATATAGCGCAATACATCAGTGTTATTATCTTTAACACCATTTTGATCATCATCAATAAAGATGGCAATACCACCAATCCAATCTGTTGAGCAACCACTGCCATCTCCCGGGCAAACAGTCACTCTTCTGCCAAAGCTTACCGCTTGATTTCTTGCAAACACTAAGGCTGACTCGATAGAGCTTGTGGCTGAGCTGCTTCTGCTACTTTCATAAAGACTGGATAATGTAGGTACAGCAACACCTACTAAAACTCCTGCAACTACGAGTGTGACCATTAGTTCAACTAAAGTGAATCCGTTATTAAATCCGTTTTTCATTTGATTCATGCATATTTTCCTCTGCAATACTTAATTAAGTATAAGCCAATATGACTTTGAAATCAGTGTTTTTGTAAGCCTAAAGTTCACTAGAAACACATACGAATCTACTAGTTTTGTTTACATTCTATTTTATTTTTGCGTGAAAACCTTATTCGGCCAGATTGATTTACAATGACAGCTTTTGAAAAAGGGCTATTATAAATTTCTGGGCAATATCTAAAGGTTCCATTGGTACCAGATGCAAGCCCATCCGGTTGAAATCTTATGGCTTTTCGATTGTAGTAAACGATATCGTTTGGATTAAAGGCTGGGGCAATATGTAAAATGTGGTCGCCAGTATTGATGATATTTGACTCTCCACCATCAATGAATATAGTGAAGCCTTGTTGCCAGTTGTTATTACATTGGTTATTTTCTATAGGACAAACAGTTACCCGAGCACTTAGGCTAATGGCATGATTACGGGCCAACTGGATAAGTTGTTGTATAGATCTGATATTGCTTTTACTGCGAGCATGGTTAATCAGATTATTAAGTGATGGAGCTGCCATGGTCGAAATAATTGAAGCAATGGAAACAGCGACCATAACTTCAATTAGGTTAAATCCCTTTAACTGGGTATTCATAAAAATCATCCTTGATTTTTAAGGTTCATTATCTGAGTAGTCGAAAAAGTATAGAAGCTTTTGCTAACTCTGCTAGTTTTAAACTGATTAATACCTACTTTATAAAATAATGAGCAAATTATTCAGGCTTAAAGTAAGATAGTTCAAGTATCCAAACTATTAATAAATAGATCTAAATTCGAGAATGAAAATTTAAATCTATATTTTCCCAAGTGATTAGGAGTGAGTTGATGAAAAAAGTAGAAGCCATTATTAAACCATTTAAACTTGATGATGTGCGAGAGTCACTTGCGGAAATAGGTATCACTGGCATGACTGTGTCAGAAGTTAAAGGTTTTGGCCGTCAAAAAGGACATACTGAACTTTATCGCGGTGCGGAATATATGGTCGACTTTCTTCCTAAAGTTAAAATTGAACTTGTTATTCAAGATGAGCAATTAGATCAAGCGATTGAAGTTATCGTAGATACTGCTCGAACTGGCAAAATTGGTGATGGTAAGATTTTTGTCACTGATGTTGAACGTGTGATTCGAATTCGTACTGGTGAAGAAAACGAAGAAGCGGTTTAATTCTTACTGTTTGCTGTCATCAATAAATAAAAAGCCTCTTACAGATAATTGTTAAGAGGCTTTTTCGTCTTTATAATTAGGGCCTGTTGATCTTTCGAGGTTGTTTTTGCAGCGAATTGTTGGTCATTTGTACAAGGCAGAGACTTTGTGGTGTAGTTATTCTACATAAAAAGTCGATAACGCAGTAAAAATGACCAATAAACGCTGCCCGAAGGGTTCGACTAAAAGCGTTTTACTCTTTGTTGAATGCATCTTTGTGAATAAAAGGTGCTTAGATAGCTAGGCATCAATTCATTCGCCTTGATTAAAACGCTTTTATTTCGAACAAAACTTAACCAGCAAAGATCAACAGGCCCTAGAACATAAAATTATCGAGTTGTTGAAGAATCCCTGATAACTGGCTCTGGGGTAAATATCAATGACTTTTTCTCAACTGTTTCCTTACTGTTAGCGATCAGCAATTCCGTAGCATCTCTAGCAATTTTGACATTCGGTTGATGCACTGTTGTCAGTTTTGGCCAAGTTTGGCGTGAGAATGGACTATCCTCAAAGCCAACAATTGAAAGATCTTTTGGTATATCTAGTCCTGCTAATCTTGCAGCAAATAAGGCTCCTGCTGCAATCTCATCATTACACGCTACAAGTGCTGTAGGTCGTTTAGATAAGTTAATTAACTTGTTGGCACCTTCAACGCCAGATTCAAATGAGTATTGCCCATCTAATACCCAGTCATTAACAACAGATAAATGGTTTAGAGATAATGCATCTTTAAAACCAGTAAGGCGCTCCTTAGTTGACTCATGGTGTTGATCTCCACTCAAGAAACCAATATCAGAATGCCCCATATCAATAAGATGTTGAGTTATCTCAAGTGAACCGTGTTTATCATTTACAAGTACTGTTAGTCCGTTTTCTGAGTCAGTACTTTCACCTGCAATAATTCTTACGTAATTTGCGTCAATGTCATCTAGCGCAGCAAGAATTTTGGGATCTTCAGACATCGGAGGGGTAAGTACTAGACCCGATAGACGTGAATGTTTAACCATTTTGGTGAGTTCTTCACAAATATCTTCTGACTTGGCATCACAAGGGTGGATGAGTAGTTCGTAGCCTTTATCCTGACATGCTGACAAAATACCATTTTGCATATCAATGACATAGTAAGCATTAGGGTTGTCATATATGAACCCGATGACATATGACTTGGTACTCGCCAAATTTCTTGCCGCTAGGTTAGGTTGATAATTCAGTTCGCTAATTGCAGCGTTAACTTTGTCAATTGTAGCCTGTCGAACCGAGGTCTCTTTGTTAGTGACTCGAGAAACAGTTTTAATCGATACGCCAGCATGTTTGGCAACATCATTGATGGTTACTTTCATTATTATTTTGCTCTTTGATTCAGGCGACTAACTTAACAGATTTTCATCTCTGTTTGATGACATTTATCCCCCAATAAATTGTTATCAAAGCATCTGTTAGATGAAATAAAGTAAGTTGAACTGTGACTAATAGTGCTTATTTTTACAGAAATAGGCAATGGTCGATTGTCTTTCTGGTTGGATGAGTCCTTGTTAAAAAATAAATGTAGCAAAAATGCTACAAAATAATATTTCAGTTAAATGTATAATTAATAAGCTTTTTACTTGTTTTCTTCCTCTTTTGTATATTGTTTTTTGAACAGAAAAAACACTTTAAAGTTATTTTGTTGTGGCAAGCCTGTTAATAATTGTGTAATGTTTGCTCTAGACATGACAGCGTTGTCATTCCGGTTGGAATGGTTATGTATCCAAAAACGATAATAAAGTTATGGAAGGGAAATGAAGATGCGACCTATTAATTTTAAGAAAAATGTTTTAGCAACTAACATTGCTATTTTACTTGGCAGTATGGTTTCAGTAGGTGCAGTAGCTGCTGATGCTGAAACAGCGGAAGAAAACATTGAGAAAATTGAAGTAAAAGGCATGCGTGCCTCGATGAAGGCTTCAGTTAACGAAAAACGTTTTTCAAACTCAGTTGTTGATGCGGTAACTGCAGAAGATATTGGTAAATTTCCTGATGGTGACGTGGGTGAGTCATTAGGCCGTATTCCAGGTGTCGCTGTGAGTCGTCAGTTTGGTCAAGGACAAGGTGTTTCGATACGTGGTGCTTCAAGCAGCCTGACTCGTACATTATTAAACGGCCATTCAGTTGCTTCAACGGGTTGGTTTGACCAACAGTCAATCGACAGAAGCTTTAACTACAGTTTATTGCCGTCTGAAATGGTTGGTGGAATTGAAGTTTATAAATCATCTCAGGCTGATTTACCTGAAGGTGGTATTGGTGGCACAGTCATCGTTAAGACACGTAAACCTCTAGATTTAGACGCCAACTCAGTATTCTTTAGCGCAAAAGGTGATTACGGGACTGTTTCTGAAGAAACTGATCCTGAATTATCAGGCTTATATAGTTGGAAAAATGAAAACGAAAACTTCGGTTTTCTAATCTCAGCGGCTGGTTCAGAAACAACGTACCAACGTAACGGAATTGAATCATTAGTCGGTTGGGGTGATATTGTTCCTACTACATTTGAACAAGACCGTGAACGAACTGCGATTAACGGTGCACTTCAATATAGCCCGACAGATAACTTAAATTTTGGTCTAGATTTCATGAGTCTGGATATGCAAGCAAATAACGCTAATACCTCGTTATTTGTTATGTTCCCAGATGATAAAGAACAAGCTTGTGAACAGAAAAACTCTTTAGGAACTTGTACTTTTTATCGCCGTGATGGCAATGGCGCAAACCCTGGTTGGGCTCAAACATGGGCACGTCAAGCAAGCATGGATTCAAATACTTACGACTTCAATTTCGATTACGAAAATGAAAGTTTTAAAGTTGAGGGTCGTGTGGGTAATACCAAGTCTGAAGGTGGTACTGAATTAACTTCTAACTATGGTTTTTGGTTAGGTACAGCTGCAGATTACGCTGGTACTTACGATGCTACTGGTGAAGTCATTAAAATTGATGTCGCTAATAAAAACTTCACTGCAGATGATTTTGGTGGTCAATTGTCACCAGCAGGTTGGGCGCTTAAGAAACAACCTAACTCAGATGAAGAAACTTATGCTCAAGTAGACTTTACCATTCCTACTGATTTAGGTGCTATTACAGCAATTAAAACTGGTGTTCGTTACGCAGACCATGATGTCACTCAGGAAACACTGCCAGCAATCGTCAATCCTGATATCGTGGCAAAAGATGCTTCAGCTTATTACAGTGGTCAAATTTCATCGGGTGCAGGTTATACTTTACCTAAGCCAGATATGGATGCCATGTTACGTGATGCCAAAGCAGCTATTGGTGGTTTTTCTAAAGAAGGACCAGTTTATAAATCAGGTTACGGCACGATTAATGAAGAAAACCTTTCTTTATATTTAATGGCTAATTTTGAGTCTGACGGTATCCGCGGTAACTTCGGTTTACGTTATATCTCAACGGACGCAACATCTGATTACTTTGCTCTTCAAGATGATGGTTCATATGCTGATAATTTAAGTACTGCTAATGCAAGCTACAGCGACGTATTACCAAGTGTAAACATTGCTTTTGATGTGGCTCCTGATGTCATTATCCGCTCTTCAGCATCGCAAGTTATTTCTCGACCTAATTACGCAGATATGTTTTCTTCGTCAGCGCTTGTAGGTTATGCAGATGGTACTGCAGGCAATGAAGTTGTTAATACTGGTAACATTGCACTTGAGCCATTTAAAGCCACGCAAGCCGATTTAGGTGTGGAATGGTACTTTAGCCCAGATGGTTTAATGGGTGTATCTTACTTTATCAAAGATGTTAGTTCGTTTGTTACTTCCTCACAGACATTAGATGAAAGCATTGGCATTACGGATCCTGATTCAGGAGAAGATAGCTGGACTGTTTCGAGTAAGAAAAACGGAACAGGTGGTCAAATCCAAGGTATAGAGTTACAAATCCAAGATGGTTTTGATAACGGCTTTGGTTACTCAGCTAACTATACTTTTGCAGATTCAGATGCCGCAGCTGAAAACTACCCTGATGAAGTTAGCGTGTTCTCTGACTCTTCAAAGCATACAGTTAACTTAGTTGGTTACTACGAGATGGAAGACTTCTCTGCTCGTGTTGCTTACAACTGGCGTAGCGAATACATGATGCGTGAACTACCAGGTTTCTACGGTAACCGCGAACATCAGGATTTTGGAACACTTGATTTAAGTGCAAACTACAACATCACGGAATACTTAGGTATATCATTTGAAGTTGTTAACTTACTTGAAGAAGACAGTGTTCAATTAGGTGTAGCACCTGATGATGCTGAAGTTAAACCTGAACTTAAAGGTGGTTACCCAGCTTGGAGTTTCGAAGGTGAAGCTCGTTACAAAGTGGGCTTGAACCTACGTTTCTAAATATTAATTTAGTCTCGTAAATTTGATAAAAAAGCCTAGCAAATTGCTAGGCTTTTTATTTTAATAACAAAAATAATAATAAAATATGAGGTCGATATGGAAGTACAGCACATTGTCATAATTGGTGGTGGAACAGCTGGATGGCTAGCGGCAAACCATATCGGAAAAGCTGCACAATTACTTCCAAATGTGAAAGTGACATTAATTGAGTCTCCCGATATCCCAACTATAGGTGTCGGCGAAGGAACAGTACCTGCAATTAAACAGTCATTACAAAGCTTTGGTATTCGAGAAACGGACTTTATTCGAGATTGTGATGTCAGTTTTAAGCAATCAATTAAGTTTTGTAATTGGCTCGACAAGCACAAACATGGCGACAACAACAGCTACCATCACTTATTCGATGTTCCAAGTCCGCTGGGTACAGATTTAACACCGCACTGGTTAAATCAGTTTGCTAAGCAGCCTAATGCTATTCCGGCTTATTCTGAAATGGTAT
Source organism: Shewanella sp. TC10 (assembly GCF_009663145.1). GTDB lineage: Bacteria > Pseudomonadota > Gammaproteobacteria > Enterobacterales > Shewanellaceae > Shewanella. Next base: position 61,391 of record NZ_VKHR01000019.1, read on the forward strand.
CGCCGCAACATTTTATTTGTGAAGCCTTAAAAGCACCTAAGTTAATCACGACTCCTGAGTATGGTGGAAAGGTCAGTTACGCTTATCATCTTAACGCGGCAAAATTTGCAAAACTATTGGCTAGTAACGCAACAAGTAAATTTGGCGTTACTCATCTTAAGGCCAATGTGCTTGATGCTGATTTAGATAATGAAGGAAATCTTACTGAGCTAAAAACAGATAAATTGGGTAACTTAGCATTCGACTTTTTTATTGATTGCAGTGGCTTTGAGTCAATTTTATTGGCGAAAAAACTACAAGTGCCTTTTGTCGATAAATCGAAACAATTATTTGTAAACAAGGCCATTGTCGCCCAAGTTCCAATTACAGAAGAACATGCCATTCCACCTTATACTATTGCCACTGCACATCAAGCAGGTTGGGTGTGGGACATTGCACTGCCTGAGAGGCGTGGAACGGGTTTTGTTTATTCAGACAACCATATGTCAGCTTCCCAAGCCGAGCAGAAGTTTAATCATTACCTTGGTGGTAAGTTGGATTCATTACCTCATCGGGAGATCCCGATGAAAGTGGGTTATCGAGAAAAATTTTGGTTCAAAAACTGTGTGGCATTAGGGCTTGCTCAAGGGTTTTTAGAGCCCATCGAAGCCACATCTATCCTATTGACCGATTTTGCAGCGAGTTACCTCGCTAAACGCTTACCACAAACAATGGCGCAAATGCCGGCGTTATCAGAGCGATTTAACGATACGATGACTTATGCGTGGGAGAGGGTGGTTGAGTTTGCCAAGTTACACTATTGTATTTCTGATAGGGTGGATGCCGATTTTTGGATTGATAACCGAAACCCTGAATCTATTCCAGCGTCATTAAAACAAAAGATGATGCTGTGGCAAAACTTTAGTCCACTGACTGATGACTTATTCTCGCGCTTTGAAGTGTTTAATATCGATAATTATTTGTATGTATTGTATGGGATGAAATATCGCACTCAAGACGCGGTAAATAGCGATTCATATAACCAACTTGCTTTAAAACAAGTGGCTCAGATCCAGAATATCGGTCAGGGGTTAGCTGCCGAATTACCTGAACATAGAGATTTATTAAATAAAATTAACCAGTTTGGCTTGAAAACAATCTAATAAGTCCCAATTACCTTATGTAGCTGGTGGTACTTTATTTCTCAATACGGTAACGTTAGCAACAGATAAATGATAGTGAATGGTTTACACATGGACATTCATTAAGTCGCTATTCATGCAGCATCATTTAAAAATTGTGGAATTACATTTTAATCTACAAGCGAAATTGTAAGACGGAAAATTAAACTAAAAGGGACTTGAATCCCAATTTATATTTTTATTGATTAGAAGCGCCTGAAGGAGCCAAGATGTCTAACCAAATTACGTTACTTGAACACGCAAAGCACGGTGATCTTAAAATTACACCATCAAGCTATGGTCATGTTGCCGACCAACATATTGTTCCAGTAACTTTGCATGAAATTGCTCGTGCAGCTACTGAATACCCTATTGTATTCGTAAAAAACAGTGACAACGGTGAGTTTCAAGCTGTTGCCATGCTAGGCTTAAAGCCAGGTCAAAACCTAAGTGTTAAAGACGGTAAGTGGCAAGGGCTATACATTCCTGCTGTTGTGCGTGACTACCCACTTGGATTAGTGCTAAACCCAGATGTTAAAGACAAAGTATGGATCGGTATTCGCGAAGAAGCAGCTGAAGTGAGCAAGACTGAAGGCCAAGCATTATTCGAAGGCGAGAAAGAAACTGAATACTTAGAAAACCGCAAGAAAGCGCTTATTGCTCATTTCGAGCAAGATCAAGCAAGCCGTAATATCTTAGGTTTCTTAGCAGAAAAAGAGTTACTGACTACTCAAACATTAACTGTTGATGTCGCTGGTGAAAAGCGCAATATCAATGGCCTATACTTGATTGATGAAGCTAAATTAAATGAGCTTTCTGATGAAGATTACTTAGAACTTAGAAAACGTGGTCTACTAGGTCCTATCTACGGTCACTTATCTTCACTAAACCAAGTAAACCGTTTAGCACGTACAGAGATCATGTCTAAAGCATAATCTTTAAAAGTGTAATACAAAGGCACTGTCACTCTCTTATTGAGGTACAGTGCTTTTTTATTGGCTTAATGCTGTAATTCTTGTTAGAAAAACAACTCTTTAGATAGCCGAATTCACGCTATTACTAATCATATTAAGCTTGCTTTAAGAATCGTAAATGTTTTAACTGACTGTTTTTAAATGCTTAAAACAATCATTGTTAAATAAGTGTATCCAATCGTCAAATAAATGTAGAAATCTTAAGTTTATTTCTGTAGATTATAAATGACAGCGTTGTCATCGCTTGTGTGATTCGTTGTTTTAAGGTCCACATGGATAAGGAAGAGGTCTTTTGTCCATGTTTTAATTGTATTTCGGTCGGGCGAAATGCAATTAATTTTTATACTTTTAGTCTCTCCCCAGAAACGAGTATAAGCTGGGTACATCCTATTGTTCCCAGCTATTTTTTTATCTGTCGTTAGCGAGTTATCTGACTACAGCTTTTAAAATATCTCAACAGTAAGTCAAGAATTGATAAGCTGAATAGGGAGTTTCACAGACTGTTCATGTCCAAGATAAGAATTTCAAATATTAATTGTTGCTTTAGGGATAAACTGAGGAATTTATGAAAAAGACCATCATCGCATCTGCTTTATTATTGTCACTTGGCCTAGCAGGTTGCCAGCATTCATCATCTGAAAGTGAGTCTACAAACACACAGCAAATTCCTACGGCTTCAGACATCGACTTGATAACTAAGCAAGGCAAATGGGATCAAGCATCTTTAAATAAATTCGCCCAAGATTTAAAAGTTACCTATCGCATGGTGTCCAATGTACCTGAAGAAGCTTGTGCACCTGGTCAGAAAGAAGAGCGCTGCTTTATTGCTGAAATAGATTTTATGAGCCCAGTAGGCAGCAATAATAGCAATTGGTCTATTTTTTATAGTCAAATGCGCCCTGTGCAAAAGGTGCTAACTCCTGAGTTTTCAATTAACCGTGTGCAGGGGGACTTACACCAAATCACCCCAACGGAAGCTTTTAAAGGCTTTTCAGCTGGTGAGGTTAAAACGCTGAAGTTTCGAGGTGAGTTGTGGCAATTATCTGAAACAGATCCTATGCCGAATTACTACATAGTGGTTGAAGGGCTTGAACCTGTTGTTATCGCGAGTACTAAAGTGAGTATCAACAGTGAAACTGGAATGGAGCAAAGACCCTATGTTGAAGCGTTTACAGATCCTAAAAGGCAATATCGCCGCACTGAAAACGACAAACTTGTTTGGGCTAAAGCCAATGTACTGTTTGATGAAAATCAACATGTTTCTTTAAGTGAAGAGCTTGCTGAAAACAGTATTATCCCTACACCCGCGTCTATTTCTGTTACTTCGGCTAACAAACCTGTGAATTTAGCCCAGGGTATTAGTATTAATTACAATCAAGTTAACCCTAAACATGTTGCAGCGGCTTTAGCGAGATTATCGCGTTTAGGTGTGACAGTGAGTGAAAACGGTGTGCCTTTAAATTTGATTACGGATAAAGAATTAACTACTGCTGGTAGCTATAAACTTGATATCAGTGACAAAAATATTACCATTTCAGCCGCAAATGATGCTGGCTTTTCATATGGCATAGCTTCAATAACAGCGCTTTTAGCGACTGATGATTTAACTGTAAATACCCTCAGTATATCTGATGCACCTCGATATGATTTTCGCGGTATGCACGTCGATGTCGCGAGAAACTTTCACAGTAAGCAAATGATATTAGATCTTATCGATCAAATGGCAGCCTATAAGCTTAACAAACTGCATTTGCATATGGCTGACGATGAGGGTTGGCGTCTAGAAATTGATGGCCTTCCTGAATTAACCGATATTGGCAGTAAACGTTGTCATGACTTAACCGAGACGAGGTGTTTGATCCCGCAGTTAGGTAGTGGTCCTTTTGCTGATACTAAAGTTAACGGCTTTTACAGCAAAGCTGATTATATAGAGATTTTACAATATGCCACAGCACGTCAAGTTGAAGTGATTCCATCAATGGACATGCCTGGGCATTCACGCGCGGCAATAAAGTCAATGGATGCGAGATATCGTAAATTTATTGCAGCAGGGGATACGGCTGCTGCAAATGAATTCTTACTCTCAGATGCTGAAGATAAAACCATTTATTCATCGGTTCAATATTACAGTGATAACACGTTAAACGTATGTATGGAGTCGACTTTCAATTTTGTCGATAAAGTGATTAGTGAAATAGCGAAACTGCATCAACAAGCTAATCATCCGTTACATCGATACCATATAGGCGCAGATGAAACCGCGGGCGCTTGGAAGCAATCACCACAATGCCTCTCCTTCATTGAGAATAATGATAAAGGCGTTTCTTCGTTGGATGATTTAGGGGCTTACTTTATCGAGCGATTATCTAATTCATTAGCTGCTAAGGGCATTGAACCGGCAGGTTGGAGTGATGGCATGAGCCATACTAACCCTTCAAATATGCCTGCTAAAAGTCAAAGTAACATTTGGGATGTTATATCTCATGGTGGTTATAAATTTGCGCACACTCAGGCTAATTTAGGCTGGAATGCTGTGTTATCAACGCCTGAGGTGCTTTATTTTGATTTCCCTTATGAAGCCGATCCTAAAGAGCATGGCTATTACTGGGCGGGTAGAGCGCAAAATAGTCAAAAAATATTTAACTTTATGCCTGATAATTTGCCAGCAAATGCTGAGCAGTGGACAGATATCGAAGGGAATGCGTTTACAGCAGATGACACCATCAAGCTTGATGAAGCGGGTCAAGTCATCTCACAGCCTTTGAAGAAAGGTAATGGCTTTAGTGGTATTCAGGGACAAATCTGGAGCGAGACGATACGTAGTGATGATGTCGCTGAATATATGATGTATCCGAGAGTATTAATGCTGGCTGAAAAAGCGTGGCATAAAGCGCAGTGGGAAGTGCCATATCAATACCAAGGTGCAGTTTATAACCAAGAGTCTGGTTACTTTACTGCCGAAATGCGTCAGCATCAGCAACAGCAATGGAATGGACTCGCGAATACACTTGGTCACAAAGAGTTAGCTAAACTGGATAAAGCTAACATTGCTTACCGTATACCGACGGTAGGGGCTAAAATCATTGATGGGAAGTTACACGCTAATGTTGCATTTCCAGGTTTACAGATTGAGTATCGAGATGAAGCAAGTTCATGGACTCAATTTACTAAGCCGATAGAGGTAAGCGGTAAAGTTGAAGTGCGTGCTATAGCCCCTGACGGAAACAGAAAAGGTAGAAGCTTGAGTTTATAAGCAAGTTCCACCTTAGCAAAAATTATCATAAGGCGTTAAACACATTGTTAACGCCTTTTTTGTATCAAAATTGTCATGTATTCCTTATATGGCGTCAATTATTTTTAGCTCAGTAAGTATTTAAAAACAGTGCCTTATAGGTAATTTGATTTTGTTTTATCGTTCTTAGTTAAAAAGTAAATGACAACGCTGTCATTTGTGGTGTAACATAAAGTTAACTTATTCAATAGGCCAGCAATAGCGTGAGTTTTATTCGAATACGAACGTTTTTTAAACTTGCTTACTACGGCTTAAATAGAAGAGATAAGAGGGATGTCATGGGCGTTAACCTGCAAAATGAATCACAGCTTTTTATTGGCATCGATGGTGGTGGCAGTAAATGCCGCGCAACAATTTTTTGTCCTCAAAGAGGCGTACTAGGAACAGGTGTTGCTGGGCGCGCTAATCCTTTACATGGTCTCGAACAAACATTCGAGTCAATTCTTGCTTCAACTCAGTTAGCGATTACTGATGCCAAACTTAATGCCGAAGATGTGCAAACATTAGTTGCGGGCTTAGGTTTAGCTGGCGTTAATGTGCCGCGTTTATTTGAACTGGTTAGTCAGTGGCAGCATCCCTTTGCAAAAATGTATCTCACTACCGATTTGCATGCTGCCTGTATCGGAGCTCATGAAGGCAACGACGGTGCAGTCATTATCACAGGAACAGGCTCTTGTGGTTATGCGCATGTTGGCAGTCAAAGTTTATTGATTGGTGGTCATGGTTTTGCCTTAGGAGATAAAGGCAGTGGGGCTTGGTTGGGTCAGCAAGCTGCTGAACATGTGTTACTGAGTCTAGATGGTTTTGCTGAACATACAGGATTAACGCAGCCGATATTGGATCATTTCAACGTGACTGATGCTATGGGAATTGTAGAAAACCTAGCTGGGCAATCTTCGAGTACTTATGCCAAATTAGCTCGCATTGTATTGGAGCAGGCTGAGTTGGGTGACGCTGTAGCCGTGAGCATTGTAAAGCAAGGGGCTGAATATATTAGTGCAATGGCACGAAAGCTATTTGCTATACAGCCAACGCGATTTTCAATGATCGGAGGTTTAGCTGAACCATTAAGTCCATGGCTTGACGATGATGTTGCCGCGAGAGTTGAACTGGCAATGTCTCCGCCTGAAATTGGAGCAATACTGTTTGCTCGACAAGAATTTGCTCAACAAGAATAAGCTCAACAAGAATAAGCCTAACAAGAGGTTGGTCAACATTAATTTAGCTAAAAGTCATCTTTGCTAAAAGTCACTTTAGATAAAGCATATAAAGCACATAAAGCATCCAGTAACCAGTTTGGTTGTTACCGAACTTATTAATTTCTAAACATCAGCGAGATGCCAGTAAGTATCTTGCTAACAACATTGATAGGGTTAAACCAATGACAGATACAATTATGGAGCTTGAAGCTCGCTCAGCCCCTCAAAAAATTGCTGAACAACTTGCTGCCAATGCAGGTTTAACAAAAGAATTGGGCGAAAAGCTTCGCGCTTTTAAGCCTAAATTTGTAATGATTGTGGGTCGTGGTTCATCAGATCACGCAGGTGTTTTTGCTAAGTACTTATTTGAAATTGAAGTGGGTATTCCGACATTTGCAGCAGCTCCTTCTGTTGCCAGTGTTTATGGTAAAAGTCTTCAGCTTGAAGGTGGCTTGGTGATTGTGATTTCACAGTCAGGTCGTAGTCCAGATATTTTAGCCCAAGCTAGAATGGCAAAAAGTGCTGGTGCTTTCTGTGTCGCGCTTGTGAACGATGAAACTGCTCCTATCAAGGATATTGTTGATGTTGTTTTACCACTGCGAGCGGGTGAAGAGAAAGCAGTTGCAGCAACTAAAAGTTATTTAGCCACTTTATCTGCGATTGTTCAATTAACCGCTGAGTGGACACAAAGTGAATCGCTCGCTGCAGCTGTTGATTCCATGCCTTCTGCATTGCAAACCGCTGTTGATTCAGAGCCACAATTAACACCAGAGTCATTAGAGGGCGTTAATAACCTAGTGGTACTAGGCCGAGGCCTTGGTTATGCCGTGACTAAAGAAATTGCCCTTAAGATGAAAGAAGTCTGCTCAATTCATGCTGAATCGTTCAGTAGTGCAGAGTTCTTACATGGGCCAGTTACACTGGTTGAGAAAAAACTCGCTATTGTCGATGCGTGCATTAATGATGAATCTTTTGAAAGTCATGTTGAGCAAATTGACAATGTGACTCAGCGTGGTGCTGATTTAGTACATTTGAACCAAACGTCGACAGAAATTCATCCTCGAGTTGCGCCACTTGCACTACTACAGCGCTTTTATATTGATGTTGCAGCGGTCGCGGTTGCACGTGGTATTGACCCAGATCAGCCAGAAGGACTTAAAAAAGTCACTCAAACGCTTTAACTTAATAAACGGCTATTTGAGTAGCCACTTAAGCGTAATTTAATTTTATCAGTATTTAGCATCAGCATTTTGCCCCAGTACTGTTTAGTTGTTAAGAGAGACATTATGAAGCAAACCCTAATTGTAGATAAATATTTCGATGGTCAGCAGTTCAAGCAACGCGCTGCAATTACTGTTGAACATGGTGTTATTACAGCGATTAATGCCATTGATGAACAAGGTCTGGATCTACAATTTGTTGATGAAGAGGCATTAGAAAACGTGCTTCATTTACAAGGCGCTTTAGTGCCGGGGTTTGTTGATGTTCAGGTTAATGGTGGCGGCGGAGCTTTATTTAATGCTGATCCAACTCTTGAGTGTATAAAAACCATTGGCCGAGCGCATGCCCAATTCGGTACAACGGGTTTTTTGCCGACTTTGATAACCGATCAAGTCGAAGTCATGGCTTTGGCAGCCGATGCTGTTGCACAGGCAATTAAAAGCAATGCAGCAGGTGTGCTTGGGATCCACTTTGAAGGCCCACACCTTAGTGTGCCGAAAAAGGGGGTTCACCCTCAATCATTCATTCGCAGCATTTCGGATGAAGAACTCAGCATTTTTTCGAGAAAAGATTTAGGCCTTAAAGTCGTTACGTTAGCACCAGAAAATGTCTCAGTTGACGTGATTAAAACCTTAGTCGCCAATGACGTTAAGGTTTGTTTAGGTCATTCAAATGCTGACTATGAAACTGTTGTTGCAGCGCTAGATGCTGGTGCAGACGGATTCACTCATTTATTTAATGCAATGTCGGGTTTTGGTTCAAGGGAGCCTGGAATGGTCGGTGCGGCACTTGAAAGCGAACAAGCTTGGTGTGGACTTATCGTTGATGGTCATCATGTTCATAGTGCTACAGCAAAAATAGCAATTAAGGTAAAACCGCAAGGCAAGGTGATGTTAGTCACAGATGCTATGCCTCCTGTAGGTATGGATGAAAATGCTAGTTTCGAGTTGTTTGGCACTGAAGTGGTTAGGCAAGGTGATAGGCTTAATGCAAAATCAGGCGAACTTGCAGGTTGCGTTTTAGACATGGTGGGGGCAGTTAACAATAGCGTCAATATGTTAGGTTTACCTCATGAGGAAGCGCTAAGAATGGCATCTCTTTACCCTGCTCAATACTTAAATATACAAACCCTCGGTAAAATCGAAGTCGGTCAACAAGCTGATTTTGTGCTGCTAAATTCACAAAATATTGTCAGTCAAACTTATATCAAGGGTGAGTTGATCTATACAAGCTCAACTTACTCAAAGCAGGTTTAAAGAGATGGTGAGTAAAGCAGAAAACCGAACTGATACACTTAATTCCCTCGACAAGGCTAAAGCCCCAGGTGATAAGCCTGCTAAAAAACGGCTTATGTCACTTGATGCATTACGTGGTTTTGACATGTTTTGGATACTAGGGGGAGAAGGGATATTTGCTGCATTATTAGTGTTAACAGGCTGGAGTGGCTGGCAATGGTTTGATGGTCAAATGCATCATAGCCAATGGCACGGTTTTACTTTTTACGATGTTATCTTCCCTTTATTCATTTTCTTATCTGGCGTTGCTCTGGGTTTATCGCCTAAAAGGTTAGATAAATTACCTGTCGCCCAGCGTACTCCTTTATATCGTCATGCATTCAAACGTTTAGGGTTATTGATTTTACTTGGTGTGCTTTACAACCATGGGTGGGGAACGGGAGCACCGTTAGACCCTGAACAAGTTAGATATGCGAGCGTGTTAGCAAGGATTGGTTTTGCTTGGTTTATTGGCGCAATGCTTGTTTGGCATACCAGCTTACGCGTACAAATTTTTAGTGCTGTGGCAATATTAATCGGATATGGATTACTGCAGTTATTCATGCCTTTCCCAAATGGGCAAGCAGGGCAGTTTACTCAAACAGCTAGTATTAACGCTTATATCGACACTTTATTGCTACCGGGTATTTCTTATCAAAATCGTCCACTAGATCCAGAGGGAATATTGTCGACTATACCAGCTGTGGTAAATGGGCTCATCGGCGTTTTTGTAGGGCAGTTTTTAGTTAAAGAGCAACAAGCGCTAAGTAAATTATCTGGCGAATGGTTTAAGGTTCTGTGTCTGTCTTTGGTTGGCGTTATATGTGTTGGGTTAGGTTGGCTTGTCGATATAGTCATTCCGGTTAACAAAGATCTTTGGACCAGCAGTTTCGTATTAGTAACTTCTGGCTGGAGTATTGTTCTACTTGCCATATTTTATGCATTAGTTGATGTTCTCAAGTGGCAGAAGTGGGCCTTCGTTTTTGTGGTGATTGGAACTAATGCCATTATTATTTACCTTGCTTCAAGCTTAATGAATTGGCAGTACTTTGCGCAGAGTTTATTTGGTGGTGTAGTCAATGCAGCCCCAGAAAGCTGGCAATCATTACTTGCAGTCATCAGTTTAGTTGCGGTGCAATGGTTAGCGCTATTATGGTTGCACCAGCGAAAGATTTTTATTCGAATTTAAAAGTAACCACTAGGGCTTGTTGATTTTTAAGGTTGTTTTTGCAGCCAAGAACAACGGAGCTTAGTTGTAAGTGTTTGGCTTGTTGAGGATTTATCAGGCCTGATTGTTCACTTGTTATGGTTGTACCAGTTAACGGAATGACAGCGTTGTCTTTGTGGTGTTTATGTTTTAACATGAAATGCGTATTTACTATGAAATGAATTAACAATTCGGCATCATAGTGATGCTAAAACCTCAATAACAATAAGACTCATATGGGGCAATATTCTTAGATTATTGCCAGAAATTAATGACAATAAGAAGCAGGTTTATGGATACTACAATGAATAACAGTCAGCAAAAAAGCAGTGTACTGCCAATGGCGATTGTCGCCATTCTCTTTTTCGTACTCGGTTTTGCGACTTGGTTAAACGGCTCATTAATGCCGTATCTGAAACAAATTCTTCAACTCAGCCCTTTTCAAGCCTCGCTTATTTTATTCTCTTTTTATATTGCGGTAACGTTTACAGCACTGCCTTCTGCTTGGGTTATCCGTAAAGTGGGGTACAAATCAGGAATGGCACTGGGTATGGGGATTATGATGGTGGCAGGTTTACTATTTATACCAGCTGCTAAAACCCAAATATTTCCTTTGTTTTTGTTAGCGCAATTAGTCATGGGAACAGGGCAAACTCTGCTGCAAACAGCAGTGAACCCTTATGTGGTTCGTTTAGGACCTGAAGAGTCAGCTGCCGCTCGTGTCAGCGTAATGGGAATACTCAATAAAGGTGCTGGTGTTATTGCTCCTATGGTGTTTACAGCGCTAATTTTAGACAGCTTTAAAGATCGCGTTGGCACTACACTGACTCAAATACAAATCGATGAAATGGCAAACAGCCTAATTTTGCCTTACTTAGGTATGGCAATATTTATCGGTATATTAGCTTTTGCAGTAAAGAAGTCACCATTGCCAGAACTTGAGCAAGAAGAAGATGAAGCTTCTGAAAAGGGTCAGATCAAAGAAGCGCTGGCTAAACCTAATCTCGCTTTAGGTGTGGTTGCGTTATTTGTTTATGTTGCTGTTGAAGTGATAGCTGGCGATACCATTGGGACTTATGCATTAACCTTGGGTGTTGAAAACTATGGCGTAATGACCTCCTATACCATGATATGTATGGTTATAGGTTATACCTTAGGTATCATTTGTATTCCACGCTTTATCTCGCAACCTAACGCATTACTTATTAGTGCAATTCTAGGTGTACTCTTATCCTTGGGTATTGTTTTTGGCGACAGTGAATCTTTTGTTATCGCTAATATGATTTTAGTACCGTTTGGCGGGGCAGAGTTGCCTGATACTTTACTATTGATTGCTTTCTTAGGATTAGCTAACGCGATTGTTTGGCCAGCTGTTTGGCCTTTGGCGCTATCGGGTATGGGTAAACTAACTAGTACTGGTTCAGCGCTGCTCATTATGGGTATTGCTGGTGGAGCATTTGGCCCTGTGTTCTGGGGACTGACGAGCTCTGCAACTTCTTTAGGCATGCAGGGCGGATACTTAGTGATGATCCCCTGTTACTTGTTTATCTTATTTTACGCCGTGAAAGGTTATAAAATGACAAGCTGGGGCAATTAGTCACCAAGCTTGCAAAACGCAAGGTTATGAACCCTTTATTAACACCTTCAAGCCATCTGGTTTGAAGGTGTTTTAGTATCGACATTGGTATTGATCCAAAATCAGAAAGGGTAAATTTTTTCGTTAATCCTTTTGTGGTTCATTTTGTGGTTCATATTCCACCTCAATTCCTCCACGGCCTTATTGCTTACAGGAGGCCAGCTTATCTAACTCGACGCAAGCTTGTTAACCTTGAACACATCAACCCTCATAGTCATTCAATGAGTGGAGTAGTAAGAGCAGGTTACAAACCATTACCTCCTTCTTTAAGTTTTGCTTATTAATCAGGCTTTGATTTACCGCTAAAAGCTGCGATATATCATCCCCTTATCTGCAACTTTTTATAAAATTTGCGAAATATACAAAATGTAACAACCTTTTTTTGACTTGTTTATCACTTCTAAAAAATTATTTTCAATAAATATTAAATTGCTGAACTCAAAGTTTTGGTTGAAAAGTGAACGTATTTGGTTTGTTTTTTAGGCTTGGGTATTAGATTTATATAATTTACATATTATTTACTTTTTTGAATTTGCAATAAATTTTTAAAATTAACTTGGCCTGTTTTTTATAACTACCAGTTTTTTAATAAATATAAATTAATAATTCACACCTTGTTTTATATTTAAAACAATTAGCGAGTTATAGTTTAGATGTTACTTACTTTGCGTTTTGCTGATACAAAATACACGCATCTGCTTTATCGTTAACAGAGTGACTCTAAATTGTAACTTGCTATAGTTAATTTGCTTACATATTATTGCGAAGTTGATTTATATGGTCTTTTTGTGACAAAAAAGTAAAGGCTTCACGTTTCCCTTTCTGTTGTTGGGGGCTTATTTAGTCGTTAAATTGATTTATTTATAGTCAGATTTATTTTATTCAAATTTAGTTTTGAAGTTGGATTTGATTTTATAAAAATTATTTTAATAAGTTTGTTTGCTTTTAAATTTTGCCACTTAACATCTTTATAACTTTTGAGGTCTGTAGAGTTCGCTATTTAATTTTAAATGGTGTCCGGCCTTCTTATGTTCCAATAAATTAACCTCACATAATTAATTATAAAGTCAGAATTCAGCCAATAATTAAAGGCTGTACTTTACTAATGGAAATAAATGCGATGCTTAAAAAAACAACTGTTGCAATCGCTCTTGCCTCTCTATTTTGTGTTAATGCAGCCAGTGCTGTGACATTACATGAAGAGGATAATGGAGATTATATTAGCCTGTATGGTGAAGTGGGTGTAGGTGGTCATTTTGGTACCAATGCCGATTACAACCATGATGAGTTTTACGATACCAAAGGGTATGTAGATGACAGCTTTGCTACTTTAGGGGTTAAGGGACAAAGGCAGCAATATATCTATCGATTAGAACTCGATTATCAGCGAAGAAACTGGCTAGGTGGTGATGGTGAGTTTGAACTCGCTATCGACAAAATGTATGTCGGTTATATATTCGATGACAACCATTGGATAGAACTTGGTTTAACAGATACTGCATTTGATGAATATGATCATTATGGTGACTTTACCTTCAATAAATCAGTTGAAACTGGTGAAGCAGGTGATCAAGAAAACACTGTTAAGTATGAAGCTAAGTTTGAAAACCTATTTTATGGTGTTTCTTACTCTTACGAAGGCGAGCATAAGAATGGTTCTCCTCAAGGTGACATCGTAAACGGTTATGTTGGCTGGAAGACTGATTTTATTTCAGTGGTAGCGGGTGTTGAAACACGTGGTGGTTCAGAAGGTGAGTCTAAATATGGTGAGCAAAAACTTGCAGGTTTAGGCATGCGAGTATATATCACTCCTGATTTCGCTCTAGGTTTTAATGGCTTCATTGAAGATGAAGATCTTTCAACTCGTGAAAGTGGCGATGTTCATTTAGCTTACGAAACTTTCCGCAATTACGGCCTTACCCTCAGTAGTAAATATGATCTCAATGAATCTTGGGAAATTATCGCATCAGTTAACCATGAAGAATATGAAGGTTGGGATGTAGAGAGTCCGAACTATGACTATAGCGAGCTACCTTCTGAGTACGGAAAAGATCGTCGCTGGGGCAGTGTTGGTTTTAACTACCGTCCAGCAAAAGACATTGTATTGTCAGTTGAAGGCCGTGTTGGTGAAGCTCCAGAAGCAGCTTACGCCTACGCTCGCATGTACTTCTAGTTTCATTCTAAGTTGAATAATTAATCGAGTTTACTATGAAGAAAAGTTTCCTTTCGCTAGCTATAGCTAGCATTATCAGTACTGGCGCAAGCGCTGCGGTCAATGACTTACTGATCACCGAAATGGTACAAAAAGATTACGGAGCCGAATTGGGTTCTGTTGAAATTACCAATACTCACGCAACTGACGCATTTACGTTTACAGATGATACTGCTGCGTTCATATGGGGTAACGGTAAGTACGAAAATCAAATGTTAAATGCCAGTGGCCAGCCTATTTTAACGGGTTCTGTTATTGAGCCTGGTAAGTCTTTAGTTGTAATTAACAGCGCAGCAAGCGATGAGTATAAGCAAACTATCACCGATAATGGTGGTGCTTATGTCATTGGTGAAGGCGACCCTAACACCAGTTATACCGATTTTTACTTAAGCGGTAATGATGGTTTCTACATTAAAAATGGTAATGACATTATCGACCGTGTCGGGGCAGCTGATAACACTAGTGTTTGGGCGCCAGATACGACTTTACGTCGCCGGATGAATACAGAAGGTAATGCACCTGCACAGAGTGCTAGTTTTAATGCCTCACAATGGGAAGTGATCAGCCCACTAGATACATCAACAGTAGGCATGCCAAATCTTGCAGAGTCTTATGTGCCATTTGTTTGTGCTGACCTAACGATGATCAGTGAAATTCAAGGTACTGGTAGCTCTTCTCCTTTAGTTGGTGAAAGTGTTGCAGTACAAGGTGTTGTAACTGCAGTTGTGAGTTTACCTAAGAAGGGGTTCTACTTACGTGATGAGGTTTCTGATGGGAACCCGTTAACATCAGACGGTATATTTGTTGAAAGTGGTAGTGCAGATGGTCAGCTTGTTGGCCGCACAGTGTGCTTGGGAAGCGAAGTTGCTGAAAGTTACGGTCAAACACAATTAGCTGCTGATACTTGGGAAGTTACCAATAGCGAATATACAGCAACTGTAGCGACTAATATTGAAGTGCTTGAGTCTGATAATGGCTCTTTTGCAACGACGCTTGAGCGTTATGAAGGCATGCTAGTTAACTTACCAGAAGATATGAATCAGCTGGAAGAAGGTGAGCAAAACATGCGTGTTTCGCGAAGCTTTAGTTTTAACTATGATAGCTTCCGTAATAACATGACTTTGGCTTATATGCGTCCAAATATGCAGCCAAATCAGCTTAATGTCGCAGGAAGCCCAGAGTCTGTTGCAGCAGCTGAGCAAAATGATGATTACCGTTTAGTGATTGAAAGTTCATCTTTAGCTGCTAATGGAGAAATTCCTTATTATCCTAATTTTGGCATCGCACCTGAAAACAATTACATTCGAATCGATGACAGTGTAATCGGAATGGAAGGGGTGATTAATTACAGCTTTGGTGATTACAGCTTAACTGTAACCAATGAGCTGACCAGCGATAACTTTGTCCATAATCTACCAAGAACCGATAGCCCTGACCTAGATGAAACAGTCGCAGAGGATCACTTTGCTATTCGTGTAGCAAGCCAAAACTTATTCAATTACTTTAACTCTCCGTTTGGTGGTGACCAGAACCAGTTTGGTCAAAGCCGTGGTGCTGACACTTATGACGAGTTTATTCAGCAAAAAACCAAATTAGTCGAAGCAATACGTGCGCTTGATGCCGATGTGGTTGGTTTGATGGAAATGGAGAATAATGGTTTCGGTCTTAAAAGTGCGATAGCTGATCTCGTTAATGAAGTGAATGTTTACTATAACGATGAGTACGCAGATAACTTTGATAAGCCATATTCTACTGAGAACCGTTATGTGTTTGTAGGTTTTGATCACAATGGCAATCAAGTTCTTGATGAGCTTGATTCATTGGGATCTGATGCAATTGCTACAGGTATTATTTATCGTCCGAGTAAGTTAAGCATTGAAAGAACCCGTGTTGTGACTATGCCACAACAAAAAGCACCGACTATTGTCAACGACAATAATGAGGTGATTAAAGACAATAATGATGAAATCTTAGAAAGTGGTCAGAACTATCATCGCGATGCATTAGTTGCTACTTTCTTCGTGAATCAAACTGGTAAGCGATTAACCTTAGCTGTTAACCATTTCAAATCTAAAGGCTCAACTTGTTGGGAAGACTGGCAGGGTGTTGAGTTTGGTAACGCGACTAAATGGACTGAAGATGCACCTGATCTTGATTTCCAAGGCTCATGTGCAGAGTTCCGTATCTCTGGCGCGGTTCAATTGGGCGAAGAATTAAAATCAGTAGAAGGTGATACGATCATCTTAGGTGATTTAAACGCTTATGCTCAAGAAGATCCATTGTTAGTGTTAACCGAAAACCCGCGTAACAAGACGCTTACGACCGCGAGTCATACCTTTATTGGTAGTAAGCCACAGTTCAACACTGATGGTTCGCCAACATCTATTACTCACAGCTACGGTTACATCGATATCGTATCGAAAGTATTTGCTGAGAAGGGTAAAACGCCTTGGAGTTATTCATTTAATGATGAGGTTGGCTCTTTGGACCATATCCTAATTTCTCCATCACTTGAAAATCGTGTGGTTGATGCGGCTGATTGGCACATTAATGCTGCTGAGTCGAACCTGTTCGATTACAACAATGAGTATAAAGGTGATTACGACAACTTAGTTAATAAGTTCTACGCAGAAGATCATTTCCGCTCGTCAGATCATGATCCAGCATTGGTTTCGTTAAGTTACCTCCCAGGTGAAGCTGATTCAAACACGCCTGTTTATCTCACTAACCTTAATAAACTGATGAAAGTGCCGTATCAGATCCCTGAGGCTGCTGGCGCGATGGCTGGTGATGTAGCCAAAATCAAGCTTACGCCAAAAGATGATGATGCCCAATTGGATTTGAGCCAATTAGTTGAGCCAAATGTGGTGTTAACTCAAGACGGTGCAACATTAGTGAACTTCGAAGTCTTTGGTGCGCCATCGGCAAGGTATACAGCCAAAGTATCACTTGAACGTGATGGTAATACTGTTGAAGGTTCAAGTATTTCACTGGATATTAAAGTGTCTAGTCGTGATGCACTTGTTGCTGAAATCGTTGAAGAAAAACACGATGGCAGTGGTGGCAGTACCGGGCTATTGAGTCTTCTTGGTTTATTTGGTTTTGCAGCGCTGCGCCGCCGCAATCAAAAATAAGTTCAACCCCAGGTGAGGTGTTAGCTCAGGCTACACCTCACCACCTAACAATAAGATAAGACTATGAATAATAAAATTAACGCAGTCGCCAAGGCAGTTACCCTATTGCTAGCAACAGCGTCTACAGCTGCACATGCTGATCTGGTCATTACTGAATACGTAGAAGGCGGTGGTAGTAATAAAGCCATCGAAATATCTAATCTTGGTGACAGTAATATTGATCTTGATGCGGCGCAATATGCAATTTCGCTGTATTCAAATGGCTCTACTGAAGCCGGTAATTCATCGATACTCACTGGAACTTTAGCCCCAGGTAGCAGCATTGTTTATCATAATGGCAGTGCTGATGATGCCTTTAAAGTGGGGATTGAATCAACAGTCACTTATTTTAATGGTGATGACGCTTTACTGCTAACTAAAGACGGTGTTGTCATCGACCGCTTTGGTAAGCTTGGTGAAGATCCTGGATCTGAATGGACCGACGCTAATGATGCTAATTTCTCTACTAAAGATAAAACCTTAAGACGTAAGGCCAGCATCACAACAGGTGACACTAACGCATCTGGAGACTTCCCAGGCACTGATAATCAATGGGTCGTGTTTGATAAAGACACAAGTGACGGTCTAGGTTGTCCTGGTGAAGGCGCTTGTACCGCTGAACCTGGTGTATTATTGATCACCGAATATGTTGAAGGTGGTGGCAGTAACAAAGCGGTTGAAGTTTCAAACGTTGGTGGTGGTGATATTGATTTAGACGCTGCTGTGTATACATTAAGTCTTTATTCTAATGGCAGCATCAGTGCTGCCATTAGAAT
>NZ_VKHR01000029.1 GCF_009663145.1 Shewanella sp. TC10
CAATCGCTGCAATAACTAGCAGCGATTGGTCGGATAATGGCCATGAATGGGCCAAGCAATACGTAAGATACTGTCACTGAATCAACACCGGTTTCAGGCGTTGATACTAAAAATGAGGTGGTGGCAGCTTTTGAGGCGCCACTGCGGCGTAACCCTACTGCTGCAGGTATAACACCACATGAACAAAGAGGCAGCGGAGCCCCGATCACAGCAGCTTTAACAACTGTTTTTAACCCATGACCGCCCAATTGTTTTTGCATCCACGCCATCGGCACAAACACTTTTAACAACCCAGCAAGTATTAAGCCTAATAATAACCAAGGCGCTGACTCTAAAAATAATTCTACAAAGTTAGCAAATAACATCTTTTGCCCCACTATTTCTTGCGACTATGAATTTTGCATTGCAGCGTGATGCTCAGCTTTAGGCTGCAATTCTTTATCTGATGATTCTAATGCTTCTAATATTGAGCAATGTTCAGCGCTTTCAGGTCCACCGCAACAAGCTTCAGACAACTTACTCAGTGAGCTCGCAAAGAACTCAAGTTCAGCAATTTTGGCTTGTACTTGCTCAAGTTTGATATCCACCATGCCCTTCACATCAGCACAGGCCCAATTTGACTTATCCAGTTCGATGGATAGCAACTCAGCAATGTCACTTAAACTAAACCCAACCGCTTTAGCACGAACAATAAAACGCAGCTTTTCAGCATCATCTTGACTATACAGTCGATAACCCGAATCAGAACGGTTAGAAGGCGCTAATAAACCGTGCTTTTCATAAAAACGCAGCGTATCTGTTTTTACTTCAAATAACTTTGCAAGCTCACCAATTCGATACATATTCTTACCTGCCAAATTGAATCCGATCTCAATGTATAACACTCAGTATAAACCTTAGAGTTAAATCCAAGGTCAAGGGTTTTATAGAATAAAAATACCCTCTTTACTTTGTTCTTATTTCAATATTGTGAAATCGCGCAGAAATTTCCCGAAGTAAAACGGATTACGTTAAAATACGCGCGCTCGAGTACGGCTCACTAATAAAAAATATCGGGATGTACATCGTAGGAACTTTGGCAAAGCAGACTTCTCGCAACTGAGTTGGAGTAATTCTCTTTTGCCAAACTTCCTTAATATAAATAGTGGACACTGTACCTACATGAATACTGTCAGACCTATTCGTCGCGCGCTGTTAAGCGTATCTGATAAAACTGGAATGCTTGAGTTTGCCCAAGCACTGCATGAGCAAGGCGTAGAATTACTTTCTACTGGCGGCACCGCTAAGCTTCTTGCTGATAATAATATTCCAGTGACCGAAGTCTCTGACTACACAGGTCACCCTGAGATCATGGATGGTCGTGTTAAAACTCTGCACCCTAAAGTACACGGTGGCATTCTTGCTCGTCGTGGTATCGATGAAATCGTGATGGAACAAAATGCCATCAAACCAATCGACCTTGTTGCGGTTAACCTTTACCCATTTGCATCTACTGTTGCAAAAGAAGGTTGTACCTTAGCTGACGCGGTTGAGAACATCGATATTGGCGGCCCAACTATGGTTCGTTCTACTGCTAAAAACCATAAAGACACTACCATTGTTGTTAATGCTAGCGACTACGGCCGCGTCATTGCAGAAATGCAAGCAAACGAAGGTAGCACCACACTTGAAACTCGCTTTGATTTAGCGATAGCAGCGTTCGAGCACACTGCGGCTTACGACGGCATGATTGCGAACTACTTCGGTACTATGGTGCCAGCACACAGTAAAGATGAGTGCCATGAAGATTCAAGCTTCCCGCGTACTTTCAATACTCAGCTAATCAAAAAGCAAGATTTACGCTACGGTGAAAACAGCCATCAAAAAGCGGCTTTCTATGTTGATAGCAACATTGATGAAGCATCTGTTGCCAGTGCAACACAATTGCAAGGTAAAGCACTGTCTTACAACAACATCGCTGATACTGACGCTGCTCTTGAGTGTGTTAAAGAATTCGAAGGCCCAGCTTGTGTCATTGTTAAGCACGCAAACCCATGTGGTGTAGCACTAGGTGACAATATTCTTGAAGCTTACGATCGCGCTTTTAAGACTGACCCAACATCAGCGTTTGGCGGCATCATCGCGTTCAACCAAGAATTAGATGCAGACACTGCGAAAGCCATTGTTGACCGTCAATTTGTTGAAGTGATCATTGCGCCAACAGTCAGCCAAGCAGCACGTGAAATCGTGGCAGCAAAGGCTAACGTACGTTTATTAGAATGCGGTCAGTGGAATACCAAAACCACTACTCAAGATTTCAAACGTGTTAACGGCGGCTTATTAGTTCAAGACCGCGACCAAGGCATGGTTGATGTAGCTGACGTTAAAGTGGTATCAAAAATTCAACCAACTGCTGAGCAGCTAACTGACTTAATGTTCTGCTGGAAAGTGGCTAAATTCGTTAAATCTAACGCGATTGTTTACGCTAAAGATGGCATGACTATCGGTGTAGGCGCTGGCCAAATGAGCCGCGTTTATTCTGCAAAAGTTGCTGGCATTAAAGCGGCTGACGAAGGTTTAGTGGTTGAAGGTTCAGTGATGGCATCAGATGCCTTCTTCCCATTCCGTGACGGTATCGATGCTGCAGCTGCAGCGGGTATTAGCTGTATCATCCAACCGGGTGGCTCAATCCGCGATGAAGAAATTATCGCAGCAGCTGACGAGCACGGCATTGCCATGGTATTTACTGGCATGCGTCACTTCCGTCACTAAATAGCACTTGAATAGAGCAGCCTAATTTGGCTGCTTTTTTCTTTTTTAAAAGATTATATTTTTAATTGTTTGAGGGTGAATCAATGAGAGTCTTAGTAATTGGCGGCGGCGGACGCGAGCACGCACTGGCATGGAAAGCTGCACAATCACCACAAGTTGACACTGTATTTGTCGCGCCAGGAAATGCGGGCACGTCTTTAGAGCCAAAACTAGAAAACGTCGATATTAAGGTTGAAGCGATTTCAGAGTTAGTTAAGTTTGCTCAAGACAACAAGATTGAATTAACCATCGTTGGCCCAGAAGTGCCATTAGCACTGGGTGTAGTGGATGCTTTTAACGAAGCGAAATTAGCTATTTTCGGCCCTACTCAAGGCGCTGCACAGCTTGAGTCTTCAAAAGCTTTCACTAAAGACTTTTTAGCGCGTCATAACATCCCAACTGCTGACTACTCAAATTTCACTGAAATAGACGCTGCGAAAGCTTACTCAGTTGAGTTAACAGCTAAAACAGGTTTCCCTGTTGTCATTAAAGCTGACGGCTTAGCTGCGGGTAAAGGCGTAATTATCGCTCAAGACCAAGCTGAAGCAGATGCGGCAATCGAAGACATGCTAGCGGGCAACAAGTTCGGTGAAGCGGGTTCTCGCGTTGTCATCGAAGAGTTCTTAAAAGGTGAAGAAGCCAGCTTTATCGTCATGGTAGACGGCAAAAACATCTTAGCCATGGCATCTAGCCAAGACCATAAAGCCCGCGATAACGGCGATTACGGACCGAACACGGGTGGCATGGGTGCATACTCACCAGCCCCTGTTGTGACCCAAACTGTACACGACTGGACAATTGCCAACGTTATCCGTCCAACGGTTGATGGCATGGCAGCTGAAGGCAATGTATACACTGGTTTCTTATACGCAGGCTTAATGATCGCACCTGATGGCAGCGCAAAAGTACTTGAGTACAACTGCCGCTTTGGCGACCCAGAAACACAACCAATCATGATGCGTCTACAATCAGATTTAGTTGAGCTTTGTTTAGCAGCCACCCGTGGTGAGCTTGATAAAGTAACAGCGGAATTTGACTCACGCGCAGCAGTAGGTGTTGTACTTGCCGCAGGCGGGTACCCAGATGCATACCGCAAAGCTGACGTGATTGACGGTTTATCTTTAGGCGACAACAACGCCAAAGTATTCCACGCTGGCACAGCAATGAAAGACGGTCACGTTGTAACAGCAGGCGGCCGCGTATTATGTGCTACTGCGTTAGGTAATACAGTTACCGAAGCACAAGCAAGCGCATACGGTCTAGTCGATGCCATCCACTGGGATGACGTCTACTTCCGCACTGATATTGCCTACCGTGCGATTGCACGCGAGCAAGGGAAAGACTAATTATTTAGTTTGTACTTGTTGTTGAAGCGATAGAAAAGATCCCTGTGATGGCAACTAATGCCAAAAATCATAGGGATTTTTTTATGCAGATAATTTCTATGCCATCAAAGTTAGAGTGTGCTAATTTAAATAAAGAAATGAGCTTTTTCAGCAGTTAGGGATAACGAATTTATGATTAAATTAAGCCAAGCATTTGGAATATTATTGCTGTTGCTAACTTACAACGTAAGTGCGAGTGGCTTACCAAGCCTTTTATCCGATGCTAGTGAACCTCACTTCTCAAGTGTGATTAACGATATTTATACCGAATATTCTCCCATTGAAAATGATATCCCTGAGTTACTCAATTCACCTACCGAAGTATCTAGAAAAATATTCATCCCTGATGACAATTTTACATTCAGCTGTGGTGGACTTAGCTCCTACAAATCTGATTATAGAGCTATTAGTATTAGTTATACCGTGCAATTTCAGCTCAGTACGGAAACATGGATACCTTTAAATGGCAAAGTACAAGAGCAATCATTTTGGCAAGTAAACCCTGTCAAAAATACTGCTGTTTGGGTTAACAAATAAAATAGTTATTACTAGATTGAAAGTTTGAACCAATCATATGAATTGAGAGCATCAAGAAAATCGCGTGAGTCCAGACATGGATAATGGAATGGACCCATCCACTTTTAATCGGCCTCGCAATGGGCCACGATGTAGTTGCTAAAACTCATCAGAAAGAGGACGGGTCCACTATGAACATTACTACAATTGGTCTTGATATCGCAAAGTCTGTTTTTCATTTTGTTGGCGTTAATAAAGCCGGAAAGCTCGTCAAAAAGAAGATAATTAAGCGAAAWTGASYTAKTACTTTTTCTTGCTCGGATGATACCTCTTTGCAAAGCATGGGTTAAATTCAAATATAAAGGTTTGAAAAATATAGCCGCCGGAGCAAAGTTCAAGGTCCTAATACTGACGTAAGTATGGCCTACATTGATACTTTTAGCAGCGGCTAACGCATATTGAACAGTTTCAAATAATAACTCGTTGGTTAATCTTAAGTCTGGGTTTGCGAGCAAAGGTAAATTAATGTGGCCAATGACACACTCAAGATTAACCTTGTTGGCTGAAGAGTTATCTGCAGATGACTTTTCTTTAGCTAAAGGTTCTGGAGATAAGTGACTTAATGAAGAGTAGTTTGGCACATTGGCATTGATTGATAATGCTTGCTGAGAAAGTACCTCTGATATTTGAGTTAAGGTATCTTCTGGGGTAAAAGACTCGGTAAAACAGAATGCAAACTCACCAGGTTTAATCAGATATACTTTACTGTTTAATTGGGATTCAAAATGATTGATTAAGTCTTCAGTGATGATTTTAGTTTCTGTTAACCCAAATTGAATATCTATGTCTGTTAATTGGTTAACGCTCAGTAATGCAATCGTTTTTGGCGCCGTGTTGTCGGACATGCAGGCTAACAAACCTTGAAAGCCTTTAAGTTGTGTTTGAGGTTCTTGTAACACCTGGGCGGCCATTAAGCTTTTTTGATGTTTCACCGTATTCAAACGTTTTAAGCTATAAAGCCAAGCAAATGACAGGATAAAGATAGTCGCAAGCAAAATAATGATAGCCATTTGCTGATCTTTACTGCTTTCGATATAAGCCGTTAGTTTGTGCTGATAAACGTTTATTTCAAACTTTAACTTTTCTTCGGTCAAACTTGAGTTAAACGCTTCTGCAACAGGCTCTTCTTGAGTGTCCTGTTTCATTTTAACCAATCTGTCCATCATTTCTAACGCAGCAGGGTAATTGTTCTCTTCACGATAGGCTGTGGCCAGATAATTCAGGGCTTCTTCTTGAGCGTCAGATAATTGTTTTGAATCTGCAATAATTAATGCAGCGACGCCATGTTCAATTGTGCCTTTCCAAAGAGATTGCTCTGACATCACTTGAGCAAATAAAAGTTCGTTATATACAAGGTAATGTAAGATGTTTTTTTGTCTAAATATGTCATTCGCCATCTGCAAATAATTTACCGCTGAATCGTAATTCATCAGGTGAAGGTAAGCTTCGCCTATATTATGAAAATTCAGTGCTTGGGCTATTTGTCTGTTATTTTTCTCATCCAGTTGTTGAGCATTGAGGTAATAGTCGATTGCTTTATTCCATTGCTCCTGATTGGCATAAACCATAGCTATTACTGTCATCGCTTTAGATTGAAGTGCTTCATAGCCTAACTTTTGAAAGCTAATCGCGGCTTCATTAGCATTTTTTAAAGCTTCATCCCATTGGCCTAAATCACGATAAGCGCGTGATAACTGAAATTGAGTTTTAGCTTGAATGACAGGGTAATTTAACCGGTTTGATATTCGGTATGCTTCACTATGGTGTTGCAGGGCCTTAGCCAGTTGATTACGGCCAGTGTAATACTTTCCTAAAGCGGTTTCTGATTGTGCAATAAAGTAATCATTTCGTAATTGATAAGCTATTTCTCTATAGCGTTTATAGTGATAAAGGGCTTGGGTATCTTGCTTGAGGACCGTATGTAAGGAGCTTAAACCATCATGAATGACAAATTGTAGCGTGAGACTTTGAGGATCCCTTAAGCTATTAATTTTGTTGATGGCTTCCTTAAACAAAATAATCGATTGCTTATACTGCTGATCTTCACGGCCTCTAATCCTAGCTTCTAAAAGCAAAATAACCGCCTCGTTCATGGGAGTGGTCGCGATAGATTCAAGTTGCTGAGTCAGTAGTCTTGCTTTTTCAGTTTTATCTTCAGTTTTTACTGCTGTTTCGATAAATAAGCGCGCTAATGTTTCCAAGTCGGCATGCAAATCTTCAGGGCGATACTTCATTGAGTCTGCAACGGCTTCAAACTCTGCCACGTTATTAAATGAAAGAGGAAATTGAGTTTTGCGGACGAGTCGCTCATATAGTGCATGCGGCGTTTCTCTAAACTCAATTTCGCGCTGCAGATGATCTGCAGCATGAGCAGGTGAAATCACAATAGATAACAACAAGGCATAACTAATTAAAATGAATTTTTGCATGAATGATTAACAGCCTTATTATTATTTTGTAAGCTTTTGTTGGAAGTAGGTGGGCGAATAATCGCTGTTGTTATAATATCATTTGTCAAAGTGTAAATTTATGACTGAATATTTGTATGATATTGAAAACACATAACTACAATACATAAAAACATAACAAGAATAATAACAGAAGGAATGTATAGTGAAAGTCTCAAAATTGGCTATTTTTACTGCAGGAGTATTTTTTTCAGCAAGCAGCTTAGCTGAAGTGAATTACCAGATTGATTTAACTCAACCACAACACCATCTCGCAAAAGTCCAAGTGAGTTTCCCTGAATCTTCATCTGATGTACTCACCGTTAATCTACCAGTGTGGCGGACTGGTAAATACGCAGTGCTTCCTTTAGCTGATGGTATCCGACTGTTTGACGCCACTGACAGCAAGGGTAATCCGTTAACTTGGCAGAGAAGCGCCACTGGCGAATGGAAAATTAACTTAACTAAACCGACTGAAGTTAACGTTACTTATCAACTATACGCTAATGATTTAGGGACTCGCGTACGCCACATTGATGGTTCTCATGCTTATTTAGATGCCAGCGGTGTGTTTATGTATAGCCCAGAATTTAGAGACGATAATGTTAAAGTGTCGATGAATGTCCCTAAAGGCTGGAACAGTTACTCAGGTATGGAACAAGGGAGAAAGTCTCACTCATTTGTGGCTGATAATTATGATGTGCTAATTGATTCACCCATTGAGACTGGTATTAACACACATTATAGCTTTGAAGCCGATGGAAGAGACTACGAACTGGTTTTTTGGGGCGAAGGTAATTATGACCCTCAACAAGTGGTAGAAGACCTAACCAAAATTAGTAGTACAGCTAATGTGATATGGGATGATTATCCTTTCGAGCGTTATGTTTATATGGTCCATGCAACCAGCGGTGCACGCGGTGCAACCGAGCATTTAAATTCTACCATTATTCAGCTGCCACGCTTTAATTTCAGAGAGCGCAAAGATTACCTTCGTTTTATCAGCACCGCTTCTCACGAGTTCATTCACACTTGGAATGTTAAAGCATACCGCCCACAGGGTTTGGTTCCTTACGATTATCAAGAAGCCAGTATGACAGAGCTATTGTGGATGGCTGAAGGTTCAACAAGTTACTTTCAAAATCAGTTGTTGCTGCGCGCTGATGTGATTACGCCAAAAGAGTTTTTTGCTGATTTGGCCAAGCGGGTTAACAGCAATATGCACAAACCGGGCAGAGAAATCCAATCGGTATCGGAGGCTAGTTTAAACGAGTGGACGAATACTGGTGGGGATTATGCCATTAACCACGGGGTTAATATCTACTCTGAAGGCTACTTAGCTTCGTTATCATTAGATTTTAATCTCCTTGAGGACACAAATTTAGCGCATTCTTATCGGGATGTTCATCGTCAACTTTATCGTGATTTTAAATTACCTAAAGGTTATAACGTTGATGATGTTAAAGGTATTTTGAAAAATTTATCGGGCAAGGATTACCAAGCTTGGTGGCAACAACATATTACGTCACCGTTTAGTTTAGATTTTGATTCACTATTAGCACAAGCGGGCTTAGTCATTAGTTTTGGTGAGAAAGAAGAGGCTACGATTTACAGTGGATTAAAGCTTACTGGTGCACATAACGATTTGACGCTTGCTCACGTTAGCCGTAATAGTCCAGCGTGGAATGCAGGCATTGTTGCTGGAGATGAAATCGTCGCCATTAATGGATTAAAAGTGACTGCTGCAGGATTTAAAAAACGTTTAGAAGACTTTAAAC
This sequence comes from Shewanella sp. TC10, assembly GCF_009663145.1. GTDB lineage: Bacteria > Pseudomonadota > Gammaproteobacteria > Enterobacterales > Shewanellaceae > Shewanella. The sequence goes on from NZ_VKHR01000029.1 coordinate 8,977, forward strand.
CAGGTGATGATATTTCAGTGTCTTTATTCAGTAACGATCAACTAAAGCAAGTGACTTTGACATTGAAAGAGCAGCCAAAGGGTGATCTTAGTATCAAAGGACTTAAAGACGCGAGTAAAGAGCAAAAAGCTTTCTTAAAAGCGTGGCTTGGAATTGATTGGCCATTTGATGAGTCTGGAAACTTTATCAAATAAGCTGACTTAAAGAGCTTCAAGTGAATAAAAGCCCCCATAACCTAGGTTATGGGGGCTTTAAAATACAGGCCATTAACTTCTAAATAATAGCTTTTAAATGATTACGGTTAAAACCAGCAATTAAATATTTTCTTCAATTGGGCCTAAAGCTTGTTTAATTGAATTAATAAAGGCCACAAGCTCACCACCCATAAGGGCAAAATCAGCATCCAATTTTGCAAGAGGGTCTTCTGTGCCCACATCATCTGTTGCAGCTCTAAACTCTTCAGAAAATTTAAGGCGCTTAACACTCGCATCTGATTGTAATAAAAAGGCAATAGACTGACCAAAGTGAAGTGCAAGCTTATGAACTTGCTTACCTGTCGCTAAATGCGCAAGTACTTCATCTTCTTGAAGAACTTGTTGTTTAAAGCGCACAATGCCGCCTTCATCAGAATCTGACTTTAGCTCAGCTTCATCTTGCATCTCAAATGGTTGTGGCGAAGCGCCATTACGTAACCACTCTGTAAGGGTGGTTTCAATTGGCGTAGTGAAGTGCAATGGCACAACAGGAAGACTGCCCAGTGCCTTACGAAGTAAAGCCAGCAATTCTTCAGCCTTAGCTGCACTAGAGCTGTCCACAAGAATCATCTCGAGTTCAGGCATGATAAGCGCATGAGTTTGGCTACGACGAGAAAAAGCTCGCGGCAGTAACGTCATGGTTATCTCTTCTTTCATCGCATCTTTTTCTTTCTTGGTCACTTTGCGGCTTTCTTGATCTTCGATCATTGCCACTTTTTCATCCATGGCTTCTTTAATCACTTGGCCTGGGAGAATTTTTTCTTCTTTAGTGACACAAATAAGGTGGCGATTCTCAGCGCTGTGCACTAAAGCCTGACCTTTTTTACCTAAGGCATTGGAAAAACCAAACTTACTGATGTCTTGGCTTGAACAAGGAGAAAAGGTGAAGTCTTCTAAAGCTGTCTCGAGAGCCTCGGTATCGGTAGTGAAAGGCTTATTGAAACGATAAAGGGTGAGATTTTTAAACCACATATAAGGCGCTCATCAAAAATTAAAAATGCAGTTTACGGTATCACAGCGCTGGGGTAAACCATCATATCTAGGATGAAAGATTGTCGCTAAATCAGAATTCATTAAACTGTCATAATTGTGTTTAATTGAGTTTAATTCTTTTAAAACAATATCTTGTTTGTTTCTGTTGGCGTTTAATTTAGCTTTGGCTGAATATAATTACTGGATTGAAATATTTCTGCAACAAAACACGTGCAGAATTCGCCTCGTTCCCAAGCTATTGGTTAGCAGTATCCTGTTAGTTCCAGCCAAATAGCAGCAAAAACTAGGTGTAAAACACCAATAAATTATGTCTAAAGGATGAAATGATGAACGCTTTTTATAAAACTCTAGTTGCTTCAGCTATTGCTACTGCTACGCTTTCAACTGCTCACGCTGCAGAACCTATTGAAGTATATGGTAAGTTAAATGTTACTGTTCAGTCTAACGATGAAGGTGATGGTTCAGTTACAGAAATTCAAAGTAATGCGTCTCGTTTTGGTGTTAAAGGCGGATTCGAATTAAGCGACTCTTTAGAAGCGTTCTACACAATCGAGTATCAAGTTGATACAGGTAACGCAAGCTCTGATAACTTCACAGCGCGTAACCAGTTTGTTGGTTTAAAAGGTAACTTCGGTTCTTTCGCAGTGGGTCGTAACGACACTTTGCTTAAAAAGTCACAAGGTAAAGTTGACCAATTCAACGATTACTCTGGTGATTTAAAAGCACTTTTCAAAGGCGAAAACCGTTTAGCGCAAACTGCGACTTACTTAACGCCTAAGTTTGGTGATTTCCAACTTGGTGTAACTTACGCAGCTGAAGGCGATAGCAAGCAAGATGAGGATGGATTCAGCCTTGCAGCTATGTACGGTGATTCAGGTCTTAAAAAGACACCAGTTTATGCTGCTGTAGCATATGATTCAGAAGTAGCAGGTTACGACATCGTTCGTGGTACTGTTCAAGGTAAAATCGCTGGTTTCGTACTTGGTGCTATGTACCAACAAGAAGAAGAAGTTGATAGCGGAAACAGCATTGATGGTTACTTATTAAGTGCAGCTTACAAAATTCAACAAGTGACGTTAAAAGCACAATACCAAGACATGGAAGACAAAGGTGATTCATGGTCAATCGGTGCTGATTACTCACTAGGTAAGCCAACTAAACTATTTGCTTTCTACACTGACCGTACTTCAATTGATTACGTTTCAGATGACGATGGTGATGTGAGCGAGTTCTCAATCGATGAAAGCTACTTCGCAGTAGGTATCGAACACAAATTCTAAACTAGGTCGTTATTAATAACGATTTAAGCAGAATAAGTTAATATCACAAAGGAGGCGTAAGTCTCCTTTGTGTGTTTTTAAACAATGACCTATGCTAAAACGTGATAGATTTATGACAAAAATATGATTTTATAGACCTTATTAGCTTTAAGATCATATTTCTGTAATAAAACTGACCAATAATACTCATGCGGCAAATTACTCACAGAAAATATTATGACAGCTAAGATTTTAATTGTAGAAGATGAATCAGCCATCCGAGAGATGCTGACCTTTGTTATGGAACAACACGGCTTTACCACTTCTGCTGCTGAAGATTTTGATTCAGCGATAGATTTACTGCAAGAACCTTATCCTGACCTAATCCTATTGGATTGGATGTTCCCTGGTGGCAGTGGTATACAATTAGCTAAGCGTTTAAAGCAAGATGAGTTCACTCGCCAAATTCCTATTATCATGCTTACTGCTCGCGGTGAGGAAGAAGATAAGGTGAAAGGGTTAGAGGTTGGGGCTGATGATTACATCACTAAACCATTCTCTCCTAAAGAGCTTGTGGCACGTATTAAGGCAGTATTACGTCGTAGTGCGCCAACTCGTTTAGAAGAAACCATTGATGTGCAAGGATTGCTACTTGATCCTGTCAGTCATCGTGTATCTGTCGGTGAGTCTGTACTTGATATGGGCCCAACAGAATTCAGATTACTGCATTTCTTCATGACACATCCTGAGCGTGTTTATAGCCGTGAACAGCTATTAGACAATGTTTGGGGGACTAATGTGTATGTTGAAGATAGAACGGTTGATGTGCATATTCGTCGTTTACGTAAAGCGGTTGAAGACTCTGGGCATGATAAATTAATCCAGACTGTTCGTGGTGCGGGTTACCGCTTTTCGACCAGAATGTAATCACTCATTAAGCCGCGCATAAAATCACTGCTGAATAAGATTGTTTAAAAATGAAACACACAGGAAGTGTTGTTTCAAATTCACAATTATTCGGCAGTTTTTTTAACAATTGGCTATAGTCAGTGACATGATTTTCAGCTATCTTGTGAGCCATTATTCTCCTACCGACAATTAGGTAAAAATCCGCTAAGGGATTATTTACATTAATTTTTAGGCTGCCTATGTTTCGATCTTATTCTGGATCCCGATTGCTCTTACGTCTCTTTGGAATACTATTCTTTTTTGCGTTAATCGGTTTCATCATTGATCAAGTTGTACTGACTATAATAGTTGGCAGCGTAGTGCTTTTAGTTTGGCATTACCGACAAATTAGTCGTCTTAATTATTGGTTGTGGAAAGACCGTAAGTTAACTCCTCCTCAGGGGTCTGGTAGCTGGGAAGGCATTTTTAATGGTATATACCGTCTTCAAGGTAAAAACCGTCGCCGAGTAGGTCAATTAGCCTCATTACTTAGCCGCTTTAGACAAGGCGCTGAAGCACTTCCCGATGCCGCTGTGGTATTGGACTCTGAACATAATATTCTTTGGTGTAATAAACTCGCACAATTGATATTAGGCTTTGTGTGGCCACAAGATAGTGGCCAGCGAGTGGATAACCTCATTCGTCATCCTGATTTTTCTGAGTATTTAAAAAAAGGTGATTTTAAAGAACCTTTAGAAATTGCATCTCCAGTATCTGAACAGCGTTTATTAGAGATACGCTTAATGAGTTATGGAGATAAGCAATTACTGTTAGTTGCTAGGGATATCACCCGTATTAATCAATTAGAAGGCATGCGCAAAGAGTTTGTTGCAAACGTTTCGCACGAATTGAAAACACCGTTAACAGTATTGCAAGGCTATCTTGAAATCATGCAAAGCATGGAAGAGCCTGATAGCATGAACCATAAGCCATTAAACTTAATGCAGCAGCAAACCCGTAGAATGCAATCTATGGTTGAGCAATTATTGGCGCTTTCTCGCATTGAAGACGGTGCAGATATCGATTTAGAACAAACGATTAATATGCGTGCAATGCTCGATATATTAAAAGATGAAGCTTCAGCTCTGGCGCTAGATCAATATGAACTGTCATTCTATGCTGAAGATGATTTAGATTGCCATGGCAATGAGGTGCAACTGCGAAGTGCTTGTACCAATCTGATTTCGAATGCGATTCGTTATACCGAACCAGGCGGTAAAGTATCAGTGCGCTGGGAGACTGTCCCTACCGGAGCAAGATTCAGTGTTACCGATACAGGACTAGGGATTGCACCACAGCATATTAATCGGCTAACAGAACGTTTTTACCGAGTTGATAATGCGCGCTCGAGCAAGACCGGCGGTAGCGGTCTCGGCTTGGCGATTGTTAAACATTCGCTTAACCATCATTACACTGAACTTAATATTACCAGTGAACCTGACAAGGGCAGCTGTTTTAGCTTTATTATTCCAACCCATTTAGTGGTCAATAAAAACTAACACTAGTTTTCACGCCTAGCGGTCACAGCTATTGCTTCACTAAAAAAGCCTGCCCATTTCATTTTGGCGGGCTTTTTTGTGTCTTGACATAATGAACTAAAAAGCAATCCTTTAGGGTGTGATCGGTTTAACATCATAGCTATGCTGATCATTTTTAGTGACTACGAATATAGTTACATGTTTTACAATATGTATCAGCGTTAATGCTAATATCTAACTACATGAAGCGGTTTCATTATTAAGCTATGAACACGCCCCAAAATATTATTGTTGTATAGATTTAAACGTTATTGGCTAATAGATTTAATCGTTATTGCTTTACTGGTTTATTGCCAACCACAGTTAACGCTTTGCTGAGTAAGCAATGAGATTTGAAACTGGTTAGTTTTATCTTACAGACTACAATTGACTCTCATCGCTCTCGCCCCACATACCTCTCAAATGAATGAAATAGTTATGAGCAATTATTTGAATAAAACCCTTGCAGTTAATATCAGTACAAATCAGCTAAAAAGCTTTTGTCGGCTTGTTGTTACCAGTTTTGTCCTGTTTCACTCGGCAAAAACAGTTGCTGCAGCACCTGATCTTCAGGCTGCCGTCAACCAGCAAACAAAACCAGCCCATTGGAGCGGTTTACCTTTATTAGCAGAGGAAGCAACTAAGAGGGGGCATGAGTTACCTTTGCCAATTGGTGTGAGCTTGTTTTATAACAATATTGATGCAGATTATGTTGCTGATAATGACTTTCAGGTTCAAGTGGATGGCGGCCTTTTAGGTTTTCGCGGGCCTAATGATTATGTGATACCTGCTGAAGACGTCAGTATTACAGGAAGCGACAGAAGTGTGCAGCTAAAAATTGATGCTTGGATATTACCGTTTTGGAATGTTTATGCATTACTAGGCTACACAGAAGGACGTAAAGATATTCGAGCAAAGCTAGATAATGTTGAAGGCTTACCTTGTGATGATGCGTGTAATGGCATTGTATTGCCAATCCCTATTGAGTATACCGCTAAAAATTACGGTATTGGAACTGTGCTTGCTGGGCAGATAGACCCTATTATCGGAGATACTCCTGTAATTGTCATGGCAGTAGGTGCCATCGTTAATGCGAATACTGATACAACGGATAGTGTCATTAAAACTAAGCTTGCCTCGATAAGAGTCGGTCAGCGATATGATATTGGCAGTGATAAACTTGCTTGGTTTTTGGGGTTTAGCCATCAAAGTGTGAATCAGAATGTGACCGGAGACTATTCTTTTGTGGGCACTGATTTAGCCCCGCTGATGGAAGAGGTTAAATTTGATATTGATCTAGCGAAGAAAGAAACTAAGAATATGTCAGTGAGTCTTAATTACGACTTTGGACATCGTAATGAGTGGAACCTTTATGCTGAATACGGCTTTTTAAATTGGCAGCATCTTATTATAGGAGTAGGGCGCAGGTTTTAATCGAATCGAACATTATTTGTCATAATGATGCATTCAATAAAATGAAATATACAAGTTTTAGGTTTATGTTTTAACCGTAAGTTGTTGATTTAATAGACGCTATCTGTGTTGTAAAACGTTTGGGAAAGATTGTGTCGTAATTGTTTTAAATGTTGATTGTCATACAACTGTCACATATTAGTCATAGACTTGTCATCGAATCAATTGATACTGAGCGTGTCTTAAATAACAACGCTAATAATTAATACCGGAGCATTAAAATGAAACTTAAACAGCTAGTTGGCACTATCGCCTTTGCAGCAGCTGGTGTTTTTTCAGCATCATCAATGGCAGCAATTGATAAAACATTACCTGTATATGAAAAAACAAGTGGTGTTTCAGGTAACTTGTCATCAGTTGGTTCAGACACGTTAGCAAACATGATGACGTTATGGGCTGAAGATTTTAAACATATTTACCCTAACGTTAATATCCAAATTCAAGCTGCAGGTTCTTCTACTGCACCACCAGCTTTGACTGAAGGTACTTCACAATTCGGCCCAATGAGCCGTCAAATGAAGCCAAACGAAGTTGAAGCTTTTGAAAAACATTACGGTTACCAACCAACAGCTATCCGTGTTGCTATCGATGCCTTAGCAGTATTCGTGCACAAAGATAACCCAATCGAAGGTTTAAGCATTGACCAAATCGACTCAATCTTCTCTTCTACTAAAAAATGTGGCGGAAATGATGTAAATCGTTGGGGTGATGTTGGTCTCGATGGTAACTGGTCTAAAAAAGATATCCAGTTATACGGACGTAACTCAGTGTCTGGTACATACGGTTACTTCAAGAAGAAAGCACTATGTAAAGGTGACTTCAAAGCAAACGTAAACGAGCAACCAGGTTCTGCATCTGTAGTTCAATCAGTTTCTCAAGGCCTTAACGCTATCGGTTATTCTGGTATCGGTTATAAGACTGCTGGTGTTAAAGCTGTAGCTATCTCTAAGAAAGGCACTAAATACGTTGATGCAACTGCTGCTAACGCTGCAAGTGGTACTTACCCATTATCACGTTACCTATACGTTTACATCAACAAGCACCCTAACAAAGATTTATCACCAATGGATCGCGAGTTCATCCGTTACGTGTTATCTAAGCAAGGTCAGCAAATTGTAGAAAAAGACGGTTATGTACCACTACCACGTAGTGTTGTAGCTAAAGACCTAGAAAAAGCAGGTATCAAGCTTTAATCACTAAAGTGATAATCGCTTAGATTTATCTGACTAATTAAGCCTCATTCGTGAGGCTTTTTTGTGTCTGAAATCCACTCATGTTCGCACTCGATGAAGCCAAAATATTAAGCTAGAATAGCAACAGAATAATACCTATAAGGAACTGTTGTGACTGAACAATTTGATTTCAACATCGATTACCACTCTTTAGCGAATACTGATGAATTGAAAGTGCATCACATGGCACTGAGTTTGGATGTAGACTTTGACAAGCAGCAGTTGCAAGGTTCGGTCAATTTATTATTTAAACGGTTAACGAATTCGACTCAATTAATCTTGGATGGTCGCGATTTAGTCATTACTAGCATCACAGGTACTGATGGCCGTCGACTTGAGTTTAGTCAGCAGCATGTAAATGAACTTCAAGGCGAAAAAATTACCATTGATGTCGGTACAGAACTTACCGAAGTTGTGGTTAACTATCGCACTTCAAAAGAGGCTCAAGGGCTCCAGTGGCTCACTCCAGCTCAAACCTTAGGTAAGCAATTTCCTTATTTGTTTAGTCAATCTCAACCTGTGAATGCCCGCAGTTGGATCCCATTGCAAGATAGCCCTAAAGCCAGAATAACCTTTAGTGCAGCAATTCAAGTTCATAATGGCTTAAGAGCTGTAATGAGCGCGGCTAATTCAGCGAAAATGCCAGCTGATGGCTTATTTACTTTTGAGATGGAAAAGCCGATACCGACGCATTTATTAGCATTGGCTGTGGGCGATCTAGCCTATGGTGAGGTAAGCGAGCGCTGCGCAATTTACACAGAGCCTGCCATGCTCGAAAAAGCCCTTAAAGAATTTGAAGATACTGAGTCGATGATTGTAGCCGCTGAGTCTTTATTGGGGCCTTATCCATGGGAACGGTACGACATGATAGTGTTACCGCCAAGTTTTCCATTTGGCGGTATGGAGAACCCCAGACTAGCCTTTATTACGCCAACCCTTATTGCAGGCGATAAGAGTTTAGTTTCAACAGTGGCACATGAATTAGCACATTCCTGGACGGGGAATTTAGTGAGTAATGCCACATGGCGCGATTTATGGCTTAATGAAGGGTTTACCACTTACTTTACTAATCGGTTAGTGGAAAAAATATACGGTAAAGAGCAAGCGGATCTTGAATGGGTAATTGAGTATGGGCGCCTACAAGAAGAAATGCAGTCAATGCCAGTTGAGTCGCAAACTCTTCCTGCTAATGTACAAAACCAAGATGCCAACGACTCATTTAATCGGTTTACTTACGATAAAGCTTCGATGTTTGTTCATGAGTTAGAAAGCCGTTTAGGCCGAAAAGCATTTGATGAGTTTCTGTTTAACTATGTTCAACATTTTAAATTTGAAGCGATCACCACAGAAACATTTGTTGAATATGCCAAACAGACTCTGCTGGTTGAACACAGTTCAGTACTGAGTGAGGCAGAGTTAATGACTTGGGTATATGGGGAAGGATTACCTGAATGGTTTATTCCACCAACCTCAACCAGTTTAGATAAAGTTAAACTGGCTTTGCAGCAGTTTAGTGAGGGGGTCAATGCTACAAAATTAACTGTAGCTGATTGGCGGGTTCATCATTGGCAGTTCTTTATCACTCAATTACCATTTCAGTTAAATCAAGTACAGCTTAAAGATCTCGATATGACTTTTGCATTTACGGAAAGTCAAAATGCTGAGTTAGCATGTGATTGGTTTAGAGTTGCTATTAGAAATCAATATGATGTTGTTTTACCTAAAGTGACAAGTTTTCTAAGTGAAATTGGTCGAGCAAAGTTTGTGAAACCACTTTATAGCGAATTACTTATTGCGGGTTATTTGACTGAGGCGACTGAAATATACCAGCAAGCAAGGTCAGGTTATCATCCTTCATTACAAGTTCAACTCGACTTGATGTTTAAGGCTAATAGCTGATTTATCGCTGAATGCGATTTAAATTCAATTGTTAAAGGTCAGTTTTTAAATATCAGTCGTTAATTTGTGTAAAAAAAATGGCAACCCAATGGGTTGCCAGAAGTGTTTCTTGCGGGACATGGGCTAATAGTGCGCTAGCGTATTAACTCGTTCCCAAATTGGGGGATGATGATGAACGTTAACATGAAAAAGTCTAAAACTAATTCGGTTAGCTTAGGTTGATGAGACCATGCTGAAATGTAGGTTTACCTTGAATACACCGTGATGAAGGGTTTATTCATTAGGAGAAAATCTTCATTATCAACTCGCTACACTTACTATGAGTACCTATCCTGATAAAGGTTCAACTCGCTAGAGAAAAAAGTCGTATTTATTTTTATTTTACTTGGATATTAGTATTTACCATCTGCCAGTTGAGTTTAAGTATCTGATTTGCTGGGTTAATATTTGTTGTGTGTTTTTCGGCTTTTTAGTGCTTTTATTTACAGCTCTTCATTAGTATTTCAAGTTAACCGAGCCCAGTATCCGTAAACAAAGACTTCATCTATCTAAATAAGAGAAACGATAAGCAAAAAAAAATGGCAACCCAATGGGTTGCCAGAAGTATCTCTTGCGGGACATGAGTTAATAATGCGCTAGCGTATTAACACTTTCCCAAATAAGGGGGGATGATGATGAACGTTAACATGAAAAAGTCTAAAACTAATTCGGTTAGCTTAGGTTGATGAGACCATGCTGAAATGTAGGTTTACCTTGAATATACCGTGATGAAGGGTTTATTCATTAGGAGAAAATCTTCATTATCAACTCGCTACAGTTACTATGAGTGCCTTTTCTAATAAAGGTTCAATCAGTTCGATAAAAAATTTATATAATCTTTAGAATAATCCGCGAATTTTTCTGAACACTTGATCACAGTACTTGATCACAGTAGATAGTCACAAAGCTTATTCAGGGCACGAACCTGGTTCTAAATCTATGTTCCATCACCCTTAACTCTCAGCGGTTACTATTTTTCAATATAGCAGTTAAGACATAGCTTGAATTATCAGTCAGACATATTAGAAATGATGAGCAAAAAAAATGGCAACCCAATGGGTTGCCAGAAATATCTTGCGGGACATGGGCTAATATTGCGCTAGCGTATTAACACGTTCCCAAATAAGGGGATGATGAACAAATGATGAAAAAGTCTAAAACTAATTCGGTTAGCTTCGGCTGATGAGGCCATGTTGAACTGTTGGTTTACCTTGAATACACCGTGATGAAGAGTTTATTCATTGTGTAAATCTACATTATCAACTCGCTACAGTTACTATGAGTGCTCTTTCTCATAAAGGTTCAATGAGTTTTTAAAAAAAGATCACTTTTTAATTTTACCGATTGATCTTGAGTAACTTACAGAATGTTTTATTGAATAGCGGGGAAGAGCGACGATGGCCGTCTGTGTATCTTGCACTGTTTATTCAAGTTTTGTTTATTGAACTTCTGATAATTCGACTTTGCCCCAAATGACATTAGCTCGGTTCAATATTCACCATGACTAACTATGATAACCAACCAAGATAACTATCGACGTTAATCAATGTAGTTGCTGAAACACTATAGGTGTCTCAACTATTGTTAGACAATGATGTGAATGGCCGAGTTTTTAGATAAAAAAAATGGCAACCCAATGGGTTGCCAGAAGTATTTCTTGCGGGACATGGGCTAATATTGCGCTAGCGTATTAACACGTTCCCAAATAAAGGGGGATGATGATGAACATTTACATGAAAAAGCCTAAAACTAATTCGGTTAGCGATAATTAACTATGCCGTGATGAAGGGCTAATTAATCTAGATACTTGCTAATCTAGTACATCTAAAGATGTGCTATTTAAACAACATCAACTCGCTACAGTTACTATGAGTGCTGGTTTTAAAAAAGGTTCAAACAGTTTGAAAAAAAATCACATTAATCGCAAATTATCGGTACTTTCTGAATCTTTCTATTTCCAAGCCTAGTCTATTTGAGCTGCTTGGCTAACGAATGAGTTGTTGAGGTTAATGCAATGACATTTTGTCAGTAAAAAAAATGGCAACCCAATGGGTTGCCAGAAGTATCTCTTGTAGGACATGTATTAATAATGCGCTAGCGTATTAATACTTTCCCAAATATGGGGGATGATGATGAAACATTTACAGAAAACAATGAAAAAGTCTTAAAACTAATTCGGTTAGCATTGGTTGATGAGACCATGTAGAAATGCTTATTTGATTGAATAAACCTTGATGAGGGGCTTATTAGATTAAAAAATAAAGGCATTAACTACTTGCTACATTACTCTGAGTCATGTTTTTTCAAAAGGTTCAAAATTTGTGTAAAAAAGATCAAACTATTTTAAAGCGTCATTTATACGCTTCTTCGATAGCAGAAGCGACATCTCATTAGCCCTGCTAACATCTGTTGCTAAGAACTAATACTAAGAACTAATGCTAAGAACTAATGCTAAGAGCTAATACTAATAATTTTATCCGTGTTCAAATTCATTTCTGGTAAAAGGTTTGCGGAAGATACCTTGTGGTCTTAGGAGGGGTTTAAAAAGGTGATAATCAGAGCAATGTACCAAGCTTCTGGATAAAGCTGTAAAGGGCGGGGCTTCGATAATTTCCGATTTATGACTAAGCTATTTATGACTAAGTTATCAGTGCGCCATTAGTAAAATTAATACTTATCAGTTACTTAAGTTTTTTATTATTTTGAAGCTGCTTTAGAGCTCCTATTAATCTAGCAGTAAAAATCGATTTTAATCAGCCATAAAAAAAGGCAATCAAATGATTGCCTATCGATCCACTTTGAGATCAAGGGGACCGCGCTAGAAGTCCCAGGGAGATGATGAAAGTGAAATCACACTGTCTTAATAAATAAGACTCTCACCTGCGACAATAGTTCAAAAAAAATACAGCTTTTTTTACTTTTTTATCAAATAAATTTTTGTATGTTTAAAATCAATTGTTTGCAATTAAAAAAGTTTGCTTGTTGGTTTGATATTAGCAAACTGACACCGCTTCCATCATTTATTTTAGTAATGACTCGATTTCCGTCATCAGGTTTTCAGGCTTAGTTGTTGGTGAGTAGCGTTTTAATACTTTGCCGTCTTTGTTGATCAAGAACTTGGTGAAGTTCCATTTGATTGACTCACTACCCAGCAGGCCTTTAGCTGAATTTTTTAGAAATTTATATAATGGGGTGGTATCTGCACCGTTCACTTCTACTTTGCTAAACAGGGGGAAACTGACACCAAAATTTAATTCACAGAATTTGCTAATGGTTGCTTCATCACCTTTTTCTTGGCCACCAAATTGATTACAAGGAAATCCTAATACCACAAAGCCTTGGTCTTTATAGAGTTGATATAGGTGTTCAAGTGGCTTGTATTGATGAGTAAAACCACACTCACTAGCCGTATTTACAACTAACACCACTTTGTCTTTGTAATCTGACATAGAAACTGTGTTGCCTTGAATATCAATAGCACTTTGCTCGTAAAAAGACTGACTCATAAAATACTCCTTATATATTTATTATCACTATATAGTAGAATTCAACTTAGTCAATTAAATTGTGCGCAATTTAATTTAGATGGGTTAAATTCACTTGTCTGAATTAACTGAGTAGGCCTACTTTTTATGTGATCCGAGACTGCTCCGTGAATGGGTATCATTTATTGATAAAAAGCCATTTTTGTTACTCAAGTGTGTAAGGTTTGTGTGTGTATTGCTCGAAGCCTGAACGATACAACTGATTTTTAAAGACTAAACAAATTTGCTTAGTATAATCGCGCCAATTAAGATTTTAAGACTGAGGTTTGTAGTATGAAAAAAATCATTTTAGCAGCGGCTATGGCAGCAAGTGCATTATCTGTAAGCGTTACAGCGAGTGAAATCACTTTTGGATTAAGTGAACATGTTGTGTCGGCAAATCTAAAGTCAAATATTAATCCTCACGCAAACCTTGAAGGTGGCTATATTTACTCTGATAAAAAAGGCCACCTAGCAGAATTTGCAATGCATATGACTCACCAAACAGGTCCCCATACTATCGAAATTGGTCCTAAGTGGACCTCTGTATGGTTTGATGACAGCCCAGACGGTAGTGTGGTCTCTGTAGGTGGGCATTACTCATTGGCTTTAGGCAATAAGATATCGCTTCATGGCGACGCTTATTACGCTCCGTCAGTATTGTCATTTTCGGATGTTGATGGTTATACAGAGTTAGGGGCAAAAGTGCAGTATGACTTTAATCCTAATATGGCTATCTTTATTGGTTACCGTAACTTGAAATTTAAGTATGACAACATTTCAGACAGATCATTTGAAGATGGTTTCTATATTGGTGGAACTTCGCGCTTTTAAGCTCGGTAGCATAGCCTTGAAATAATAGGTAATAAAAAAGCAAGTTGCGAGGCAACTTGCTTTTTAATCGAGTAAGTATAAACACTTTAATTGTACTGATTTACTTCAAAATCCAATTCCGCATATTCATCAGCATAACGACGCTTAACATCTACTCTGCGTTGCTTGATCTTTTTAGCTTTTGGCTTTTCTTCAACTTCGTTTTCCCAAAGGGCGTCGTCGATATCAAATTTGTAGTATTGAGACATTTCTCTTTCCAACGTGTTTCTTAAACTGATTAATGATCACTAAACGAGTGACAGTTCAACTCACAGATGAGTGGTACTCACTTTGAATACAGGCTCATTTTTACCTAATTTGAATTTATAACGAAAGCAAAAAAAATCACCTATGACGGTGAAATTTTTTGTTCAATCTTTCGCGTGGGAAGAGTATGGCGTGCTATCTGATCTAATGGATGACTTGCTGGGTAATTCAGCAATTTTTTTCACAATGTATTTATCTTCATCGTCACCCCGTATTCGTTGGCTTTCCACATTCAATAAGTACATTCTTCCTTCGACAACATGATATATTTGGCCGCGGTCTAAGTAGATAATATTGCCTGTTTCGTCCCAGTTAAATACGCCTCCATTCTTAAATGGAATATCGGATTGACCTAAATGTTCAGTAGCAATTTTATATTGATTAGGGGGAATAAGGGTTAGGGTGGTCTTCATGCCATCACAACTTGGGCACGGAAAAGTTCCTTGATAAACCCCTGGCCAATTGACAGTATGCAAGCTGCCTTTGGTAGGATCAGGGTCAAACGATAACTCAGGCTCTGAGCAAGCACTTACCAGTAAGATGGTTATTGCTGCAATTATCCTTATTGCACTCATAATCATTCCTTTTGTCTTTCAGTATTAGTCTATCCGGTTGTCATAGCACTTCTAATATTACTTCTAATAGCGTTTCTAATAACACTTCTTGATAGCACTACTGATACCACTTCTAGATAGCACTTATAGAAGCACTATAGAGGGACACGCTACTGATGTTAAAAACACGCTACTATTTTCCAAAAATGCAGGTTAACTTAAAGCACTTTTGTGTTTATTGATCGATATTAAAAAATTGTTTGATGGTGTCAATTTGCGTCATAGCGTCTTGATACCCTAAATCAATTAAAGCACTCGTATAGGCTTTTTCAAATAATAAATATGAAACAACGCTAGAGTCGGTTTCGCAATCTACCCCGAAAAGTTTGAGTAATACTCTGATAGCGAGGGGTAATTCCTTGAAATACCGTGCAGCAATTTCACTCAAGTCTTCACTGGGTTTAATCACTAAGGTGTCAATTTTTCTTAGGTTAATCAATTTAGCATCAGCTGCAGGGATAAGTGCTAATGTGGTGTTGATTCGCTCTAAACGTTCTAAATCACTATTTAAAGTATCTGAGAAAATAGTATCGAGTAAATGGCCTGCAATAGTCGCTGTTTTAGGGTGAGCATCAACTTCATTGTGATGCTGCTGGTGGGGGCTATCGAGATTGATCACCATGATTTTATCAGCCCCTAAATGGATAGGACTTGATAGTGGAGATAATTGGTGAACAGAGCCATCGCCAAAATAGGCTTGGTTCAATTTAATTGACGGAAATACTAACGGAATGGCTGATGTCGCCATTAAATGATCCGTCGTGAGAGTGCAGCGATTTCCTTGTCTTCTTGCTCTTTTCCAGTCACTCACACTGCTATTGGCTTGGAAGAAACTATAAGAATGGGAATCGTTATAGCTTGAAGCATCTAAACTAATGGCTTTTAATGCTCCGCTACCAATGTTGCGCTCGATACGTTGAAAGTCGATGAGCTGGTTAAGCAGACTGCGTAAAGGAGAGTTATCGAGCAGGCTGCCTGCATCTGTATTCATTTTATCGCTTTGTAGCCCTTTAAGCGCCATTTTACAAAGGTGCTTGAATACTTTACTAAACGAAGAGTGGTACACTTTTTTTGTTTCAAAGTGGCGCCAAACCCAATCTAATTTTTTCACCCCAAGATGAAAACATGAAGCATGGGTTGCCAATGACGTTGCATTAATTGCACCAGCAGATGTACCACTGATAATTTCAAACGGAATATGATGATTACGCGGATACAGTTGAACTAAGGCCTTTAATACCCCAATTTGATAAGCTGCTCTAGCGCCACCACCGCCCAAAACAAGTGCAATTGATTCTGACAACTAAGATCTCCTTTCTAATGACTAACGCCATGATATCAGTATGGTTAATAATATCTGGTTCGACGAGTAATTGAACAATTATTTATTGGGGAATCACTTGTTCTTGCCATATGTTTAGGCATAAAAAAACGCACCATAAGGTGCGTTTTAATGTCGAGACTCGTTAAAGTCATTAGGCCCTAACTAAGAGCCTGGCAAGGCTGCTTAGCCTTTAATTGAAGATTTGATGAAATCGACAATTTGATCGAATGGGATATCTTGCTTTTCACCCGTACGACGATTCTTATACTCGAAAACGCCAGCATCGATATTTCTATCGCCAATCACTACAACGTGCGGTAAGCCAACTAATTCCATATCGTTGAACATCACACCAGGACGTTCTTTACGATCATCGAGTAAGATTTCAATGCCTTCAGCAGCTAAGTCTTTATAAAGTTGCTCAGCCATTTCTTTTACGCGGTGAGACTTATGCATGTTCATCGGTAAAATACCCACAGTGAACGGTGCAAGAGACTCAGGAAGCATCATTCCACGCTCATCATGGTTTTGCTCAATCGCAGCAGCAACGATACGGCTAACGCCTGCACCGTAACAACCCATCATCATCACTTTAGATTTACCGTTTTCATCAAGTACGGTTGCGCCCATAGCTTCAGAGTAGTTAGTGCCTAATTGGAAAATATGACCGACTTCAATACCACGAGCAAAAGCATAAGTGCCTTTGCCGTCAGGTGTTGCTTCACCTTCAACTACGTTACGGATATCCATGGTTTGCGCCATTGGTAAATCACGTTCCCAGTTAATACCGAAGAAATGCTTACCTTCTTGGTTAGCACCAGCGCCGAAATCACTGATCACGGCAACATCTTTGTCGATGATAATTGGCATTTCAAGACCCACTGGGCCAAGCGAACCAGGACCTGCGCCAATGACAGCTTTGATTTCTTCATCGCTTGCGAACTCAAAAGGAGACAACACAAGTTCATGCTTTTCTGCTTTTAATTCATTTAACTCATGATCGCCACGAACAACTAACGCCACTAAAGGTGCTTCTTCTGTAGCCCCTTTAACAATAAGCGTTTTCACTGTTTTGGTCATTTCAATGTCAAACTGCTCAACCAGCTCCGCAATCGTTTTGGCATTTGGAGTGTCAACCAAAGTCATTTCTAATGTCGGCGCAGCTAAAGTGGCAGTCGGCTCTGGAGATTCCGCTTTTTCGATGTTAGCGGCATAATCGCTATCAGTTGAGTAAGCAATTAAATCTTCACCACTGTTAGCTAACACATGGAATTCATGAGATGTGTCGCCACCAATTGAACCTGTGTCAGCAATAACAGAGCGGAAAGCTAGACCCATACGAGTAAAGATGTTGTTATAAGCTTCATGCATTGCTGCGTATGTGGTGTCCATACATTCTTGATTTAAATGG
Organism: Shewanella sp. TC10; assembly: GCF_009663145.1. Taxonomy (GTDB): domain Bacteria; phylum Pseudomonadota; class Gammaproteobacteria; order Enterobacterales; family Shewanellaceae; genus Shewanella. Next base: position 26,604 of record NZ_VKHR01000029.1, read on the forward strand.
AAAGAGTAAGCATCTTTCATCAAAAATTCACGGGCACGCATAACACCGAAACGAGGACGAACTTCATCACGGAATTTTGTTTGTACTTGGTATAGGCTAAGTGGAAGTTGCTTGTAAGAGCTCACTTCTTTACGCACTAAATCAGTAATCACTTCTTCGTGAGTCGGTCCAAGTACAAAGTCACGGTTATGACGGTCTTGGAAACGTAGTAATTCAGGACCAAACTTTTCCCAACGACCTGTCTCAACCCAAAGATCTGCGGGTTGAACTAGCGGCATTAAGATTTCAATTGCACCTGCTTTGTCCATTTCTTCACGAATTATCGCTTCAACTTTACGTAAAACACGTAAACCGCTCGGTAACCATGAATATAGACCTGATGCATTACGACGGATAAAGCCCGCACGTAGCATTAATTGATGACTGGCAACCTCTGCATTAGCAGGGGTTTCTTTTTGTGTTGAAAGCAGGTACTTGCTAACTCGCATTCCCAATGTCCACTTTAGTAGCTATTAATGGGCGACATTTTAGCACTTGCCACGATGTTGTCACCAGATAATTGCTGTGAAGAATGCTTTATTGTAGCTGCTATAGAAGGGAGTTGATTCGTTAGCCTGCCATCAAGGATTTTTATGATGTATTTAGTGTTAGTAAATGGATGTATTAAGTGATAAATAAGCCATCACAAGTTGCATTAAAGCGGTTTAATAGAATTAGATTATAAAACTGTGTGATTAAGCGGATTAATCAAGCTTATTTATCTCGTCTGTCGCCAATTATCTTTGCAGGATTACCCGCGACAATAGCAAAATCTGGTACATCTTTAGTGACAATACTACCCATACCTACGACAGCTTGATGGCCAATATTCACTCCATCGACAATACCCGCTTGAGCGCCAATCCACACATCCTCGCCAATAGTGATACCTTTTGCGGTCACAGCTTGTTGATAAATAGGTGAATCCACTGACATGCCATGATTAAAGGCATAAATGGTGACATTATTCGCAATGCGAGTTCTGTCTCCAATGGTAATACCCACTCTACCGCCATCAAACGAGCAACCATGATTAATGGCGACTTCATTGCCCATTTTTATCGGGCCGTGAAGAAAAACGTCAGCGGCAATCATACATTGATTGCCGATATGAATGTCTCGGCCACGCTCTGCAAATAAGTTTGCTTCTGGCGCGATAAAACATTGCTGGCCAATGTGTATGGTTTCTACTTGGATTAAATTCTGCTGGATTTCATCTTGCCAAGGTTTTGCCCACACTAAATGTTTTTCTTTTAATGAAAAATAAAGCCAAGGCATCCAAGATAAACGCTTCTTATGTTGAGTTTGATAGTCTGGTTTGTCGTTAATCATGGCTATGGACTTTTGGTAATGAAACGTAACAATTGGATGCGTTTATTTATTCGTACAGTTTTTAATAAGCGAGTATAGATATCGTTAACTCACAGAGGTTGGCTTTAATTCAATAACTTCAATTTTGTCATTGACGATATGCCAAAAAATATCAATGTCATATAAAGCTACTTGGTATATTTTAGCATCCGCTTTTGCTTTTTTATAAGCAGGGCGGGGATCTTGCGCTAAAACATCATTAATCACTTGCTTTAAATCACTCATTTTATATGCGTTTGAATATTCAGCAATTTGAGTTTCTGCAATTTGACTAAATTCAACTTCAATTAATTGTGGTGCAGATTGAGCAATTCCACCACTGGCGTGATTTATCGCATCAGAAAAAGGAATATAAGGTTTAATATCTATGATGGGAGTGCCATCTAATAAATCCATGCCAGATATTTCTAAACAGACTTTGCCATTTCGTTGCACAACCTTGTGTAATTTAACCACTGACTGACCAATACCATTTGGTCTAAATGTAGAGCGAGTAGCAAATACGCCTAATTTTTCATTTCCACCTAATCGAGGAGGTCTAACGGTATTTTTCCAACCCTGAGCTAAATTTTCATGAAAACAAAAAAGTAACCATAAGTGGGAATATTGTTCTATGCCTCTTACTGCATCGAGATTATTAACATGTGCTGCTAATTCAACCCAACCGCGTACATTTACAAGGCCAGGTTGCCTTGGTATTCCAAATTTTTGTTTGTACGGTGTGCGACATATTGCAACCGCCTCTATTTGAGAACTAAAAGACGGTTCAGAATATTTATTCATTTATTTATTTAAGTTATATATTTTCGGTTATTGAGCCGTTTCAGTTTTAATCGCCTGACCCACACAAAAAGCTTGAGTGAAACAGGTATTTGTTTTCTGTTCTGTTAATAAGCACTTCTTAACAATCAACCCATTAGCACCTAATTCAACGGCTTTTTTACGGGCTTCAGTGCGAGCATCTGCGATATTAGCTGGGACGCCATGCTCAGTTTCTTGGCAAGACTCGCCTTCAACGAGTCCAATGATTTCAAATGCACCTTGAGGACGCTCACCGTCTTTATATAGCACGACACCAGCAGGCTTAAAGTATTCATCAATCGCTTCACCATCTAAATTGCTGTTGAAGGTGTAATTACTAGAACAGGCTGATAAAAGTACAACAGGAAGGAACGTTAATAACGCAAATGGACGAGATGTGTTCATAATACGGCCTAATTCAATTGAGTGCATTAATGAGGAGTCTATATTGTTTATAGTTTACATGGCTTATAAGTTTGTGGAAACTTTTGATATTAGTTATATAGATAACAAAAGAGCCTACCGAAGTAAGCTCTTTAATAGCAGAATGGCTAACTGTTATCCCATGCCTGGAATTAAAAAGTCTTCCATTGTTTTGCCTGCATCAATTTGGTTTTTAAATACAGTTGGCATACGGCCTTGACCAGTCCACTGAATTAATTCACCGTCAACTTCGATTTGATATTTAGCTGGACGAGGCGCACGTTTCTTAGGTGCTGGCTTAGCAGTAATTTCACCTAAATCTTCAATTGATAAACCACTGTTTTCAATTTGAGCTAATATTTCAGCAATACGTTCGTTACGCTCCGCATTTGCTTCTAATTCAGCTTTTTCGTCTTCTTCTCTTTCAGTGATAATCTTTTCTAGCTTAACTGAAAGTTCACGTAAGTCTTCTAGTGATAACTCTTTTACTGCAGCTTTAAAACGACGACCATGTGTTAAAATTTCTAAAAAGTCACTCATATCAATGTGCATCCTAATGATTTTAAATAATAAGTATCTCAAGTAATTCTGTGGCTATTAAATAATACTTATCAAAACTCTTGATTGTTTAATTGTTATCAAACGAGAGTATAGATTGATTTGACCATTTAAAAAGTAAAACAAAATAATAGTAGAAAAACACGGTTACTTGAATCGTCATTAATAATAGAAACTAAATTTGTTTGGATCAAATAAAAATATCATTAAATGTGTAAATTTAAATAAAAAAGCCAAAATAAAGCGGTTGATAAATAAATTATTACAAAAACAACTCTTCTTTAAGCATCAACTTAACCAAAAAAATATATAAACAAGTGTTTGACTTTGGTTGACGTTAACGTTAACAGGACGTAAAGTTGTGCCATATTGCATTGGTGATAGCCAATGTGCCATCCACATACATTGAAGGTGTAGAAGGAAATCCCATGAAAGTATTGGTGCCTGTAAAGCGCGTAGTCGATGCCAATGTGAAAGTCAGAGTAAAGGCTGATAACACAAATGTTGATACTGCTAATTTAAAAATGGCGTTAAACCCATTTTGTGAAATCGCTGTTGAAGAAGCAGTTCGATTGAAAGAAGCGGGAAGTGCGACAGAAGTCGTGGTGGTAAGTATTGGGGCGAAAGCTGTGCAAGAACAGTTACGTACTTCAATGGCGCTTGGTGCAGACCGCGCAATTCACGTGCAAACAGATGAAGAGTTAGTGCCTTTATCTATTGCTAAAATTCTAAAAGCTGTGCAAGAGAAAGAACAAGCAGATTTGGTGATTTTTGGTAAGCAGTCAATCGACGGTGATAATAATCAAACAGGTCAAATGCTGGCTGCATTAACTCAAATGCCTCAAGCGACTTTTGCTTCTGAACTGAAGTTAAGTGCAGACGGCGCAGAAGTGACTCGTGAAGTGGATGGCGGTTTACAAACGCTTAAAATGCCACTACCTGCTGTGGTTACTGCAGATTTACGTTTAAATGAACCTCGTTATGCTTCATTACCAAATATTATGAAAGCTAAGCGTAAACCGCTTGAAACACTTTCAATTGACGATCTTGGTGTGAGTTTAAAAGCCCATCAAAACATCGTTAAAGTCACCCCTCCTGCCGAGCGTCAAGCTGGCATTATGGTGAGTTCAGTAGCAGAGCTAGTTGAAAAGTTAAAAAATGAAGCGAAGGTGATCTAATTATGGCCATTTTAGTATTAGCAGAACACGATAATGCAAGTTTGAAGTTAGACACTGCAAAAGTGGTCAGCGCCGCAGTTGCTATCGGCGGTGATGTTCATGTATTAGTTGCTGGTAGTGCTTGTGCTACAGCTGTTTCAGCGGCTCAAGCGTTAACAGGTGTGAGTAAAGTATTAGTGGCTGATGCCGCTGCATACGAAGCGCAGATGGCTGAAAACTTATCAGAGCTAGTGTTAAACCTTGCTGGCGACTACGAATACATTGTGGCTGCAGCTTCAAGTGTTGGTAAAGATACGCTTCCTCGCGTTGCTGCACTTTTAGATGTGGCTCAAATTTCAGAAGTCATTGAAGTTGTTAGTGCAGACACATTTGTGCGTCCTATCTACGCAGGTTCTGCGTTAGCGACAGTACAAAGTTTAGATGACAAAAAAGTCTTAACGGTTCGTACAAGTGCATTTGATGCCGCTGGTAACGAAGGCAGCGCAGAAGCTGTTGCAGTAGACTTTGTCGCTGAAGCTAAAACAGAGTTTGTATCGCAAACGCTGACAGAATCAGAGCGCCCTGAATTAGGGAGTGCGGGTGTGATTGTTTCAGGTGGTCGTGGTATGGGCAGTGGTGAGAACTTTGCCATTTTAGAAGCGCTTGCTGACAAAATGACCGCTGCTGTAGGTGCATCGCGCGCCGCTGTTGACGCGGGTTTTGTACCGAATGATTTACAAGTCGGCCAAACCGGTAAAATTGTTGCTCCTGATCTGTATATTGCTGTCGGTATTTCTGGCGCGATTCAACATTTAGCGGGTATGAAAGACTCTAAAGTTATTGTAGCGATTAACAAAGACCCTGAAGCGCCAATTTTCCAAGTGGCTGATTATGGTCTTGAAGCTGATTTATTTGATGCTATTCCTGAGTTAACTAACTCACTATAATCCAGCTAATCAACCCTCTTCGCGGTGGGTTGAGACTATTAGCTGTGGGTTGAGACTCTAAGCAATGGATTGAGACTTTAAATTTTTTGAAGCTTAATTGGTTGAAGCTTGATTTTTGACTTAGTCATCAGATTATTTTTAAAAGGTTTTTGTCTTATAGGCAAAAACCTTTTTATTACCTAAAGATATTAAGGTGGCAAAAGATAATGATTTTATCGGGGGAATATTTATTTGTTTTGCATATTTATTCAATATAAAACAGAGATTTTGAACGTTTAAAGAACGGGAGATTTAACGTTTGAAAGCAAGATTAAAAATATCATTAAATAAAGTATATGCTCTAAATGGCATAGTTATTTAGATTGTAAACTTTACATTTGTGTTAATTTCACTGGATAAAAAACTGATTTAATCATTAACTTTTATTAATAAATACAGTGCACTCGTTTTAAATCCCCACTCTAACGTCTAATTTCAGCTTCTAATTTTCAACGTCTAGTTTCAGCTATTAACTTTACCCTTTAACTTCTGTCTCTATCTTTATTGCCTAACAGCATTAAAAGGGGAGTGACTAAGTTGATAAGCTATCATCAAGCTGTCGACTTGATTCAAGAAATTGTCGCTGAACTCTGAACGGAATATCACTGTGCAAAACCACCGTTAAGATGAGCTGAAATAAAACAGTCTTTAACACAGGCACGCCTAAGTGAGCTTAATTTATCTAATATCGCAAAAATTGATGGTAAATCCTCCGCTTGCTAACAATTCGTTACACCACTGATAAGCTGCTGTGGTGTTTTTTGATTGTGATGTTATTTCTCACAAGATAAGCTACTTTTATCTGGTAATGAACCTCGTGCTTATGTTTGTATAGTGGCGTGTGACAGCAGAGAGCACTGTATAAGGCTCTCTCAATGCTGAATCATAAGTAGAGGCGCATCAAATATCAGTAAAGTTAAGTTGGGTGATACCATTAGCTTAATTTGAAAGGATTTGGTGCCGAAGTGAATCGGTTCTATCAAAACCATTTGCTGGGGCAGTTTCCGAAAGGGGCTGCACTGTCATAGTAATTTTTATCCGTGAGGATAAAACAATGGATATCGATGTTGATATCGATATTACTGTGGAGTGCTACTGAAAAGATCCTTGTCTTCGCTTTCTGCGTTGTCTTGCCTTATCAGTTATCCTCCATTCGTACTCAACGAAGAAAATATAAAAATGATGATAACAAGTTATGCCGATTCGGCACTTTCACTTTTGCCTCCTGTAGTGGCAATTATTTTAGCTGTAATTACCCGTAGAGTTCTGCTTTCACTGGGCCTAGGTATTCTTGCCGGTGTTGTGCTTTTAAGCGACTTTTCGTTTGGCGCTGCAGCAAGCCACCTTGTCAGCACTGTCACCAGCTTAGTTTGGGACGATGGCGCACTTAATGCGTGGAATTTACAGATCATTGGCTTCTTAGTCGTATTAGGCATGATCACCGCACTCATCACTGTCAGTGGTTCTGCTCGTGCATTCGCTGATTGGGCGCATCAACGCATTCGTAATAAACGCGATGCAAAACTGATGACCATGTTCTTAGGTTGTGTTGTGTTTATTGATGACTACTTTAACAGTATTGTTGTCGGTTCAATCTCCCGTCCTATTACTGACCGTTATCATATTTCACGCGCTAAACTCGCTTATTTATTAGATTCAACAGCTGCACCTGTTTGTGTTATTTCGCCTGTTTCTAGCTGGGGTGCATATATCATTGCATTAATTGGCGGGATCTTAACGGCACATGGTTTTGCTGATACAGGTCATTTAAGTGTTTTCTTACAAATGGTACCGATGAATTTCTACGCCATTTTTGCCTTATTACTGTTACTTTGCGTGGCTATCTTTGGTTTAGATATTGGCCCGATGCGTCAACATGAACGCAACGCACAAAAAGGCGAGTTATTTGACGAAAGCAAAGGCTTACCACCAGGAGCTACTGCAGACTTACCTGAAGCAGATACTGGTAAAATCATGGGCTTGTTCCTGCCAATTTTTGTTCTTGTCGCCGCGACGATTTACTTTATGGTTGCAACAGGTGCGGACGCACTTGCTAGCGAAGGCCTTAAATTCAGCGTGCTAGGTGCATTTGAAAACACTGAAGTGAGCGAATCATTATTTTACGGCTCGCTAGTTGGTTTAGTGGTAACAGTATTACTGACTATCCAACAAAAAATCAGCACGAGCATGATGTTTACTGGCCTTAAGGTTGGCGCTAAGTCAATGTTACCGGCTATCTATATCTTGTTATTTGCATGGACCATTGCATCAGTCATTGGCGAGCTTGAAACGGGTAAATACATGGCAAGCCTTGCCACGGGTAATATTCCGTTTGCCTTACTACCTGCAGTTTTATTCTTGCTTGCTGGTTTAACGGCTTTCTCAACCGGCACAAGCTGGGGTACATTCGGTATCATGTTACCAATCGCAGCAGATATGGCGATGGGCAGTGACAGCACTATGATGTTACCTATGCTTGCAGCTGTGTTATCTGGTGCAGTATTTGGAGACCATTGTTCACCGATTTCTGATACCACTATCTTGTCGTCAACAGGGGCGAGCTGTCATCACTTAGACCATGTTATGACTCAGCTTCCTTATGCTGTGATTGTAGCGGTGTTAAGTTTAGTGGGTTACGCAGTGCTTGGTTTCACCGGTTCTGTTGCCATGGGCTTCATTACTTGTTCTGTGTTGTTCGTATTGGCGGTATTAGGACTTAAAATTGCCACTAAGTAATCACATGAATTGATAGGTTCCTGCTTACAGGTTTTGGCCTAAAGGAACAGTCATAAAAAATGCCACTCAATTGAGTGGCATTTTTGTTTGTCGCCTGTTGATCTTTTAAGGTTGTTTTTGGAGCGAGTTGTTGGCCATTCTATGCACCAAGGGTGCAAGACTGAGACTTTGTGGTGTCGTTTTACATAAAGTCAGATAAACTCTCGATAACGCCGCAAAACAACCAACAAACGCTGCCCGTAGGGGGCGACTAACAGCTTTTTATCCGAGTTTAGCATCAAGAATGCTGTGGGTTGACACACTATGACTATCTACACTATTACCTTTCAAACTGTGCCGATCAAATGCAATTCTATTTCTGCCATTACGTTTAGCTTCATATAGATATTCGTCGGCTTTTTGAGTCAAGGCGTTCAGCGAATAATGTAATTTCGGCGTAGCAGATGCTATCCCAATGCTTACACTTATAAACGAAAGTTGATTGCTTATATCTTTAATATGGTCAAAAAGGGTTAAATTTCGAAACTTTTCCATAATGCCTTCTGATATTGTGACTGCACTGGAAAGGGGTAAATCGCCAAAAAAAATAATAAACTCATCCCCACCATATCTTGCACATAAATCAGTTGGTCGACGGGTAACACTATCTAATATTTTTGCTAACTCGATGAGGCATTTATCGCCCACTGAATGGCCATAACAATCATTGATTAATTTAAAGTGGTCAATATCTATCATCACAACAGAGACAGGCTTATTATTTCTTAAACTCATTTTCCAATATATTTCTGTGAACTCCTCAAATTTTCTTCGGTTGGCAATCTTCACTAGCGGATCTTTGCTCGCTACTTCAGCTAACGCTTCTTCGGCAAGTCTTCTTTGGGTGATATTTTGATGTGTGATTACGAAGTAGGATTGTTTTTCAACCATTAGAGGAGCCATTCTCATCAAAAACCAACGTTGAGTATCAGGACTGTGGCAAGGGTACTCATAAGAGAAACTCTGTTCTTTTCCCGAAAGCACACGTTCGATACCTTGACTGACGATTCTTGCGTCACTATCACCGCTTTGAGCTGAACTGTGGCAGCAATTTAGATAGTTTACTCCTTGCCAGTCTAATTGTTCATCACCTTTATTTTCAGCGCCAAAACTCTTCCAGCTTTGGTTAACAAAAACTATCTTCCCTGCTGAGTCGATGACAGCTAATTGCTCCAAAAGAGCATCTAATACCGATTTAAAAAAAGTGCTAGGAAGCGAATGGTTATTTGCTGTTTCTCTGATTGGCGCTTTCGCAACGGCCTTGTTATCTATTTTTGAATCCTTCAAAATGTTCTGCAACCTCCATGCTGCGTGAAACTTTAGTTATTCCTACATAACTAATGTAACCGATTTAACCGATATAACAGTATAGATCCATACTAAGTTGGTTTGCCTGAATTTTTTACTAAATTAATTCGACAGTATGAGCTTAAGGGATCAAAATCATAGGGCGGGGGAGATTAATTCTGAGCTGTAGATATGAGCACTAAGCTATTAACAGTAAGCTATTAGCAGTAAGCCTAGAGTCGTAAGCTTTGAGCACTCATAGTTACACTGATACAAAGCCAGACGATTGAATTGAAGTAAAGCATCTACAATAAATCACGACATGCTTACAAATAAGAAAAAGCACTCAACGTTTTCACGTTCAGTGCTTTATTAATCAAACTACTTTTTGCAATTCAATCATGCTGATTCAAAAGACTTTACTATTTTGTCACCGTAATTATTCACAGCAACAAAGTGATCTAGTGATAGATCATGTATAAAACAGCCTAATTAATCTAAACCGCGACGCTCAAGGAGTGCATCTGTGGTTGGCGCTTGGCCTCTGAAGTTTTGGTAAGCTTCCATTGGCGGTACGCTATTGCCAACTTCACGAATGGTCTTTCTAAACTTCATACCTATTTCACGGTTTAACCCACCTTGGGTTTGCACGTAAGCAAAGGCATCCGCCGCTAAGATTTCACTCCACATGTAAGCGTAGTAACTCGCTGAGTAACCACCTGGGAAGGCATGGGCAAAGTAAGTTGAGCGGTAACGTGGTGGCACAGCGGGTAAATCTACGCCGTGTTTTTTCAACGCATTGGCTTCAAATTTTGCCACATCTTGAAGTGGTGCATCAGCATCTAAGGCATGCCATTCTAAATCAAGCAGCGCAGCTGACATGTACTCTAACGTATCGAATCCTTGGTTAAAGCTTCGTGACGCTAATAGTTTTTGCAGCAAGTCATCAGGGATAGGTTTACCCGTATCATAATGCTTAGCATAGTTCGCTAACACTTTAGGGTGCGCAGCCCAATCTTCTTCAAAGGTTGACGGGAATTCCACAAAGTCACGTGACACAGCGGTGCCAGCAAGTGATGGGTATTTCACTTTCGAGAACATACCGTGAGTGCCGTGACCCATTTCATGGAACATAGTCGTGGCTTCATCATAGCTCACAAACGTTGGCTCGCCTTCAGGGGCCTTTTTAATGTTCATCACATTCACGACAACAGGCTTTTGGTTGAGTAGCTCTGATTGACCAACAAACGAGCTCATCCATGCGCCGCCACGTTTACCTTCACGGGCAAAGTAATCGGCGTAGAAGATAGCCATGCTTGACCCGTCTTCATCAAACATCTCGTAAGCTTTTACGTCTGGATGATAAACAGGTAAGTCAGGGCGAGGCTTTAAAGTGACGCCATACAGCTCTTGTAAGGTAAAGAATACTCCATCTTCAAGTACGCGATTAAATTCAAAATATGGCTTAATCGATGCTGAATCTAAGTCAAACTTTTCTTTACGCACTAACTCAGCGTAATAAGCCCAGTCCCATGGTGCTAGAGTGAAATCACCACCTGTTTTGTCAATCATTGCTTGAATGTCAGCAGCTTCTTTTTGGGTGTTTTCAACTACCGCAGGCACCATAGAGCCGAACATGTCGTATACCGCTTCAGGTGTTTTTGCCATTTGTGGTGCTAAACGGTAATCAGACCAAGTATCAAAACCTAATAGTTTGGCTTTTTTAGCGCGAAGCTGTGCTAAACGCGCCACCAATGAAGCTGTCTCATTTTCGCCTGTTAAGCCACGGTTAGCTGATGCTTCCCATACTTGTTGGCGCAATGCGCGGTTATCAAGTTGCGATAACACTGGTTGACGAGTGGTGTTAGTGATATTGAGTAGGTACTGTCCTTCAAGTCCAGCAGCTTTAGCATCAGCTTTAGCCGCTGCAATGGCTGACTCTGATAAACCAGCAAGCTGCGATTCATCATCTACTTTAACGGCAATTTCTTTACTCAATCTAAGTAATCGCTGGGCGAACTCGTTAGTGATTGTTGATTGCTCTTCATTAAGCTCACGAATTTGTTGTTTTTCAGCTTCCGTTAACTGAGCGCCAGCAAGTACAAAACGCTGATGATAGACTTCTACTAAGCGCACTTCTTCATCGGTTAAAGAGCTTGTTGTGCGGCTATCGTAAATGGCTTGAATACGGCTGAATAACTCAGGATTTAGGTTAATGTTATCTGAATGAGCTGCGATTTTAGGCGCCATAATACCTTGAACTTTACGCAGCTCAGGGTTGCTGTTCGAACCCGTTAGGTTATAAAAAATACTTGAGGTACGGGTAAGCAAGGCGCCACTTTTTTCCATTGCGACAATGGTATTTTCGAATGTCGGCGCATCTGGGTTGGCAGCAATATCCAAAATTTGCTGATAATGCTCTTTCATACCAAGTTCAAGGGCTGGAAGATAATGCTCATCTTTAAGCTGACTAAAGTCAGGCGCTTGATACTGCAAAACACTGGCTTGTAAGAGTGGGTTTTGTTGTTGCACTGCTTCCCCTTGGGTTGCTGTTTCTGCAGCTGTGTTTGAGTTGTTATAGCTGCAACCGCTTATAGCGAGTGTAGTAGCAATGGCTACTGCGACAATTGTTTTATGCATTGTGTATCTACTTCCTTAATTATAATTGTTCATGCAATTTATCAATTGTTTCTTAATCGTATATGAAGAATATAGGGAATTGTGATGCCTGTGAGCGTTATGAGCTAAATAGCGCTCAAAACTGTGATCTAATTTATTGCAGAATGTAAATTATGTTAATGTCAGTGAGGTTTGGCTTGGTCAATCCCAAGTTGAAAGTGGTTTTTATTTAAAGCTTTTTTCCTAAAAATACTGCTAGCAGCTTCACGGTATTTTGTTCCTTTCGGCTTATTTAAAACAGGATTCAGTGGTAGACTAGGCGAGATTATAACAATAAGGATCTTCTGTTTTGGCACAACTCTATTTCTATTATTCAGCGATGAATGCTGGCAAATCAACATCACTTCTACAATCATCTTATAACTACCGCGAGCGCGGCATGAATACGCTTGTTATGACAGCGTCAATTGATGATCGATATGGTGTCGGAAAAGTAGCCTCAAGAATAGGAATTGAAACAGAAGCGCAAGTATTTGGCGCTGAAGACAACTTATCAAAGATGATTGAAACTGAGCTTGAAACCCAAAAACTGCATTGTATTTTAATTGATGAATCGCAGTTTTTAAGTAAAGAGCAAGTGAAGCAATTGACTCATGTCGTCGACAACCTCGATATTCCAGTATTGTGTTACGGCCTTAAAACCGATTTCCAAGGTGAGCTATTTAGTGGCAGTCAGTACTTACTTGCTTGGGCTGATAAATTGGTTGAACTGAAAACCATTTGCCATTGCGGCCGTAAAGCCAACATGGTGGTGCGTCTTGATGGAAATGGCAAACCAATGCGCGAAGGTGAACAAGTCGCAATTGGTGGTAATGAAAGCTACGAGTCAGTTTGTCGAAAGCATTTCCGTGAGTTCATTTGGGATTAATACTGTTGATAACAGTATTTGAAATCAGAAGCTAAAATGAGAAGTTGAGAGCCATTTTTGAAAACTGAAATGGGTTAGGAGTAACGCATTTCTGCTTCAAAACGTGTTTCAAATTTTGAAGTTATCTTTCAAAAAATCAAAGTCGTGGCGCTTCGCCCACACCAGAGCAAGAAGGGTGAAACTGCTCACCCCTCTTGCATCTCCCCAGCAGCCCCGGCGAAATTTTCTGAAAAGCGAAAGATTTCCAGCGGGGGATCGATCCAGCTTTAAACTTCGTTTGTGCTAACTTCTGACTTATTCGAAAATGCTAACGCTTCCGATGGGCCGTCCATGGCCCGACGAAAGCTAGCCTGACGTCCTGTCAGGCTCACGCTATTTTCTTCAACGTCCTCAATTCAAATGGAGTCCTTTAAATGCAAGATCTACTAGCTTTAGCTCTTTAAATTATCACCAATGCAGTCAAATCGAAGAGACAATAAACCCAGTGTAGATACGTTCAAGACCTTCGAAAACATGGATGTTTTCGCAGAGCCCACAGGGATGTGTTTACGGCGTGTCTTGGATGTATCTGCACATAAGCCTGCGGCAGGCAATGGATTAGATTGAAGATATGGTTTCCTATAACTTTCCCAATATAAATTTAGTTATCGTAAAACGTTTTTGCCCCAAAACTTGTTTCAAATTTTGAAATTATCGTTTAAAAAATCAAAGTCGTGGCGCTTCGCCCACACCAGACTAAAAGGGAGTGAACTGCGACTCCCTCTTAGAACACCCCGCAGCTCCGGCGAAATTTAAACAGCAAAATTTCCAACGGAGAATCATCCAGCTTTAACCTCGCTTGTAGACTGCTTCGGCCACCTCTTTATTGCAAAGAGTGAAAATGCTAACGCTTCCGATGGTGCATCTGAAGTAAATGGATTTACGAATGCCCTACAGACAGGGAAATAAGAATGACTATAACGATGCACTTGCGATAGCTGAAGCAGCGCAACGACCTAACATGCGCTTTGTAGAACCAAAACCTATAGAACAACAAGATATTCAGATGTTGCATCGAATGAGAGAAAGGCTAAACAAGCAATCGACAGCACTGATTAATCAGGTTAGAGGGATGCTTGCTGAGTACGGCATTATTATCACAAAAGGAAAAGCGTCTTTTAGGTCAAAGCTACCTGATATTCTAGAAAATGCTGATAACGAATTAACAGCCARAGGCCGAAATATTTTCTATCAACTGTACGAAGAGTTTAATGATATTGAGCGAAGGCTTAAAAGTTGTGACGTTCAAGTTCAACAAGAGATGAAGAACAATCAAGTATGCCAACGTTTGGAGAGTGTGCCWGGCATTGGTCCTGTCACCGCAACGGCATTTTATGCCGCTGTTGGGGAAGGTAAAGATTTTACCAACGGCAGACATTTTTCAGCATGGTGCGGTCTAGTCCCCAAGCAACATAGCAGTGGTGGAAAAAATAATTTGCTTGGTATTAGTAAGCGAGGAAATGCTTATTTGAGAACGCTATTTATCCACGGGGCAAGAGCGGTTCTTTACCATAGTGAGGCTAAAGGGGATAAATTTAGTCGYTGGGCAACCGCACTTGCAGAAAGACGTGGCTTTAACAGAGCTTGTGTTGCCGTCGCGAACAAGCTTGCACGGATAGCGTGGGTTATAGCAGCAAGAGAAGATGAATATCGTATCGCTGCATAAAAGTAATCATTAACGCGCTAACAATTAGTTTTACCAACCACCAAGTTGCCAAGATAATTGAATTGATGATGAGACAGTCAGACTGTTCTACTTAAAACCTTCGCCTGGCATTGGCTCTAAAGAAGCCGTAAGGATGATAAGGAAAGTAGAAGCAAATATCCATCAGGGCCAGAGGTGTACCTCAATAACAGGCCGAATATATGGGTGCAATGAACTATTCTCAAAGTCGATATTAAATATCTTGCAAACCGGATGGGTCCATATATGTCTGGCTAGCTTTCGAGGGGAAGGGACGCCCCATCGGAAGCGTTAGTGATTTTCGAAGATGGTCGAAGCCGAATCAAAACGAAGCCAAAAGCTGGATCTATCCTTGTAGAAAATTTTCGCTTTTCAGAAAATTTCGTAAAGGCGGCAGGGTGATCCAAGAGGGTATTGCTGTTGATACCCTTTTGGTCTGGTGTGGGCTAAGCGCCACGATCTTGATTTAGATTTAGATTTAGATGTAGATGTAGATGTAGATTTAAAAAAAATCACTTCGGCATTTTTGCCGCCACACAATTACCAGTATGACTGCTCATTCAATGCATCTACACAAAAACTATCCCCTTCAATCGGCTCAATCTCGGCGCCAACTAATGATTGTGCTAACCACCCTTCAGGGTAAGTCAGGATAAGAGGTGCTTTGATGCAGTCTTCACTGATAGGGTTAAAGCCAACCTTAAGGTAGTAGTTAGGGTCACCGTAAGTAAACACTAACTCAACCCCATTGCCTTTCAGCTGCTTTAAGCCAAAGTTAATTAGCTTTTGGCCAATCCCTTTTGCTTGAAAAACGGTGCTCACCGCAACAGGAGATAAAATAAATGCAGTGGCTTTATTTGCTAACGTTAAACGGCTAAAGAAGATAGCCCCTACAATCTTGTCTTCTATGGTCGCAACAAAACCCAACAAGTCTGTAGCAGGTGTTGTCACAATCAATTCAGAAACTAAGTGACCAATCACCTTGCCTTCAGCCTCGCCCTCAGCATCCCCAAACGATTGAGTAAATAACTCAATAACATCGTCTGTTGTGTTAGTTGAGAAAGCCGATAACTTCATGGTGTCATCTGTCATATTTTGCAATTAAGCCTCTGAAACTGAATTTATTGATGTCATATAACATTATTATCGACGGTTATTTCTCTACAAGCCAGTTTGTTGAAATCAAATTGCGAACCTAAAACAAAAAAGCCGAGCATGGGCTCGGCAAAGGGTTGCTTCAAATGGGAAAAGAGTTAATCACGGTTAATGGTATCTTCGTACTCAGTAATTTTGGCACCGAACTGATAGCCACCATTATTGCGGTTGTATTCGCGAAATAAGCTTACTGAGAAATAGGTTGGTTCATCAGTATCGATCACATTTGAAACCACCTGAGCCAGTGTTTCTATGTCATGCTCTGCAGATAAATAGAAATGCTTGGTTTTCTGCAGCGATAACTGCTTAGCTTGCTCTTTTGTGATAAAGATTTCACTAAATTGGGTCGCAACAATACTTGTAAATTCAGTATGGTACGCATCACCTTCTTCTAGTAACAGCATAGATGTTTCCGCCACCACCATTTCACTCATAGCTTGCTCTAATTGAGCTTGTTCAGAGGCTTCATTGGCATTTGCCGCCGAGGAAACACCCAATGCACTTAATGATAGCGACATAAGCACTGCGCCAATTTGTTTTTTATTCATGTAATACCTATTTATCGTTGCGATTTATTGAGGTGCGTGACTTTGTCAATAAAGGAAAGTCTCAATAAAGGAAAATCTCAATAACCGCAGTCTACCCTTAACTGGACTAAGCAATTAATCGCTTTTGAAGGACTCAACCCTCATATAGCTTGTTTAATATCTAAAGTTAAAGGCTTAAGGCAATAGAACAAGCACTTCAAATCACATCGACTTTTTTCGGTAATATTTTGAATGGGTATTTATGCACGTTAAATAACTATTATGAATAGCTATGCTTAATAAATGTCTGAATTGTTAAAACCAGTCAATTCCAGCCCAATCAACAGTTATAACAACAACTCACAAGCATCGACTTGAACTACTGCTTTATGGCAGGATGTCGCATCGTCACAATTTAATAACAATAGTGACCAAGGATAAAAATAACTTATACCTAGCACGACCTATAATAAAAATAACATTAGGGATAGCGACATGTCTGACACCCAACACAAGCAACCAAGCTTGTTTGATGCCCTTGCTCCTGTCATTGCATTAATTACTATGCTTGGCGCTGCGGTTTATCTTTTCTCTTCTGATAGTTCATCAGGTGCAAACCAAATAGCCCTGATTCTAGCCGCTTGCATTGCCATTTTGATTGGTTATAAAAATGGTTATAGCTGGAATCAAATGGAACGTGGGATCATTAAAAGTATTGGCGTCGCCACTGGCGCTTTGCTGATTTTATTCACTGTGGGTTCACTTATTGGCACCTGGATTTTAGCAGGCACAGTACCGACAATGATTTACTACGGCATGCAAATCCTCCATCCACAATACTTTTATGCTGCTAGCTGTATTTTATGTGCCGTGGTGGCCATTAGTATCGGTAGCTCATGGACTGTGGCTGGTACTATCGGTATTGCGCTAATTGGTATTGCCTCTGCCATGGGATTAGATGTCAATATCACCGCAGGTGCGATTATCAGTGGTGCTTACTTTGGCGATAAAATGTCGCCTTTATCTGACACCACTAACTTGGCGCCCGCTGTTGCTGGCTCAAATATCTTTAGCCATATTAAACACATGACTTGGACAACCGTGCCAAGCATCATCATTGCCCTTATCGTATTTATCTTTTTAGGATTATCCGCTGACGTATCAAGCTTTAACTCCCAACTTGGCGATACCCTTACATTACTAGAAAACACTTACCAACCTGGGCTGCACTTATTGCTACCATTATTAGTGGTGTTGTTTCTCGCTAATAAAAAAATGCCCGCGTTTCCAACGGTGATAATCGGCACTCTTGCAGGGGCGATTTGCGCCGCAATGTTCCAGTTTGATAACGTCATTGCTTATGTCGGTGAGCCACAACTTTTACCCTTTATCGCTATTATTAAAGGTATTTGGATTGCCATGTTTGATGGCTATGTAGCCAGTACTGGCGATGCGGTATTAGATAACTTATTGAGCCGCGGCGGCATGAGTAGCATGGTGACAACGGTATGGCTAATATTGTGTGCGATGGCTTTTGGCGGCGTAATGGAAGTGACGGGCTTATTAAGCCGTTTACTTGAGAGCATTTTAAGCTTAGTGACAGGCACCAGTAGTTTAATTATCACTACCTTGGGGGTATGTATTGGCGCCAATGTCATTACAGCCGATCAATACATTGCGATTGTACTTCCTGGTCGCATGTTAAAAATGGAGTACCAGAAACGCAAACTCGCGCCAGTCAATTTAAGCCGTTCTTTAGAAGATTCCGCAACGGTTACTAGCCCACTCATTCCGTGGAACACTTGTGGTGCATTTATGGCAAGCACTTTAGGCGTAGCAACTATAGCCTACTTACCTTACGCCATCTTCAACTTAGTCTGCCCATTTATCAGCGCATCTTATGCTTACTTCAATTTCAAAATAGAGCCATTGGATGAAACAGAGTTAACTCAGGAAGTACAGCTTAGCTAACCATTAACCAAATTTATCTTTAAGCCAGCCATAATGATAATAACCCCACTGCCCTAACCGCCTTGCTTTTGTAAATGGCATAGGTGGTAGTGGGGAGTGATATAAAGGTAAGTTCGGTAAACTCTCACCAGCAATACTTTGCGCCAGTCTAAAGGCTGCTTGAGCACTAAATGATACGCCAGCACCGCAGTAACCTAGACTATATCCGACACCATCTTTGCTATATACATGGGGCATATCATCCATTGAAGCAGCAATCCAGCCAGTCCAGTTAAAGGCGACTTTTTTACGGCTTAAATATGGGAAGCATTTATCCATAGCAAGCTTTAAACGCTTCCCATATATTGGATTGCTGGCATCTTTGCCCCATACTGCCCCGCGCCCACCAAATAACAATCGGTTATCAGGTAGCAAACGAAAGTAATATTTTAAAATCCGTGTATCCATAGTAACTTGATTACTATGCAGCCCTGCTTGCTGTATTTCTTCTGGGGTTAAGGGTTCTGTGACAATGATATTACTCAAAATGGGCAGGAATTTATCATCAATACGTGGATTAAGCTGTTTAGGTGAATAAGCATTGCCCGCCATAATCACTTTATTGGCAACTAACTGCCCTTTTTCTGTGATTAATCTGTGTTTGCCACTTTCTTCTATCCAATCAATGACACAAGACTGCTCATGGATTTTAACTCCTTGGCGCTCAACTGCTTTCTTATAGCCTAATAGTAATTTAAGCGGATGTAGTCCAAACCCATCATTAAGCCTTAATGCGCCATAGGCCTGATGATGATTCAAGTATTGCTGCCTAAACGTATCAGCCTCAATAAATTCAGCAGAAAAATCTGTACCGTTTGCCATATTGTGTTGAATATACGCAGCAGCATATTGCAATTGGCTCAACGCTTTAGGGTTATGAGCCACTTTAAGGTAGCCTTTCTCTTGCGGCTCACAATCAATTTGGTGTTGGGTAATGAGCTGTTCAACTCGACTAACAGCTTGGCTGAATTCTTGATAAATGCCTTTTGCAGTATCAAGATCCCAACGCTTTTCCATCGCCGAGTAGCCCAAACGGCCAGATCCCTTAAGCACAAAACCTGCGTTACGGGCACTGGCACCAAAACCCACTTGATTTGCCTCTAACACCTGACAATCAATATTAAATTCCGATGCCAAATAATAGGCGGTCAATAATCCGGTATAACCGCCACCAATGATCGCCACATCAGTTTGATGGGTGCCAGATAAAGCAGGTAACAAAGTCGGTAAAGCTTGAGTACTGGCCCAATAGCTATCTGCAAAAGGTTGAGATGCAGGCGTTGGAGAAACAAGTGGATCATAGTATGGAACAGGCATAAAGAGTGCTCATTTAAAACAGATGTTGATAGTGCATTTAAAACAGAAGCTAATAGTGCATTTAAAATCTAATCAATCAGCTCAGTGCAACTAGCATCAGTCAAATTCAAGTACCATTTCACAGGCTGTACAATGACAATCGTCACCGCACAATACACAAATATAATCATTGGTTTCATCTGATTGCTGATTCCAACGACTAGGATGTAGCTTGATGAGCTTGCCACCTGCATGGGTAAAATAGTTAACAGCGGAATTATTTGGGCTTTGTTGCCATAAATGGCTTACGCCAGCTTTTGCTCCCTGAGCTTTAACTGCTTGAATGGAGGCTTGCAGCAATTTACTGCCAATACCTTTACCTCGAAGTGACTCAGTTACCGTATTGCATTTGAAATAGCACATATCCTTAACCGAAACAGGCCACTCAGTTGGCGTGCACCATTTATCAACGGGCCATTGCCCTGCTGCATAAGTTAATCTAAAGCCAATAATGCTTGTTTGATTATTAGCAGTAATCGCTTGTGAACTTTGCTCACTTTCAGCGATAAAATGGGCATTAATATTATTTTTTATGCCCATTTGATAGATTTTTTTAAGCGAGTCTACATCTAAGTAGTCTTCTCCATGGACACTGTTGCCAAGTTCAATAACCTGTTGAAAATCATCGGGAGTTAGTGCTCTTATTATCATTTTTATCACTCTAACCTTTCGTATATTTACGCCAAGATATCATAAAAAAATACTTAAAATAAACGATGTTAATCTTTTGTGATAATTTGGCGATACCCCAGTGAGATCCCTTTGTCAGAATCATTATCAATTAAACAAAAGGAGCTCTGTTATGAAATCATCTGTATTAAAGGCAGCAATGTTGCCAGCCGTATCACACCAAGTTAACGCACCATCTCGCGCAGTAAAAGCGAGCTTATTAACGGTAGGACTTATGGCGGCGGGCATTTTCAGCGCTTCGGCCACTGCTGCTGATTTAGAAATTAGCGTGGTTAATTTAACTCATGGTAATCATTTCACTCCAATATTTATTGCAGCACATGATGCTGACAGCCACCTATTTGAAGTCGGCGGAACCGCGACACCAGCATTACAGAAAATGGCTGAAGGCGGTGATATTGCAGATTTAGATGCAGCTGTAATGGGCGCAGGTGGGTTTACAGTAACTAACCCAGCCATGGGCTTACTCGCTCCAGGTGCAACAGTGAATGAGGTCATGCTTGATTCAATGGACATGACCCACTTATCAATTGTTGCGATGGTTTTACCAACCAATGATGCCTTTATCGGTTTAGATGGTTGGGAAATTCCTACTGAAGCTGGCAGCTACACAGTATATTTGAATGCTTATGATGCAGGTACTGAAGCCAATGATGAAATGGTTAATGGTGGTGGCATGTCTGGTGTACCAGGGATCCCTGCAGCACCCGGTGGTGATGCTGGCATGAACGGTACAGGTGTGATGGACGGCTCAACTAACGCTTATGTACATATTCATCCAGGTGTTTTAGGTGATACTGATGCAGCAGGTGGCGCAAGTGACTTAGATAGCCGTATTCATCGCTGGTTAAACCCTGTGGCGAAAGTTGTTGTTACCGTCAAATAAGGGGACTCGCAATGAGATATTTAACGAATACTTCAAAAAAGCACAGTCATAAATACAGCCATAAACATAGCTTAACCGCTGCGGCTTTAATTGCTGTGATTGGATTAACGGGTTGTTCTGATGA
This sequence comes from Shewanella sp. TC10, assembly GCF_009663145.1. GTDB lineage: Bacteria > Pseudomonadota > Gammaproteobacteria > Enterobacterales > Shewanellaceae > Shewanella. The sequence continues at coordinate 48,019 of NZ_VKHR01000029.1, forward strand.
CGATGATGATTCGCCAGCACCAGAGCCAGTAACGCCACCTGTGGTAGTGATGCAAACCTACACTGTGACTGTGACCAATTTAACCGCTAATCAGCCGATGTCGCCTATTGCTATCGCGTCTCACAGTGCTGATGTGATGTTATGGCAAGCTGGTGAAGCAGCCAATGTAGCACTTGAGAAAATAGCCGAAGGTGGCGATGCTGCCGATGTTGCTGCTATTGATGGAGTGAACTCAACGGTCAGCGGCGCAGGTATTTTAATGCCTGGTATGTCGGAAACCATCACAGTAACGCTAGATGAAGCTGACGTAGCCAACCTCACTGTTGCCACTATGCTAGTGAATACTAATGATGCGTTTACTGGCCTTAATAGCTACGACATCACTATGCTTGCGGTAGATGAGTCGGTATCAATGCGCGGCATGGTTTACGATGCGGGAACTGAAGCTAACTCAGAAGCAAAAGGCACAATGCCAGGGCCAGCTGACGGCGGTGAAGGTTACAATTCAGAACGAGATGATGTTGATTTTGTTCATATTCATCCAGGTGTCATCACTATGTATGACGGTTTAATGGATAGTGTATTAACCCCTTCTCATCGTTTCGATAATCCTGCTGTGGCAATTTCAATTAGCCGCACGGAATAACCCTTGTAGAGTTGCTATTAAGCGTTCAATTTATTTGATAAAGAATAAAAATCAATCAAATTGAAATTTAATCTTCCCATCTCAGGTCTGCTCAATAGGGATCTGATTTGGGATATTCAGGATGAACGATAGCAATAAGCATAACGGCCATCAGATAAAGCCACATATTTTGCTGGTTGAAGACGAGCAAGACTTAGCAAAACTCATCATGCTTAACTTAACGGCATTAAATTATGAAGTTTTTCATGCCACAACGTTAAGCCAAGCGATGCAGATTATCGACACCAAAACACTCGATCTCATTTTAATGGATCGTATGTTGCCCGATGGCGACGGCATTATGTTGTGTCAGCAATTACGTGAAGCTGAAAAGTCACTTCCTGTGATGATGCTCACCGCCAAAGACTCTGAAGCAGATATTGTTTTAGGGTTAGAAGCGGGCGCTGATGATTATCTCGTCAAACCGTTTAGTGTGTTAGAGCTTAGGGCGAGAGTTAAAGCTATGCTCAGACGCAGCAAGGTGCAACAAGTACAAACCGAACAGCTTGATTTTCATGGTGTCTCGATTAACTCATCCACTCGAGAAGTGGTAGCAAATAATAGCACCTTGGAATTAACAGCTCGTGAGTTCGACCTATTGCTGTTTTTAGCCAAACACCCATTGCAAGTTTTTAGCCGCATGCAATTACTCGAAGCGGTTTGGGGTTACAACTATGACGGTTATGAGCACACGGTAAATAGCCATATCAATCGCTTACGCAGCAAATTGGCTCGCAGCCCCGGTCACCCTGAACTGGTTAAAACCGTCTGGGGAGTAGGCTATAAGTTCTCACCACCGGAAGCCTAACGCTATCTTTTCTAGGACGTTACCAAGGTAGGTCTGTCATTATGAATCGTTTATTTAACCGATTATTTCTTTCTGCCACAGTGGTGGTTTTACTGTTATTTGTTGCCTTATGGCAATGGCTTCAGCTCAATCATGAATTTAGCCGTAATCAAATTCAGCAATCACTTCATCTTGAGCTGGCAGAGCACATGGCACATATCAATCCATTGCTTTCTCAAGGCATCACCTCTGATGCAGCATTAAAAGAAGCGTTCCATGACTTTATGTTGCTCGGCCCTAGTTTTGAAATCTATACCCTAGACCCCGAAGGTCGCGTTGTGGCCTATGATGCCAAAGAAGAGAAAATCAAAAAAGAACGGGTCGATTTAAGCAAAATACAGCAATTTATTGATGGACGAGATTTACCTATTTTAGGCACAGATCCGCGCTCGACAGAAACTCAAAAAATATTCTCTGTCAGCCCTCTTATTACCGAAAACGGCCTTCACAGTGGCTATTTATATGTGATTATTGGTGGTGAAGATTATGATAGCTGGCAAGCCCTAATTAACTCAGAAAACCAGCCCAAAGTTTGGGGGGCGACTATCGGATTTTGGGTTGTTTTTGCGTTAATTCTGTTTGTGTTGTTATTAGGCTTTTTTACCCGCCCAATTCAAAAGTTAGCCAGCGATTTAACCCGTCTTAAAGACGCCCCCCTAGAAGAAAATCTTGCTCTTCCCAATCGCTATAACGGCAGTTTAGAAATCAAAAAGCTCAGCGAGCATATTAATCATTTACTGCAAGAGCTCAATAATCAGCATCAACAAGTCAAACGTCAGCAACAGGCCAAACATGATTTTTTACTGCATTTATCCCATGACTTAAAAACCCCATTAACATCATTGATTGGCTATATAGACACTTGGTTACTGTCTCCACCCGACGAACGTCAGCCAGAGTACATTGAATATGCTGCAAACTCAGGCCAAAACCTACAGCAGCTGTTATCGCAATTATTGGAGCTAGCAGCGCTAGAAAACGGCCAGATAAGTGCCCAAATTAAGCAAATCAATTTACGAGAAGTGTTACTCGATTTAAATCAGACTTTTGCTCCAAGAGCCAAAAAACTCGGAGTCACTTTAGATTTTGATATTACTGATGAATTGCAGGTGTATACCGACCCACAATTAATGCGGCGGATATTAAATAACCTAGTGGACAATGCGCTGCGTTACACCCCTAAAGGCGGCACAATAACGGTGTTTAGTGAAAACCTAAATGGCCAAAGTTGGTTGGCGGTAAAAGACACGGGCGCAGGGATGCACAAACATGAAGTAGAAGCTTTGAAACAATTATCTATGCAGCAGCTTAACTTTGAGCCAAATCAACCACTGCCGCAACTGGGTGTTGGATTGGCGATTGTTAGGCAGTTACTGGGATTACTAAAATGTCGAATTGATATAAAAAGTAACCCTGGAAAGGGAAGTCACTTTATGATTGAGCTTGCAACCCATTAACCCTGTCGCTACTACAATATCTTAAGAAAAAACAAAGATTAAAAACAAGAAAGCCACCTTAAATTGGTGGCTTTATTTATTATCTATCGACTGCGTCGCTAAATAATCATTCTGACAGTATCCTCGTTTACGAGCATCACTATCAATGAGTCAGGCTGTGACTAGCCATTTTCAATTGAAAGGTACAAAGCTTTAATTTTGTGGAAGAAAAGGCTCACAAAACCAGCAGCTAAGCTGCCCCACATTAGCAATACTGCAGCAACGGTAACAAATTGCCCCATGTAGTAATCTGCATTAGCAACATAGATGTAATGAGTACCAGGAAGCAGTGCAGCAAAAATAGCAAAGAACACTAAGGCAACAATAATTTGAATTTTCATATTTACTCTCTTTTTGGCGAAGGCGACTAGATGTGGCTTCCACCCCATCATGAAACAAAGCTAGTTAGCTTAAAAATTTATCTCAGTATGAGCATAAAATATCAAATTAACTCACTGAATAGTTTTGCAAAGATCACAAATCAGAATATCTCATTCTCACTTTGTGATTTAACTCACCACATAATTATCAACAGACCCTAATATAACTTAGCAGGTCTTTATCAAACCTCTACTGATTTCACAAAATAAAAAAGACGAGCAATGCTCGTCTTTTTTCGCATCATCAAGATGCAATCAGCTTAACCAACAATTACTTGTGGTATTTGCCCGATAACTCATGAACTGAGTTAATGAACGAACCAGCATGTTCTGGATTAACATGTTGGTGAATACCATGGCCCAAGTTAAATACATGACCAGTACCTTCACCGTAAGATGACAAGATTTGGTCAACTTCTTGGTGAATACGCTCAGGAGATGCGTAAAGTACAGATGGGTCCATGTTACCTTGAAGAGCAACTTTTTCACCAACACGGCGACGTGCATCACCAATATCAACAGTCCAGTCTAAACCTAGTGCATCACAACCTGTTTCAGCCATAGATTCTAACCATAGTCCGCCACCTTTAGTGAATAAGGTAACTGGTACTTGGCGACCGTCTGCATGGCGAGTTAAGCCATCAACGATTTTTTGCATGTAGCGTAGTGAGAATTCACGGTAAGCGTGGTGAGATAACGCACCGCCCCATGAATCGAAAATCATTAACGATTGAGCACCGTTAGCAACTTGTGCGTTTAGGTACAAGATAACTGAGTCAGCTAACTTGTCTAACAGCATGTGTAATGTTGCAGGCTCTTCGTAAGCCATTTTCTTGATTTTTTCGAAAGTTTTGCTTGAACCACCTTCGACCATGTAAGTCGCTAGTGTCCATGGAGAACCAGAGAAACCGATTAAAGGCACTTCACCTTTAAGTTCACGACGAATAGTGCTTACTGCACGCATCACGTAACCTAACTCGTCTTCAGGATCAGGAATGCAAAGCTTTTTAATTGAGTCGATAGTATCAGTAGGACGTTCAAAACGTGGGCCTTCGCCAGTTTCGAAATATAAACCTAAACCCATCGCATCTGGAACGGTAAGAATATCTGAGAATAAGATTGCTGCATCTAAGTCGTAACGACGAAGTGGCTGTAAAGTCACTTCACATGCTAAATCTTGGTTCTTACAAAGAGACATAAAGTCACCCGCTTCTGCGCGAGTCGCTTTATATTCAGGTAGATAACGTCCAGCTTGACGCATCATCCAGACAGGCGTTCTGTCAACAGGCTGTTTTAATAAAGCGCGTAAATAACGATCATTCTTTAATTCTGCCATTGGGCTTGATTCCTAAACATATAGTGATATCCGCTGGCGCGTAGTTTAGCACTTATGCGATTAATGTAACCAGCGATGCTAAATTAATGTGAACTAACACCCCAACTAGTATCGAATTTGCTAATACAATCGTTATCATGCTCACATAATACTCATAAATAGGTACTAAGTAGGGCTAATTGGATAAAAAAGTTGCACCTCTTGTTCGCCTTTGGTATAAAAAGTCTGCGCTAGCAAGAACAATCAAGAAGCACGATAAATCGAGCCCTTAAAAAATCTATTTGCCCAGTGATAGCTACTATCACTGGGCATTTTTCTTTTTATGCCTTTCACAGTATTTATATTTCCCTACAAAATATCCATTAATCTGGTCGATCCATTAGATCTTTTGCAGAAAACAGTTGATCAATAGTCGCTTTCTCTCATACATTAAGTGTTATGGATTAGTTGCAACACTGGAATTCGTTATGCTGACAAAACTAGAAAAAGCCGAACAGAAATGGGGCGGCTCAAATAAGCTAGTCGATCAATGGCTACAACATCGCAGAGTTTTGTTGATCCAATATTTTAAAATTGCCGGTCTAGCGCCATATACCATGCCAGCTAAAAGCCTTCCTAAAGCTGATGCAGTCAAACAATTTTGTGCACAGCTCGTTGATTACGTCTCAGAAGGCCATTTTGAGGTTTACGATCAAGTGGTCACCGAATGCGAGAAGTTCGGCCAAAGCAGTAAAGAGAGAGCCCAACAATTATTACCACAAATCAGTGAAACCACTGACGCTGCTTTAGATTTCAATGATAAATACACTGAAGCTGATAACGATGACATTTTGATGGACTTGGATGCTGACTTATCAAAACTAGCCCAAGCTATGGAAACCCGCTTTGCCTACGAAGATGAATTGCTTGAACAACTTCACGAACATCATTCAAAAGCCAGCTAGGCAAGTACCAGACTCCACCAAGCAACATAATTAAAAAGCTCTCTTTGATTTACATCAACAGAGAGCTTTTAAGATCTATCACTGATATCTCACTACTTACGCCAATTGTCAGGTAACTCAACCTGCGACCACAAGTCATTGCAGAGCACTTGATGTTGGTGCCAATCCCCTTGTTTTAGCCAGCGCACAAGTGCATCACCCACTTGAGGGTATTTGATTGGCTTAGGCGAAGCTGATTTTAACCAGCGATTTAGAATACAAGCATCTAAACTTTCCATGCTTTCAGCCGCTGCTAATAGTTCCAATGCAGCCACATTTGATGATTGTTCAAATTGGCCTAATAACGGTTTTACCAACAATTTTTTACCCAGTGTCATCGCCTCACTGGCCAATTCAAAACCAGCATTACCAATCACCCCACCACATTCTGACATGTGATTTTTAAAGCCCACCCGATTAAAGCCAAACCAATTAATATGTTCAGCTAAAGCCTGGGAAGGTTTATCAGCGTGATAAACAAAGAACTGATAATCAGAAAAAGGGCTTAAGAAGTTAGCGATGGTGTCTGCATTTTCAAAAGGTAGGTAAACCAATATTTGATGACTATGATCGCCACTGTTTGGCTCAACTTCTACAAATGGTGGCAATATTGGAAAACCAAAATGGTGCCAATGACAACCCAGTTTAATGTCTGTGGGGGCAAAGTTATTCAGTAAAAGACCATCAAACCAGCTCATCCCCTGTTTGGGTACCGGATATTGCAATGCAGCTTGGTGGCTAATACTAATCGACGTTACTCCCTGCTTTTTAGCAGCCCACGCGGTAACGGGCTCAAAGTCATTCAGCACTAAATCATAGTCCGTTAAATCCATTTGCTGAACTTCAGACAATATTGGTGACGTGATATTTCGTTTGATGGTTTTGCCTAAATTGACTCGACCGCTTTCGGTAATAAACGACATGCCTTTTCTAACTTGATAGTCACCAAAGCACTCCATATCAAAATATTGGTCTTCGTTACGGCCACTAAAAAGAAAATCCACTTCTATATCTGTTTTACTCAATGATTTCGCCATGACTCGTGCACGACTAATATGGCCATTTCCAGTCCCTTGAACACCATATAATATTTTCATAAAGTTCCTTGTGTTAACTCAAACAATCTTGCATCACACTTGAGGTGACGATGAGTTATTGTGTAAAGAGTTGTTGTGTAGAGGTTTATTATTCAAAGCGACATAAATGCGCTACAGGGTTAAATAAATTGTTCCGCCAAGGTGACTGCGCCGATGCCCAGACCCATACCAGCCAAAATATCTAACGGGTAATGCACACCCAGTGCGATTCGAGATAAACCAATAAAACCAGCCCAAGCAAACGCTATTGGTGCCAATATAGGAAACGTTGTCATGACAACCGATGCCATAATGAAAGCTGCAGCAGTGTGCCCTGAAGGTAAACTGAATTTATCTGAAGGTTGAAAGTCTGACTCAAATCCAGCGAATGCAGCACATGGACGAGTGCGACGAATTGAGTTCTTCAATAGCAGGTAGAGTGGCAACTCAATGATGTAGCTCACTAGCATTAAATTAAAGAAATGGCTGCCTTGTGGGTGAAGAAACAATAAACCTACGGCCATATAAACGTAGTAATGACCGTCACCTGTTGCCGACACTTTTTTAGCGAAGTCAGTTAATTTATGGTCTCGACAAAAAGTCAGAATATGACAAAACAACATCTTGTCTAAAGTCGCTATGCTCACCGTCACGTCCTTTGCCATAATTGAGTCCTTTTTGATTAATTGTTATTCAACCATGATAAGGACTGTAAATATGACTAATGACGCTGACATTACATTCTGTCGAAAGTTTTATGACAAGACGCTCACAGAAATGCTGAGGTTAGATGGTTGCACTGCATTGTTGAGGGTATGAGTATGGGCTGACTTTGCCTTCCAAATGGAGAAAAGATAACAAACACATTAATGGGTGATTTAGGGAACCAATAAAAGGAGAGTAAATAAAAGAAGAGTGAATAAAGGGAGTTAAGTAAACAGTTTAGGGATTAGATATTAACAAATAAGGATTAAGGATTAAGCAGTAAGGAGTGGAGTAAGGTGCCCTATCAAAGACACCTCATTCAGCAGCAAATTTATGCAGATGCCTCAGCGAGACTATCTGACTTACTTGTGCGATATATTTTGATCAAATGAAAAATATTGATCCCAGCTACAAACGCGTTCATGCCAGCCACAGGCCAAGCTTCAATTTGTACACCGTAAATAACGAATAATGTACAACCAACAAAATTTAACCAGCGAAGCCAAATAATGTCTTTCATCATTAACGAAATCGCCACCATAACCGATGCGCCATAACCAATGATTTCAACAACGTTTAACCCTTCCATAAGAACCTCTTAGTAAGGCCCTCTGCCATCCATAAGCGTTACGGGGGGTCCGTGCCCCTAAAGCAAATAAAACAAACTGCATTTAATTAAGTGCTGATATTAACAAAAATTCATACAAGGATGTAATAAAAATCCGTAATATGATGACTAAGATCAATATTTGTCTCATTCTAAGGTCATAATGTAAGTTACTTTCTTACAGAGTTAATTAAACCCAGTCATTCTGAGTTTTTATAACATCAGTTTATAAATCAACTTGTTGCTTTATCGCTATCTGGTGATGAATATCGCTTTTAATTTCATAAAAAGCTCATATAATTCATTTAAGATTGCTTAACTACTAGCGAGAAGAATCAAATCGCTACCCCCAAGGAGTGTCACTATGGAATACAACACCTCAGAACTGTGTGATATGTATTTAGATGTTGTTGATGTCGTAGAACCTATGTTCAGTAACTACGGCGGTACTAGCTCTTTTGGTGGTTCTATTAGCACCATTAAATGCTTTGAAGATAACGGCCTTATTGCCGACGCACTTCAAGCCGAAGGCGAAGGTAAAGTGTTATTAATTGATGGTGGTGGCTCTATGCGCCGTGCATTAGTTGATGCCTCTATTGCAGAAATTGCCGTGGCCAACAAATGGGAAGGCATTATTGTTTATGGCTCAGTCAGAGACGTAGATGCGCTAGAAGAAATGGACATTGGTATCCAAGCACTTGCTTCAATTCCAATTGGCGCAGATAGCAATGGTGTTGGTGAAGTTGAAATTCCAGTGAACTTTGGTGGCGTCACCTTCTTACCTTTCGACCATATATACGCCGATAATACTGGTGTTATTTTGTCGCCAGAAGCATTAGATATTGAATAACTATTTCAGTATTGTATTAATTGATTAAAGCCAGCTATGCTGGCTTTTTTATTGGCGCATTTTTATTAAAACAAGATAGTTTCTCATTCAATACTTAAAATAATAATAACCGAGAAAAAGTAGGCCCTATGCTACAGATAATGACTCCAGCCTCACTAGGCAAATTGTTTTCGACTCGTGATGGCGAAACAAAATTAGGTCAGCAAGTTCAATTGCTCGGTAATTTTGAAGTCGAAACAGATAATTTAAAAAGCTCACTGGCAGAGGCTAAATCTCGAGGAGCACAATTCGTTGTTTTAGGGATCAGTGAGGATGCTGGGCCCAGAGCTAACTTAGGTCGCGGTGGGTCTACGACCGCGTTTAGTGCAGCTATGAGCCAATTTCTTAATCTGCAATCAAATCGCTATTTACACGGTAAAGAATGTATTGTGCTAGGCAATATTGAGCCAATGCAATTAGATGAAAGCGCAACGACTGAACAACTAAGACAAGCCACAGCAGATCTCGATGAACAGGTTATTGCGGTTGTGGCGCAAATTCTTGCAGCTGAACTTGAACCGATTGTGATTGGTGGTGGCCATAATAATGCTTATGGATTATTGATGGCTGTTAAGTCTCAATATAACCAAGCCGCGGCTGCCGTTAACCTAGACCCCCATAGTGACTTTAGACCAAGAGAAGGTCGTCATAGCGGTAATGGCTTTAGCTATGCTGCAGCCAATGGTGCGCTAGATTATTACCACGTTCTGGGATTACATGAACTCAAAAACAGTGAAGCAACACTCGAGCAGTTAAGCTTATTTGGTGGTCATTGGCACAGCTTTCAGCAAATATGGGTAAGGCGTGAAATAACATTAGCCGAAGCGTTAAAACAGATTGCCAAACAAGTTAATCAAACCCATTTACCTGTAGCGTTGGAAATTGATGTTGATGCCATTGCCAAAATGCCCAGTAGCGCCTCAACCTTCGCAGGTGTTCCGCTATTAGATGCCTGCTATTACATTAATTACATTGCTAAGCACTGTAATACTGCATATTTACATATCGCTGAAGCCGCACCCCAATGTCATGAGGCCGGTGAAATGGCTGGTAATAGAGATGTAGGTCAAAGTGTCAGTGAGCTGATTTACGCTTATATACAAGCGAAAAAACCGGCTCAATATTAGGGCCTGTTGTTCTTTTGAGGTTGTTTTGGCAGCGAATTGTTGGCCATTGGTACAAGGCAGAGACTTTGTGGTGTAGTTATTCTACATAAGAAGTCGATAACGCAGTAAAATGACCAACAAACGCTGCCCGAAGGGTTCGACTAAAAGTTGAACTCTAGTATTACCTTGTTCGTATGAATAATTGTTCATACGAGATTTTCAATAATTGCAGACTATTCAATATCGAATCGATTTATGGTCTAATGCAGGAGAWMGGAAGAGCGTCGTGTAGG
>NZ_VKHR01000042.1 GCF_009663145.1 Shewanella sp. TC10
CATTTGTAAAGCGTCATTGCCAAATGATTACTAGTATCAATGGCAATGACGCTTTACAAATGGATGACCGTCGGCAACACAAACCGCTAAACCGACTTGTTTCATTACAGGTAAGTCGACCATATCATCACCAATGTAAGCAACTTCATCAGCAGTGACATTATAAATGCTTAGTAAGTCTTTAAATGGTGTGAGTTTATCGTCTACGCCCTGATAAATATGACTGACACCTAAGGCGGTCATGCGGTTTTCTACAATGGCTGACTTACGCCCTGTGATAACAGCAACATTAATTCCACTGGTTAATATTGAACGTACGCCATAACCATCACGGGTATGAAATGCTTTAAGTTCTTCACCTGCATTACTTAAGTAGATACGGCCATCTGAAAATACACCGTCAACATCACAGATAAGGAGTTTAATTTTTTTAGCTCGTTGCCATACATCATCGCTAACTGGGCCGTATAAGCCTTGATGAACTTGTGCTTCTGACATATTAAATTACTCCTGCTTTGACCATGTCTAGCATATTAAGTGCGCCAACAGGTTGTTGGTTGCCATCAACAACAATTAAGCCATTGATGCTTTTCTCATCCATAATTTGTAGTGCTTGTGCAGCTAAAATATCGGCACTGATTGTTATACAGTTAGGCGTCATGACATCGGCAATGGCTGTAGTACGAAGATTTTTTTCTGCATCAATCACTCGACGTAAATCACCGTCTGTAAAAATGCCGACGAGTTTGCCACTGTCATCAGTAACTGCAGTCATACCTAAACCTTTATTAGAGATCTCGTATAACGACTCGGTAATACAAACCTTGCTATTAACTTGCGGAACATCATTGCCTTGATGCATAACGTCCGACACTTTTAACAATAATTTACGCCCTAAAGAACCGCCAGGGTGCGATAATGCAAAGTCATCACGGGTGAACCCTTTTGCTTGAAGCAATGCTACTGCTAATGCATCGCCCATAACCAATGTCGCAGTGGTACTTGATGTAGGTGCCAACCCTAATGGACAAGCTTCTTCAGGTACTTCAATACAAAGGTGCAATTTAGATAAGCGCGCCATATTGGATTCAGGTTTGCCAGTTATGGCAATTACGGGCACGCCCATACGCTGGATCACAGGTAGCAAGGTGAGGATTTCACTGGATTCGCCAGAGTTAGAGATGGCGAGAATAATATCGTTTTTAGCCAATGCACCTAAGTCACCATGGCTTGCTTCACCAGGATGAACAAAAAAAGCAGGTGTCCCTGTGCTTGCAAGAGTGGCAGAAATCTTATTGCCTATATGGCCTGATTTCCCCATACCCATGACAATGACTTTGCCTTTACATTGCAAAATAAGTTCACAAGCTTGTCCAAATGCATCGGAGTCAACGTATTGATATAGATTATCTAAAGCGGTTTTCTCAATATCAATGACCTGACGGCCCCATTGACGCAATTGTTTCTGATCTATCATAGGTCTCTCGCTCTGTTCCAAAGCTAATTAAATAATAGCTTTGGTGAGATAAAAGTCTTTATGCCCCGTTATTGAGATTGAAATAAGACAATCTGGTACGCAATAAAGACGACTAATAAAATGGCGCCATGCCAGCGAGTAAGCTGTTTTTTAGCGCCACTGGATAATACTAGAACTGCTAATGCGGTACTGGTACCAAGCACCATGTAAAAATCACGGCTGCTCGCTTGGGCATCTATTTCACCAGGTGCAATAAGCCCTGGGATAGCCAATACAGCTAAAATATTAAATAAGTTCGACCCGACAATGTTACCAATGGCAAGGTCATCTTCTTTTTTAAGCACGCCAGCAATACAAGCAGCGAGCTCTGGTAAGCTTGTGCCAACAGCAATAATGGTTAAACCAATCACTAAATCTGAAAGCCCAAATGTCTTGGCAATGCCAACTGCGCCACTGACCATCCAGTCCGCTGACAAGGGTAACAGTATCATGCCCACAATGATCCAGATAATAGCATGTAATGTGGGTACATTTTTAGGGATCTCTGCATCAGATTCGTCAGATAATGGATCTATTTGTTTATTTCTCATGGCTTGCCATATGAAGAAGCCCATTAACGCAAAAAAGGCGACCAATAAAATGCCACCTTCAACGCGGGTGAGCATGCCATCATGGATCAGGTAACCTGCTAACACAGTCGCGGCTAACATTAATGGTATTTCACGTTTTAAGGTCTGCGAACTGACTGAAATCGCCCCGAGTAAGGCGGTTATACCTAAGATTAAAGTGATATTAGCAACGTTAGAACCTAGGACGTTACCCACAGCGGTATCACTCATGCCTTCCATCGATGCTGTGGCTGCAACAAACATTTCAGGCGCAGAGCTGCCCATCGCCACAATCGTTAAACCAATCAGCATTGGCGGTAGCCCAAGGTTTCGAGCGAAAGCTGCCGCACCATATACGAAGCGGTCTGCGCTCCAAACTAAAACGCCTAAGCCAGCGATTAGCATCAAAATATTAAAAAGCATGTTGTTCCAAAAATGTGTTGATAGCGATATTTGTGCAGAATTTTAACAAAAATATTAGCAGATGCGATAATTGTTGTGGATTGTAACTCATGGTGATTGATTTGTTGTAGGTTCTTACACAATTTCGTACAATTCAGATCTACATCTTGCGGGCCAGGAAGGCTATTATTTCCTCTATGTCAGATTCAAGTTTAGTAAATATAACCTCACCTTTGGTTGAAATTCGTCATATGAAATTCAACCGTGGTTCACGTGTCATTTTTGATGATATTTGTCTGAATATTCCCAAAGGTAAAGTGACAGCAATTATGGGCCCAAGTGGGATAGGTAAAACCACCTTGCTCAAGCTCATTGGTGGTCAACTTACTCCGGATAGTGGTGAAGTGTTATTTAGTGGTCAAAATGTGCATCAGCTAAAGCGCCAGCAGTTATTTGAACTGCGTAAACGCATGAGTATGCTATTTCAAAGTGGCGCATTATTCACCGATATGAATGTTTTTGACAATGTCGCCTTTGCACTACGTGAACATTCTGGCTTGCCTGAAACGATTATCCGTAAAGTGGTGATGATGAAGCTGCAAGCGGTTGGCTTGCGAGGCGCAGCTTTAATGAACCCCAATGAGTTATCTGGTGGGATGCAACGCCGTGCAGCACTTGCTCGCGCTATTGCCCTTGAACCTGAAATGATTCTATATGATGAACCTTTTGCAGGCCAAGACCCCATTTCTATGGGGATGCTGGTGAAGTTAATTGGCGAACTTTCAAGTACGTTAAAATTAACTTCTGTGGTGGTTTCGCATGATGTTGATGCGGTGCTGAGTATCGCTGATTACGTGTACGTGATTGCAGAAAAGAAAGTCATTGCATCGGGTACGCCAGATGAACTAAGGGCATCTAACAACCCGCAAATCGAGCAATTTATTAATGGTAGACCTGATGGACCTGTTCCATTTCATTTTCCTGCAGAAGATTACCAACAGGAGATGTTAAGTGGGCGTAATTAATCAGATTGCCAATCTAGGCCGTATTGCATTAGATGTTGTCGCTGGCCTAGGCCGCGCAGGTTTAATGCTTTGGGGCGCAATTTTCAATGTCCCCAACTTTGCCAAAGGCTTACCGTTACTTATAAAACAAATGTATGTGCTTGGGGTTCGCTCCATGGTCATCATTGTAGTGTCAGGACTGTTTATCGGCATGGTATTGGCACTACAAGGCTATACGGTATTAGCGGATTTCGGCACTGTCGAGAGTTTAGGCCCAATGGTTGCGTTAAGCTTATTACGTGAACTTGGACCTGTAGTGACTGCACTTTTATTTGCTGGGCGTGCGGGGTCGGCTCTGACTGCTGAAATCGGTTTAATGAAATCGACAGAGCAACTTTCTAGCCTCGAAATGATGGCGGTTGACCCATTAAGACAAGTTATTGCGCCGCGCTTTTGGGCCGGAGTCATCAGTGTACCTTTATTGACCATGATGTTCTGTCTTGTAGGTATTTTAGGTGGTCATCTTGTGGGTGTTGAATGGAAAGGTATTGATAGCGGGTCTTTTTGGTCAATCCTTCAGTCTTCGATTGAATGGCGCCAAGATATTGTGAACTGTTTAATCAAGAGCACTATATTTGGAATAGTAGTGACTTGGATTGCCCTATATCGTGGTTATGAGGTGACGCCAAATCCTGAAGGAATAAGTAAGGCAACAACATCTACAGTTGTTCAAGCAAGTTTAGCTGTACTCGCACTCGACTTTTTGCTCACTGCAATCATGTTTGGTCAGTAATTTTTGCATTCATTAATTTAAGTGGTTGAAGCATATGTTGACAAGGAAAGTAGAATTATTAGTGGGACTCTTTTTGCTAACAGGGTTGTTGGCATTTTGTGTGCTGGTGTTTAACGTTGCCAATGTTGAACTAAAATCGGGTAAAGAAACCTATATTTTAAAGGCTGAGTTTAACAATATTGGCGGCTTAAAAGTACGTTCGCCAGTTAAAGTGGGTGGCGTTGTAGTTGGACGAGTATCTAACATTACCCTCGATACGAAAAAGCTAGTGCCAGTTGTCACGCTAACCATGGACAAGCAATATGATCAATTCCCTGAAACCAGTAGCTTATCTATTTTAACCTCTGGGTTATTAGGTGAGCAATTCTTAGGATTAACCCCAGGTTTTATGGATGATGATATTGAGATGTTAGCTGATGGCGATAGGGTGCATGACACTCGTTCTGCGCTTATTTTAGAAGATTTGATTGGACAGTTACTTTATAGCGTATCTTCAAAGGATTAATAGGAGAGTTATATGAGCCAGTTATTACAACCGTTTATGCGAGTCGTGATGTTTATTGCTGCAAATATATTTGCATTTTCTGCAGTGGCTGCAGAAGAGATTGATACCCATGATCCTTTCAAATTAGTTCAGCAAGTTTCCAATAAAACCTTTGATCGTTTTGACACAGATAAAGCACTCATTGATGCCGATTTAGGCCATTTGAAAGTGATTGTTCGTGAAGAGCTTATGCCTTATGTCGATTATAAGTATGCTGCCTACAAAGTGATGGGGCAGTATTTACGTGACACGACACCAGAGCAAAGAGCAAGATTTGTTGATGCATTTGAAGGTTATTTAGTGGCAACTTATGCCCAAGCTTTTACTGAGTATACCGGTCAAAAAGTTCAATTCTCACCAGCCAGTGACTTTGCTGACGAAAAGTTTGTTGATGTGAATGTGCAAATTATTGAAGATGGTCGCCCGCCGATTAAAGTGATGTTTAAAGCAAGACGCCTTAAAGATGATAGTTGGAAGGCGTTTGATTTAGTGGCCGAGGGGGTCAGTTTATTAGCGTCTAAGCAATCAGAAATCTCCAATCTCATTCGCCAAAAAGGGGTGGATTCGGTGATTGATATGTTAAAAGAGCGCACGGAACAAGAAATCAATTACAAACAGGATAAGGAAAATGCTGCGTGATTGAGTTTTTACAACAAGGTGACACTTGTGAAATTAAAGGGCAATTAAGGCAAACAGAGGTCATAGATTTATGGCCAAAACGACAACAGTTGTTTACTGACAGCACTCAGGTGTTAGACTTGTCTGCTTTAGAGTATGCCGACAGCGCAGGCGTCGCATTTTTACTTGAGCTAATATGCTTAGGTAATTGCAGTAAAAGCACCACTCAGCCAAGGACATTGGCAAATCCGAGTAAACATCTAAAAAGACTCATTGAGTTATATGATTTAGAATCCTTTTTTCTAGAAAACTAGCATTGAATTTAAGGTAGCAAATTCCATGGATTGCAAAGTAATCGAGCAAATTTTATCAGACGCATTAACCATTGACGAAGTACACGTTACTTCAGATGGCAGTCACTATAAGGTCGTTGCCGTAGGCGAGTGTTTTGACGGCATGAGCAAAGTAAAGCAACAACAAACGATTTATGCACCATTGAATGAGCACATTGCTAGTGGTGAGTTGCACGCGCTGACGATCAAAACTTTTACGCCGACTCAGTGGAAGCGTGAAAAACTATTTAATATGTAATTCAGAGAGTAAGTGTGGATAAATTAACAATTCAAGCCAGTCAGCCGCTTGCTGGAGATGTCACCATTTCTGGCGCAAAAAATGCAGCTTTGCCAATTCTATTTGCTGGTGTGCTCGCTGAGACTGACTTTGTCGTATCTAACGTACCTAGCCTTCGTGACGTCAATACAACGTGTAAGTTATTACGTTGTTTAGGCGCGGAAGTGACTGAGTTAGGCGATAGCAAATATTGCATTTCGACTCAAAACTTAAATGAGTTTTGTGCTCCTTATGACTTAGTTAAAACCATGCGTGCCTCTATTTTAATCTTAGGCCCGTTATTAGCGAGATTCGGCACAGCAGACGTATCACTACCTGGCGGTTGTGCTATCGGTGCTCGTCCAGTGAACCTTCACTTACAAGGCTTAGAGCAAATGGGCGCTAAGATTGAAGTGAAAGAAGGTTACATCAAAGCTCGCGTAGATGGCCGTCTTAAAGGCGCTCATATCTTTATGGATATGGTCAGCGTCGGCGCGAC
Source organism: Shewanella sp. TC10 (assembly GCF_009663145.1). Classification (GTDB taxonomy): domain Bacteria; phylum Pseudomonadota; class Gammaproteobacteria; order Enterobacterales; family Shewanellaceae; genus Shewanella. Next base: position 6,555 of record NZ_VKHR01000042.1, read on the forward strand.
TGAAAACTTACTTATGGCTGCCACACTTGCAGATGGTGTCACCATTATTGAAAATGCGGCGCGTGAGCCTGAAATTAATGATTTAGCCCATTGCTTAATTGCTATGGGCGCTAAAATTTCCGGTGTTGGCACTGCAACCTTGCACATTGAAGGTGTGGAACGTTTATCTGGTTGTGAGCATAGAGTGATGCCTGACCGCATCGAGACGGGTTCATTCTTAGTTGCTGCTGCGGTTACTCGCGGAAGTATTCGTTGTGTTGATGCAGACCCTTCTTCACTTGAAGCTGTACTTGCCAAACTTGAAGATGCAGGGGCGAAAATCACTACGGGTAAAGACTGGATTGAACTTGATATGCAAGGGAAGCGTCCTGTCGCTGTCAATATTAAAACAGCGCCTTATCCTGCTTTTCCAACTGATATGCAAGCTCAGTTTTGCGTGCTAAATGCGCTAGCAGAAGGGACAAGTCATGTCACTGAAACGATTTTCGAAAATCGTTTTATGCATGTACCTGAACTAAGCCGTATGGGCGCAGAGATGGAGCTTGAGGGTAACACTTGCATCATTAAAGGCATTGAACGTATGAATGGCGCACAAGTGATGGCGACCGATTTACGCGCTTCTGCGAGCTTAGTTATTGCAGGGTTAATGGCTGATGGGATCACAACTGTCGATCGTATTTACCATTTAGACCGCGGCTACGAACATATCGAAGATAAGTTTGCAGGCTTAGGCGGTAAGGTTGTTCGTGTGAGTTAAGCTGAGGCTTAATGACCAATTTATAAAGCCGTGCTTTTTTAGCACGGCTTTTTTATGTTTGATGAGCCTCAAAAGTTCGTAATAAAGTATGTTATAGACTGATTCTATTGCCAGCCTGATCACTTATTCTATTTGGCATAACTGATACTGTGCTGTCATGGCAACATTTATCACTTTTAATATTTATCTCTTTTACGGTCTCGTATTTTTTGCGATTGGCTGCGTAGTGGTATTTCGTCATTTTAAATATAGCCAGCTGTCAATCTCTTCAACACTTTGGGCTTTAGCCTTGTTTGGGTTTTCTCATGCCTTTCATGAATGGTCTGAACTTTATGTCATCCTGTTTCAAGATGATTTACCCACTCAATATCAATATATCGTGCAATGGTTGAGGCTAATCAAGTTATCCCTGTCTTTTGCTGGTTTAATGATTTTTGCTTGGTTGTTATTTCGAATTATTCCCAAACCTTATTCAAAACTCGGTCAGATACTTATCGGGTTAATCGTTATTACATACACACTGGTCATGCTGATTTTTTACCAAGGAACATCAATACTTGCAGATACTTTTTCGGAAGCCGCCAGTTATACAAGAGTACTGTTAGGCTTTGGAAGCGCAACGCTTGCGGGTGTGGGGATTGCAATTTATGGCTACCAGCTACGTCAAGACAACCACGAATATGGTCAATACTTTATTGCTACTGGCTTTGGATTAGTTATTTACGGTGTGCTTGCAGGGCTCATTCCTACAAGTTTTCATTCAAGTGTACCCATATTTAGAACTATAGCGGCAGGCCTTGTGCTAGTCACTCTATATAAAGCACTTAAAATTTTTGATATTGAAAAAGAAGCAGCCACAGAGGCGAAATTAAAACGCGCTATAGAAGCTGATAAATATAAAGCTATTGGTCATTTAGCGATGGGGGTGGCGCATGAAATTAATAACCCATTAGCTTCATCGATGTTGGCGCTAGATTTACTTGAGAGAAAAATGCCTCAGCCGCAATCAGATCTATCTGATTACATCCAGCGTGCTCGACTAGGTATCGATAGAGCATCAATCATTAGTAAAGAGCTGCTGACTTATGCTCGTTCAGATTTAACTGATACTCGTAAGGTTTTTATTTGTGATGTGATTGCAGGTGCCAAACAGCTATTGAGTCACAAACTGTCAGATTATTCGTTGTCGGTTCATTGTGATTCAAAAGCAGCGGTTATTGGTCAGAAAGTAAAATTAGAAGAGTTACTTATAAATTTGCTAAATAATGCGATGGACGCGAGTGGAAATTCAGGAAGTATCGATATTAGGGTCGTGGCTGATGAGGCCGGTGTCGTTATAGAAGTCAGAGACTATGGTGAAGGAATGGATGAATCTACATTGAAAAGAGCAACAGAACTGTTTTATTCAACAAAACCCATAGGTAAAGGTACCGGACTTGGCTTGGCCATTTGTGAGCAAATCGTGAGTAACCACCATGGCAGTATGAAGTTTATGAGTGCTAAAGGTGTCGGCACAAGAGTGCTAATCGATCTTCCTTCACGGAGCAACGCCCATGATTAGAATACTGATTGCTGAAGACGATCAAGAACTTCGGAGAAATATGGTAGATATTCTTGAGCTTGAAGGTTATCAAGTCACAGATGTCGATAGTGCTGAAGCTGCCATTCATGCCTGTGAGCAGCAAAGCTATGATATTGCACTATTAGATTTAGTTATGTCAGGTATGACTGGTGTTGAGGCGATATCTAATTTACGTCAGTTGAATGCTTTTATGGCTGTTGTTATCGTCACCGCGTATGCGACAGTCGATACTGCAGTGGATGCAATGAAAAAGGGGGCAGATAGCGTTATCACCAAACCGTTTAATAGTGTGGAATTGATCGTCACTATCAAGCGAAGTATTCAAGAAAAGCAATTACTTAAAAGCACTAGCGATATTGATCCCGACAGTGTGTATTCAGCGTTAGCAAACAGCCTAAGAAGAGAGACATTAAAGCAGTTAGGGAGCCATAAAAAATTGAAGTTTATGGATTTGTGTCGTTTGGTCGGAGTTGAAGATCATACTAAATTTAACTTTCATTTACGGCAGCTAAAAAAGGCAGGTTTAGTTACACAAAATGAGAACAAGGTCTACATTTTGACAAATACAGGTCAATTTGTTCTACAAAATCACAACTTATCATAACTGTTTATAAGTTAATAAATTCATATTGTTAATTTGTTTTTGATAATAAAAGTTCACAAGAATGAAGTGCCTGTGAAGTTCAGTTATCTATCCCTTTATGAGTATTAAGCGAATACTTCGCGTATGTCCAAAGAGACATATCAATTGCAGCTCTAAGCGGCGCAATTGAGATACCATTTTGAGGATGAACAATGAATACACATATTCCAAGTAAAACACTGCTGTTAGCAAGTATGATTACCATGCTATCTGCTTGCGGTAGTGACGATTCAGATGATAAACCCGTTACACCACCTAATAATACTCCTCCTGAAGCAGAAAATGCACTGCGTATTACAGATGCCAACCGTACGCTGATAATTAATCCTATGCTACATGCTTCAGATGCAGATGAAGGGGATGTACTTAGCCTAGTATCTGCGATCGCAGATAAAGGTGAGCTCAGCTTACTCGATGACAACTTGATTGAAATTAACCCAGAGTTTCAAGCGGGCGACATTACTATTACCTATACCGTGACAGATGGCATCGATGAAGCCACTGCCGAGATCATCGTTACAGCTCACGAAGCTATGTATGTAGGTACTCAACGTTGTTTAGATTGTCATGGAGAAGGCAGTCCATTTAATGATATTTCTAGCCATCAACTTCATGGCCATAATTTTAAGATAAGTAAAATAGCTAATGATGAAACACCCGCTTTTCCGTATTCAAGTGTTGAAGGGGCGATTGATAAACTGCTTAATTCATCAGAGGCCACCGATAATAGTTTAGGTAAACCTGAGTCCTATGCTGATGTCACATACACCTCTGGTGGTTTTGCATGGAAGTACCGTTGGTTAGATAAAGATGGCTATATTCTGACTGGCAGTGAAGCACAATTTAACATTCATGCGGAGGAGTTAGGATTAGACGATCAAATCATGGTCAACTATAACGGTGGCTCTGTTGATAAACCTTATACCTGTGGTAATTGTCATAACACAGGTTGGAAACCTTATTCAGAAGGTTTGTATGCGCAAAAGCAGGATGATTTGCCCGGAGTACATGGAACATTCTTTGAAGCTGGGGTTCAGTGTGAAGCATGTCATGGCGCGGGGTTAACCCACTCGAATACGGGTAAGCCTGAAGATATTGTTCGTAAAGCAACTCCACGTACAACAGCGTCATTAAAGTCTGACACTATGGGTTACGGTGAGGCGATGCATTGTGCTGAATGCCATACCCGCGATGGAGACCGTAATGCTGGCAACGATTACACTAGTGGCTTCAATAAAGCATTCCCTGAAGGTCCTGAATATGGTGCTCGTGTTGCGGTGAGAAGTGGTTTACCACGTCATCATCAAAGCCATGATGAGTTTATGGGAATAGATCCTGATTCTGGCGACATTATGAGCGCTAAGTTCAACGCAGGCATGACTTGTAGTACTTGCCATGACAGCCATAAGTCTGCAGTTTATCAAGATGAACCTGAGCATATGGGCGCGATAAAAATGGACTGTGCTACTTGTCATGCTGATAAAGTAGAAATGAATGCAGGACACGGCCCTGATGGCTATTTTGCTAAAGAATGTATTGACTGTCATATGCCCGATGTAGTGAAAAACGCTGTGTCATATACAAATGATCAAGGAAACAAGGTTGGTGATATCCGTATTCATACATTCGCCATTGATCTTTATAACGAAAAAGGTCAATTCCAAGATGCAAAAGCGAAAGACACCTTTATGTATCCGTATCTTCAAGATGGTTTTGCCTGTGGCGAATGTCATCAGCAAGGATCTAAATTAGATAGTTTGCAAAACAACTACGGCGGTAAGATGCATAAAAATTAGTTAGCCAATAATGTATTGACCTAGCTATAACACATCACTCAAACATCCCCACAAAGCCCTACTCTGTAGGGCTTTTTCATAAAAACAAACCGATACTTTAGTCAGTATTTAAGTCCGTTGAGTAAGCCCGATTAGTTAAGAATATTCAATTGAGTTATGAGCAAGAAATTCACCAAAAGGTGATTATTGGCGTAACAACGATTAATGGCTGCAAATTGGGGCTGAGATTTTGTTAATTAGTACTAAGGTGAGCTCTTAACTTAAAGATCTTGGCTTGAAGGTATTGATTAGTGATTGTTGTGAGTAATAGATTAAAAAAATAAGAGAGTGACATAGTAAGAAGGGAGTGATTTTAAAATTCGCTTATTGCGACTTCATCCTAAAATAAAGTCGCTCAATTTAGCTGTTTTCAGCTAGCTTCTCACCGATAACAACCGGCAGCTCAATGGGTTTACCTTCTCGAATGATAGTAATGCTGACTTTATTGCCAGGTGGTGTTTCTGCGATTCTGTCCATTAGCATTTCAACGCCGGGTACACTCTCTTCAGCATATTGAATGATGACATCACGAGGTTGCAGCGTTGCTTTAGCAGCAGGGCCACTGGGATCGACACCTGTCACGAGTACGCCTTTAAGATCGGGTAAGTTTAATATTTGCGCCATAACAGGGCTAAGTGGTTCGCCTGAAATTCCCAATGCCCCACGAATAACACGGCCATGAGTAATAAGCTTACCCATAATGCTATGGGCAAGTTTAATTGGAATGGCGAAGTTAATACCGTGTCCACCACCTTCAGCGCCGATTTGAAACGCAGCAGTATTGATACCAATGAGTTCGCCACCAGTATCTATTAATGCGCCACCTGAATTACCAGCATTAATTGCGGCATCAGTTTGTAAGAAATCAAGGTAACCAGAACTTAAGCCATTTCGACCAGTTGCGCTAATGATCCCTTGGGTGATGGTTTGGCCTAAGTTGTACGGGTTACCAATTGCCAAGACGACATCGCCAACTTGAGCTGGGTTGTTGAGGTTAATGGGAACAATAGGCACATTGTCGCCATCGATTTCAATTTTAAGTACAGCTAAATCAGTGATTTGATCAGAACCAACAACTTCAGACGTAAACTTGCGACCATCTTGAAGCGCGATAACAATCTCATCCGCTTTTTTGATCACATGATAGTTTGTTAAAATGTAGCCTTCTTTGCTCATTATGACGCCAGAGCCAAGGCCTTGAAGTGAGCTTGAATTAAGGGGGCTATTTTGATCTAAACTCAGACTGTAAATATTAACAACAGCTGGGGCAGCTCGGCGTACAGCACTAGCAAATGACAATTCATTGTTATGTTGAGTCGCAGTTAAACCATTATTGAAGCTGTTGTTATTGGTAATAGAATTAACGAATAAGAATACAGCAGCCATGACCAAACCAAATACCACAGCCTTGCTTAAATACAGAATAGTGTCTTTGAAATTCATTGGTCGACTATATTAGAAAAGTTAATAAAATATATTATCACGATTAAAAAAATTAAGCATCGTGGTGACAAATCACGATGCTTAATTTCAGTTTGATTATCGGACTGATATTAAGCTGTTATCTCAGTACTAAGTACATCAACTTGTTATCACGCAGTATCTTTAACGCAACAGCGCCCTGTGGGCTCTTTAACTCTTCTTTTAGTGCTTTAAGGTTTTTCACTTTACTGCGGTTTAAGCCAACAATGAGGTCACCTTTTTCTAGGCCATTTCTAGCAGCAGGTGAACCTTGTGCAACCTCTGTAATTTCAATACCTTTACGGGTGTTGTTTAACTGAGCGCCTTCTAGCATTGGATGCAAAGCATCATCTCCAGCGCCGCTACTTGAGGTTGATTCACCTAGCACTACATTGGTGGTCTCTTTATCACCATCTCGAATGAATCCAATTTTAACTTTCGCACCAGCGCCCATAGTGGCGACTTTAGCTCTAAGTTCTTGGAAGTTTTTAATTTTCTTACCATTAACACTGACAATGATATCACCAGCCTCTAATCCTGCTTTGTCAGCGGCGCTGTCTGGCATCACTTCACTAATAAAGCCACCGTGCTGAGTCTCCAGTCCAAAAGCTTTTGCCAGTTCATTGTCTAAATCTCGTCCTGTGACGCCAAGTACGCCGCGTTTGACTTCGCCATGCTCAATAATCTGATTGATCAGGTTATTAACCATATTGGCCGGAATCGCAAAACCAATACCGACGTTACCCCCACCAGGGGCGACAATGGCGGTATTAATCCCAATGAGCTCACCGTTTAAATTCACCAGTGCCCCACCAGAGTTACCACTATTAATCGCTGCATCGGTTTGAATAAAGTTTTCCAGCATTTCAATGCCAAGGCCGCTACGACCTAAGGCACTGACGATTCCTGAGGTCACAGTTTGTCCAAGGCCAAATGGGTTACCAATAGCGATAGCAAAATCACCGACACGAATATCATCTGAGTTGGTTTGTTTAACCGCAGTTAGGTTTTTAGCTTCAATTTGCAGTAATGCAATATCAGACTCAGGATCTGAGCCAATTAACTTAGCATCAATTTCACGACCATCATGTAAACCAATTTTAATTTCATCAGCGCCGTTAATCACATGGTTATTAGTGACGATGTAACCTTCCTTTGCATCAATGATTACGCCTGAACCTAAGCCTCTAAACGGACGTTCTTGCACTTGCTCTTGAGGGGCATTGGGTCCGAAAAAATATTTAAATACATCTGGAATTTGTTGTTTTGAAGTTTGCGTGCCACTCACTGCTACCGAAACGACCGCGGGTGTTGTTCTTTCTAGCATGGGTGCAAGGCTGGGAAGCGCTTGTCCATCAACCGAGTGTGGCATTGCCGCTTGAGATATTGCCGGCATTAAAGAAAGTGATGCTGATAAAATAGCTGCTGAGAGTAATGTTAATTTTGGTTTCATTAATTCTTGCTCCTTGAAAATTAAATCATGTCTCTGGCAATACGCTTAAACGGCGGCCTTAGATGAGATTAATCAGATAAACTTACACTAAATATATAACCTCGGAGTCGATGAAGTTTCAATAAGTTCAGCGTTTATTAACAAAGGTTAATTTTTTGTAGGTATAGGCGTTACCTCTATTGTAGCTGCATGCTATGATTGCTTCGAATTTTCAGCAGTATAAGAGAGTCATTCCTGTGTCGCAGTTAAGCCCTTGGCAGCATTATCAACAAGATTTAACCCGTGATGGTTTTTCTCACGACTTGGCACAAGAGCAAGCAGTAAAGTCATTGCAACGTGTATATGAAGAAGTGATTGCCGCAGATATTCAACCTTCTGGTATTGGCAAGCTTTTAGGGGCTTTCGGCTTAAAACAGTCTAGCTCTTCTGTACAGGGATTATATTTGTGGGGCGGAGTAGGGCGTGGCAAGACTTATCTGATGGATACCTTTTATGATGCGCTGCCTACAGATAAAAAACTACGCGCACATTTCCATCGTTTTATGCACCAGTTACACCATGATTTAGGCGAAATGGAAGGGGTGCAAGATCCTCTGATTAGCATTGCAAAGAAAATGGCGCAGCAATATAAGATTATTTGTTTTGATGAATTTTTTGTCTCTGACATTACCGATGCCATGTTACTGGGTACTTTGTTTCAATACTTATTTAAAGAAGGTGTGGCGCTAGTCGCGACCTCCAATATCATTCCAGACGACTTATATAAGAACGGATTACAACGCGCCCGTTTTTTGCCAGCGATTAAATTAATTAATGAACACTGTGAAATCTTAAATGTCGACTCAGGCATTGATTACCGTCTACGCACACTTGAGCAAGCAGAGATATATCACTATCCGTTAGATGCCCAAGCTGATGCAAACTTAATCACTTATTTTGGCCAATTAGCACCAGAGTCAGAAGTGTTAACAGGCTCTATTGAAATTGAAGGGCGTGAAATTGGCATTCGTCAGCAATCTCAAGGCGTTTTATTAGCGAACTTCAGAGACCTTTGTGACGGTCCTCGATCGCAGCGCGATTATATGGAAGTGGCGAGACTGTATCATACTGTCTTAGTCAGTGGCCTAGAGCAAATGGGCTCTTCAACCACTGGTGATGATATCGCTAGACGTTTCTTAGCGATGGTTGATGAGTTTTATGAACGTAATGTGAAACTGATTATTTCTGCAGAAGTCTCGTTAGAAGATATTTATACCGATGGTTTATTAAGTTTTGAGTTTAGACGTTGCCGCTCAAGGCTGATTGAAATGCAGTCTCATGACTATTTAACTTTAGAGCATCTTCCTTAAATAGGACTTTCCCCAAATGGCTGTTCAGGTTTGCTTATATAGATAACTTATATTTGAGTTGCTAACTCTGTACGTTTATTGAACGCCTCATGTCTATGGGACTGTGAAAATTCGGTGCAAAATCTAGAAATCACCTTCATAGGTGATTTTTTTATAATTATGAAAAAATTAGGTGATTTTTAACTCAGCTTTGTCTATAATCCGCCACCTGCCCTCGTTACTCCACCGAATTTGGGTGGAAGATTTAAACCAATTTCAGCTCGAAGGGGCTTTGAAATGGTCATTGTGTTGATTGCATGTGCAGTCAGCATTGAGACAGAATTTTAATCATTGGGTTTTTGTAAAATGAAGACTACATTTACTGCTACACCAGAAACAGTCACACGTGACTGGTTCGTCGTTGATGCTGAAGGTAAAACTTTAGGTCGTATCGCTACTGAAATTGCTACTCGTTTACGCGGTAAGCATAAGCCAGAGTATACTCCTCATGTTGACACTGGTGACTACATCATCGTTATTAACGCTGAGAAAGTTACAGTGACTGGTAACAAAGCTAAAGGCAAAGTTTACTACTCACATTCAGGTTTCATCGGTGGTATCAAGCAGATTACTTTTGAAAAGCTGCAAGATCATAAGCCTGAGATGATTATCGAGAAAGCAGTTAAGGGTATGTTACCAAAAGGTCCTTTGGGCCGCGCTATGTTCCGTAAACTTAAAGTTTACTCTGGCGCTGAACATAACCACGCTGCACAACAACCACAAGTTCTTGATATCTAATCCGGGAGTAAGCTAATGTCTGCAACTCAGTACTACGGCACTGGCCGTCGTAAAACATCAACTGCTCGCGTATTCGCTAAAGCAGGTAGTGGTCAAATCGTTGTTAACCAACGTCCACTAGATGTATATTTTGGTCGTGAAACTGCTCGTATGGTTGTTCGTCAACCACTAGAGCTAGTTGAAATGACTGACAAACTTGACATCTATGTAACTGTTAAAGGCGGTGGAACCACTGGCCAAGCAGGTGCAATTCGTCACGGTATTACTCGTGCATTGCTTCAGTTAGACGAAGCTCTACGTCCTTCATTACGCGGCGCTGGTTTCGTTACCCGTGATGCTCGTAAAGTTGAGCGTAAGAAAGTTGGTCTACGTAAAGCACGTCGTAAGCCACAATTCTCAAAACGTTAATTCGTTTTCAGAGTTCAAAAAACCCAGCTATATGCTGGGTTTTTTATTGCCTTTTTTTGGTGAAATACGGCTATGATACAAAATGATAATGATGTTACTTTTGTTGTGTATCATCTCTGTTCTGTTGTTGGGATAATATAAAATTGTGGAATGAATGATGGATTTTCAACTCTTGATGTTTGCTATTGGTTTAGTTTTGGTTTTAGAAGGTGTTGGGCCTTTGTTATTTCCTGAACAATGGAAAAAATATTTAGCTGAGATTTCTGTGCAAAATAAGAATGTTCTCAGGAGGTTAGGTGGATCTTTGGTCTCTGCTGGCATAGCACTATTAATAATTTTCGCATAAAATACTTGCAATACACCCCCAAAAATCTGTTAAAATTCGCCTTTATACCGCAACCTTGCAGCAGACGATGGGCAAAAACGTAGTAGTACTCGGCACTCAATGGGGTGACGAAGGAAAAGGTAAGATTGTCGACCTTTTAACAGAACAGGCAAAATATGTAGTTCGTTATCAAGGCGGCCACAATGCTGGTCATACTCTTGTTATCGACGGCGATAAAACAGTACTTCATTTGATTCCATCAGGGATCTTACGCGACAATGTGAAATGCATTATCGGTAATGGTGTAGTGCTAGCTCCTGACGCTTTGATGAAAGAGATCAACATGCTTAAAGAGCGTGGTGTTCCTGTCGAAGAACGTCTTCTTATTTCAGAAGCATGTCCACTAATTCTACCTTTCCATTGTGCTCTTGATGTAGCTCGCGAAAAAGCGCGCGGTAATCAAGCTATCGGTACAACGGGTCGTGGTATTGGTCCAGCTTATGAAGATAAAATTTCTCGTCGTGGTCTTCGTGTAGGTGATTTGTTCAATGCTGAACTTTTCGCTGTTAAGCTAAAAGAAGTGATGAAATATCACAACTTCATGCTGACCGAATACTATGATTGTGAAGCTGTTGATTATCAAACAACGCTAGATGATGCATTAGCTATCGCTGATTATCTGAAAAGCATGTGTACTGATGTGACTGAAATGCTTGATACAGCCCGTAAAGCGGGTGAGCCTATCTTGTTTGAAGGTGCGCAAGGTACATTACTTGATATCGACCATGGTACATACCCGTATGTGACTTCATCAAACACTACTGCAGGTGGCGTAGCTACTGGTTCTGGTTTTGGTCCTCGTCACTTAGATTATGTGTTAGGTATCATGAAAGCTTACACCACTCGCGTAGGTGCAGGTCCATTCCCAACTGAACTTGAGAATGAGATTGGTGACTACTTAGGTCATAAAGGCCAAGAGTTTGGTGCTACCACTGGTCGTAAACGTCGTCCAGGTTGGTTGGATGCAGTGGCAATGCGCCGTGCAGTTCAAATCAACAGTGTAAGCGGCTTCTGTCTAACCAAACTTGACGTTCTAGATGGCCTAGAAGAAGTTAAGATTTGTGTTGGTTACCAGTACCCTGATGGGTCTGTTGAAACAGTCACTCCTCTGGCGGCTGAAGGTTACGAGCAGGTAACACCTGTTTTCGAAACTATGCCAGGTTGGAGCGAGACGACATTCGGTGCGACGTCAATTGAGCAACTGCCACAAGCTGCGCTAAATTACATCAAACGCATTGAAGAGTTACTTGAAGCTCCTGTTGATGTTATCTCAACAGGTCCTGACAGAAACGAAACAATCGTATTAGTTAATCCATTTAACTAACACAATTAAGGCCGCTAACTTAGCGGCCTTTTTATTGTGTAGTTAAACCGTTTTCAGATTGAAAATTTAAATCGAACATTCACTGCTTTCCTCCAGTTACTTTCGTCATTTTTATCCTATCTAATACATTTATTGTCACTTTCTATTGTGCTGAATAATTGCGGTTTGTGCAGTTAATACTCAAGAATTGAGCTATAATGCCGATGCATTGAGTAACTAAAGTGTCATTGAGAATCGTTATGCTGCGTTTAAGTTTATTAGTATTGTGCTTTATTCCATATATGGCTGTTGCTGAAATGGCTTCAGTGGATATTTATAATGATGAGCAATTACTTAAATTGATCCGAACGAATCAATATTTACAACAAGTTAAAGCCGATGATTGCCAGCTAGTTCAAGACATCGAAGCGAGAGCCGAAGTGCTAAAGCAGCCCATGTATCAATTCTTATGGGGTGAGATGCTTAATCATGGTGTTTGTGTGCCGCAGCATGCATCCAGAGGCATGAAACAATTACAAATTGCTGCAGAGCAAGGTAGCGCAGAGGCGATGCTGAAACTGGCCGAATATTACTATCACGGCAAAATGGTAGTCAAAGATAAAAACCGTGCAGTGCAGTATGTGATGCCTGCTGCTGCTAATGGCGATGTGCCAGCACGATTAATGTTAGTTCGCCTATTTGGCGAAGGTTATGGTAGCCCTGTAGATTACAAGTTAGGTTACCATTGGTTATATAACAGCGTATTTAATGATGAAGCCACACAGAAAAAAGCGACTTCATTATTGCAGAAATTAGCCGCTAAGATGCCCGCAAGTATAGTCGCGCGAGCACAGCAGCCGCAGCTGCACTAAACGCTAAGACTCCAACATTGGAGTAAATTATTTGGAAATTGAATGATCAACGATCCTCATTTTGAGAGAGAGCAAGACAAGTACGAAAACCCAATCCCTAGCCGTGAATACATCTTAGAGTATTTACGCGCCCAAAAATCACCTGTGACTAGAGAGCACATTGCTGCAGCATTAAAGATGGTTGATGAAGATCACCTTGAAGCGTTAAGAAGACGCTTGCGTGCAATGGAGCGTGATGGACAACTGGTTTATACCCGCGGACATAGCTATGGTTTACCTGAAAAGATGGATTTACTTTCAGGCAGCGTAATTGGTCACCGAGATGGATTTGGATTTTTTAAATCTGATGAAGGTGGCGATGACCTATTTATTAATAATCGCGATATGCAGATGTATTTTCACGGCGATAAAGTCCTAGCGCAAAAAGCGGGCTCAGATCGCCGTGGACGTCGTGAAGCGCGTATTGTCAGACTGGTACAACAACGTGCTGCACCTTTAGTGGGCCGCTATCACGTTGATGCTGGCATGGCATTTGTGATTGCTGATGATAGACGTATTACCCAAGAAATCTTAATTGCGAAAGAAGACAGCAATGGTGCTCGCGCAGGCGATGTTGTTGTAGTTGAGTTAACTCGCAGACCTGGCCGTTTTGTTAAAGCTGCAGCTAAAGTGACTGAAGTGCTTGGTAAAACGATGGCTCCAGGTATGGAAATTGAAATTGCACTGCGTAATTACGATTTACCGCACAAATGGTCTCCAGTGATTGAGAAAAAACTCAAACGGATTCCTGATGAAGTGCCTGAATCTGATAAGCAAGGCCGAGTTGATTTACGTCATCTGCCTTTAGTGACCATTGATGGTGAAGATGCCCGTGATTTTGATGATGCGGTTTACGCAGAAACAAAACCAAGTGGTGGCTGGCGCTTATGGGTAGCTATTGCGGATGTGAGTCACTATGTGCGAACAGATTCAGCATTAGATGAAGAAGCGCGTGCCCGTGGTAACTCAGTGTACTTCCCATCGCAAGTTATCCCAATGCTGCCAGAGAAAATCTCTAATGGTTTATGCTCACTAAATCCCCATGTTGACCGTTTATGTATGGTTGCAGAAATGACGATTTCAGCGGCGGGTAAGTTATCTGGCTATAAGTTTTATCCTGCAGTGATGCATTCACATGCAAGATTTACTTATACCCAAGTCGCTGCAATGCTCGAAGGCGGTGAGATTGCGCCAGAACATGAAAGCTTATTTCCGCACCTTCAATGTTTACAATCTTTGTATTTAACCTTGAATGAGCGCCGAGCAGAACGTGGTGCAATTGCATTTGAAACGGTTGAAACTCAGTTTATTTTTAATGAACAGCGTAAGATTGAAGCGATTGTGCCCCGTAGTCGTAACCAAGCGCATAAAATTATTGAAGAGTGCATGATTCTAGCTAACGTTGCCTCTGCTAAATTTGTTAAAAAGCACAAAGGTGAAGTGTTATACCGAGTGCATGAAGCGCCATCGGAAACCAAGCTCGCCAACTTTAAAGAGTTTTTAGCAGAACGCGGGTTATCGATGGGCGGTGGTGACGAACCCACACCATCTGATTACCAAGATGTGATGTTAAAAATTGCAGACAGACCTGATGCTGAATTAATTCAGATCATGTTACTGCGCTCAATGAGACAAGCGGTATATAGCCCTGATGATGATGGTCACTTTGGTTTAGCATTGACTGAGTACTCGCATTTCACTTCGCCTATTCGTCGTTACCCTGACTTGGTATTGCACCGTGTGATCCGCTATTTATTAGCTGCACAAGAGGGCAATGTTAAAGCTAAATGGACCCCAGAAGGTGGTTACCATTACGATCTTGAAGAGTTAGATAAGTTAGGCGAAGAGTGTTCGACTACCGAGCGCCGCGCAGATGAAGCCACTCGTGACGTTGCTGACTGGCTTAAGTGTGAGTACATGCAAGACCATGTTGGTGATGAATTTGAAGCCGTTATTGCTTCTGTCACAAGCTTTGGTTTGTTTGTGAGATTGAAAGATCTTTATATCGATGGCCTAGTGCATATTTCGAGTTTAGTGAGTGATTACTATCAGTTTGACCCAATGCGTCAACGTTTGATTGGTGAAAATACCAAGAACATCTACCAAGTCGGTGATGAAGTCAGTGTCAAAGTTGCGGCAGTTAACTTGGATGATCGTCAAATAGATCTTATTATGCTCGGCGATCACGGTAAGAGTCGTAAAAAAGCTAATCGTAAACCGTTAACTGCACGTGAAAGGGCAAACCTTGAAGGTGCTAAAGCGGGGGCTGGAAAATCTGGCTCAAGCAAGTCAGGTACGGGTAAAGATAGTTCTGATACTAAAGATGATAAACGTGGTACAAAGCGTGGTTCAAGTGCTAAAAAACCACGTTCTAAGTCTAGCGCTAAGAAAAAAAGTGCAGGTAAATCATCTAAAAAACCGGTAAACAGCTCAGCTACAACAGCTGCAAAAAAACCATCTAGAGCAAAGCGTAAGAGAAAATAAGTAAATGAAAAAACAAGATATCATTTTTGGCATCCATGCTGTTGAAGCTTTGCTACGAAATGCACCTGAGCGTGTGATTGAATTATGGGTAGTACAAGGGCGCGAGGATGAGCGTGTATTGCCATTAATTAACACTGCAAACCAATATGGTGTGTCAGTGCAGCGTTCGGGCCGTAAAGTGCTTGATGACAAATCTGCAAGCAGTCAACATCAAGGTATTGTAGCGCGAGTCAAGCCTGCAAAAATCCTGACTGAAAATGATTTAGATGCATTACTTGAGAAAGCAGAACAACCATTTCTACTTATTCTTGATGGTGTTACCGATCCGCATAACCTTGGTGCATGTTTACGAAATGCCGATGCTGCTGGGGTTCAAGGTATAATTGTTCCAAAGGATAATTCAGTTGGTTTAACTGCAACAGTGAGTAAAGTGGCATGCGGTGCAGCTGAAACTGTTCCTTTGTTTCAAGTCACTAATCTAGCGCGCACTATGCGCCATATTCAACAAAAAGGCGTGTGGATTATTGGCGCTGCAGGTGAAGCAGATTGTGAACTGTATCAAGCTGACTTAAAAGGTCCGCTTGCTATCGCGATGGGTGCTGAAGATAAAGGCCTGCGCCGCCTTACGCGTGAAAGCTGCGACTCAATCGTGTCTATTCCAATGGCGGGTAGTGTTTCAAGTTTAAACGTATCGGTTGCAACGGGTATTTGTTTATTTGAAGCGGTGCGTCAGCGCAAAGCTTAAACTAGGGCCTGTTGATCTTTCAAGGTTGTTTTTGCAGCGAATTGTTGGCCATTTATACAAGGCAGAGGCTTTGTGGTGTAGTTATTCTACATAAAAAGTCGATAACACAGTAAAAATGGCCAACAAACGCTGCCCAAAGGGTTCGACTAAAAGCATTTTACTCTTTGTTGGATGAATTTTGCTTAGATGACTAGGCATCAACTCATCCGCCTCGATTAAAACGCTTTTATTTCGAACAAAACTTAACCAGCAAAGGTCAACAGGCCCTAATAACAAGTAGATAAAATATCTATATTGAAACGGGCTTCGGCCCGTTTTTTGTTTTATTAAGCTTAAAGTGCTATTTGTTTTAAAGTTGATGGCTTAGCTGTAAAAAACAAACTACTGGAAGGTATAAAGCAGGTTAAAGGTGGTAATGGTATCGGTTTTAAAACTGTCTTCAGGGACAACGGCGGTATATTTAACATTAACGCCAATCTTAAATGCCCAATCCTGTAGGAAAGTATTTTTATAACTTAAATCTAAAGTCAGCGTATTATTGTCTTCACCGACCTCTGACGTTAAATCAGCATTAAGACTCGTGTACTCTTGCAGTTTTACTGAGTATTTAGCTGCAGTACGTAAAATGATGTCTTGGTTGGCTTCTGGGTTTAAATCTGAATCTGTCGCTTTAGGAAGGTCGTAACGGTAACCAGGACCGACTTCAAGGCTGAGACTCGTTTGATAGTTAGAGATAATATCAAAACCGTAACCTGCAGATACCGTT
Source organism: Shewanella sp. TC10 (assembly GCF_009663145.1). Classification (GTDB taxonomy): domain Bacteria; phylum Pseudomonadota; class Gammaproteobacteria; order Enterobacterales; family Shewanellaceae; genus Shewanella. The sequence goes on from NZ_VKHR01000042.1 coordinate 23,414, forward strand.
GACAGTTTGGTATAACTACCAAAATCATCCCAAGTGAATTCCCCACGTCCGAATACATAGCCGCTAGTTAGTTTATAGCTAGACTGAGCATAAACATCGTATTTTTCAGCAGTTGTCGATTCATCATCAGCAGCATAGTAGGCTTTTAAGGTTAATTCTTGTCGAGCTTTTTCAGTGTCGTAATTTAAATAAGTACGGCCATTGAAGTTTTGCGACTGGTTGTTACCCGTGTTTAATTGCATACCGGCTTCAATTTCAGCGTTAAAGTCACTTGGCGGTTCTTTGTAATCTGGTGGAACTAATGCCCACGCAGAAGATGAGGCGAGCAAAGTAGAAGTAAAAATGATGACTTTTTTCATTACGCTTTTCTATGAATTGTTATTAGGAACGCCTGAAATTCGGATGAAGCGACATAATACCTGTAATCGCGTGGGCTGCAAAGCTAACCGTCATTAAAAACCCTAAAGGACTTGCGTAAGCTGTTCAGTTTTATATTGAATTTTTGCAGAGTAAATTTAGATCAAATATGAAGAGTAATGGTATTTAAAACTAATAAGCTGACCGACAAAGTATTACTTGAGTTTGGTGTTGTGTTTATGTACTATGTCGCGCTCAAATCAGTCATTTAATTTCGTTCCTTGCCTCCAACTTGGTCTGACTGAGCCACACGTGAGGCTAATTAACCGTAAGGAGCAATAAATGCGTCATTATGAAATCGTATTTATGGTTCACCCAGATCAAAGTGAACAAGTCCCAGGTATGATCGAGCGTTACAGCAGTCTAATCACTGATGCTAACGGTACTATCAGCCGTCTAGAAGATTGGGGTCGTCGTCAATTGGCTTACCCAATTCAAGACCTACATAAAGCTCACTATGTTCTTATGAACGTAGAAGCAACTGCAGAGTCTATCGAAGAGTTAGAAACAGCTTTCCGTTTCAATGACGCTGTTCTGCGTAACATGGTAATGCGCACTAAAACTGCTGTTACTGAAGCTTCTCCAATGGCTAAAGCAAAAGATGAGCGTGATTCACGTCGTGCTCCTGCTGCTGCACCAGCTGCTGAAAAAGAAGTTGAAGCAAGCGCTGAAGAATCTGCTGAATAATTAATCTGTGATTAATCACTTAGTATTGTCAGGAACGATAACTCGTTCTAAGCGATTTGATAGTCCAAGCGGGATTCCACATAAGGTAATCACGTTAGAGCACAAAGCGCAGCGGTATGAAGGCCAGATGTTGAGAAATGTTTATTGCCTCATCCAAGTCATATTAAGTGGCCAACGTTTTAATAGCGTTACAGAAGAATTAAAAGCAGGCGTGCAGGTCCAAGTTGAAGGGTTTATCTCTATGCAGCAAGGACGAAATGGCCAAAATAAATTGGTTATGCACGCCGAAAATGTCGAATTGAAAACTTAGGAGACTGTCAACATGGCACGTTATTTCCGTCGTCGCAAGTTCTGTCGTTTCACCTCTGAAGGTGTTGCAGAAATTGATTACAAAGATATCGTTACTTTAAAAAACTACGTAACAGAAAGCGGTAAGATTGTTCCTAGCCGTATCACTGGTACTAGTGCTAAATATCAACGCCAACTAGCTCGCGCGATTAAGCGTGCTCGTTATCTTTCTCTACTGCCATACACTGATTTACATCAGTAATCGCAGTATTAATCAGAGGAATTAGATAATGAACGTTATTCTGCTTGATAAAATCGCTAACCTTGGAAACCTAGGTGACCAAGTTTCAGTTAAAGCCGGTTACGCACGTAACTTCCTTTTGCCACAAGGCAAAGCTGTTGTTGCTAATGACGAAAACGTTAAAGTTTTCGAAGCACGTCGCGCTGAATTAGAAGCTAAATTAGCTGCTGAATTAGGTGTTTGTGCTGCACGAGCTGAAAAGCTTGCTGCATTAGACGCAGTTGTTATCGCTTCTAAAGCTGGTGACGAAGGTAAACTATTCGGTTCAGTTGGTACTCGCGACATCGCTGATGCAGTTACTGCTGCTGGCGTTGAGCTTGCTAAAGCTGAAGTACGTCTACCTTTAGGTGCTTTACGCACTTTAGGTGACTTCGAAGTTGAAGTTCAGCTTCACACTGAAGTTAAAGCTATTGTTAATGTTTCTGTTGTTGCAGAAGACTAATAGCAATTTGCTTTAAAGAGAACACCGCCAATTGGCGGTGTTTTTTTATGCCTGCAATAAATAAAGTTGCGACTGATGGGCAGTATAGTTTGACTTGAAACAATGCATTGAAAGCAATTTAGACGAAAGTCATTTGGACTTACTCAGACAAAAGCTCAGGCAAAAATTCAGGTAAAAGCTCAGACAAAAAACTCATGGAAAATACCAATAAAAAAGGCACTTCAATAAAGTGCCTTTTGTGTAATGAACAACAGAATTAGTCTCTGACTAACTCTAACTCATCCATTAGATTTTGTGCGTTATCAACCTTATCCATCATCCATAGGATGTAACGGAAGTCGACATGGACTGCGCGGGTAATTGTTGGATTGAAGAACCAATCTTTAGTAATCGCTTCGTAAGTTGAATCAAAATTCAAGCCTACTAACTCTCCCTTACCATTGAATATCGGTGAACCTGAGTTGCCGCCTGTAGTATCAACGCTAGATAAGAAGTTAACCGGTACTGAGTTAAATTCTTCTGGTTTATCTAAACAAGAAAACAAGCTGCAGATCCATGAGCGTGGATCTTGATAAACAGAAGCCACAGTGTGTTTGCCATAGTCATTAGTTGCGATTGCATCTAATAGCTTTTTAGGCGCATTAAATGGTGCTTCTCCAGTGTGCTTGCCGACAATGCCTTCTAAGCGGGTAAACGGCTGCTTGTAAAGTGCGTCTCTGGATTGATAGCCATCAACCATACCGTAAGTGATACGTAGAGTGCGGTTTGCATCTGGATACACAGGCCAGTCATTGGCTTTGTAGTAAGCAATGATGGCTTTCATATACTCAGGACGAGCTGTTGAAAGTTGCCCTTTTAATGACTTCTCCGTTTTTTCCTGAGCCATATTGGTGTCATGTAAGGCAACGGCTAAACGAATAAACGGATCTGAACTTGTTTCAAAAGCTTGTGCATCTTTATCCATCCAAGCTAAACGCTGCTCTTTATCGGTTAGGGTAGTTAACGCATAGTAGCCATCAAGTTTTGCAGATAATGCTTCAGCATCAGAAATCTTGTTAAGCGCTTCATCCAAGATAGCCACTCGTTGATTTTGAGCCATGTAAGCATTTAAATCTTGTAGCCACAGCGTTTTATCAACAGATACATCAAAGCTGCGCTCTAAACGTTTTAGCTGCGCTGCGAACATTTTCATGTCTCGCTCTTGGAAACCTTGCTCACGTTTCGCGTCAGGTAATTGCTTTTCTTTTGCTAAGCGGTAAAGCTTTTTAGCAGCAGATAGCAGTGAACTCGATTGGGCGTTATTAAAGAAGTAATCTGTTTGAATTTGGTTTTGCTGCTTAGCTAACAGCAACTCAAGTTCGCTGATTAAGTTTTGGTTCGCTTGAGTATCTTTTTTAAGCCAAGCTAAGAAATCGTCTTCCCTAGCTTGTTTGATACCCACGATATCAGTGGCTTTGAAACCATCTAATAATCCATTGAGCTTTTTCATACGGTTAGCCATTGACGCAAGGCTACCTGCATATTTTATCGCAATGGTATTATTGTCAGCGGCCATTTGATTAATGGTGTCGATTTGTAGCTGGTATCGCTTAGCGTACGTTGGGTACATCCAATCGCTGGCAAACTCTAGTTCACTGGTTAGGCGGTAACGACTGGTAGAGCCTGGGTAGCCAGCAGCAAAAACACCATCACCAGCTTTAACACCATCGGCATTAATTTTTAAATAGCTTTTAGGCTCAAACGGTACGTTGTCTTCAGCATAGCTTGCTGGCTTACCGTCTTTGCCAACATATGCGCGTAAAAAGGTAAAGTCACCAGAATGGCGAGGGTATTCGTAGTTATCGATGTCGCCGCCAAATGCGCCAACACTTTCAGGTGGTGCGTAAACAAGGCGTACATCACGAATGATTAACTGCTTAATCAAGTAATATTCTAAACCGTTATGGAAGCTACTGACTGAGCAACGGTAGTTCTCATCAGTTTCACATTCTTTAATTAATGCTTTGCGATTTGATTGGATATCTTCGTAACGTGCTAACGGTTCTTCGCTTAAATTGGCATTCACGCTTTTAGTTACATCCGTTACGGCTTCAGTGATGTATAATCGCTCGTTAGGACCTGCTGAAGGTTCTTCTGCTTTGGTATTCGCAAGAAAGCCTTCTTCTAGGTAATTATGCTCAGTTTTACTGTTATATTGTATTGCTCGGTAGGCACAATGATGATTGGTGACAACTAGACCTTGGGGCGAAACGAAACTGGCGGTACAATAGCCGAGACCGACAACAGCATTCATAGGATATTGTGTTAAGTCTGCAAGTTGTTTTGCAGGAATTTCAATGCCGCGTTGTGCTAATTTATCTGCGATAGAAGGCATTTGATAGGGTTGCCATTGGCCTTCATCGGCATGGGCTAGCCCGGAAGACAGCACAAGGGCTGCAACGAGTGCAATACGCATGTTCTTTCCTTAAATATTATTATTGTTAGTCCGCATCAGCGGTAATGTTGCACATTGTAAGGTGCAACATGTTTGCATGACCTCGGTGTTATACCATATTTTACAAACAGGTTGGGAATTGGGAGTTTTAATGTCACAAAAAGGTCCTTTTAAGGCTAAAGAAAGGTTAAGAGATGCACAAGTTGATGCCCTCAAATTACCGCCTCACTCTATTGAAGCTGAACAGTCTGTTTTAGGTGGCTTGATGCTCGATGCCGAAGCTTGGGACAGAGTCTCAGAGGCTATCGTGGCAGATGATTTCTACTCTCGCTCTCACCGAATGATTTATGCGGCGATGAGCCGTCTTGTTGAAACCGGCCAACCTATCGATTTGATTACGGTATCTGAGCGACTTGAAGTTGAAGATCAGCTTGAAGATGCCGGTGGTTTTGCTTATTTAGGCGAGATTGCTAAAAACACCCCAAGTGCCGGTAACATTTTATCGTATGCCGATATCGTGCGTGAGCGTGCGGTTGTGCGTGACATGATTGGTGTTGCCCATGAAATTGCCGATGCAGGTTACAACCCAGAAGGGCGTAATTCAGGTGACTTACTCGATTTAGCTGAAACCAAAGTCTTTAAGATTGCAGAGTCGCGAGCCAATGCCAATGAAGGTCCTGAAGGAATTAAATCGATTCTTGAAAAGACTGTCGATAAAATTGAGCAGTTATATAATAACCCACAAAACGGTGTGACCGGGGTGTCGAGTGGCTTTAGCGACCTAGATAAAATGACTGCTGGTTTTCAGTCTGGCGATTTGGTCATTGTGGCAGCGCGTCCATCTATGGGTAAAACGACCTTTGCGATGAACTTGTGTGAACAAGCTGCGATGAATGAGGATAAGCCGGTACTTATTTTCAGTTTAGAGATGCCGTCAGAACAGATTATGATGCGTATGCTGGCGTCTTTAGGTCGAGTGGATCAAACCAAAATTCGTACAGGACAACTTGATGACGAGGATTGGGCTCGCGTGTCGTCAACAATGGGGATCATGCTGGAGCAAGGCAAGATGTACATTGATGATGGTTCAGGCTTAACGCCAACAGAAGTGCGAAGCCGTGCTAGGCGTATTGCGCGTGAGTATGGCGGACTATCCATGATCATGATTGATTACTTGCAGTTAATGCAGGTGCCGTCATTAAAAGATAATCGTACCTTGGAAATTGCCGAAATTTCTCGCTCGTTAAAGTCATTAGCAAAAGAGCTCGAAATTCCTGTTATTGCACTGTCACAGCTTAACCGCTCATTGGAGCAACGTGCTGATAAACGACCTGTTAACTCGGATTTGCGTGAATCAGGTTCGATTGAGCAAGATGCCGACTTGATCATGTTTATTTATCGTGACGAAGTGTATAACGATGACTCTGAGCAAAAAGGTGTCGCAGAGATTATTATTGGTAAGCAACGTAACGGCCCAATTGGTCGTGTTCCGTTAGCTTTCCAAGGTCAGTTTTCTCGGTTTGATAATTACTCTGGTACGCAAATATTTGACGAAGATTAATCCTGTTTCATAAAACAGACTTTCGTTAGCAAGTTGCTATTATCAAACAAGCCTCTGTTTACATAAAACAGAGGCTCATTTTTTTAGTTTTTCATGGTGCTGTTTATCTGCGCCCGTTTGCCAAGTAAGGTTAATTATTTGAAACCGTTTCCCCGTGCAGAAATCAGCCAACAAGCCTTACAAGATAACCTTGCAAGGTTAAGAGTGATAGCACCGAACAGTAAAGTTATGGCGGTTGTTAAAGCTAATGGCTACGGCCATGGTTTACTCAATGTAGCTCAATGTGTTGAAAGTGCAGACGGATTTGGTTTAGCAAGGCTTGAAGAGGCACTACAGCTTCGTGAAGGCGGTGTGAGTGCAAAATTACTGCTACTTGAAGGCTGCTTTCGTCAGTCGGATTTGCCCTTACTGGTAAAACATCAGATCGATACTGTCGTGCATCATGAATCTCAACTTGAAATGCTCGAGCAATCTCACTTAAGCGCCCCAATTACTGTTTGGCTTAAAGTTGATTCTGGCATGCACAGACTTGGTTTTAGCATTGAGCAGTTTAATGACGTTTATCAACGTTTACTGGCTTGTCCTAATGTTAAAAAGCCGATTCACTTAATGACGCACTTTGCTTGTGCCGATGAGCCTGAAAATAGTCTCACCCAACAGCAAATGGATAGCTTTAATCAACTTATTGCAGAATTACCCGGCGACAGAACCCTGGCAAATTCAGCTGGCACATTATTTTGGCCCCAAAGCCAATGTGATTGGATAAGACCAGGTATTGCTTTATATGGTGTATCACCTGTTTACGGAGATAAAGGCAGCCATCACGGTTTAGTTCCTGCAATGGAGTTAGTATCTAATTTAATTGCAGTTCGCGATCATAAAGCAGGTCAAAGCGTGGGTTATGGCGCTCATTGGACAGCCAATAAAGATACTAAATTAGGTGTCGTCGCGATTGGCTATGGCGATGGCTATCCCCGTAATGCGCCTGAAGGTACACCTGTATGGTTAAATGGACGAAGAGTACCTATTGTCGGTCGAGTTTCAATGGATATGCTGACTGTTGATTTAGGTGCCGATGCGACTGACAGCGTTGGTGACTTAGTTCAGCTTTGGGGTAAAGCGCTTGCTGTTGAGGAAGTGGCCGAGCACATTGGTACTATTGCTTACGAATTAGTCACTAAGCTGACCCCACGAGTTGTTGTCGATTTACAAGAATAAAGCCCTTAGTGGCATCTAGATGTTGCAAAGCCACAGACGTTTAACGGTGGCGGCTTTGTATTAGAAGGAAAGATAAGTGCAGTTGTATAAATCAGCCGTAATGATTTATTGCGTAGTATTTAGCGTGGGCGCTGTTGCAGGATCTGCTACATCACAAGTTCTACCTAATCAAACTCCCATGATTCAGACTGTGGCATCAGAAGGCGTACTGGCTTCTGAAGGTACACTGGCTTCTGAAGGTACACTGGTTTCAGAAGGTCCACTGGTTTCAGTTGAGCTCTCATCTGAAAAAGAGGCTGTTGAGCAGACGTCATCTCAGAAAGGTTCGTCAGAGAAAGTGTCTGAAGCAGCCCAAGCATCTCATCAATATGATCCAGAGTTTGTTGCAGTACCGATTGTATTTTCAACCGAAACCCTGAGTACCACCTTTGGCGCTGCTGGTGTCATAAAGCATGCAGGGCAAGCTCAAGCCGTTGCACTGGGTATAGGTTTATATTCTGCCAATGACAGCTGGCTTGGCTATGCTGGATTATACAATTATCAAATACCCCAACTCGATCAATGGTTGTTTAGCGCTGAGTTATTCCGTGGCCATTATGAACAAGGTATTTACTATTTACCTCAAGCCCAGCAAGCTAACGATGCTGAACGTATTGTCAGTGTGGGAGATGAAGGTTTTTCAAAGCTGCACATTAAGTATGTATTGCCAATTGGTGGCGGTGTGAATGGCGCCGCTGCGTCTCTAGCCAGAAAGAAAAATGCAATCAATTGGAATCCGTTAGAATCAGGTGTTACAACACTCAGCTTAACGCCATTCAATAAGTACCGAGAATTAGAAGCGCTAGATTATCTACCCGATGAAGCTCGCGGCTTTGAGTTTGCTTTAAACTGGGACAATCGAGACTCTGCTAATAACACCAGTGACGGCGGGCAAACGAACCTAAGATTCACCCGTGGTCTTGAGATCAATGACGATCCCAGTTGGTTTATGTGGGAATTTGAGCAAAGTGCTTTTATGTCACTAGGCAGTAATGCTTGGTTTGAAAACCAAGTAGTGGCAGCCAACTTTTACATTGCCGATACACCAAGTTGGAACAGTGTTGATGACGAAAATCAGCAGTATCATCGACCACCAACATTTGCAGGTGTTTCACTCGGAGGATTCGATAGGTTAAGAGGTTATGACTCTAAGCAGTTTACTGGACGAAGCGCGGTCAATTATGCGCTAGAGTATCGTATGACTCCTCGTTGGCAGCCACTACAAAATTTACCGGTTTTTAATTTATATGATGTGCCTTGGTGGCAGTGGGCATTATTAATTGAAGCGGGGAATGTGACCGACGAGTTTACTCTTGATGACTTACACAAAGACATGAAAACGTCTTACGGTGTGAGTGTTCGCTTTGAAGTGGAAGATATTGTTATTAGAAGTGATTTTGTCAGTGGCGGTGATGAAAGCCAGTTTTGGGTAATGGTCAATCAGCCTTTCTAATCCATTTGAAGATCTTCAAAGCATATTTCGATGTAGGCATTGCCATGCTCATGAGTAAAAGGCATTAAAATCTTTTTTCCTTTGGCTTTGTGGGCAATGGTGTGATCTTTTCCTGCGACAACAACCGGTGTCGCCATATCAAAATCATAGCCTTTATCGCTTAGTAGATTCTTAGCTCCACCTGTTACCATATTGGTAATCTCTCCAACTAAATCACTGATTTCCTGATTAATTTTAGTCGGTTTTTCACCCAACATCTTGTTCATTATTTCTAAGATTAATGCTTGATCAAATGTTATTGATAGTGACCCTTTAGTTTGTGGACCAATCATACCAATTAGCCCGGAAATATCGCCTTTTGCTTGGTCATGATTTTTTAGCTGTGGCTTACCTGGAGTGAGTTCTATCATTGCCATCGTGGTGGTAACGTTGAGCAATGATGACAAAAAAGGGTTGATAAACTCAACATTCATTTTAGGGTATCCGTTTGAATGACAATGATATGGGCTATAAAATAACAGTCTAGTATGAAGTTCAACTGCTTGCTTATTGAACAATAAAAAACACGGAGATTAATGGCTATAACTCCCTTCGAGCTTAATGGTATAATTACTTAAAATTGAGCCAATAAATGTTGGCTGCACTAAATCAGCACAACTTCGTGTGTGCTGACCTTATCTTCATTATGGTTGTTTTATGACTTCACCTGTAACACTTAACCGAGCGCTTTCAATCGCCCCAATGCTGGATTGGACGGATAGGCATTATCGATATTTTGCTAGACTGATGTCGGCAAATACTGTGCTGTATACCGAAATGGTCACCACGGGTGCCATTATTCATGGTCAAGGTGATTACTTAGCCTATAACCAAGAAGAACATCCTGTGGCTTTGCAGTTAGGTGGCTCCAATGCAAAAGATTTAGCGACGTGTGCCAAATTGGCCTTTGAGCGTGGCTATGATGAGATTAACCTTAATGTCGGTTGTCCATCTGATCGGGTGCAGAATGGCCGTTTTGGCGCTTGCTTAATGGGCGAACCTACTTTAGTTGCTGAATGCGTTGATGCGATGAAACAAGTTGCAGATATTCCGGTGACGGTAAAAACTCGCATTGGTATTGATGAACAAGACAGCTACGAGTTTTTGACTGATTTTGTTGATACCGTTAAGGGCGTTGGTTGCGATACGTTTATTGTGCATGCCCGTAAGGCTTGGTTACAGGGCTTAAGCCCGAAAGAAAACCGTGAAATACCTGAACTTAACTATGAACGTGTTTATCAGCTCAAGCGTGATTATGCCGATTTGAATATCAGTATTAATGGTGGCGTTAAAACGCTAGCGGATTCATTAACTCATCTTAAGCAGCTTGATGGCGTGATGATTGGACGTGAGGCTTATCAGAACCCTTACATTCTAGCGCAAGTGGATCAATTGATTTACGGTGAAGACAAGCCGGTTATCACCCGTGAGCAAGTGATTGAGCAAATGATGCCTTACATTGAGCAGCATTTAAAAGACGGTGGTAGGCTAAACCATATTACTCGTCACATGATTGGCTTATTTCAGGGATTACCAGGTTCAAGAGGCTGGCGTAGACATTTAAGTGAGAACGCCCATAAAGCAGGAGCGGGAGTTTCAGTTATATGGGATGCCGTGGCGAGAATGGAGCAGAGCCGCCCGCCAGCGGATGTGACTTTTTACCCTAATAATAATGTGTAAAAGCATCGCAAGATAATTGTTTAACAAGGGTCTTAAACGAGATTTAAAGCGCCAATTATTGGCGCTTTTTTTGTGGGCGCTATTTGGCTAATTAAGTTTTAGCTAATTTCACTATTTTAGTGGTTAAAAATACTAACAGTTTAAAATTTGCTCAATGAAGTTTTGTTGTTGAAAATCTTGAGTTGATAAAAAACACTTTAAAATCAGTTGTTAGAAATAATTTTAAAACTTGGCACGCAGCTTGTAATAACCATGGTGTACCCAACAATTGAAAAGGAAGACATCATGTTTAACTCAACTAATAATACAACTGGTTTAATTTCTACTAGTGACACTAACGCAAATTCAACGGCTAAAAGTGCATTGAAAAAAGCAGCTCTAGTGGCATTAATTGCTACCGCAAGTGTTAGTGCACAAGCAAACGACTTGAACAGTAACGATATGATCAATGTGCTAGAAACACGCATGAGTGAAACAGCAACAGAAATGCTGCAAACCGCAAAACAAGAAATTGTATTGTCGTTACATAGTCAAATTGCAGAGCAAGTATTTGAGTTAAACAACTCACTTGAGATAGCTGAAACAGCGCAAGAAGCGACTACAGATTCAGTATTAGCAAGTAACGAGGACTAATTTATGGATTTAATGATGATATTTCATTTAGCAGATCCATTAATCTCATTACTTCTGCTTCCCGTTGTTAGTTTTATAGTTTGTTCACTACTGATATGCGGGTTGCAGTGGTACCAATTTAAAAGTGTTGAAGCGATTTCTCAAGAGATGACAAGTTTAGATTTCGCTGGAGAAACAAAATGAACATGTCCGATGTTGAAAAGTTTTTAAAAGCAGATAAAAGCATTATATGTGGCACCACACTGTCAGTATCAAAGCAATTTGGTTGGTCAGTGATGTGGACACGAGTATTAACGTTAATCGCTATTTTTCTGAATCCGACGATGGGTCTGATAGCTTACTTTGTCACAGCTATTGTAATGAGCCTGCAAAAAACAAAATACTAATGTTAGGGTAAGTTTTTATACCCTAACATCATGGCCGTACAAGGAAGAGGCTGCTACTTCTTATCTTTTATCTTCAAAGTGCATTATTAACAGTGCATTGTTAAATGTGCAGTTACATTCTTCCTAAAGCTAAGCCTTATAGCGTTATTTCATTAGCGTGATGAATAAAAAAAATATCACCGATTTAAAAAAGCTTGGAAGCGTGCTTTAGCTTCATCACTTTTAAGTCTTTCTCCAAACACGTCTAACTCAGCTAGCATTTGTTGTTTAACTTCTGTTTGGTTGTAGCGTAGTAGTTTTTTAGATGCTTGCAGAGATTGTGGTGGTTGCGCTGCGAGTTTTTTGGCTTGTGCCAAAACAAAACTATCTAGTTCAGACTGTTCAATCACTCGGTTGATAATGTTAAGTTCGCTCGCAGTATTAGCGCTAAAACTTTCACCTAATAAAATGAGCTCAGCCGCTTTTTGCTGACCGACAATTAAGGGTAATAACAAGCTTGATGCGGCCTCGGGAACCAAGGCTAAATTAACAAAAGGCAATTGAAATTTGGCGCTATTATCAGCATAAACTAGATCGCAATGCAGTAACATGGTTGTGCCAATTCCGACAGCTGCGCCAGAAACCGCAGCAACGATAGGTTTTTTGAGGTTTAGCAGGCAATGCAGAAATTTCACAGTAGGATGAGTATCATTTAGCTCACCACTGGCAAGGAAATCTGCGATATCGTTACCTGAAGTGAAGCAGTTGCCTTCACCGCGCAACATAAAGGTACGAATGTCGTTGTCGGCCTCACCTTGGATCAGGTATTCTGTAAGCTGTTGGTACATTTTAAGATTAAATGCATTACGTTTTTCAGGGCGATTGAAACTGATAATACGTACGCCTTGATCATCCTTAACCTGAATCTGACTCATTCGTTGTTTTCCTTATGGACACGAGTAGGGTGTAAATGGAGTTTATGACATTGAAAGCAATATTCAAACAACTGTTTAGTTTTTTAGCATTAAGTGTATTTTCTTTTTCTGCTTCAGCAGGGATAATGTTAAGTGAAGGGCATGTTAGAGCTATGCCTGCGAGTGTGCCAAATACCGCAGCTTATTTAACGTTAATGAATCATTCCGATGATGCGGTGACTTTAGTTTCTGTGACGACGCCAGTTGCTGAAGAAGCGCAACTACATACCTTGGTTGAAGAAAATGGCATGGTTAAAATGCGTCAAGTTGAGGGGTTCGATATTCCATCTCATGGCACGCTGAATCTTCAGCCATCAGGTGACCATATTATGCTGCTATCATTAACCAAGCCACTTACAATAGGCGATAAAGTTCCGTTGGTATTGACCTTTAAAGACGGCCAAACCCTCGCTATTGAATTGGCTGTAGAAAAAAGATCGAATAACGATACTCAAGAAAGCAATCATCACCACCATCATCATTAAGGAGTTGTATTGATGCAAATGACAAGGAATAAAGTATTTGGAGTCGTTGGAGTAATCTTATTAATTGGTTATTTCATTGCTGTTTGGTGGAGTATTGAGCCTGATATTCTTGAGCCAGAAGTACTTCAAAATGAACGCGGGGATGACATTGTTGGTTATGCCACGACATCTTCATTAATTTCGACTATGGAAACCCTATTGGACAAACCAGGTGGATGGTTATCCAATGATATTATGCCGCCGTCAGTAATGATGGATAATATGCCGGCTTTTGAGTTTGGTGCACTTGAGCAATCTCGTGACTTAGCCTTAATCATGCGTAAAGAGTTTAGTCGTTCACAATCGCAGTCAACTGCCGATGCTGATTTACTTGCCGCACATTCAAAGTTAAATATTGAACACACTAGCTGGTTAGTGCCAAGTGCTGAAGGCGAGTACCGTGAAGCAATTAAATTACTGAAACTATATCGCGCTAAAATTAGCGATACTGAAAACAGTAATGCACAGTTTTATGCCCGTGCTGATAATCTAAATGAATGGTTAAAAGAGGTTCAGAAACGTTTGGGCAGTATGTCGCAGCGGTTATCTGCCAGCGTAGGTCAAGATCGTTTAAATACTGATTTAGCTGGTGATAACACTGCAAGGCAGTCGACACCTTCTTTGGCTAATTTAGAAATTAAAACTAGCTGGTGGAAAATTGATGATGTGCTTTATGAAAGTCGAGGCTCTGCTTGGGCTTTATTAAACTTCATGAAAGCTATCGAAGTTGATTTTGCCGATGTGTTAGAAAAGAAAAATGCTGAAGTGAGTTTGCGACAAATTATTCGTGAACTGGAAGCAACTCAGCAAACCGTTTGGAGCCCAATGGTTTTAAATGGTGATGGATTTGGATTGGTAGCGAATCACTCGTTGGTGATGGCTAATTATATATCCCGTGCAAATGCCGCGGTGATTGATTTAACTAACTTACTCTCTCAGGGATAATGATGAAAAAGACACTTCTTGCCACTGCCTTATTAGGTATGTTGAGCGTTTCTTCTGCTCATGCAGCTACTGTTGTTGGTTTTAAAGTTGGTGGTGATTACTGGGATGCTGACACCAGTGGTTCATTCAACAGCGATGATGGTGTAGCGCAAACTTATAACTATGAGTCTAAATCTCAAGGTAGCCTTTGGATTGCGATTGAGCATCCAATTCCATTGGTACCGAATATCAAAATTCGTGAAAACCGTTTAGAAGGTAAGGGCAGTCAAGTTGGCTCAAACTTTATGTTCAATGGTCATCAATTTGAATCTGACACCACAGTATATAACGACCTAAGTAACACTGATTTTGTACTTTACTATGAAATCCTGGATAACGATTTAGTGGCGTTAGATTTAGGTGCTGCTTACAAGCAAATGCACGGTTCATTGCGCGTTCAAGACCCAGGTCATCCTGAAGAAGTGGACGTAGATAGTGGTATTGTTATGGTATATGCAAGCGCTGAGGTTGGCGTACCTGGTTTAGGTTTATATGCATTTGCTGATGTGATGCTTGGTGTCGATGAAACCAGTGTTTATGATTACAACGCAGGTCTAGGTTGGAAGTTTGATGGTGTTGCTTTAGATACTGCTGTTCGTGTCGGTTACCGTGAGTTCAACTTCGATGTTGATGACTTCTCAAGTACGACACAGAATATGACCTTTAAAGGTGCATTTGCCGGTGTTGAACTGACTTTCTAACCAGTAAGTTATTAGCAATAAAAGCCGCCTAATGGCGGCTTTTTTGTGGCTCAAATTTAATATTATTTACTCAGTCATTAAGCCGCTGTTTTAGCAGATGTCATCGAACTTGAAGTGCCTGCAATTTAATTCAGAACTCAGTAAGCGTTGATGTTAATTGTTGTCGTTGAATAGATAAGCTGCAGGAGTTGAAATGACTTTCTGATTAGCTGGTTTACAGAAACAAAAAAACCGCCAACTGGCGGTTTTTTACTGCGTTATCTGCTCAATATTACTGAGCGATTAAGCCGTTATTGATTGAGATGATGTCATCTTCACTCAAGGTACCAGCAGCTTGTTTAAGCGCCAAGATAGAGTTGATGTAACCATAACGAGCATCAGATAACTGACGCTTTGAATCATATAAGTCACGTGTACGGTTTAATACGTCAACGATAGTACGTGTACCCACTTCAAAACCTGCTTGAGTCGCTTTTAAAGCACTTTCAGATGAAATCACTGATTGCTCATAAGCACGGATTGAACTGATTGATGCGCCGACGTTGTTAAAGTTATTACGTACATCTTTAACTACACCACGATGAACCTGTTCCAGTTTTTCACTTGCTTCAACATAAGCAAACTGTGCTTGCTTAACTTGAGAAGTCACTTTGAAACCTTCAAAAATCGGTACACTTAAAGTCACTGCAATGTTGGCATTATCGTAGTCAGCCCCAGGGCTTTGATCGAATCCTTTAGTATAGCCAGCACCTAAATTTAGCGAAGGCATGTGGCCTGCTTTATAAAGAGTGATAGTTTCGCTAGCGATATCACGACCGATACGCTGAGTCATCAAATCAATACTGTTAGTTTCAGCAATTTTCAACCATTCAGACGAACTGGTTGGGCTAGGAGCACCAGCTGAGAAACGGTTGGTATCAAGGGTATTAATCGATTTATGATCTATCCCTGTGATTTCACGTAATGCTTCATAGCTGTTCGCTAATGTGTTTTCAGCAAGAATTTCAGTTGCAGAAGCTAAATCGTATTGTGCTTGAGCTTCATGTACGTCGGTAATTGCAGTAAGGCCTACAGCAAAACGTTGTTTAGTTTGCTCTAGTTGACGCTCAATTGCGCGTTTTTCTGCACCTTGGAATTCAAAGTTGTCTTTTGCCGTTAATACATCAAAGTAAGCAGTAGTTACGCGAATGATTAATGCTTGAAGCGCAGATGCATAGGCTGAATCAGCCTGAGATGCTGCCATTTCAGCTAGGTCTAAGCCTACCCATGCACTGTGATCATAAATCACTTGATTTAAGGTTACACCACCAGTGAAGCCTTCTGGTTTATCTGTAGGTGTACCATCATCTGTATCATTCCATGCTTTAGAGTAGCCTACGTTTGCGCTGATGGTAGGCAGTAAGGGAGCACGGTTTTCTTCAATCGTTTCGTATAGTGCATCACGTTGAGACTGAGCTTGAAGTACGATGGTATCGCTTGTCAGCGCTTGCTGATAAATTTGCAATAAATCGTCAGCATTTGCTGCAGGTGCAGCAACAGCTAGTGTTAGTGCTGCGTATAAAGAACGTATTTTAAATTTCATTTGCTGCCCTTTTAGACATAGTCTCCGCTTGGGAGGTAAGATGATCTTGTTTGTTCACAATTTTAAATTTTAAGCAAGATTGATTTAGCATATTGTGAACCAGCTAAAACTTTGTGCAATCCCGCTATGTATCTAGTGTGTATGATAAAAAGACTATCATCTTTAAGCTAAATATCAACTTTCAAGTTGTAACAGACTTTTTTAAACTCGCATGCTTAAATGCTTAGCTAATATAATAATGCATTAAATATTTCAAAGGGCTTACAAACTGTAAGAAAAAATATGAAAGATAGTGAAGTAATAGAACAATTTAACGCAAAAAGCGATGTTGAAGTCATTTCCACTAAAACCTTATATAAAGGTTTCTTTCAATTAGATGAATATAAATTCAAACATAAGCTATTTTCTGGTGGCTGGAGTGAAGTTGTCACACGGGAAGTTTTCGAGCGAGGCAATGCCGTCGTTGTTTTACCTTATGATCCAGTCACTCACCAAGTAGTATTGATAGAGCAAATTAGATTACCTGCATTAGCAACGACTAATTCTGTTTGGCTTCTTGAGCTTGTGGCAGGTATGATTGCTGCCGGCGAAGTTCCAGCTGAAGTCGCAGAGCGTGAGCTAATGGAAGAAACTGGCTTGACGGCCAGCGAAGTGCATTTGGTCAATAGTTATTTAGCAACACCAGGTGGTTCTTCTGAGCGTTTTCATTTTTATTGGGCTAAAGTTGATGCCACTAAAGCTGAAGGTATTCATGGACTCGATTATGAACATGAAGATATTAAAGTGCATGTTGTTGGCTTTGACGCTGCGATGGCTATGGTGAATTCAGGTCGAATAGATAATGCATCTACTGTTATTGGCTTGCAATGGTTAGCGTTAAACCTAGATACAGTAAGACAAGCATAGCTTAATAGGTTTATCGTTAAAGAATTGCAGTCAAATAAGCAAAAGTAAGTGAGTTAATTTTGAAGCAACAAACCACTAAAGATAAATACCAACCTAACGTCAGTGCTTTCCTAGCATTGTGTGGGCGTAATTATGCGTTGATTTTAAAGTGGCTACCAGATGTTGCTGACGTTAATGACTCTTGGACTGTAGAAGGTCAATTTGGCCTACTGGATGTCACTATCTTAGAGAACACAAAATATACTCAATTAATTGAAATAACGCGCCATTTGCCTAACAGTGATTTCCTTATCACACCTAAAGCCTGTGTGCGAGTCTATCATGATGCTCAATTAGCAGAAGTGTTAACTAGTCAACAGATTTATCGGTTAAAAGCAGTGTATGATTATCCAAATGTACATATGCATCAAACGGATGAGAAGTATCAAGTTAATGCATTTCTAGAAGAGCTGTTAAAGATTGGATGTCGCCCAGTGCAAGTCTGTTCTTCATCACTCTAAAACATTGAATTAATTTATGTTGGGATTAATTAGTGCTTAAAGAGCCAGTGTCTTATTCAATTGCTGATACGGATGTCGTGCGACTTATTCAAGTTACTGACCCGCATTTATTTGCTGATCCTGAAGCAAAGCTGTTAGGTGTGAATACGGCTGCCAGTTTTCAGGCGGTGTTAAATACTTATCTTGCGACCGAATACCCAGCTGACATGATTTTGGCTACGGGTGATATAAGCCAAGATTATTCTCCACAGTCTTACCAACATTTTTCCGCGACTATTGCAGAACTAAACCTTCCTTGTCATTACCTACCTGGTAATCATGATGATCCACGCTTGATGAGTTTACATATGCAAGGGCCACATTTATTTGGCCAGCAGCGTATTCTAGCTGGTGAATGGCAAATTTTAATGTTGGATTCTACGGTGCGGGGCAAGCCTGGCGGTTATATGGCTGAGCAGCAATTTGCGCTTATTGATGCTGCCATTAAAGCTGAACCGAATAAGCATGTTTTACTGGTGATGCATCACAACCCCATTTTAGTTGAGTGTAGTTGGCTTGATCAGCACTGTATGAGCAATGGCGACGCTTTTTTAAAGCGTGTTAGTCAATATCCGCAAGTTAAAGGCGCACTTTGGGGGCATGTCCATCAAACCATAGATACCCAGTACCCTACTGCTGAGGGGGGGATTTATTTAATGGCCACGCCATCCACCTGTATACAATTTAAACCAAAATCATCCTATTTTGCTTTAGATGGACTTCAACCTGGCTATCGTTTGCTGGAGTTAGCAAGCAATGGTAGCATTCAAACAAACGTTTATCGGGTGCCTGGGGAAAAATTCTCTCCAGACAATGATGCTAGCGGTTATTAAGCGCTAAATATTCATGTGTTAGCCTGATTTTATTGATGCTTTGGCATTTCAGGTTATTTAAAGCGAGAGGAAGTATGCTTCTCTATATACATGGATTTAATAGTTCCCCTCTGTCAGATAAAGCAGTAGAAACGGCTCAGTATATTCAACACCGTTTTCCTAATTTAAACTTCATTCAACCTCAATTACCATCATCGCCAAAAGAAGCGATGGCCTTATTATGTGGTATTGTAGAGCGCGCGAAAGCAGAAGGTGAATCATTAGGCTTTATTGGCTCTTCTTTAGGTGGTTATTTTGCGAGCTATTTAGCTGAGACCTATGGCGGTAAAGCTGTTTTAATTAACCCTGCGGTAAAGCCATTTGAGCTTTTTGATGAGTTTTTAGGGCCTCAATATAATCCCTATACTGACGAGCACTATCAAGTATTGCCACAACACAAGTTAGATGTGGCTGAGTATGATACTGAAGTGATATTTCGTCCCGACCGTTTCTTAGTATTTTTGCAAACTGGCGATGAAGTGTTAGATTATCGTCAAGCGTTATCCAAATATCATTGTTGTGAGCTGCATTTAGAGCCCAATGGTGATCACAGTTTTATTGGCTATAAAAATCAGCTAGATAAGATTTGTGACTTTTTACAGATTTCTTAATCAGTTTCATTAGGGCCCAATAATGTGGGCTAACAATTGACCAAATGTGTGGACTATGACCAATCAATACACTTCTGATGCTATCGAGGTTCTTAATGGACTCGACCCTGTAAAACGCCGTCCTGGTATGTACACCGATACCACTCGACCTAACCATTTAGGTCAAGAAGTCATTGATAACAGTGTCGATGAAGCTTTGGCGGGTCATGCTACAAAAATTGATGTGGTGCTTCATGCTGATAACTCCTTAGAAGTTATCGATGATGGTCGTGGTATGCCGGTAGATATTCACCCCGAAGAAGGGATCCCCGGTGTTGAACTTATCCTAACTAAATTGCACGCTGGTGGTAAGTTTTCTAATGACAGTTACCAATTTTCAGGTGGCCTGCACGGGGTGGGTATTTCAGTTGTAAATGCCTTGTCGGCACGAGTTGAGATTAGTGTCCGTCGTGATGCGCAAGTTTACGAGATAGCATTTGAGAATGGCGATAAAGTTGAAGACCTAAAAGTGACAGGTACCTGTGGCAGACGTAACACAGGTACACGAGTACATTTTTGGCCCGATGCGAGCTATTTTGACTCGGGTAACTTCTCAATTTCTAAACTGTTATATCAATTACGTGCTAAAGCAGTGTTGTGTCCTGGTTTACGTATTAAGTTCACTAACAAGCAAAATGGTGAAGTTAACGAATGGTATTACGAAAGCGGTTTAACAGATTATTTGAAAGAAGCTGTGAAGGGTTCCGTTCTATTACCAGAAGAGCCTTTTATTGGAGAGTTCTCAGGTAAGACAGATGCGGCTGAATGGGCAATCACTTGGCTGCCTGAAGGCGGTGATAGTATTTACGAAAGTTACGTAAACTTGATCCCGACGCCGTTAGGTGGAACTCATGTGAATGGTTTCAGGCAGGGCTTATTAGAGTCAATGCGTGAGTTTTGTGAATTTAGAAACCTGGTTCCTCGTGGCATTAAGTTATCACCAGAAGATATTTGGGACAAAGCATCGTTTATTCTATCTATTAAGATGCAAGACCCTCAGTTTTCTGGGCAAACAAAAGAGAAGCTATCGAGCCGTCAAAGTTCAGCATTTGTGTCGGGTATTGTCAGAGATGCATTCTCTCTTTGGTTAAATTCAAACACAGAGCAAGCAGAGCAATTAGCTGAGCTGTGTATTAGTAATGCACAGCGCCGCTTAAAAGCTGCTAAAAAAGTCGCGCGTAAGAAAGTGACTTCAGGACCTGCATTACCAGGTAAATTAACCGACTGTAGCGGCCAAGACCCTATGCGAGGTGAGTTATTCTTAGTGGAAGGGGATTCTGCTGGTGGTAGTGCCAAACAGGCACGGGACAGAGAGTTTCAAGCGATTATGCCGCTACGTGGTAAAATCTTAAATACTTGGGAAGTTGATGCATCTCAAGTGTTAGCTTCGCAAGAAGTGCATGATATTTCAGTGGCGATCGGTTGCGATCCAGACAGTGAAGATATTTCTGAACTGCGTTATGGCAAGATATGTATCCTAGCGGATGCCGATTCTGATGGATTACATATTGCTACGTTATTGTGTGCTTTGTTCATGAAGCACTATCGCGTATTAGTAGAAAAAGGCCATGTTTATATCGCAATGCCGCCTTTATTCAGGATTGATTTAGGTAAAGAAGTTTTTTATGCCCTAGATGAAGGCGAAAAAAACGGTATATTAGATAGAATTGTTGCAGAAAAGAAAAAAGGCAAAGTGCAGGTTACTCGATTTAAAGGATTGGGTGAAATGAATCCATTGCAATTACGTGAAACCACCATGGATCCGAATACACGTCGATTAGTACAGCTTACTATTGATGACAATGAAGATACGATGGCATTAATGGATATGTTATTAGCTAAAAAACGTTCACCAGACCGTAAAGTGTGGTTAGAGTCTAAAGGTGATTTAGCAGAGATCTAAAAGGGTAGTTAGACCCGTACTATTACATTGCACATTGCCCAAAAAGAGAAAGGCAAAGAATAATTATAATGTCGAGAATAATAATTAAAATGGATATCAAGCAAATTTCAACAGCCTTAAAAACACTGTCTGTAATAGCTTTAGCTCAGCTTGCTGCAGTTAAGGCGCTTGCTGCCGATCCTATGATGATTACTGTTACAAAAGGATTTGGACTCACTTTATATGCTTCTGATTTGGGTGACTCCAAGCAGATGGCAATTGGTAGCCAAGGGACCTTATTTGTTGGCTCAAGAAAGAGCGGCACAATTTACGCGTTAGTTGATTCTGATAACGATGGCCAAGTGAATAAACGTTATTTGATTGGCAAAGGTTTGGAATACCCGGAAGCTATCGCTTTTCATAACGGTGATTTATACGTAGCCGAAGATGATCGCATTCTGCGCTATCAAGATGTTGAAAACCGTCTTCGCCGCCCAGGTCGACCTAAAGAAGTCTATTCCGGCTTACCTAGCATAGAACGCAAGCATGCCCGCGGTATGGAGTTTGGTCCAGATGGTCGCCTTTATATCTCGATTGGTTCACCATGTAATGTTTGTGAAGCGCCAGCGCCATTTGGCAGCATGTTAGCGATTGATATTAAATCGGGTGACACAGAGCAGGTGGCTTCAGGGTTGCGTCGTGTTATCGGTTTTGACTGGTCGCCAAGTACTGACAAATTATGGTTTGCCGATCAAGGACGAAATTGGATGGGCGATAATATGCCCGCAGATGAAATTAACCGTATCGATGTAAAAGGCAGTCATTTCGGGTTTCCATATATACATGGTACCGATGTCGCCGAACCCGCTTTTAAAAAGCCTGACACCTTAAATGTGTCAGTACCGCAATTTGAATTACCCGCGCACGTTAAACCTACCAGTTTACTGTTTTACGAAGGTAAACAGTTCCCTGAACGTTACCACAATCAACTTTTTGTTGCTGAAAATGGTTCTTGGAACCGTTCAAGTAAGATTGGTTACCAAGTTGTCATGTTAACGCTTGATGGTGATGAAATAACCAAACGTGAGAGAGTAGTTAGCTTTTTAGACGGAGAATTCCCCGTCGCCAGACCTTATGACCTGATAAATGCACCTGATGGAGCAATGTTCATCTCTGATGACTTAAAAGGCAATATATATCGCTTGTTTTACAAAGCGACAGAACAATCACAGGATATGAAATAATGAGTGATGCGATTGAATTAAGCCTTGATGGTGTAGAGCAAATGCCTCTGCGCCGCTTTACTGAAGAGGCTTATTTAAACTATTCAATGTACGTGATTATGGACCGTGCTTTGCCGCATATTGGCGATGGTTTAAAACCTGTTCAACGTCGTATTATCTATGCAATGAGTGAGCTTGGCTTATCAGCTCAGTCAAAGCATAAGAAATCTGCCCGTACCGTTGGTGATGTATTAGGTAAATACCACCCACATGGTGACAGCGCGTGTTACGAAGCAATGGTATTAATGGCACAGCCATTTTCATATCGCTACCCTTTGGTCGACGGTCAAGGAAACTGGGGCGCACCAGATGATCCTAAATCCTTCGCTGCGATGCGTTATACCGAAGCAAAACTATCAAAATTCTCTGAAGTATTATTATCTGAGCTGGGTCAAGGGACTGTAGATTGGGGCGTTAACTTTGACGGCACCATGAAAGAGCCCAAGTCATTACCTGCACGCTTACCGCATATTTTATTGAATGGTATTACCGGTATTGCTGTTGGTATGGCAACAGATATTCCGCCACATAACGTGCGCGAATTAGTCTCTGCATGTGTAGAGCTACTTGAAAATCCTAAAGCTGAATTAGAGCGCCTGATGGAGTTTGTGCCAGGCCCTGATTATCCAACATACGCTGAGATCATTACCCCAAGTAAAGATATTGCTAAGATTTACCAAACAGGTCGCGGTTCAATCAAAATGCGCGCTGTTTACGATATCGATAATGGTGAAGTTGTGATTACTGCTTTGCCTCATCAAGCGGGTAGTGGCAAAATTCTTGAGCAAATTGCCAATCAAATGCAAGCGAAAAAGCTGCCAATGGTAGCGGATTTACGTGATGAATCAGATCATGAAAATCCTGTTCGTTTAGTGGTTGTTCCTCGTTCTAATCGAGTTGATTGCGATCAACTGATGGCACACTTATTTGCTACAACCGATTTAGAAAAAAGCTTTCGCGTTAACTTAAACGTCTTGGGTCTTGATGGCCGTCCTAAAGTTAAAGGATTAAAAGAGTTACTCACCGAGTGGTTGACCTACCGTATTTCAACGGTGACCCGTCGTTTACAGTTCAGATTAGATAAAGTACTGGCTCGATTGCATATTCTTGATGCGTTAATGATTGCCTTCTTGAATATCGATGAAGTGATTGAAATCATTCGCTTCCACGATGAGCCAAAAGCCGAGTTAATGGCTCGCTTTGAGTTGTCAGAGAAGCAAGCTGAAGCGATATTAGATTTAAAACTACGTCATTTAGCTAAGCTCGAAGAGTTTAAGATTAAAGGTGAGCAAGAAGAGCTCGCAGCTGAGCGTGATAAGCTGGAATTAATTCTAGGTTCTGAGCGTCGTTTAAAAACCTTAGTGAAAAAAGAGTTAATTCAAGATGGTGAAACGTTTGGCGATGATAGACGTTCTCCAATTATCGAACGTGTAGAGTCTAAAGCGTTAACAGAGCAAGAGCTTACTCCTGCAGAATCAGTGACTGTTGTATTGTCTGATAAAGGTTGGGTTCGCTGCGCTAAAGGCCATGATGTTGATGGTGAAGGGCTGAACTATAAATCGGGTGATGCTTTCCTTTGCAGTGCTAGTGGTAAGAGTAACCAGCCAAGCGTATTTATTGACTCTACAGGGCGGGCGTTTGCAACTGACACCCATACCTTGCCTTCAGCCAGAAGTCAGGGCGAACCCATCACTACTCGCTTTAATCTATCTCCTGATGCAGTCATGCGCCATGTATTACTGGGTGTGGACAGCCAATGCTATTTACTGGCTAGTGATGCAGGCTATGGTTTTATTGGTTCATACGCGGATATGATTAGTCGTAACAAAGCGGGTAAAGCATTACTGAGTCTACCTGCCAATGCGCAGTCATTGATGCCTAAACTAGTCAATAAAGGGGTAACGCAATCGATTATTGCCATTACCAATGAAGGCCGCATGCTGATATTTGATGTGGATGCATTGCCGCAATTATCGAAAGGTAAAGGCAACAAGATTATTGGTATTCCAACGGATCGCGCTAAAAATCGTGAAGAACTACTCATTCATTTGGATATTATTCCTGAGGATGCGTCAGTCACTCTGTGGGCTGGTAAACGTAAGTTAACCTTAAAACCATCTGACTTAGAGCATTATCGTGGTGAAAGAGGCCGTCGTGGCGCTAAATTGCCAAGAGGTTTACAGCGTGTCGATAGTGTTCAGATTGAGCAAGGTGCTCAAACCGCTGAAGATGAAACAGAAGAGTCGGGCATTTAGAACACTCCAATCTAAATAATCGCTTGAAACAAAAAATGCTGCCTCAGGGCAGCATTTTTTATGAATTAGATTTGAAGTTAACGCTTATATTTATTGAGAAATGAAGGACTGAAAATATAATAGAGATTAAGCGACTTCGTAGAAATTAGGTTCAACATCCACTTGAGCTTTAATGATGTTTGTTGCCATACGCGAACATTTACCACATTGATCAGCAACACCTAAGCGTTTTTTAACGTCAGCTAAAGAGCTATCGCCATGCTTGCTTACTGCTTCTCTGATTTGGGTATCAGTAATTCCGTGACAAAGACAAACGTACATAAAGCCTCTTCGTAAAGTTTGATGACATATTTAACAGAGTTTGGAAAATTAAATATGCTAACTAATCAACAATAATGCAATTGTAAATGAAAACAGTTCTCATTGCTAATAACTTTTTGAACAAATCTGGCAAATATCGAAAAGTAATGGTTATTACAAACTGCTGACTAGCTCACAAAATCAGTCATTACGTGTGCTGTGAGAGAGTTGAAGATGTTCAGGGCTTGTTGAGCTTCCCCGTTTATTTGCTGCCCGAAGGCTTCGACTAAAAGCGTTTTACTCTTTGTTGAATGTATCTTTGTAAATAAAAGGTGCTTAGATGACTATGCATCAATTCATTCGCCTCGATTAAAAACGCTTTTATTTCGAACAAAACTTAACCAGCAAAGATCAGCTGGCCCTAGTAACCTTTTATAAAATCGACTTGATGGTTAAGAGGTTGCTGATGACACCATAAGTGGTAGTTTTCGACGAACACTTCTACGACTTGTTCAGGAAAACTTGGCGCGGCGATATGGGGAGTGATGATCGCATTAGGGCATTGCCAAATAGCATGTTCACTCGGTAAAGGCTCTTGATTGAACACATCTAATACCGCGTGGCCATTTC